>NZ_JAAQWI010000003.1:0-633629 GCF_012985385.1 Pseudomonas sp. WS 5503
CAGTGCCCGCTTTGTTGGACAGCGTGGCGGTGTACGTGATCTGGCCACCTTCGTTAACAGCACTTGGCGCAGTCAAGGTGACAGTCGTGGTGTTGTCGGTACCCGGTGTATCGGTAACGGTCGTGTTAACTGGGGTAGTACCTGGAACCAGATTTTCAAAGTGCTCGCCGCCGGTCACGCCTTTGATAGCGGTGGTGACGGTTTGATCGCCTTTATAGACATCATCAGGAGCAAGAACCGAAACGCTACCGCTAGTCTGGTTTACGCCGATGGTGATGGTCTGGCCATTATCCAAGGTGACGGTCAACGGATTGGTGATGTTAGTCACCGCTGCGCCGTTTTTATCCACAAGGCTGGCGGTGTAGACGATATTGCCGCCTTCGCCGACGGTGGTAGTGGCCGTCAGGACGACGTCGACTTTGTCGATGGTGTCGTTGATCGTAGTGGTCGCACCATCGCCCGCAACTTCCAATTTCTCGAAATTGCCGCCAGAGGTCTCAGTGATCTTGACCGTCTGCGTGCTCTTGTCAATGAACACGTCATCGGTAGGCGCGGGTACGGTTACGGTGCCAACAGTTTCGCTAGCCTTGATGGTGATCGACGAGCCGTTATCTAGCTTCAGGGTGACGTCAGTGCCAGCCTTGTTGCTCAAGGTCGCGGTGTAGGTGATCTGACCACCTTCGCTCGCCTCGGTCGGAGCCGTCAGTGTCACGGTAGTGGTGTTGTCGGTACCCGGTGTATCAGTCACAGTTGTAGTGACGTTATCTGTACCTGGGACCAGGTTTTCAAAATGCTCGCCGCCAGTCACGCCTTTGATAGCCGTGGTGACGGTTTGGTCGCCCTTATACACATCATCAGGAGCAATAACCGAAACGCTACCGCTCGATTGGTTTACGCCGATGGTGATGGTTTTGCCGTTATCGAGGGTGACGGTCAACGGGTTGGTGATGTTAGTCACCGGCGCACCGTTTTTATCCACAAGGCTGGCGGTGTAAACGATGTTGCCGCCTTCGCCAACGGTGGTGGTGGCCGTCAGGACCACATCAACTTTGTCGATGGTGTCGTTGATCGTGGTCGTTGCGCCGTCGCCTGCCACTTCGAGTTTTTCGAAATTGCCGCCGGTGGTCTCGGCGATCTTAACGGTCTGGGTGCTCTTATCGATAAACACGTCATCGGTAGGCGCAGGGACAGTCACGGTGCCAACAGTTTCGCCAGCCTTGATGGTGATCGACGAGCCGTTATCCAGCTTCAGGGTGACGTCAGTGCCAGCCTTGTTGCTCAAGGTCGCGGTGTAGGTAATCTGACCACCTTCGTTAACCGCACTTGGCGCAGTCAGGGTGACAGTCGTTGTGTTGTCGGTACCGGGGGTATCGGTGACAGTGGTGTTCACTGCCGTAGTGCCAGGGACCAGGTTTTCGAAGTGCTCGCCGCCGGTCACGCTTTTGATAGCGGTGGTGACGGTTTGATCGCCTTTATAGACATCATCAGGAGCAAGAACCGAAACGCTACCGCTAGTCTGGTTTACGCCGATGGTGATGGTCTGGCCATTATCCAAGGTGACGGTCAACGGGTTGGTGATGTTAGTCACCGGCGCACCGTTTTTATCCACAAGGCTGGCGGTGTAAACGATGTTGCCGCCTTCGCCAACGGTGGTGGTGGCCGTCAGGACCACATCAACTTTGTCGATGGTGTCGTTGATCGTGGTCGTTGCGCCGTCGCCTGCCACTTCGAGTTTTTCGAAATTGCCGCCGGTGGTCTCGGCGATCTTAACGGTCTGGGTGCTCTTATCGATAAACACGTCATCGGTAGGCGCAGGGACAGTCACGGTGCCAACAGTTTCGCCAGCCTTGATGGTGATCGACGAGCCGTTATCCAGCTTCAGGGTGACGTCAGTGCCAGCCTTGTTGCTCAAGGTCGCGGTGTAGGTAATCTGACCACCTTCGTTAACCGCACTTGGCGCAGTCAGGGTGACAGTCGTTGTGTTGTCGGTACCGGGGGTATCGGTGACAGTGGTGTTCACTGCCGTAGTGCCAGGGACCAGGTTTTCGAAGTGCTCGCCGCCAGTCACGCTTTTGATAGCCGTGGTGACGGTTTGGTCGCCCTTATACACATCATCAGGAGCAATAACCGAAACGCTACCGCTCGATTGGTTTACGCCGATGGTGATGGTCTGGCCATTATCCAAGGTGACGGTCAACGGATTGGTGATGTTAGTCACCGGCGCACCGTTTTTATCCACAAGGCTAGCGGTGTAGACGATGTTGCCGCCTTCACCAACGGTGGTGGTGGCCGTCAGGACCACATCAACTTTGTCGATGGTGTCGTTGATCGTGGTGGTCGCGCCGTTACCTGCAACTTCCAGTTTTTCGAAGTTGCCGCCGGAAGCGTCGGTGATCTTGACGGTCTGAGTGCTCTTATCGATGAACACGTCATCGGTCGGCGCGGGCACGGTTACGGTGCCAACCGTGTCGCCAGCCTTGATGGTGATCGAAGAGCCGTTATCCAGCTTCAAGATGACGTCAGTACCGGCCTTGTTGCTCAAGGTCGCGGTGTACGTAATCTGACCACCTTCGTTTGCCTCAGCCGGAGCCGTCAACGTAACGGTGGTGGTGTTATCGGTGCCAGGGTTATCGGTGACAGTAGTGTTCACTGCCGTCGTGCCAGGGACCAGGTTTTCGAAGTGCTCGCCGCCGGTCACGCTTTTGATGGCGGTAGTGACAGTTTGGTCGCCTTTGTACACATCATCCGGCGCGATGGTGGTGATAGAGCCACTCGACTGATTCACACCAATGGTAATGGTCTTGCCGTTATCGAGGGTGACGGTCAGCGGATTGGTGATGTTAGTCACCGGTGCGCCGTTTTTATCCACAAGGCTGGCGGTGTAGACGATGTTGCCGCCTTCACCAACGGTGGCGGTAGCGGTCAGAATCACATCAACTTTGTCGATCGTGTCGTTGATCGTGGTCGTTGCGCCGCTGCCTGCAACTTCCAGTTTTTCGAAGTTGCCGCCGGTGGTTTCGGTGATCTTGACCGTCTGCGTGCTCTTGTCGATGAACACGTCATCGGTAGGCGCAGGGACAGTCACGGTGCCAACCGTGTCGCCAGCCTTGATGGTGATCGAAGAGCCGTTATCCAACTTCAGCGTGACGTCGGTACCGGCCTTATTGCTCAAGGTCGCGGTATAGGTGATCTGGCCACCCTCATTCGCTTCGGTCGGAGCTGTCAGCGTTACGGTAGTGGTGTTATCGGTGCCCGGTGTATCAGTAACGGTGGTGTTAACCGGGGTAGTACCTGGAACCAGATTTTCAAAGTGCTCGCCGCCGGTCACGCCTTTGATGGCGGTAGTGACGGTCTGGTCGCCTTTGTACACGTCATCCGGCGCGATGGTGGTGATAGAACCGCTCGACTGGTTTACGCCAATAGTGATGGTCTTGCCGTTATCCAGGGTCACGGTCAGCGGATTGGTGATGTTGGTCACCGGTGCGCCGTTTTTATCCACAAGGCTGGCGGTGTAGACGATATTGCCGCCTTCGCCGACGGTGGTAGTAGCGGTCAGGACCACATCTACCTTGTCGATGGTGTCATTGATGGTGGTGGTTGCGCCGTCGCCTGCCACTTCGAGTTTTTCGAAATTGCCGCCGGTGGTTTCGGTGATCTTGACCGTCTGCGTGCTCTTGTCGATGAACACGTCATCGGTAGGCGCAGGGACAGTCACGGTGCCAACAGTGTCGCCAGCCTTGATCATGATCGACGAGCCGTTATCCAGCTTCAGGGTGACGTCAGTGCCAGCCTTGTTGCTCAAGGTCGCGGTATAGGTAATCTGACCACCTTCGCTCGCCTCGGTCGGAGCCGTCAGTGTCACGGTAGTGGTGTTATCGGTACCCGGTGTATCAGTCACAGTTGTAGTGACGTTATCTGTACCTGGGACCAGGTTTTCAAAATGCTCGCCGCCAGTCACGCCTTTGATAGCCGTGGTGACGGTTTGGTCGCCCTTATACACATCATCAGGAGCAATAACCGAAACGCTACCGCTCGATTGGTTTACGCCGATGGTGATGGTTTTGCCGTTATCGAGGGTGACGGTCAACGGGTTGGTGATGTTAGTCACCGGCGCGCCGTTCTTATCCACAAGGCTAGCGGTGTAGACGATATTGCCGCCTTCACCAACAGTGGTAGTGGCGGTCAGAACTACATCAACCTTGTCGATGGTGTCGTTGATCGTAGTGGTCGCGCCGCTGCCTGCCACTTCGAGCTTTTCGAAGTTGCCACCACTGGTTTCGGTGATCTTGACGGTCTGGGTGCTCTTATCGATGAACACGTCATCGGTAGGGGCGGGCACGGTCACAGTGCCAACAGTGTCGCCGGCCTTGATGGTGATGCTTGAACCGTTGTCGAGTTTCAGTGTTACGTCAGTGCCCGCTTTGTTGGAAAGCGTGGCGGTGTACGTAATCTGTCCACCTTCGTTAACAGCGTTAGGCGCTGTCAGCGTCACAGTAGTGATGTTGTCTGTACCTGGTGTATCAGTAACGGTGGTGTTAACCGGGGTAGTACCTGGAGCCAGATTTTCGAAGTGCTCGCCGCCGGTCACGCCTTTGATAGCAGTGGTAACGGTCTGGTCGCCTTTGTACACATCATCAGGAGCTAGAACCGAAACGCTACCGCTCGATTGGTTTACGCCAATAGTGATGGTCTGGCCGTTATCCAAAGTCACAGTCAGCGGATTGTTGATGTTGGTCACCGGCGCGCCGTTTTTATCCACAAGGCTGGCGGTGTAGACGATGTTGCCGCCTTCGCCGACAGTGGTAGTGGCCGTCAGAACTACATCGACCTTGTCGATGGTGTCGTTGATCGTGGTGGTTGCGCCGTTGCCTGCGACTTCTAACTTCTCGAAGTTGCCGCCAGTGGTCTCGGTTATCTTGACGGTCTGCGTGCTCTTGTCGATGAACACGTCATCGGTAGGGGCGGGCACGGTGACGGTCCCAACAGTTTCGCCAGCCTTGATGGTGATCGACGAGCCGTTGTCCAACTTCAGCGTGACGTCAGTGCCCGCTTTGTTGGAAAGCGTGGCGGTGTACGTAATCTGCCCACCCTCATTCGCCTCGGTGGGAGCTGTCAGCGTTACGGTCGTGGTGTTATCGGTGCCCGGTGTATCAGTAACGGTGGTGTTAACCGGGGTAGTACCTGGAACCAGATTTTCGAAGTGCTCGCCGCCGGTCACGCCTTTGATGGCGGTGGTGACGGTTTGGTCGCCCTTGTACACATCATCAGGAGCAACAACCGAAACGCTACCGCTCGATTGGTTTACGCCGATGGTGATGGTTTTACCGTTGTCCAAGGTAACGGTCAGCGGGTTGGTGATGTTGGTCACCGGCGCGCCGTTCTTATCCACAAGGCTGGCGGTATAGACGATATTGCCGCCTTCACCAATGGTGGTGGTGGCGGTCAGGACCACATCGACTTTGTCGATGGTGTCGTTGATCGTGGTGGTTGCGCCGTTGCCTGCGACTTCTAACTTCTCGAAGTTGCCGCCAGTGGTCTCGGTGATCTTGACGGTCTGCGTGCTCTTGTCGATGAACACGTCATCGGTAGGCGCAGGGACAGTGACGGTGCCTACGGTTTCGCCAGCCTTGATGGTGATGCTTGAGCCGTTGTCGAGTTTCAGCGTGACGTCGGTGCCGGCCTTGTTGCTCAAGGTCGCGGTGTACGTGATCTGGCCACCTTCGTTAACTGCATTTGGCGCAGTCAGGATGACAGTCGTTGTGTTGTCGGTACCGGGGGTGTCGGTGACAGTGGTGTTCACTGCCGTCGTGCCAGGGACCAAGTTTTCAAAGTGCTCGCCACCAGTGACGCCTTTGATAGCGGTAGTGACGGTCTGGTCGCCTTTATAAACGTCATCCGGCGCGATAGTGGTGACAGAGCCACTCGACTGGTTCACACCGATGGTGATTGTCTTGCCGTTATCCAAGGTCACGGTCAGCGGGTTGGTGATGTTAGTCACCGGTGCGCCGTTTTTATCCACAAGGCTGGCGGTGTAGACGATATTGCCGCCTTCACCGACGGTGGTGGTGGCGGTCAGGACCACATCGACTTTGTCGATGGTGTCGTTGATCGTGGTGGTCGCGCCGTTGCCTGCGACTTCTAACTTCTCGAAGTTGCCGCCAGTGGTCTCGGTGATCTTGACGGTCTGCGTGCTCTTGTCGATGAACACGTCATCGGTAGGCGCAGGGACAGTGACGGTGCCTACGGTTTCGCCAGCCTTGATGGTGATGCTTGAGCCGTTGTCGAGTTTCAGCGTGACGTCGGTGCCGGCCTTGTTGCTCAAGGTCGCGGTGTACGTGATCTGGCCACCTTCGTTAACTGCATTTGGCGCAGTCAGGATGACAGTCGTTGTGTTGTCGGTACCGGGGGTGTCGGTGACAGTGGTGTTCACTGCCGTCGTGCCAGGGACCAAGTTTTCAAAGTGCTCGCCACCAGTGACGCCTTTGATAGCGGTAGTGACGGTCTGGTCGCCTTTATAAACGTCATCCGGCGCGATAGTGGTGACAGAGCCACTCGACTGGTTCACACCGATGGTGATTGTCTTGCCGTTATCCAAGGTCACGGTCAGCGGGTTGGTGATGTTAGTCACCGGTGCGCCGTTTTTATCCACAAGGCTGGCGGTGTAGACGATGTTGCCGCCTTCGCCGACAGTGGTAGTGGCCGTCAGAACTACATCGACCTTGTCGATGGTGTCGTTGATCGTGGTGGTCGAGCCGTTGCCTGCCACTTCGAGTTTTTCGAAGTTGCCGCCAGTGGCCTCGGTGATCTGAACGGTCTGCGTGCTCTTGTCGATGAACACGTCATCGGTAGGCGCAGGGACGGTCACGGTGCCAACGGTTTCGCCAGCTTTGATGGTGATGCTTGAGCCGTTATCCAACTTCAGCGTGACGTCAGTGCCCGCTTTGTTGGAAAGCGTGGCGGTGTAAGTGATCTCGCCACCCTCATTCGCCTCGGTCGGAGCCGTCAGTGTCACGGTAGTGGTGTTATCGGTGCCCGGTGTATCGGTAACGGTCGTGTTAACTGGGGTAGTACCTGGAACCAGATTTTCAAAATGCTCGCCGCCGGTCACACCCTTGATAGCAGCGGTGACGGTCTGATCGCCTTTATAAATATCGTCTGGCGCCACGGTGGTAACGGTGCCGCTGGATTGGTTAACACCGATAGTAATGGTCTGACCGTTATCCAAAGTGACGGTCAACGGGTTAGTGATGTTAGTCACCGGCGCGCCGTTTTTATCCACAAGGCTAGCGGTGTAGACGATGTTGCCGCCTTCGCCAACGGTGGTGGTAGCGGTCAGAACCACATCAACTTTGTCGATGGTGTCGTTGATCGTGGTGGTCGCGCCGCTGCCTGCAACTTCCAGTTTTTCGAAGTTGCCGCCGGTGGTTTCGGTGATCTTGACCGTTTGGGTGCTTTTGTCGATGAACACGTCATCGATAGGGGCGGGCACGGTCACGGTGCCAACGGTTTCGCCAGCTTTGATGGTGATCGACGAACCGTTATCCAACTTCAACGTGACATCAGTGCCCGCTTTATTGGAAAGCGTGGCGGTATACGTCACCTGACCACCTTCGTTCGCCTCGGTTGGGGCTGTCAGCGTCACAGTGGTGGTGTCGATCGAATCGGTAATGGTGGTAACCGCTGGCGTGGTGCTCGGCACCAGGCTCTCGAAATTGCCGCCAGTCGCGCCCGTAATCGTCGTACTGACGGTGCTGCCGTTGACGTAGACGTCATTAGCTGGCGTATCAACGACAACGCTGCCTGTCGACTCACCGGCCTTGATGGTGATCACCGAGCCATTGCTCAAGGTGACATTCACAGGCGTCTGCGCCGGGTTGGTCAAGGTGGCGGTGTAGGTGATCTGACCGCCTTCGGTCACGGTCGAACCAGCGGTCAGGGTGACCGTGGTGGTGTCGATCGAATCGGTAATGGTGGTGACCGCTGGCGTTGTATTCGGTACCAGGTTCTCGAAGTTACCGCCCGTTGCGCCCGTGATGGTGGTGCTGACGGTAGAGCCATTGTTGTAAACGTCGTTGGCCGGCGTATCAACGACAACGCTGCCTGTCGACTCACCCGCTTTAATGGTGATCACCGAGCCATTGCTCAAGGTGACATTCACAGGCGTCTGCGCCGGGTTGGTCAAGGTGGCGGTGTAGGTGATCTGGCCGCCTTCGGTCACGGTCGAACCCGCGGTCAGGGTGACCGTGGTGGTGTCGATCGAATCGGTAATGGTGGTGACCGCTGGCGTTGTATTCGGTACCAGGTTCTCGAAGTTACCGCCCGTTGCGCCCGTGATGGTGGTGCTGACGGTAGAGCCATTGTTGTAAACGTCGTTGGCCGGCGTATCAACGACAACGCTGCCTGTCGACTCACCCGCTTTAATGGTGATCACCGAGCCATTGCTCAAGGTGACATTCACAGGCATCTGCGCCGGGTTGGTCAAGGTGGCGGTGTAGGTGATCTGGCCGCCTTCGGTCACGGTCGAACCCGCGGTCAGGGTGACCGTGGTGGTGTCGATCGAATCGGTAATGGTGGTAACCGCTGGCGTGGTATTCGGTACCAGGTTCTCGAAGTTACCGCCCGTTGCGCCCGTGATCGTGGTGCTGACCGTCGAACCATTGTTGTAGACGTCGTTGACCGGTGTATCGACCACAACGGTACCCGTCGATTCGCCCGCCTTGATGGTGATCACCGAGCCATTGCTCAAGGTGACATTCACCGGCGTCTGCGCCGGGTTGGTCAAGGTGGCGGTGTAGGTGATCTGGCCGCCTTCGGTCACGGTCGAACCAGCCGTTAGAGTGACCGTGGTGGTGTCGATGGTGTCGGTGATCTGCGTCACGGCCGGGTTAGGGTCGATGGTCAATACCAGGTTGCCGCCACCGGTGGTGCCCGTAACGCCCACGCTGATCTGGCTCGGATCGTTGTACGGGGTGTCGTTGGGAGCCAGGGGTACGTTGACCGTACCGGTCAGTTGGCCTGACGGGATGGTAATCACCGCGCCATTGGATAAGGTGACGGTAAGGTCGCTGCTGGATGGCCGCGTCACGGTCGCGGTGTAGGTCAGCACACCACCGGCTTCGGTGATGGTGGGGGTTGCGCTCAGGGACAGGGTCGAAGGCTGCAGCACCAGGTTGCCCGCGTCAGCGGAGCCTGGGGCACCGGTCAGCGCGTTGAGAGCCGAAGTGCCCTGACCAAGCGTACCGGTGGGGAAGCCGATGGTCGGATCGACACGGCCGGCGGTCGCGTCCAGCACCACGAAGCTGTGGCCACCCCCGGCTGCGCCGTTACCGGCAGCGTTTGCGCCGGCGGCGGTGGCTTCCAGGTCGGTGGTCGGGTCGGCGCCAGCGGCGATGGCTTGTTGCAGCTCGGCAACCGATGGCGCGGCTTGCTCGCTGGCAGCGGCGAGGTCGAGGCTGGAGTCCGGCAGGTCGGCGCTCCACTGGGTGTCACGGCCCAGGTCCAGAATGCGACCGTCGGCCAGCTCCAGGCTCACGGCGCCCGACATACCGGTGTCGATCTGGTCGCCCGCGAACAAGCGATCACCTTCAACGAGGACGCGCCGAGCACCTTCCGGAGAAATAACGAAAACTTGACCAACAATGCTTTTGACGATGGCAACAACACTGCTCATTAAAATTTTCTCCGGCGATCCGTTTCGACAAATTCCATTTCGCAGCGCGCTATTAGGGCTGCCAATTGGGAGGGCGTAGTCTATATATGCATTGACGTCAAATAATTGGCTAGATTTTTTAGCTATCTAGTTAGTGCCAAACTATTGACCTTAGGGCCGCCATCCTAAACAATCGGCCCCGTAATGTCACATTGATATTTATGCGGCGAACCGTCCTACATGTGTGTGAAGCAGTTCCGCTTTTTGAACTTTCCGACGTACGGTCATTACGGTAGCCATTATCCGACGCAGCGGTGCCAATCGCTGTGATTTGAGACAAGAAGTCCTAGGGAATTTTAAATGCGTCTGCACCTGTTCAAGGCAATACCGTTCGTTCTCGCCGCCAGTTTCGTACAAGCCCAGACACTGCCCCAAGCCATGCAACAGGCATTGGATGTACACCCGGAAATCCAGGCAGGTGTTAACAGCCGCATCGCTGCCGATTACCAATTGCGCGCCGCACAAGGCGGCTACTTGCCGCGTGTCGACCTGAACGCCGGTTACGGCCGCCAAGGAACCGACAACGCCACCACCCGCGCCAACAACCCTGGCGGCAATCACTGGGACACGCTCAACCGCGGTGAATCCAGCCTGCGCCTGCAGCAAATGATTTTTGACGGTTTCGCCACCTCCAGCGAAGTCGGGCGTCAACAAGCCAACGTTAATTCCCGCGCTTACTCTTTGCTCGGGACTTCCGAGCGCACCGCGCTGACCGTTGCCCAGGTTTACCTGGAAGTATTGACCCGTCGTGAGTTCGTACGCCTGGCCGAAGATAACCTGCGCAACCACGAACGCATCTACGACCAGATCAAGTTGCGCACCGAGCGCGGCGTCGGCAACGGTGCCGACCAGGACCAGGCCGAAGCGCGCCTGGCCCAGGCCCGTAATAACTTGATCACCGAGCAGACCAACCTGGCCGATGCGCAGGTCAACTACCTCAGCGCCGTCGGCCAGATGCCCGACGAACTCGAGCGTCCGGCCCCATTCATGGCCATGCTGCCGGCAGACCTGAATGAAGCGCGTCGCCAGATGCTCGACAACAGCCCGATCCTGCGTTCGGCCGAGTCGGATATCTCTGCCGCCGAGAAGCAGTACGACGCCGCCAAGTCCAACTTCTATCCGCGTTTTGACGCTGAATTGGGTACCAACGCCGACAACAACGTCTCCGGTGATCCCAACCACAGCAATGGTTGGGAAGCCATGGTGCGCATGCGCTTCAACCTGTTCGCCGGTGGTAGCAACAAGGCCGACCTGCAATCGAAGTCCTACCAGGCCAACCAGGCGCTGGACATCCGTAACAATGCCTTGCGCCAACTCAATGAAGAACTAGGCTTGGCCTGGAACGCCCTGAACAACGCCAATGCGCAATTGCCGGTCGCCCAGCAGTACGTGGATCACAGCACCCGCGTACGCACGTCCTACCAGCAACAGTTCAGCCTTGGTCAACGTACGCTGTTGGATTTGCTCGACAGCGAAAATGAATTGTTCACCGCTTCCCGCCGCCTGGAAGAAATCAAGAACATTCAGTTATTTACTCAGTACCGAATCAAGGCGACCATGGGCGAATTGCTCAAGAGCCAGGGAGTGGTTGCACCAATGGCCTCCGTCGTGCAGAACGACGTGAAACCTAAAGTCCAACTGCCTGGGATGAATTGAGCCACCCCAATAGCCCCATCTGTTAGTCGAGAGTGCCCCGCGTGGAACCTGAAGTCAGTCGAGTTCATCTCAGTCATGATCCACGCGCACTGCACGACGACCCGTTACTCGACGGGTTGTTGGCGCTCTGCGCCCTGCATCAAAAACCGGCCAGTGCGGCCATGCTCACCACCGGCCTGCCGCTGCCTTCGCAACGCTTGAGTGCCGAACTGCTACCGCGTGCCGCTGCGCGGGCCGGGTTGCAAGGCCGGCTGCTGCAACGCAAGTTGGAACAGATCCCGACCATTGCACTGCCGGCGCTGCTGTTGCTCAAGGACGGTCGCAGTACCGTGCTGGTGGGCTGGGAGGGCGAAGATGAAGCGCGGATCCTGCTCAGCGAAAGCGACGGCGGTGAAGTGCTGATCAAGCGCGAAGCACTGGCCGACGACTACATCGGCAAAGTCTTCTTTGCACAGCCGCAGCACAAGTTCGACGTCAACCACGGCAGCCTGATTCCGCGGGCGCGCTCGTGGTTCCGTGACACCCTCATGCGTTCACGCTGGCTCTACACCGACGCCATCGCCGCCAGCTTCCTGATCAACATCATCGCCATGGCCGCGCCGCTGTTCGTGATGAACGTGTACGACCGCGTTGTGCCGAACCAGGCCACCGCCACCCTGTGGGTGCTGGCCGTGGGCATCTGCGGTGCCTACCTGTTCGACCTGATCCTCAAAAGCCTGCGCAGCCTGTGCCTGGACCTGGCCGGTAAAAAGACCGACCTGATCATCTCGGCCACGCTGTTCGAGCGCATCGTCGGCATGTCCATGAAATACCGCCCGGCGCGGGTCGGCAGCTTCGCGCAGAACATCCATGAGTTTCAAAGCCTGCGCGACTTCCTCGCGTCGCTGACCCTCACCAGCCTTATCGACTTGCCGTTTACGCTGCTGATCTTCCTGGTCATCGCCATTCTCGGCGGGCACCTGGTGTGGATCCCGGTGCTGGCGTTCCCACTGGCCCTGGGCATCGGCTACGCCTTGCAAAAGCCCCTGGTCGCAACCATGGAACGCACGATGGCGCTGGCCGCCGAGCGCCAGTCGAGCCTGATCGAAACCCTCGCCGGGCTCGATGCGGTCAAGGTCAACAATGCCGAGAGCGAGCGTCAGTACGGCTGGGAACAGACCATCGGCACCCTGAGCCGGCTTGAGCTGCGGGTGAAGTTGCTGTCGGGCCTGTCGATGAACATGACCCTGCTGATCCAGCAACTGGCCGGCGTGATCATGATCGTGTTCGGCGTGTACCAGATCATCGACGGCAACCTCAGCATGGGCGGCCTGATTGCCTGCTACATGCTCAGTGGTCGCGCCTTGAGCCCGCTGGCCTCGCTGTCGGGCCTGCTGACGCGCTATCAGCAAGCCAAGGTCACCATGACCTCGGTGGACCAGATGATGGAGCTGCCCCAGGAGCGCAACTTCGAAGAGCGCCCCATGAGCCGGCGCACCCTGCAAGGCGCCATCGAGTGCCGGGGCCTGAACTTCACTTACCCGAACCAGCAGAACCTGGCGCTGAAAAACATCAACCTGGTGATCAAGCCAGGGGAAAAAATCGGCATCATCGGCCGCAGCGGCTCGGGCAAAAGCTCCCTGGCCAAGCTGATCGTCGGCCTTTACCAACCCGACTCCGGCTCCTTGCTGGTGGACGGCGTGGACGTGCGCCAGATCGACGTGAGCGAACTGCGCCACAACATCGGCTATGTCGCCCAAGACATTCAATTGCTGGCCGGCACCCTGCGCGACAACCTGGTCAGCGGTGCGCGCTACGTCGAGGATGAAATGGTCCTGCAAGCCGCCGAACTGGCTGGCGTGCACGAATTTGCCCGCCTGCATCCCCAAGGCTACGAGCTGCAAGTCGGCGAGCGTGGGCAGAACCTGTCCGGCGGCCAGCGCCAGAACGTTGCACTGGCCCGTGCGCTGCTGCTCAACCCGCCCATGCTGCTGCTGGACGAACCCACCAGCGCCATGGACAACACCGGTGAAGAACGCTTGAAGCAACGCCTGCAAGCCGTGGTGCAAAACAAAACCGTGGTGCTGGTCACGCACCGAGCCTCACTGCTCTCCCTGGTTGATCGCCTGCTGGTGGTCGACCGTGGGCAGATTCTCGCGGACGGCCCGAAAGCCGTGGTCATGGAAGCGTTGAAGAAGGGGCAGATCAGTGTTGCTTAACTCCATCAAGAGTGCGGTCGGCCGCTACTTCAAAGGCTCCGATTCGCTGCAGGGCCAGCCGCTGCCCGAGGTCAACAAGGCGCTGATCGAAGATGCGCCACGGGTCATCCGCCTGACCATCTGGGCAATCATCGCGTTCTTTGTATTTCTGGTGGTGTGGGCCGGTTTCTCCCAGATCGACGAAGTGACCCGTGGCGACGGCAAGGCGATTCCGTCGTCCAAGCTGCAGAAAATCCAGAACCTTGAAGGCGGCATCGTCGCCGAGCTGTACGTCAAGGAAGGCCAGATCGTAGAGGCTGGCGCGCCGTTGATTCGTCTCGACGACACGCGGTTTGTCTCCAACGCCGGGGAAACCGAAGCCCTGCGCCTAGCCATGCAACTGCGTGTCGAGCGTTTGAGCGCCCAGGTGGATGACCGCCCGCTGAACATCCCTGACGAGGTGCTCAAGGCCGCGCCGAGCCAGGCCGCCAACGAGCGCTCCTTGTATGAAAGCCGCCGCCAGCAGTTGAAAGACGAAGTCGGCGGCTTGCAGGAACAACTCGTGCAACGCCAACAGGAACTGCGCGAGTTCACCTCCAAGCAGGGCCAATACCGCAGCCAGTTGTCCCTGCAACGCCAGGAAATCAACATGTCCGAGCCTCTAGTGGCCCAGGGCGCGGTGTCGCCGGTAGAAGTGCTGCGCCTCAAGCGCGCCGAAATGGAAACCCGCGGGCAGTTGGACGCAACCACCCTGGCGATCCCGCGTGCTGAATCGGCGATCAAGGAAGTGCAACGCAAGATCGATGAAACCCGCGGCAAATTCCGCAGCGAAGCCCTGACCCAACTCAACGAAGCCCGTACTGAACTGAACAAGGCCGAGTCCACCGGCCGCGCGCTGGAAGACCGGGTCAGCCGCACCCTGGTCACCTCGCCAGTGCGCGGGATCGTCAAGCAGTTGCTGGTCAACACCGTTGGGGGTGTGATCCAGCCGGGCAGCGATATGGTTGAAATCGTGCCGCTGGACGACACCCTGCTGGTAGAAGCCAAGATCCGCCCGCAAGACATCGCCTTCCTGCACCCAGGGCAGGAAGCGGTGGTCAAGTTCACCGCTTACGACTACACGGTCTACGGTGGCCTGAAGGCCAAGCTCGAACGCATCGGCGCCGACACCATCACGGATGAAGACAAGAAGACCACCTACTACATGATCACTCTGCGCACCGACCGCAGCCACTTGGGCACCGATGAGAAGCCGCTGCTGATCATCCCCGGCATGGTTGCTTCGGTGGATATCATCACCGGCAAGAAAAGCATCCTAAGCTACCTGCTCAAGCCGATCATCAAGGCGCGGGCCGAGGCGTTGCACGAGCGTTGATCTTCAGCGCCTGTCCGACCTCATCGCAGGCAAGCCAGCTCCCACATTTGAATGTGTTCACCAATCAGAATGTGGGAGGGGGCTTGCCCCCGGTGAGCCGTCAGCATCACGCTACAGCTCAAACCAAACGCCATATCCATATGCGCTAACGGTATTTAAGCTTCCATCCTTATGCCTATAAATTCACTCCCCTGTCCGCCGGGAATGAATCAAATGTCTGCCACCACCGCCCTCCAAACCTTCGACATCCACCCCTTCCCCGGCAGTGTCGGCGCCGAGATCATCGGCCTGGACTTGTCCCGCCCAGTCAACGAGCAGGACTTCGCCCGCATCCATCGCGCACACTTGGACTACCACGTCATCGTGTTCCGCGACCAACGCATCACCCCCGAACAACAGATCGCCTTCAGCCGCCGTTTCGGCGTGTTGCAGATCCATGTGCTCAAGCAGTTCCTGTTGGCCAACCACCCCGAGATCCTGATCGTTTCCAACATCATCGAGAACGGCCAATCCATCGGCCTGGGGGATGCAGGCAAGTTCTGGCATTCGGACCTGTCATACAAAGAACTGCCCAGCCTGGGTTCGATGCTGCATGCCCAGGAACTGCCATCTGAAGGCGGCGACACTCTGTTCGCCGATATGCACAAAGCCTGGGAGCACTTGCCAGGTCACCTGCGCAACGCGGTCGAAGGCCGCAGCGCCGCGCATTCCTACACGGCGCGCTACAGCGAGACCAAATTCGAAGGCAACTGGCGCCCAACCCTTACCCCCGAACAGCTCGCCCAGGTTGCCGAAGTGGTGCACCCCGTTGTGCGCACCCACTCGGAAAACGGCCGTAAGGCGCTGTTCGTCAGCGAGGGCTTCACCACCCGTATCGTCGGCCTGCCCGATGACGAAAGCCGTGACCTGCTGGCCCAGCTCTACGCCCACAGCGTGCTGCCGGAAAACATCTACCGCCATCAGTGGCAGCCCCACGACCTGGTGTTCTGGGACAACCGCTCGCTGATCCACCTGGCCGCCGGGTGCCCAAGCCATCTGCGGCGCAAGTTGTACCGCACCACCATTCAGGGTGATGCGCCTTTCTAACGCGATAAAGCCTGCTAGGATTGCGCCCAGTTCACTCCCAACCGATTACGAGTGCTTGGCATGCAACTACCGGACATGAACCTGCTGGTCGCCCTCGACGCGTTGCTCGACGAGGGCAGTGTGGTGGGCGCCGCGCGGCGGATGAACCTTAGCCCGGCCGCCATGAGCCGCACCCTCACGCGTATCCGTGAAGCGGTCGGTGACCCTATCCTGGTGCGTGCCGGCCGTGGCCTGGTGCCGACGCCCAAGGCGCTCGAGCTGCAAGGCCAGGTGCGCAATGTGGTGGAGCAGGCTGCGTTGCTGTTCCGTTCGGCGGACCAAGTCGATTTGAGCACCTTGCGCCGCCGCTTCAGCGTGCGCGCCAATGACTTTTTCATCGGCGTGTATGGCGGGCGACTGTTCGACACCATGGAGCGTGTGGCGCCGTTGTGTGAGCTGCGCTTTGTGCCCGAAGGCGACACTGACGATGAAGCCCTGCGGGAAGGGCGGTTGGACTTGCGGGTGAGCAACACCATGCCTGCCAGCCCGGAAGTGAAGGTGCAAAACCTGTTCTCCACCACCTTTGTCGGCCTGGCACGACAAGACCACCCGCTGTTCGACGAAGAAATCACGGCGGCACGCTTTGCCAGCTACTCCCACATCAGCATCTCCCGGCGCGGCATCGCCCGTGGGCCCATCGATACGGCGTTGAATGCCCAAGGCCTGGAGCGCCGTGTGGCCATGATCGCCCCAGGCTTTCACGGTGCGATGTTCATGCTGCCCGATTCCGACCTGCTGCTGCCGGTGCCCAAGGAAGCCCTCCTGAGCGCCAAGCGTCTGAACTTGCCACTGCGTGCATTTGCCTTGCCGATTCCACTGCCAACCCTGGTCCTGGCCCAATCCTGGCACCCACGTTTCGACAAAGACCCGGCGCACAAATGGCTGCGTGAAACCATGCGCGAAAGCTGTCATGCCACCTGGCTAGAAGCCCAGCCGGTATAAAGCGAACGCGGATGAATGTGGGAGCTGGCTTGCCTGCGAAGGCGGCGTGTCAGTCACTGAATCTCTTACTGAACTGGCGCTATCGCAGGCAAGCCAGCTCCCACAGGGTTCAGTGTTGATGTTCAAAGTTGCGCCTGGCGCACTTATAACCTGCCAACAAGTAACTTTTTGTCATGAGAGTGCCTGATTAAACTGCTCGGGTATTTCTCATTCCGAGTTACCTGTTCATGACGTCCCTCGCTGCCCCCGTCCTCCAGGCCGCAGCCAAACCTACGGCCCCGAGCCCACCCGTGTTCGGCCCGCGCATCATCATCGGCTTGCTCGGCGTGTTGCTGGCGGTGCTGGTCTCCGGTCTCAACGAGATGGTCACCAAGGTTGCTCTCGCCGATATCCGTGGCGCGCTGTACATCGGCTTTGATGAAGGCACGTGGTTGGTCGCCGCCTATACCGCCACCTCCGTGGCAGCCATGGCCTTCGCGCCGTGGTGTTCGGTGACGTTTTCCCTGCGTCGCTTCACCCTGTGCGCTATCGGTTTGTTCACCGTGCTGGGCATCCTTTGCCCGTTTGCGCCGAACTACGAAAGCCTGCTGCTGCTGCGTACCGTGCAAGGCCTGGCCGGTGGCGCGCTGCCGCCGATGCTGATGACCGTGGCGCTGCGTTTTTTGCCGGCCAACGTCAAGTTGTACGGGTTGGCCGGTTACGCACTGACCGCCACCTTCGGGCCCAGCCTGGGCACGCCGCTGGCGGCGTTGTGGACCGAATACGTCGGCTGGCAGTGGGCGTTCTGGCAGATCGTCGCGCCGTGCCTGCTGGCCATGGCGGCCGTGGCCTACGGTTTGCCACAAGACCCGCTGCGCCTGGAGCGCTTCAAGCAGTTCAACTGGCGTGGCCTGCTATTGGGCTTTCCGGCGATTTGCATGCTGGTGATCGGCTTGTTGCAGGGCAATCGCCTGGACTGGTTCGAATCGGGCCTGATTACCTTCCTGCTGTGTGGCGGCACAGTGTTGCTGGTGCTGTTCATGCTCAACGAATGGTCACAGCCGCTGCCCTTCTTCAACCTGCAGATGCTCGGCCTGCGCAACCTGGCCTTCGCCCTGATCGTGCTGGCCGGCGTGCTGATGGTGCTGACCTCGGTGATCATCATCCCGTCGAGTTTCCTCGCCCAGGTCCAGGGTTACCGGCCGCTGCAAACTGCGCCGGTGATGCTGCTGATGGCGCTGCCACAGTTGATTGCGCTGCCGCTGGTGGCGGCGCTGTGCAACCTGCGCTGGGTCGATTGCCGCTGGGTGCTGGGCATTGGCCTGAGCATGTTGGTGCTGTGCTGCATCGGCAGTTCTCACCTGACTTCGGCGTGGATTCGTGACGACTTTTACGGCTGGTACCTGCTGCAGATTTTCGGTCAGCCGATGGCCGTGTTGCCTCTGCTGATGCTGTCCACCGGCAGTATCCAGCCCATCGAAGGGCCGTTTGCCTCGGCCTGGTTCAATACCGTCAAAGGCCTGGCTGCTGTGATCGCCACCGCGGTGCTGGATACATTGACCACCCAGCGCGGGCATTTCCATTCAACCATGTTGGTGGACCGCCTGGGCAATTCGCCCTTGGCCGACGCTGACGCGCCGGGCCTCGCCCACCGCTTGCACGAGCAGACCGTGGTGCTGACCTCTTCGGATCTTTACGTCGTCATGGCCGGTGTCGCGGTGGCGTTGATCCTGCTGATTTTCTGGATGCCCACGCGGATCTATCCGCCTCGCGCTCCGGCCTGACCTCAAGGACTTTCCATGAAACGCAAAGACAAAATTGCCGTCTCCGTTATTGCTGTATTTGCCGTCGGCGTGCTGGTTTACCTGATTGCGCCGGGCGTACTGGGCAGCAAGCACCAGACCACCAACGACGCCTTCGTCGCCGCCGACTTCACCCTGGTTGCGCCGCGGGTGGCGGGTTTCATCAAGGAAGTACTGGTAGAGGACAACCAGCGCGTCAAGGCCGGCCAACTGTTGGCGCTGATCGACGACCGCGACTTTCGAGCCGCCGCCCAGGCCGCCGATGCCGATACCCTGGTCGCCCAAGCCCAATTGAAAAACGCTGGCGCGACCCTGGAGCGCCAGAGCTCGGTGATCGCCCAGGCCCAGGCCACGGTGGCAGCGGATCGTGCCGAAGTGGCCTTTGCCGAACACGAACTGAACCGCTACAACCACCTCGCTGGCGTCGGTGCGGGCACCGTGCAGAACGCCCAGCAAGCCAAGACCCGCATCGACCAGGCTACCGCGCGCCTGGCCAAATCCACCGCAGTGCTGGCCGCCGAACGCAAGCAGGTGGAGATCCTCACCGCACAGCGTGACGCTGCCGAAGGTGGGCTCAAGCGCGCCCAGGCAGCGCTTGAAATGGCCAGTTATCAGCTGTCCTACACACGTATTGTCGCGCCGGTCGATGGCATGGTCGGTGAGCGTGCGGTGCGGGTCGGCGCCTATGTGACGCCGGGCAGCAAGATCCTCGCGGTCGTGCCGCTGGCCGAGGCCTATGTGGTGGCCAACTTCCAGGAGACGCAACTGTCGCATATGCACGCGGGGCAAGCGGTGCAAGTCAGCGTCGACAGCCTTGACGGCGAACTGCTCAAAGGCCATCTGGAAAGCCTGGCGCCTGCCACCGGGGTGACCTTCGCCTCGGTCAAGCCCGACAACGCCACCGGCAACTTCACCAAGGTGGTGCAGCGTATTCCGGTGAAGATCGTCCTGGAACCGAACCAGCCACTGACCGAGCGTTTGCGCGTCGGCATGTCGGTGGAAGCGAGCGTCGACACCCGGCCGGTCGCGCAACAGCGTGAGGTGGCCCAGCAATGAAACACGTTGCCTGGCTCACCTTGAGCCTGATCAGCCTGAGTGCCTGCACGGTCGGTCCCGACTTCCAGCGGCCCGAGAGCCCGAAGATCAATCAATGGAGCGAACCTCAGGGCCGACAAGCTGCCAGCCGTGCCGTCAGCGATCCCTTGCAGGAGCGCTGGTGGGACGTGTTCCACGACGCGCAGCTCTCAGCCCTGACACGCCGCGCCCTCAGCGATAACCTCGACCTGAAGTTGGCCAGCAGCCGCCTGCAACAGAGCCGCGCTATCCGCCAGGTGACCACGGCCGAGCGCTACCCCAACGTTGATGTCGGCGGCGCTTACCAGCGTAAGCGCAACAGCGGCAAAGGCTTGAACGACCCTTCCGGCGAGAACGGCGGCTCTGCTTTCAACCAATGGGACATGGGCTTTTCGGCCGCCTGGGAGCTGGACTTCTGGGGCCGGGTCAAGCGCGAAACCGAAGCCGCCGACGCCACCCTGGAAGTCGCCGAAAACGACCGTCGCGCCGTGTTGTTGTCGGTACTGGCCGAGACCGCCCAGGACTACATCCAACTGCGCGGCGTACAAAATACCCGCGCCGTGACCGAGCAAAACCTCGACGTCGCTCGCCACAGCCTCAAGCTCTCGCAATTGCGTCTGGCCGACGGCGTCGCGACCGACCTGGACGTGGCCGAAGCCGCCGCTCAAGTCGCGGCTATCGAGGCGCGCCTGCCGGATTTACAACAGCGCCAGGACCAGTTGATCAACGCCCTGAGCCTGCTGATGGGCGAGCCGCCTCAGGCCCTGCACGCGCAGCTGTCCAAGGATGCACCTGTGCCGCAAACCCAGCGCCAGGTGGCGATCGGCCTACCATCGGAGCTGGCTGAACGGCGCCCAGACATCCGTCAGGCAGAAGCTCGCTTGCACGCTGCCACTGCCAGCATCGGCGTGGCCAAGGGCGACTTTTACCCACGCATCACCCTGTCCGGCAGCCTGGGTTCCCAAGCCATGCAGCTCTCGGATTTTGGTTCCTGGGGTTCCCGCGCCTTTGCCTTCGGCCCACAATTGAGCCTACCGCTGTTCAACGGCGGGCGCCTGCAAGGCATGGTGGATTTACGCGAAGCCCAGCAACAGGAAGCGGCCCTGGCCTACCAGCAAACCGTGCTGCGTGCCTGGCATGAAATCGACGACCAACTGACCCGCTACAACGCCAGCCAACTGCGCCGCGACAGCCTCGCGGAAGCTGTGCGCCAGAACCAAATTGCGCTGACCACCGCCCAACACCAGTACGTCGAAGGCGTGGCGGATTTCGTCAACGTACTCACCGTGCAGAGCGCGTTGTTGGCGACCCAGGAGCAGTGGGTAGAGAGCTCCACCGGCGTGTCATTGGCCATGGTCGGGCTGTACAAAGCGTTGGGAGGAGGGTGGGAGTCGGTGTACCCGTTGCAGACCGCTGGGCGCTGAGCAACAAAGAGTTTTTGTCAGTCGCCAAATAAGATGTAATGATAATTGCTCTCAATAACACTTCTGAGCTTTTCATGGGCATCGCGACTGACGGCCAGCAACAGCTTCACATCCTGTACCGCGACCATCACGGCTGGCTGCAAGGCTGGTTGCGCAAGCGCCTGGGCGACCGCGAACAGGCCGCCGATGTGGCGCAGGACACCTTCCTGCGCCTGCTGGTGGCCGGGCGTTTCCCGGGTGACAAAGAAAGCCGCAGCTACTTGGCGCAGATCGCCCGCAACCTGGTGATCGACCAATGGCGCCGCCTGCGCATTGAGCGTGCTTACTTGGAAAGCATCGCGCACCTGCCCGAGCCCGAGTCGCCGTCCCTGGAAACCCGCGCCCTGATCCTCGAAACTCTGATGCAGATCGACGCCATGCTCGACCGCATGCCCGACAATGTACGCCGTGCGTTTTTGCTGTCGCAGTTCGAAGGCTTGAGCTATGCGCAAATCGCCGAACGCCTGGGCGTCACCGTCAGCTCCGTGCAGAAGTACATGACCCGCGCCATCGTCGCCTGCTACCAGGTGGTGTACGAAGAATGAAGCACGACGCGCCCATCGCCCCTGCGATTGTCGAGCAAGCCAGCGAGTGGTTGATGCTGCAATGGGGCGGCGAGCTCAAGGGCGAGCAGCGCCAGGCGTTTGCCCGCTGGCAGGCCGCTGACCCGGAACACCGCCGCGCCTGGCAGCGCTTGCAGCAGCTGCAACACACCCTGGGCGGCGTACCTGCCGACAGCGCTCGCGCAGTATTGCGCGACACCCCGGATACCCAACGCCGGGCCGCGCTCAAACTGCTCGGCCTGCTGTTGGTGGCCGGTGGCAGCGGCTACCTGGTGCAACGCAGTGAAACCTGGCAAGCGGCCTTTGCAGGGCTGCGTACCGCCACGGGCGAAATTCGCCATATGACCTTGAGCGACGGCACGCAACTGGACCTTAACAGTGACAGCGCCGTAGACCTGCGTTTCAGTGCTACCGAGCGGCGTATTCGGCTGATCCGAGGCGAGGTCCTGCTGACCAGCGGCCACGACGCCTCGCGCCCGTTGATCGTCGAAACGCCAGCCGGTGATGTGCAGGCGTTGGGCACGCGCTTTGCGGTGCGTGAACTGCCCGACGGCAGCCGCGTGGATTTGTACGAAGGTCGCCTGCGGGTCACGCCGTTGCAGGGTACGCCGGTGCATATGCAGGCAGGGGACAGCCTGTGGTTCAACGCGCGTCAAAGCACCGCGTTGCCGGCAGTGAGCGCCAATGCCGGCAGTTGGACCGAGCACCGTCTGGTTGCCGAGCGCCAGCCGTTGGGTGAGTTCGTGGCGCAACTGAGCCGCTACCGCCCGGGCCTGTTGCGCTGTGATCAGGCGGTGTCGAAGCTGCTGTTGACCGGCGTGTTCCCGCTGAACGACACCGACGCGATCCTGGCGGCCTTGGAGCGTTCATTGCCCGTGCACGTGCAGGCGGTGACCCGTTACTGGGTAACGATCAAGGCGCGGGTCTGAAAATACTTTGTACAGGGCTTGTCGGTTTCTGCGGCCCGTTCGGGATACCTCTTGAAAGCCAATCAAGAAGCGTTCTCACGGGGAGTCCTGCCATGTCGCACCACCCAATCCAACCTTTGGCCCGCGCGCTGCGTCGTGGCCTGTTTGCCGGCCTGCTGGCAACGGCGCCTGTACTGCCGAGCATGGTTCAAGCCGAAGAAAGCACCGAAGCGCTGCGCAGCTATGACATTCCCGCGGGCAGCCTCGACCAGGCGTTGAACCGTTTCGCCAGTGCCTCAGGCATCTTGCTGTCGGTTGACGCATCGCTCACCGACGGCAAGCGCAGCGCCGGCTTGAAAGGGCGTTACGGCGTAGGTTCGGGGTTGCAGCGCTTGCTGGCGGGCAGCGGTTTGGCGGCGGTGCAATCCCAGGGCGGTTGGTCGTTGCAGGCCCTTTCCGGCGACGGAGCCTTGCAGTTGGGCGCGACCCAGATAAGTGGCCGGCAGGAGCAGGAAAGCGCCTGGGGCCCGGTGGACGGTATTGTCGCCAAGCGCAGCGCCTCGGGCAGCAAGACCGACTCGGCGCTGGTGGAAATTCCCCAGACGATCAACGTGATCACCGCCGCCGAGATCAAGGCACGTGGCGCCCAGAGTGTCACCCAGGCGTTGCTCTACACCCCAGGTATGAGCGCGGGTGGTTTTGCCGACCGAGTCAAATTGTTCGATGAGCCGACGTCACGCGGCTTCTCGCCCACGCCGCTGTACCTGGACGGTCTGCACCTGCCTTATGGCGGAGGCAGCACCGGGGGCGCGTTGCAGATCGAACCGTATTCCCTGGAACGCATCGAAGTGCTCAAAGGCCCGGCGTCCGTGCTTTACGGCCAGAACCAGCCGGGCGGTATCGTCAATATGGTCAGCAAGCGCCCCAGCGAAACGCCGATACACCAAGTGGTACTGGAAGCCGGCACCTACGAACACAAAAGCGCGGCCATCGACCTGAGCGGCCCGTTGGACGAGGAGGGGCAGTTTCTCTACCGCCTGACTGGCCTGGCGAATGACGCGCAAGACGAAATCAACTACGTCGAAAACAAGCGCCAGTTCATCGCCCCCAGCCTCACCTGGCGCCCCAACGACGACACCAGCCTGACCCTGTTCGCCCAGTACCAGAAAGATAAAGGCGTGCCCGAAGCCCAAGGCCTGCCGGCGTCCGGCACGCTGTGGGACAACCCCAACGGCAAGATCAAGCGCGATGTGTTTATCGGCGAGCCGGGCGTCAACCAGTACAACCGCGAGCAATACGTGCTGGGTTACGAAGTTTCCCATCGCCTCAACGACATCTGGACCCTTAAGCAAAACGCCCGTTACGCCGAGGTCGACGACCGCTACACCGCGCCCTTGCACGGCTACCGCTTTGTCGCCAACCCCAATACCGGCGTGCAGGACCAACGCTACCTGCAACGCTTCGGCGTGGACTGGTCGCAGACCAACAAAGTGTTCGGCGTGGACAGCATCGCCCAGGCTGAATTCGACACGGGCGCACTGTCCCACACCTTCATCGTTGGCCTGGACTACTACCATTCCAACTCGCAGTTCCATGGCCTGTATGACCGCAACCCGCCGATCATCGACCTGTTCAAACCGGTGTACGGCCAGCCCTTGAACTTCGGCCAACCGTACCGCTGGGACCGCACCATTACCCAGACCGGCCTGTATCTGCAGGACCAGATCAAGCTGGATAAATGGGTGCTGGTACTCGGTGGCCGCTATGACTGGGCGAATGTGGTGAACAAGGAGCCGATACAGGACACCCGCTTTGCCAGCAAAGACCAGGCATTCACCGGCCGTGCGGGCCTGGTGTACCTGTTCGATAACGGCGTATCGCCCTTCGTCAGTTATTCGGAATCCTTCTTGCCGCTGGCCGGCACTGATGCGAACCGAAAACCCTTCGAACCCTCCACCGGCAAACAATACGAAGTCGGCGTGAAGTTCCAGCCACCGGGCCAGAAGAGCTTCATCCAGGCCTCGGTGTACAAACTGGATCAGGAAAACGTGCTGACCACCAACCCGGTGGACACCACCTTCAGCACCCAAAGCGGCGCCCTGCGCTCGCGGGGTGTTGAGCTGGAAGCCAAGGCCGTCTTGAGCGACGCCTGGGAAGTGGTCGCCTCGGCTGCGCGCAATGACGTCAAATACACCAAGGACAACGATGGCCGCCAAGGTCGCCACCCGGCCGGCATCTCCCCACTCACCGCCTCGATGTGGGTCAACTACACCGTGCTCGGCGACACGCCCTTGGCAGGGTTGGGCGCGGGCTTGGGCGTGCGTTATGCCCGTCAAAGCCTGGGCGACGACTACGAAGGCGCTTTTAATGTGCCGTCCTACAGCGTCTACGATGCAAGCCTGAGCTACGACCTGGGCGCCTCGCCGCTCAAGCTCAAGGGCGTGAAACTGGCGATGAACGTGCAGAACCTCAGCAACAAGACCTACGTCTCGCAGTGCACCAGTGATTTGGATTGCTACTACGGGGAAGGACGCACGGTGGTGTCGAGCCTGACGTACGATTGGTAACTTAGCGTTTAGGTGATATTTGCTGCGGCGCGCACCCTTCAAGGGTGCGCTCTGTTGCCGCCCTACACCAGGTCCGCTGCAAATCGTGTACACACATTGGAAAGCATGCGTACCTCGGCACCGCTACAGCCTGCCGCTTCGAAAAAGCCGGAGGCTTCTCGCACGACGGCATACATATCCGTGACGATGGACCTTGCTTCATCGGCCCCCAACCCAAAGCGTTCAGGCGTACTCAGCAAATTACTGACAGACGATAACCGGCCTTCATTGCCGATGATGAGCGCCTGCAAGCCTAGTTGGGTAGGGTGGGGCAACACGTCAAATACTGGCGCAAGGGAATAGCCCGAGGCGCTGGTCAGCAGCAGCCCGGTTTGTTTCAGGTGGTCGTCGCTATTGCCGATGAGCACATTGAAAGCCATACGCTTGTAAAGCTCACGCATGTCAAAGGTGGCATCGTCGCTGACCTTCTTCAATACGTCGGCGATCCTGGAGTAGGAAACGGCACCGTCAGCCGCATCAACCCGCATTCTCGGCTTCTCAGTGCTTACCAGAGAGTTGCAGCTGACATAGTGCTCGCGACCATCGGCTTCATGTCGGTCAAAACGCTCGACCATCAACACCGGTTTGCCGGCGACCTCTACCAACTTGTGCTTGGCTGCGGGTAGACCTGCTGCATCCGCCATTTGAAGGCTGGCGAATTCCGCCCGTGGCTGGTCGAACACATCGTCGCTACGGCCGAGTTTAGCTATCCATTCCTTGCCTTCATGGGTCACGGTGACCTTCGGCCTGGCGCCGCCCATGGAACTCCCAAACTCGAATAACCGTGCGATTTCCGCAGGCAGGTCGACGTCACCCTTCTCGACTCGATCAAGGCCCACCATGATTTTCTCAAGGTCTTCAAATTGCGGGGGTTGGTGCAGGGTTGGCAGCTGACTTCTTGACGCACTGAACAGCAGGCAACCCACTCCTGCTCCCCGCGAGGCAAGCAGCCATTCAACTTCGTTTTGTGGATGCTGTTTGTGGGTCGCCAGCAGAACACGCCGACCCCAATTATCGGGCGTTGCATCGTCGAGCACACCAAACATGCGCGTCGAGGAATACTGGTTAGGGGTCAGTGGCAAACTCAGCGGGTCAATCGCAAATGCGTCGGGCCGTGCGAGCCAACTGTTGGCGTAGCGAAAAACGAATCCATTCCCATGCATGGCCACTTCGCCAACAGGGACCGGGTCACCGACTAAGTGAGCTGAAAACACAAAGGCATTACCAATCGGCTTCCAGGACATCGTGTTCTCCTTCAGTGCGAATTCGCTCAGGCTCACGGGCGAGGCTCATGGTAATGCCAACCTGGTCAAGTTCTGGTGACGCAATGCTCGCCATACCTTCTTCCAAGTCCATCGCGCTAAGCACATTCATCAGCACGCCGAGGGATACGCCGGCCTCGCCCTGCCTCAGCCGCTGATACGTCTGCCGCGTAATGCCCGCGCGGCTGCATATGGTGGAGATTTTCAACCGGCGACGAATGCGGGCTATTTCGATACCGTTCCCGATACCTCTCATTAGCTCAGCGCTTCTCTCTGAGATGTACCCTTTGTGCGGGTAGGGCTTCGCTGTTTCTTGCATGATATATCACTCTTTAAAGCAATAAAGGTAACTTATATCATCCACGTCTCTAAGGCCACCTGCAAAAAACCGGCTCGATGCTAAGGTTTTTTGTAGGAGCGAGCTTGCTCGCGAAAAACTCACAGGCGCCGCGTTCAATCAGGAAACACGCGTTGTCGTTGACGTTTTTCGCGAGCAAGCTCGCTCCTACAGGTGTTACCAAACTTCAAAGGTTTTGCAAAAACACCACATACCCCCGAAACCACTCATTGCCCCGCAGATACCCCGGCTCTTGCCACTCCCCGCCCTGAATCAAGCCAATCTTGAACGGCACGCCCAGCCGATTCATCCGCGGCAAATACGCGGCATAGTCAGGGATGCTGTGCCGCCCCTGATACGTCTGCACCACCACTTCATCCACTACACCCTTGAGCTGGGCGATGGCGGCCGGGTCGGCGTTGCTGCTCCAGTCCATCAGGCCGGTGATGCTCAGGCGCAGGCCGGCGGGCAGGCGTTGGCGCAGGTCGCGCAGGAAGTCGGCGTATTCATGCAGGTATTGGGTGCGGGCATCGAAGTCGATCTGGATACCGACCACCGGGTTGCCGGCGTCACGCCAGCGTTGCACCTGGCCCAGCACCTGGGTGTAGACCCGTTCCGGCCAGCGCAGGGTGTGGGCGCGGTACACCACCCAGACGTGGCCTTGAGTAATGCGCGGCACGCTCATGCCCTGGGCGATCAGTTGTACACCGCGCTGGGGTGCGCGGCGCGTGGCGTTGATCTGGCCTTGCAGGATGTACAGGGTTTTTGCCTGCTTGATGACCGGCTGGGGCGTGACGCCACTCCACAGCCAGAAGGCGTCGTAGTCGCCTGCGTCAACGGCGCCAAAAGCCGGGCTTGCCAGCAACAGCAAGCCTAGCCACAGCGATTTCACCAGTAGTACTGCAGCGATTTGCCCCACTGGGTATCGGCAAAACTGCTCTTGAGTTGGCGGAACCAGGCTTTGCGCACTGCCGGCGCAACGTCTTCGCCGCCGCAACTGTTATAGCCGGCTGGCGCGTAGCAGTTGATGGCGCGAAACAGCGCATACGCCTTGTCGGTTTTCGGCGCCTTGGCGTTGGCGATCACCTGTTTGTAGCCGTCCAGACGCGAGAAGGTTTCCCCCTTGAACTGCGAGGCGGTGCTGCCCAGGCTGCCGGCGGCGCGGGGTTGCTCCAACGGCATACCGTCCAGGCCGTTGCGCAGGATGAACTCACCGAAGCAGTTCAACGCGTGCGGGTTTTTGGCCTCGTTCTGCAGGGTCGCCGCGGTTTGCGCGATGCTTGGGCACGCGTACCCAGATTCGGCCTTGTCGCCGTTCCATTGGAACAGCTTCAAGGTCTGGCCGCTGGTATAGGTGTAGCCCAGGCTGGTGCCGAGTTTGTCGTCAGAGAGCGAGGCCTGCTTGAGGTCATCGGCGAAGGTGGCGTACTGGCCGCGCAGCAGGTCTTTGTAGAGGAGCACGAATTGCGCGCTCTGACGCTCGATCGGGTCGCTGGCGTTGGCGATCTGCTGGCGTAGCAGGTCGGGGCCGGCGACGTTGCGCAGCAGGATGTAGCGCACTTGCTTGGCGCTGATCGGTGAGTCGGCGGCGAACACCTTGGCCAGTTGGCCGCTGCGCTCGTAGTTCATGGCCAATGCCAGCTCCAGCTGGTCACGTTGCAGCGGTTGCTTGGCCAGCGGCAGCAGTTGCAGCCACAGGGCTTCGGCGCCTTTCCAGTCCTGCTTGGCCTCCAGGGCGAGGGCGCGCAGGGTCTGTTGGCTGAAGGCGAAGTAATCCAGGCTCGATGGCACATCCGCAGGCAGGTGCTTCAAGGCCGTGTCGGGTTGGTGTTCGACGTACAGGGCATAGCTGGCTTGCAGGAAGTCAAACAGCGCGGGCTCAGTGGCGAAGGTGCTCTTTTGCTTATCCAGGTCTTCGCGGCTCAACAGCGGCGGGGTGTGGGCGCGCATCGCCATCAGGTCGCTGACCACTTGCAGCATCGGGCTGTTCGCGGCTTTGTTGCCGACCATCAGTAACTTGAGGTCGGCCTCTTCCACCAGTTCGTCCACGCTCACATTGCGCTGGGCGTCGGTGGCCTCGGTGAATTGCCAGGTGAAGTCTTCGGCAAGCTTGGCGTCGTCGTTCGCCAGCCAGTGCACACGGCGCAAGAGCCCGCGGGCGGAGGCGACGTAATCGCCCTGTGGGTAAGTTTTCAGGTAACCGAGAAAGCCTTGCTCGGCATCGCTCAGGGCCGACTTATCCACATGCTCGCGTTGCGGCATGCCGTATTCGTCGAAGGCTTCAGCCTGGGCCTGATTCAGCGACGTACGCGCAGTCATGTACAGCGCCGTTTCCTTCAGCCACGGCACATCGCTGATGGCGGCGGCGGCGAACCCGCGCTCGGCGTAATCGAAGCGCCCGCTGTAGAAATCGCCGGCGGCCTGCAAGTAGGTACGAAACAACTGAGCATTGGCCGACGGGGTCAGCTGCGCGTCCACCACCTGGCGGCTCCAGTCACAGGTGCTCAGTAATTGCAGGCGTGCTTTGACCAACACATCGCGCTCGGCGGGCGGCATCTGGGCCTTGATCACCTGGCTGATAAACGCCGTGGCGCTGTCATCGTCATTGCTGCGGCAACGGCTGCCTTCGCCATTCAGGAAGGCCTGGCCTGCGGTCTTGTACTCCTCGCGCTTGATACCCAGGGGCTGGAGCAAAGTGTCGAGTTCGGCTGTGCGTGAATCGTCAGCCTTGTTGTCAGGCTCCTCATTCGTGGCCGGAGCCGGCACCAGGCGGTACACCGGAAACGGCACCGGGCCGAACCCTTGCGCCAAATCGTCTTCGCCCAAGGCATTGGGGGCCAGGGGCGCGGCTTTTTTGTCGGCCAGCAACAGGCGCAGGTTCACTCGGCTGTCGTTGCCAGGGCTGAGAAACGGCTGGTTGCTGCACGGCTCGTAGCTGTCACGCGATACCCGCCAGTCGGGGTAGCACGAGTCGTCAGAACTGGCCTGGGCCGGTAGGGAAAAACCGGCCAGCAGGGCCAGGGCCAGAGGTGACAGCAAACCGATACGCATAACGTTTCCTTGATCCTGAGTCCTTGGAGAAGGGGCAATAATAGCCTGATCCGGCGAGTGCTTCGGTGAAGGCCTACACAAATTGCTGATTTGTCCGATTCCAGCAGCGAGGCCAGGGCTTTTGGCCTAGAGTGGCGGTGTTTGCGCATGCGCAGTGTTTGTCCTGTAAGAGGGGCAGTAGTAGCGGAGTCGATATGCGTCGGTCTGTGGTAGAGCAACACGAAAAAGTCGAGGCATTGCCTGCCTTTCATCGCTTGAGCTGGGAAGGTGCCGGCTGGCTCAGCCGCCTGTGGTGGGTGCCGATCCTGGCGCTGGCCATGGCCCTGCGGTTTTACCACCTCACCTCGGCGGCGATCTGGGGCGACGAAGGCTCCAGCCTGTTACTGAGCGAATACGCCCTGGCCGACCTGTGGTTTCACGCAGCCCATGATGTGCACCCACCCCTGTATTTCTTGCTGCTGCGCGGTTGGATCGAGGTGTTCGGCGACAGCATCGGCTCGATTCGCAGCCTGAGTGCGATCCCCGGCGTGGCCGTCGTGGGCCTGGGCATCTGGCTGACACGGCAACTGTCCACCCGCCGCGCAGCCGTGCTGGCGGGGATCCTGCTGGTTCTACTGCCCACTGCGGTGCGCTACAGCCAGGAAGTGCGTATGTATTCGCTGCTCGGCGTGTGGCTACTGGGCGCCACGCTGGCGCTGGTGTACTGGGTGAGGCAGCCCGAACGCGCGCGCTATTTGGCTGTGTATGTGCTGCTGATGAGCGCCGGGTTCTATACCCACTACTTCACTGCGCTGTGCGTGCTGGTGCATTGGGCGTACCTGGGGTTGCAGGCGCCGGGTCAGCGCTTGATCACGCGACCTGCCTGGTGGGTCGCCAACGTGGCGATAGTGTCGCTGTATCTACCCTGGCTGCCCAACCTGCTGGACCTGGTGCAGCACGTCGAACAGCTCAAAGTCGGCGGCGACATTGGTTGGGAAGAGCCGGTCAATCTGCTGTCACTGCCGTCGATGGTCTGGCAGTTCCTGCTGCAGGATGACGGTCTCGGCCTGTGGCCGCCGCTGTTCTGGCTGTTACCCCTGCTGCTGGCCGTGGTGGTTGTATCGACGGCCTGGCGCAATAACGCGGCGCGCCTACCGGCACTGTTTTGCCTGCTACCGCTGCTGCTGGTCTATGGCGTGTCCTTTATCTCGCCCGTGTTTATCGAGCGCTACCTCACGGTGTATGCGTTAGGCCTGCCGATAGTCCTGGCGCTTGCCATCGACCGTTTGCCGTCCCGTTTGTCCTGGCTGGGCGTGGCGTTGTTCGCACTGTTTGTTGGCGTAGAACTGCTGGGGTTAAAGAACAACTTCGAGGTGGATGAACACGACCAGTTCAACGTGCCGGTGGAGTTCGTCAATCGCAACTACCAGGAAGGCGACCGCATCGTCCTCAGCGACATGATGTGGTACCTCAGCTACGTGTATTACGACCAGACCGACGCCCAACTTCAGCTCTACACACCCCCCAAACCCGACGGGACTGCCACTCGCCCGAACGCCTATGGTTTCGGCACACTGGTGGACCAGGACGGTGGCCGCATCTATCTGGACCGCCTCTCAGCACTGCCTGCTCAAACGCGACGGGTATGGTTGATCAGCAGCAACGAAGCCCCGGATGAATTCGCGCCACTGCCCAACGGCTGGCGCGAACTCAGTCGCCAGGACGGCGGTGGCGCCAGGGCGCGGTTGTTCGTGCTATGCAACGCACCGGCGCCGCAACCTGAAGGCTGCCGCTAGACTCACTTCAACCTACTTATGAGGAACCCTCCATGGAATCGCCAGTGCACAGCCTACCGGCTTTGTTCAAACAGCTTGGCTTACCGCACGACCCGGTCAGTATCGAGCAATTTGTCGCCTCTCATTCGCCGCTCAAGCCGGAGTTGAAACTGGCGGATGCGTTTTTTTGGAGCGACGCCCAGAAGGCATTTTTGCGTGAAGAGATTCTGGATGATGCGGATTGGGCGGTGGTGGTGGATGAGTTGAACTTGATGTTGCGGAGTGGGCGAGGGGTGTAAAAAAATATCCCAAGAAATGCGAGTATGTAAAAAAAAATGGTGAGCGGTAAAAAAAACTGGGCTTTAATCGCTTAAGTGAATTTTTTCTGGAAAAGCTCGCCATGCCAACAGTCGGATACGCACATCTGTGTGAGGCGCTCGATCTATAGGTTATCGCACCCTCCCTCCCGAAATGATGGACCGCGCCATCCAGTGGGCATACCTGCACGAAACCCGCGACTCATTTGCCATCGAAAAAGAACAACCCAGCGAAGAAAAATCCCGCCGCTTCGTCCAACTCCTGCGCCAGGCCCACGAAGGCCGGTTGCTCACCGAGGACTACTTGGTCGAGCTGCAAAACAGCGCCATCTCCAATCCGTTTGACAAAGCTGTCGCGTTTCGCCACGAACAGAACCATCTGCACAACGGGCTACGCGGCGCAGCCGGTGTGAGCTACGTGCCGCCAGCTCCCGCGCTTTGCCAGGAATTAATGGAAGAGCTGATGGCCTTCGCCAACCAGCCCGTGCGAGACGTCGATCCTTTAGTGGCGGCCGCGGTCACCGCTTTTGGTTTCGTCTTCCTGCACCCGTTCATGGACGGTAATGGGCGCCTGTCTCGCTTCCTGATTCACCAGACGCTCTGCCACTACGGCGCACTGGAAAATGGCTTGCTGCTACCGGTCTCTGTCGCCATGAAGCACGAGGAACAAGCCTATCTGGAGGCACTCAAGACCTTCTCCCAGCCGACTCGGGAATTCTGGAACGTCACCTGGCTGGACGCCGACCACATGGCGTTCGACTTCATCGGCCACCCCTCGATCTATCGCTACTGGGATGCGACCCGCTGCGTCGAATTCACCCTGCAAATGGCCCGCCGCGCACTGGAAGTGGAACTGCGCGAAGAAACCGAATTCCTCGACCGTTATGACCAAGTGATCAAAGCGGTGAACCAACGCTACGACGTGCGCGGCAGCGATCTGTCGAAGCTGGTGATGATGTGCCTGGATAACGGTGGGAAGCTTTCCAAGCATCGGCGTAAGCGGTTTCAGTACAGTGTGGCGGAAGAGGTGTTTGGGTTTATTGAGGAGGAGAGCTTGAGGTTGATGGGCGAGTAAGAGGTCATCCAGTCACGCCAGATGAGGCGTCTGAAAAAAAGGAATTCCGTATCTGAGTGATGTGATAAGCGCCTCAGATGTTTTGCGAGAGCACAGTGATGTGCAAATTGTCATGTTTATGGGGGCGTTGGTTGGTTTTACAGGCCTCAATTTTCGCATCCTGTGCCATGTTTTTTCTTCAGAAAAAATCAGTCAGGTGGCTTGTCTTTTTTCAAACCCCCTTACGACTTGTGCACATTATTCCGTCCGTTTCGCTCCTGTTGATTGGCGCTCGAGTTTTCCCGCATTACAACGTACTGGCAATGGCTGGATTGATCGGTGCGTCGGAGATTTTAAAAGTCTGGAGCGTGTGGCGATGGAGCAAAAAATGCTGACGCTGACCTAATGTGGGAGCGGGCTTGCCCGCGAAAGCGGCGTGTCAGTCACTGAATATTCAACTGAACCACCGCTTTCGCAGGCAAGCCAGCTCCCACATTTTGTTTGTCGTATGGCGAATATCAGCGATTTGCTGATGCCTACCCTAAAACCCGCTTTACTCAAGCCACATCCCACCACTCATCTGCGAAATTGTTTCAAAACTTGACGATGCTCCATGCATCGACCATATTGATAGTTAGCAAACTAACTGTATGCGAACTATCCAGTGCCTCAATCCCTCGAACAACTCCAGATGAGCCTCAGCAGCAGCATGGTGGTGGGCGCCCGTAATTGGCGCAAAATCTGCCAGACCACGCTGGTGAGCTATGGCATCTCCGAAGCCTGCGCCGTGCCGTTGTTGATGATCGGTCGCTTGGGCGACGGGGTACACCAGGTCAAAGTAGCCCAGGCTTCCGGTATGGAAAGCCCATCACTGGTGCGCCTGCTCGACCGGCTGTGCGGTGACGGTTACGTCTGCCGCACCGAAGACATCCACGACCGCCGCGCCAAGGCCTTGAGCCTTACCGAGCGTGGCCGTGAGCTGGTGCAGGCGGTGGAGGCGCAACTGGTGCGCCTGCGCAAGGACGTGTTGGCGGATATCGCCCCCGACGATCTGCAAGCGGCACTGCGTGTATTGCGCGCCTTCGAAGCGGCCGAGGCTGTGTCGCCTTGAACGGATTTTTTACCGGCTTCCCGCCTGCCCGCGATTGGTTCTACGGGGTGCGTACTTTCGCCGCGTCGATGATCGCGCTGTATATCGCCATGCTCATGCAGATGCCGCGTCCGTACTGGGCGATGGCCACGGTGTATATCGTATCCAGCCCGTTTGTCGGCCCTACCAGTTCCAAAGCCCTGTACCGCGCCATCGGCACCTTGATGGGCGCGGCGGCGGCGGTGCTGTTTGTGCCGATGTTCGTGCAGTCACCCTACATTCTGGTGGTGGTGATTGCGTTGTGGACCGGCACCTTGCTGTTTCTGTCCATGCACCTGCGCACCGCCAATAACTACGCCCTGATGCTGGCCGGCTACACCTTGCCGCTGATTGCCTTGCCGGTGGTGGATAACCCCTTGGCGGTCTGGGATGTGGCGGAGGCGCGTACCGAAGAAATCTTCCTCGGCATCGCAGTCGCAGCGGTGGTGGGCGCGATGTTCTGGCCTCGGCGGCTGATGCCGGTGTTCGATGGCTCGGTGGCCAAGTGGTTCAGCGACGCGCAGGTCTATAGCCAGCGCTTTCTCAGCCGCAAGGTCGACCCGCAAGAAGTCAGCAACCTGCGCGGCGGCATGGTCGCCACCTTCAACACCCTTGAATTGATGATCGGCCAGCTGCCCCACGAAGGCGCACGCCCGCAGACGGTACGCAACACCAAGGAACTGCGCGGGCGCATGATTCACCTGCTGCCAGTGATCGACGCTTTGGACGATGCGGTGTACGCCATTGAGCACCGTGCGCCAGAGTTTCTCGATCAGCTCACGCCGCTGCTGGAAGATGCCAGCGCCTGGCTGCAAAGCACCACCGAAGCCGCGCCACTGGAAAGCTGGCGCCTGCTGCGCGACAAGATCGACGCCGCTCAACCCCAGGGCGAAGCGCTGGATGACCGTCATACGTTGCTGTTCTCCAACGCCCTGTACCGCCTGGGCGAATGGGTCGACCTGTGGCAAGACTGTCGTAGCCTGCAAGCCGCCATCCAGTGTGAAAGCCAGGACACCTGGCGCGCCGTCTACCGCCACTGGCGCCTGGGACGGCTCACGCCGTTCCTCGACCGTGGGCTGATGTTCTACTCGGCGTTCTCCACCGTGACCGCGATCATCGTCGCCTCGGTGCTGTGGATTCTGCTGGGCTGGACCGACGGCGGCAGCGCCGTGATCCTTGCCGCCGTCGCCTGCAGCTTTTTCGCCTCGATGGACGATCCGGCACCGCAGATCTACCGGTTCTTTTTCTGGACCGCCATGTCGGTGCTGTTCGCCAGCTTGTATCTGTTTCTGGTGCTGCCCAACCTGCATGACTTCCCCATGCTGGTGCTGGCCTTCGCCGTGCCGTTTATCTGCATCGGCACCCTTACGGTTCAGCCACGCTTCTACCTGGGCATGTTGCTGACGCTGGTGAACACATCGTCGTTCATCAGCATCCAGGGCGCCTATGACGCGGACTTTCTCAACTTCGCCAACGTCAACCTGGCCGGGCCCGTTGGCCTGCTGTTCGCGTTCGTGTGGACGTTGATCGCCCGACCCTTCGGCGCTGAATTGGCGGCCAAGCGCCTCACCCGTTTCAGCTGGCGCGACATCGTCAGCCTCACCGAGCCCGCCACCCTGGCCGAGCACCGGCACATGGCCGTACAAATGCTCGACCGCCTGATGCAACACCTGCCGCGCCTGGCCCTCACCGGCCAGGACACGGGCATCGCTCTGCGTGACCTGCGCGTGGCGCTGAACCTGCTCGACCTGCTGGCCTACTCGCCACGCATCCTCGGTGTGCCACGGGTGTTGCTCAACCAGGTGGTGGAAGGTGTGGGCGGTTACTTCAAGGCCTGCCTCAAGGCGGGTGAACGCTTGCCCGCGCCCAGCGGTCTGCTGATGACCCTGGACCGCACGCGTCGCGCCCTCAATGGCCAGGGTCTGCAAGACGAAGACGACACGCGCCTGCATCTGCTGCACGCCTTGGCCGGCCTGCGTCTGGCGCTGTTGCCCGGTGTGGAGTTCATTGGCGGTACAGAGATGGAAGCGCCGTTACCTGATGGAGCGCCTTTATGATCGGTGACCTGGATATCAGTGGGGTGTTCCTGCCTACGCTGCTGGTACTGATGGGCATTACTTATGTGTTGTTTCTGGTGGTGCACGGGCTGTTGACGCGCATGCACTTCTATCGCCTGGTCTGGCACCGGGCATTGTTCAATGTGGGGCTCTACGCGCTGTTGCTGGGCGCGGTGGACTCACTCAGTCGATATTTGATGACATGAAAAAACCTTTTTTGACTATCGGCCGTGTCGTCCTGACGTTGTTGATCGTGAGTTTCGCGGTCGTCGTTGTGTGGCGCATGGTCATGTACTACATGTTTGCGCCCTGGACCCGTGACGGCCACATCCGTGCCGACATCGTGCAGATCGCCCCGGACGTTTCCGGGCTGATCCAGCGCGTTGACGTGCGCGACAACCAGTTGGTGACCAAGGGCCAGGTGCTCTTCGCCGTCGACCAGGACCGCTTCAAGCTGGCCCTGCGCCAAGCCCAGGCCGCCGTGGCCGACCGCCAGGAAACCCTGGCCCAGGCCCAGCGCGAGTACAAGCGTAACCGTGGCCTGGGCAACCTGGTGCCCAGCGAGCAACTGGAAGAGAGCCAGTCCCGCGTCGCCCGCGCCCAATCGGCACTGGCCGAAGCGCAAGTGACGGTGGACTCCGCCCAACTCAACCTCGACCGCTCGGTGATCCGCAGCCCTGTGGACGGCTACGTCAACGACCGCGCACCGCGTACCCAGGAGTTCGTCACCGCCGGGCGCCCGGTGCTGTCGGTGGTAGACAGCAACTCCTTCCACATCGACGGCTATTTCGAAGAGACCAAACTCGACGGTATCCACGTCGGCATGGGCGTGGATATCCGTGTGATCGGCGACAACGCGCGCCTGCATGGCCACGTGCAGAGCATCGTCGCCGGTATCGAAGACCGCGACCGCAGCAGCGGCTCCAACCTGTTGCCCAACGTCAACCCTGCTTTCAGCTGGGTGCGCCTGGCCCAGCGGATCCCCGTGCGCATTGCCTTCGATGACGTGCCGGCGGACTTTCGCATGATCGCCGGGCGCACGGCGACGGTGTCGATCATTGACGACAAAGTTAAAGACGGGGACAAACCATGAAGCGGCTTCTGGCAACCGCTTCCCTGGGGTTGTTGCTGTCGGCCTGCCAAGTTGTAGGCCCGGATTACAAACTGCCGGAACAGGCCGCAGTCAACCGTGGCGACCTGCAAGGGCCGATCATGGGTGAAGGCAAAAACGTGGTGTCGGCACCGGTGCCGGCGGATTGGTGGAAGCTGTACAAAGACCCGCGCCTGGACGAACTGGTACGCCAGGCCATGGCCTCCAACACCGACCTGCGCGTGGCCGCCGCCAACTTGCAGCGCTCCCGTTATCAGGTGCAGCAGGCCGAATCCGCTGGCGGCTGGAGTGCCGGCGTCAAGGCCGAGGCCCAGCGTTTGCAGGAATCTGGCGAGGCCTTCTTGCTGCCGGACAAAGTCCCGGTAGGCAATATCGGTAGCGTCGGGATTACCACGTCCTATCAATTCGACCTCTTCGGCACCTTGCAGCGCGGCATCGAAAGCGCCCAGGCCAGCGCCGATGCCACCCAGGCCGCGGCGGATATCGCCCGCATCACCCTGGTAGCCGATGTGGTGCGCTCCTATACCCAGGTGTGCGCGGCCAACGAAGAACTGGCGATTGCCAACGAGTCCCTCGACCTGCAAGCCCAGAGCACCAAACTGATCCAGCGCTTGCGAGATGCCGGGCGTGGCGATGAGACCCAAGTGACTCGTTCGCAAACCCAATACAAATCCCTGCGCGCCGACATACCGCGCTATGAAGCTTCGCGTCAGGCGGCGCTGTTCCGGCTGTCGATGTTGCTGGCCAAACCTGTCGACCAACTGCCAGCCGGCACGGGCACCTGTGCCGAGCTGCCACATATTGCTCAACTGCTGCCGGTAGGCGATGGCGCCACGCTGCTCAAGCGCCGCCCGGACGTGCGCCAGGCCGAACGCCAACTGGCCGCCGCCACGGCACGCATCGGTGTGGCGACCGGCGCGTTGTACCCGGACATCAGCATCGGCGCCACGGTCGGCACCGTCGGCTTGTTGGAGAACCTCGGCACGCCTGCCACCAACCGCTGGGGCTTTGGCCCGATGATCAGCTGGACTGTACCGACCAACGGCGCTCGCGCCCGCGTGCATGAAGCTGAAGCCGCGACCCAGGGTGCCCTGGCCCACTTCGACGGCGTGGTGCTCAACGCCATCCGCGAAACCCAGACCGGCCTGGCCCAATACACCGCCGTGTTGCAACGCCGCGACGCCCTGGCCGACGCCGAACAGTCGGCGCGAGAAGCCGCCGGCCAGACCCATCGCTTCTTCCAGGCCGGCCGCGAATCCTTCCTGGCCGACCTGCAAGCCACGCGCACCTACACCGATATGCGTGCGCAACTGGCGGCGGCCAACACCCAGGTTGCCATGAGCCAGATCGACCTGTTCCTGGCCCTGGGCGGCGGTTGGGAAAGCGGACGAACGCAAGGGGAAAAACCCGGCAAACCGTGAGGTGATTGCTATGCTTTCTTGGGTGAGGCCCGCTGGCGCCTCACCCGACAAAGCTCGCGTTTGCTCATGGGGATTCCAAGAATGAAAAACCCTTATGCTCCCGCTTTCTGGTGCGTGCTCTTCGCACTGGTTTTGTTATCGGCCGCGTATTTTTATGGCGTCATGCTCGCCCATCAACTCGACAAGGCCATGGTGTTCCTCGACAGCGCCTGCCTGGTGATCGGCACCTTGTCCATCGGCGTGGTGGCCTGGGCGTCGTATCAAAACCAGCGCGTGAAGAAAAAACTCCTCGAACAGGGCAAGACCCGCGTGGCGATCTGGGACACCAAGGTCGCCCTGCGCCGTGTCGAAACCGTGTTCGATCGCTATTTCTGGGGCAGTTACTGGCAGCCGGGGCGCACGTTCCAGGAAGTCATGGGCGACCTCACAGGCACGCCGCTGGAAAAAAGCCTCGAAGTCCTGAAAAAACAATGTGTGCTGCTGGATCGGCAAGTTGCTGACGGTAGGCACTGGCTGGATAACGCGCGGGAATTGTCCGACGTGGCCACGCAAATGGCCCGGGAGCGCTACCAGCTGGACTTTTGCGACCCCAAGGCCGACACCCCCGGCAATGCCGTGATACATCGTGAGTTCGAGGTGCTGGTGTACACCTGGACCGCACGCTTGAAGAGTTTTGATCACCAACTGGATGAAGTCGAACAGGAGTACTCCTGAACTCCTGCTGAACTGATCCCTCTGAAAGGTTGGGCCGTTTACGCCCGCCAGTGCTAATCTTCCCCAGCCTTTGGCCACACGGGCCACGACTGTAGGAGCGAGCTTGCTCGCGAAAGACGCCAACGATAACGCGTGCATTCTGAATGAACGCGATGCCTATGCGTTGTTCGCGAGCACGCTCGCTCCTACAGGAACCCCTACAGGGTTCAAGGAAGACAGCCCACTTCTCACAGGATTTGATCAGGTCACTTCATGAATAAGCCAGCCGTTGTTTTCTTGGGTTTTGTTGTCGCCGTCGGCGCCGTCAGTGCGGGCGGTGCCTGGTACACCGGTAAACAACTGGAGCCGGTCCTGCAAACCGCTATCCAGAGCGCCAATAAAGAACTGCAGACCTCCATGGCCGGCGTCGATGGCAGCGTGACCCTGGAGCTGGTGTCCCTGGACCGTGGCGTGTTCAGCAGCACCGCGCACTATCGCCTCAAGGGCCAAGGCAGCGTGTTCGGCGAAGACAACCCGAACCCCGAATTGCTGTTCGTCGACCACATCGAACACGGCCCGCTGCCGTTCTCGCGCCTGGTGACCCTCAAGTGGTTGCCGGTCATGGCCACCAGTCACTACGAACTGGAAAAGAACCCCACCACCGAAAAATGGTTCGCCGCCAGCAAAGACGTGTCGCCGCTCAAAGGCGTGGCGAATATCGGCTATAGCCGTTCGGTCAGCGGCAACATCGAATTGCTGCCCCTGGAGTTCAAGGACGCCACTTCCTCGGTGAGCTTCTCCGGCGCCAACCTCAACTTCGACAGCAGCGCCGAAGGCCAGAAGGTCAAGGCCGAAGGCTTCATGAACAGCCTCAAGGTTGCCGCAGTGGACGCCGAAGGCGCACCGTTCGAAGCGGAGCTGGCCGGCTTGACCGTCGCCAGCAACCTGGAAAAAACCACCTTCGGTTTCTACACCGGCCAGAACACCGTGGAGCTGACCGACACCAAGGTCACCTTCGGCCCGCAGAAAGCCGTGCTGACCCTCAAGGGTTTCGAGCAGAAAGACTCCAGCGAAACCAAGGACAACAACCTGGCTGGCCGCGTCGACTACAAGATCGACGAGATCGGCTACCAGGGCAAAGCGGTAGGCTCGGCCGCCATGGCCGTGAGCATGAAGAACGTCGACATTCCGGCGATGCTGGTGCTGACCAAGCTCTACCAGGACAAGATGCAACCGGTGCAAGCTGCCGCTGCTGCCGGTCAACCGGTGCCGGAGCTGCAAATGACCGAAGCCGAGCAAGCCCTGGCAGAAGCCAACGTCAACCAGGTGCTGGCCGCCAAGCCGCAACTGGCCGTGGAAAACCTGTCGCTCAAAACCACCCGTGGCGAAAGCAAGTTCAACCTGGTGGTGGACCTGGCCAAGCCAACGTCCATGGAGCTGCCGCCGGTTGAACTGGGCAAGCAAATGGTCTCGCTGCTGGATGCCAACCTGACCCTGTCCAAGCCGATGATCAGCGACGTGGCGGCCCTGCAAGCCCAGGTGGGCGGCGTGACCGACCCGCAAGCCATCGAACAGCAATCGCAGATGGCGGCCGAGATGGTCAGCAGCATGGCGGTCGGTACTCAACTGGCGACCCTGGTGGGCACCGACGTGGTTTCCAAGCTGCACTACGCCAACAACGAGGTGACCTTCAACGGCCAGAAGATGACCGTTGAGCAGTTCCTCAGCTTTGTGATGTCCAAAGCCGGTGCGGTCAGCGGCGCCCAATAAACCTGAAATGCAGTAAAAAATGTGGGAGCTGGCTTGTGTGGGAGCTGGCTTGCCTGCGATAGCATCGCCCCGGTCTGGCTGGACGACCGAGGTGCCTGCATCGCGGGCAAGCCCGGCTCCCACACAAACCCGGCTCCCACTTTTGTTTTGTGTGAGGGCAAAAAATCGCGGTCGTACAATTCTGAACAATTGTTCTGAATTGTGCTTCCCCCTACTTCCCTAAGGGATAGTTCCTACAGGAAAGCTAGGTCGGGTCCCGAGACGCCGACACCCTGAAGCGTTTCGCTCAGGACCATCTATCGTTAGAGCTTTCCGTGTGTAAGGAAGCTCACGACATGCTGCGAAACCACCCCTACAGTGCCTCAGGCCGGTTGCGTCTGCTTATCGGAGCCGCACTGTGCAGCCAATTGCTGGTCCCAGGCCTTGCATTTGCCGACCCTGCCTACGACGCCCTGATCATCCAGGCCCGCAACGGTCACTTCACGCCGGCGCTGACCCAACTTCGCCAACTCTCCGCCGAACGCCAGACCCCAGGCCAGGTCAGCGACCACCTGGTGATCGCCGGCTGGGCCGGGCAAGATGCTGAAGTGCTCAAGGTGTACGAGGCGCAAGGCAAGCATCGCAACCTCACCACCCAGGCACTCGCCACGGTGGCGCGCACTTATCGCAATCAAAAGCAGTGGGCTCAGGCCGAAGCGGTCTATCGCCAGGCGCTGCTGCGTGAACCCAATAACGTCGACCTGCAACTGGGCCAGGCCCTCACCCAGGCCGATGGCGGCAAAGCCAACGAAGCGGTGCAACGCCTGCGCACGCTGGTGGCGGCGCAACCCAATGACCCCAACCGCCGCATGGCCCTGGGATATGCACTGACACGTGCCGGCCTGAACTACGACGCGCTGTTCGAATTCGACCAAGCCTTTATCCGGGCGGGCGATAAACCCGAAGTGGCGCGTGAATACATCGTTGCCCTGCAAAAGGCGCGGCTGCCGGAGCCGGCACTGCGCCTCTCGGCCAAGCGCCCGGGGCTGGTGGACGCAGTCACCCAGCGCCGCCTCGAAGGTGACCTTGCCGCCGAGCGTGTGCGCATGGCTGAGTTCGCCACACGCAGCGAGAAGGAACGCTACGTCATCGCAGACCGTGCCCTGCAGGACTACGACAAACTGATCAGTCGCTGGGCGCCGGACGCCACAGCCAAGGACGACGTCATCCGCTGGCGCATTGACCGCCTGGGCGCGCTCAAAGCGCGAGCACGGCATGCCGAGGTGATCCGCGATTACCAGACCCTCACTGGCGAAGGCGTGCAACTGCCTACCTACGCGTTGCGTTGGGTTGCCGGCTCTTACCTGGAACAGCGCCAGCCGGAAAAGGCCGAGCCGTTGTACCGCCAGGTACTCACCGCCCCCGACACCGATGCCAGCTATCGGGTCGATGACAGCACGGCGCTGTTCTACGCCTTGTTGGAAAGCGACAAGGTCGAAGAGGCTCGCCAGGTCGCCAACAACCTGGCCAAGGAGCAAAACCCCCGCGTTGAGCTCAAGGGCTTGCCCATTGGTAACCCCAATGACAACTGGATGGACGCCCAACAATTATCCGCCCAGGCCGGTACCTATGGCGGTGACCTGCCCGGCAGCGAAGCCAGCCTGGAAGCCCTGGTGGCCAAGGCACCGGGCAATGTGGGCCTGCGCCTGGCCCAGGCCGACATGTACCGCGCCCGCGACTGGCCGCGTCGCGCCGAAGGCACGCTCAAGGAAACTGAAACCCAGGCTCCCCGCGATATCGATCTGGAAGTCTCCCAAGCCTATACCGCCATGGACTTGCAAGAATGGCGGCAGATGGACGCGCTCACCGACGACGTGCTCGCCCGTAACCCGGACAACCGTCAGGTGCAGCGCCTGAGCCGCCTGCGCGATGTGCACGACATGGCCGAGTTGCGTGTCGAGGCCTACACCGGCAAGAGCTACGGTGGCGGCAATAACAACGACGCTGGTGCCGTCTCCGGCAGCCGAGACTGGGGCATTGAAAGCGTGATCTACACGCCTCCCATCGACGAAGACTGGCGCCTGTTTGCCGGTGCCGGCTATGCCACCGCCGACTTCCAGGAGGGCACTGGCCAACATCGCTGGCAGCGCGTGGGCGTGGAGCGTCGCACCCGTGACATGACCATCGAAGCCGAAGTGTCCAACCATTCCTATGGCGACGGTTCCAAGCAAGGCGCCAGCGTGTCGATTGCCCGCGACATCAACGACCACTGGCAATACGGCGGCAGCCTTGGCTATTTGCTCAGCACCACGCCGTTGCGGGCCCTGAATGACGGTGTCACAGCCAACGGCGGCAGCGGTTTTATCCGCTGGCGCGCCAACGAAAGCCGCGAGTGGAAACTGACCCTCAGCCCGTCCCATTTCAGCGACGGCAACGACCGCTTCGAAGCATTGCTCACCGGCCGCGAGGGCCTCTACAGCTCGCCCCATGTGCAAGTGGACCTGGGCCTGGAAGTGGGCGCCAGCCGCAACAGCAAGGAAGACACCGTGTACTTCAACCCGAAGTCGGACTTCACGGTGTTGCCCATGATCAACGTCAATCACGTGCTCTATCACCGCTACGAAACCCAGTGGAGTCAGCAGTTCCAAATCGGCGCGGGTACCTACAGCCAGCGTGACTACTCCACCGGCGGTATTGGCCTGATTGGCTACGGCCAACGCTATCGCTGGAATGACGTACTGGAAATGGGCGCCAACCTCAGCCTGATCAGCCGACCTTATGACGGTGATCGCGAACGCGATCTGCGCCTGCTCGTCGACCTCACTTACCGTTTCTAAAAGAGCCTGACCATGACCGTCCTCAGCCGTTGCTTGTTGGTCCTGGGTGTAATGCTGGCCGCCGCCTGCGCCCAACAACCCGCGCCCTACACTCCACCCGCCGAACGGCCGATAGCGCCCAACGAAGCGCCGTGGCCGAAGAACCACTTTTTGGGCATTGCCTATCACGACGTAGAAGATCGCGACCCCGATCAAGCCGTGGTGGCGGTGCGCACAGAGCGTTTGATCGAGCAGCTGGCGTGGCTGCGTGAAAACGGCTACCAGGCGGTCAGCGTCGACCAGATCCTGGCAGCCCGGCGCGGCGGCCCGGCATTGCCGCCCAAGGCGGTGATGCTCAGCTTCGATGACGGTTATTCCAGCTTCTACACCCGCGTGATGCCGATTCTGCGTGCCTACCACTGGCCTGCATTGCTGGCACCGGTGGGGTCCTGGATCGACACGCCGTTGAACCAACCGGTGGATTTTGCCGGTACGCCACGACCACGGGGAGAGTTCCTGACGTGGCAGCAGATTCGCGAGGTGTCGCAGTCTGGCCTGGTGGAAATCGCCGCCCACACCGATGCCAATCACAAGGGCATCCTGGCCAACCCCCAGGGCAACCTGGAACCGGCCGCCACCACGCGAAGTTTTGACCCCAAAACCAACGGCTACGAAAGCGAAGCGCAGTTCCAGGCGCGTATGCGGGCTGACGTCGCCGCGATTTCGAACAAAATCCGAACCGTCACCGGCAAGGCGCCGCGTGTATGGGTGTGGCCGTACGGGGCCGCCGATGGCACCTCGTTGGCGGTGGTCGGCGAGCACGGCTACGAGATGGCGCTGACCCTGGAGGACGGGCTCGACGACCTCGGCAACCTGATGAACAGCCCACGCTTTCTGGTGGCCTCAGACCCGGACGGCGAGCATTTTGCCAACAGCATGGTCGCCGTGCAGACCAAAGCGCCGATGCGCGTGCTGCACGTAGACCTGGACAACGTGTACGACCCCGACCCGGCCCAGCAGGCACGCAACCTCGACGTGCTGGTTCAGCGCGTGGTGGACATGGGTGCTGGCACCGTGTTCCTGCAAGCCTTCGCCGACCCCAAGGGCGACGGCCTGGTGCATTCGCTGTACTTCCCTAACCGTCACCTGCCGATGCGGGCCGATCTTTTCAACCGTGTCGCCTGGCAGTTGCACACCCGTGCCCATGCCAGTGTGTACGCCTGGATGCCGGTGCTGAGTTTTGCCCTGGACCCCAAGCTGCCGCGTGTCACCCGCTGGGACCCGAAAACCGGCCAGGTCGGCCCCGACCCGGATCAATACAAGCGCCTGTCGCCGTTTGATCCCAAGGTGCGGCAGATCATCGGTGAGATCTACCAAGACCTGGCGCGTGTAGGGCCGATCGACGGCATCCTTTACCACGATGATGCGGTGTTCAACGACTTCGAAGACGCCAGCCCCGCAGCGCTCAAGGCTTATGCGGCCCAAGGTTTGCCGGACAGCATCGCCGCCCTGCGGGCTGACCCTGCCGTGATGCAGCGCTGGACCCGTTTCAAAAGCCGCTACCTGATCGACTTCACCCATGAGCTCACCGCCAAGGTCCGCGCTATCCGTGGGCCGCAGGTACTCACCGCGCGCAATATCTTCGCCGAGCCGATGCTCAACCCTGGCAGCGAAACCTGGTTCGCGCAGAACCTTGATGACTTCCTCCAGGCCTACGACTGGACCGCGCCGATGGCGATGCCGTTGATGGAAGGCCAGGAAGTGAAGACCTCCAACGCCTGGCTGGAAAAACTCATCGCCACGGTCAAGGCGCGCCCCGGCGCCATGGAAAAAACCATCTTCGAATTGCAAGCCAAAGACTGGCGTACCCAGGCCGCACCGGATATCAGCGCTGAGCAATTGGCAGAGTGGATGGGTGTACTCAAACGCGAGGGCGTCACCAGTTTCGGCTACTACCCGGACAACTTCCTGGAAAACTCCCCGGACTTGAAAACTATTCGTCCGGCCCTCTCCAACCAATGGAACCCTTGATCATGGTTGACAGAATCCTGGCTCTATTCGTGTTGGCACTGGTACTGGGCTTGCCCCTGGGCCTGATCTTCCTGGTGACCGGGCAGTTCCTGATGGACTTCGTGTTCTTCTACCCGTTGTTCATGTCGGCGCTGTGGATCGCCGGTGGCCTTTACTTCTGGCTGCATTGGGAACGCCACTGGCCGTGGAAAGAAGACACGCCGGCGCCGACCCTGGCCGGCGAGCCGCTGATCTCGATCATCATCCCTTGCTACAACGAGGGCGATAACGTCGCTGACACCATTGGCGCGGCCCTCGGCCAGTTGTACCCGAACATCGAAGTGATCGCGGTCAACGACGGCTCCAGCGACAACACCGCCGCAGTTCTCGATGCCCTGGCGTTGCAACACCCGCGCTTGCGCGTGCTGCACCTGGCGCAGAACCAGGGCAAAGCCGTGGCCCTGCGCATGGGCGCCGTGGCCGCCCGCAGCGAATACCTGGTGTGCATCGACGGCGATGCCTTGCTCGACAAAAACGCGGCCGCCTACATGGTCGCGCCGATGCTCGACAACCCGCGCCTGGGGGCCGTCACCGGCAACCCGCGCATTCGTACCCGCTCGACCCTGATCGGCCGGGTGCAGGTGGGCGAGTTCTCCTCGATCATCGGTTTGATCAAGCGTACCCAGCGGGTATTCGGTCGGATCTTCACGGTCTCCGGTGTGGTGGGGTGGCGTTTCGCAAGAAGGCCCTGGACCGCATCGACTACTGGAGCACCGACATGATCACCGAGGACATCGATGTCAGTTGGAAGCTGCAACTCGATCACTGGGCGATCTTCTACGAGCCGCGCGCGCTGTGCTGGATCCTCATGCCCGAAACCGTCGGCGGCCTGTGGAAACAACGCCTGCGTTGGGCCCAGGGCGGCGCTGAAGTGCTGTTCAAGAACATCCGTGGCATCTGGCAATGGCGCCACCGCTACCTGTGGCCGCTGCTGTTCGAGTACTGCCTGTCTACCGGTTGGGCCTTTACCTTCCTGCTGTCGGTGATCTTCTGGGCCGTGGGTAAATTCGTCTCGCTGCCGGCGGCGATCACCGTGAGCTCTTTGGTGCCGCCCGCGTTCACCGGGCTGGTGCTGGCGATGGTGTGCCTGCTGCAGTTTGCGGTGAGCATCCTGATCGACCGACGCTACGAAAAAGACCTGTGGAAAACCCTGTTCTGGACCGTGTGGTACCCGATGGTGTTCTGGCTGGTCAGCCTGCTCACCACCCTGGTCAGCTTTCCCAAGGTGTTGTTCAACCAGCATCAGAAACGCGCCCGCTGGGTCAGCCCGGACCGCGGTATCAAACCTGCACAAGAGGAGGCGTGATCATGAAACTGGTCAGAACTCGCCAAAACACACTGATGTGGATCGTCGATGTGCTGCTGACCCTGCTGGCCTGGGGTGGGTTGATCTGGCTGCTGGCGCGAGGCATCAGCGCTATGCTTGAAACCCACGGCGGTCCACGCATCGAGGCGCCTATCTTTGCTGCGCTCAACACCTTGCAGGTTTACCTGTGGATCGCGCTGTTCAATGCGGTGATCCTGATCAGCTGGGCACGTTATCAGCAGCATCGCGGGCGCAAATTCGCCCAGCGCCGTGCCGAGGCCAATGCGCTGAGCGACCAGCACCTGAGTGAAAGTTTCAACTTGGGCGACGGCGACCTCGAACAACTGCGCCGCCCCGGCGTGCTGGTGATTCACAACGATGAAGAGGGCGGCGTCGAAGAAGTGAAGTCCCACGTCTCCCGCGACGTCGAACGCCCCGGCCTGACCCTGGTACCCGACAAAGACAAGGGCATTATGTAGGAGCGAGCTTGCTCGCGAAAAACGCCAGCGATAACGCGTGCTTTCTGAATAAACGCGGCGCCTGTGAGTTTTTCGCGAGCGAGCTCGCTCCTACAAAATGGCGCGAGTGCTCCCCACCTGATTCAACGCACGTGTCGCAATTCCGATAAATGGGATCCAATTCACAAAACCCCCGCGAACTTTTCCCCCTTCTCCGGTACTAACCTAACTCGGCGAACATCTGATGGCTAAGTAATGGCAGTCGGAAAGTCATTCGTCGAATCGCCATCAAAACAGTTGCCACTTGTCGGAATAATCACTGCAAGTGCCCGACTTAAACTCTTTTGATGAAAAATTATCATTAATAATCAACAGGTTAGAAAGCTAATCAGTCGAACGGCTCCACGTCGCCCGTTTCTAGGCGGGCTGGAAGTTCGATGTTAGTTTCGCGGCCCTTGATTTTCGATGGATCGAACATGTCTTCGTTATTGCCACGGACCCGGTTACTGCTCTGCACCCTCCTGCTCACCTGCATGGGCCTGAACAGTGCATCCGCCGCCCCCACGCCTGGCGATCAAGACTTGATCCGCGACCGGCAGAACCGCTTGCTTGAAGAGCAACAGCGGCGCCTCCAGGAGCTGCAGGATCTGCCCGGCAAAGCGGACAAGCCCCAAGCCCCGGCAACCCCGGCCGACACCCGTTGCTTCCCGATCAAAACCATCGAACTCAAAGGCGCCGACAGCCTGCCGGCGCCCGACCGCGAGCGCTTGCTCAAGCCCTACATCGGCCAGTGCCTGGGCGTGTCCCAACTGAACGACCTGCTCAAAACCATCACCGACTACTACCTCGGCAAAGGCCGCGTCACCAGCCGTGCCTACCTGCCGCAGCAAGACCTCTCCACCGGCCATCTGCAAGTGCTGGTGGTGGAAGGCAAACTCGAAGCGTTGCGCAGCGCCGAAGGCAGCACGGTGACCGACCGCGAACTGGCCATGGCCTTTCCCGGCAAAGTTGGCGAAGCACTTAACCTGCGTGAAATCGAGCAACTGGTGGACCAGCTCAACCGCCTGCCGTCCAAACAGGCGCAGATGGAACTCACCCCCGGCAAGCAAATCGGCGGCAGCGACGTGGTGGTCAAGAACACCGCGCAAAAGCCCTGGCGCGCCAGCCTGTCGCGCAACAACGATGGGCAGAAAAGCACCGGCGAACAGCAATGGGGCGCTGGCCTTGAGTGGGACAGCCCACTCGGCCTGGGCGACCAACTGATGCTGCGCGGCGGCCACGACGCCATCAGCGACCACCAGAAAACCTCGAAAAACACCATGCTCTACTACAACCTGCCCTGGGGCTGGTGGAACTTCAGCTACACCTACAGCGAAAGCGACTACCGCACCTACGGCGTGACCGACGGCTTCAAATTCAAGCAGGACGGCGACAACCAGAACCACCAACTGCGCGCCGAGCGGGTGATCCATCGCGACGATGTGAGCAAGACCTCGGTCAACGTCGGCCTGGCGCACCTGCGCACCAACAACTACATCCTCGACGCACGCACCGAGGCCAGCAGCAACCGCCTCAGCGAACTGCAACTGGGCGTCAACCACGGTCGGCGCATCGGCAGTGCCTTCGTCAACCTGGACCTTGGCATGCAAAGCGGCATCGGCCTGCTCGACGCCCAGTCTCAAGACGAGCGTGACCCGCTCGGTCGGCGCCAGCCCAATTCGCGCTACCGCAAATACACCGCCACCGTCAGCTACCTGCAACCGTTCAGCCTGTGGGGCGAGTCGTTCAGCTTCAGCAGTTTGGCCACCGGCCAACGCAGCGAAGACATTCTGTTTTCGCCCCAGCGCATGAGCCTCGGCGGCTCGGCCTCGGTGCGCGGTTTCAAGGACCAGTTGCTGACCGGCGACAGCGGCGGCTACTGGCGCAACGAAGTGCGCTGGGCGCGCCCGGTGACCCTCGACTGGATGCGCCCGGCCTTCGCCGAGTACGGCGCCAGTGTCGGCTACGACCAGGGCGTGATCCGCAACGACCGCTACAACGACAACGTTCATGGCCGGGTGTCCAGCAACTCCCTGGAGCTGTTCGCCCGTGGCAAACACGTCAGCACCAGCGTGACCTTAGCCCATTCGTTAGAAAGACCCGGTGTGGTTACCGAGCGCGAAGCGCCGATCTACTTCCGCATGGATTTTTTCCTGTAATTCAACGCCCCGCTGCATGAGAGCCTGACAATGGATGTTCGCCAATTCGCCTTCCTGGCCCGCCAACCTTCTGCCGCCCTGAAGCGCCGGGACGCGTTCTTCGGCCTGCCCAAGCGCGGGCTGGCGTTGATCCTTGCCAACGCACTGTTCTGGCAGCCGCTGCTGGCCCAGGCCGAGGGCATTGTGGTGAGTGCGCCGGGCACCACCGTGGGCGCGGCGGGCAATGGCGTGCCGGTGGTAAACATCGCTACCCCCAATGGCGCGGGCTTGTCCCATAACCAGTTCAAGGACTACAACGTCGGCCCCAACGGCGTGATCCTCAACAACGCCAACGGCACCATGACTAACACCCAACTGGGCGGGATCATTGTCGGCAACCCCAACCTCAAGGGCGGCGCGGCGAACGTCATCCTCAACGAAGTCAACGGCGGCAGCCCCAGCCAGTTGCGCGGCTATACCGAAGTGGCGGGGCAGTCGGCCAAGGTCATCGTCGCCAACCCGTACGGCGTGACGTGCAGCGGTTGCGGCTTTATCAACACCCCCAACGTCACCCTCACCACCGGCAAACCGGTACTCGATGCAAGCGGCCAGTTGCAGCGCTATGAAGTGGATGGCGGCGCCGTGACCATCGACGGCGAAGGCTTGAACGCCAGCAATGTCGAACGCTTCGATATCATCACCCGCTCGGCCAAGATCAACGCACAAATCAACGCCCGCGAACTCAACGTGATCGCCGGGCGCAACGACGTCGACGCGCAAAGCCTGAAAACCACCGCCCGTGCCGATGACGGCAGCGCCAAGCCCGAGCTGGCGATCGACTCCTCGGCCCTGGGCGGCATGTATGCCGGCGCGATCAAACTGGTGGGCACCGAGGCCGGTGTGGGCGTGAAGCTCGACGGCACGCTGGCGGCCAGTGGTGGCGATATTCAGCTCGACGCCAATGGGCGCCTCAGCATGGCGCAGGCGGCGGCCACCGGTAACGTCAAGGTCACCGCGCAAAACGTCGACCTCACCGACAAGGTCTACGCCAACGGCAACGTGCAGGTCACCAGCGCCCAGGCCCTGGTCAACCGCAAGAGCATCGCCGCCGGCCAGCGCATCGAAATCAACGCGGCCAGCGTGAACAACCCCGGCATCATCGAAGCCGGCGTCGCCGCCGATAACAGCCGCAACACCACCGGCGATCTGGTGGTAAACGCGCAAACCGTCACCACCAGCGGCAACCTGTTGGCCAGCCGCGCACTGGCGATTACCGCCGCGCAGGCGCTGACCAACCAGGGCGCGATCATCCAGGCGAAGACCGTCGAGGTCAGCAGCGCCAAACTCACCAACCAGGGCGCCAGCGCTCGCCTGTTTGGCGAGCAGAGCCTGGCGATCAACTCGCCGGCCATCGTCAACCTCGGCGGCTTGATCCGCTTCGGCGAAGGCCAGGCCGCCACGCTCAACAGCGCCTCCCTGGACAACCGCCAGGGCCGTATCGAAATGGCCGGTGGCCGCCTGGTGCTCACCAGCGCCGACCTGAACAACAGCGGCGGGCAAGTCATCGCCAACGACCTGACCGTCAACGCCGGCAACCTGAACAACCAGAACGGCGTACTGGTGGCCAAGACCGCGACCGTCACTGCCAGCAACCTCGACAACAGCCTCAAGGGCCTGATCCAGGCTGACGGCGGCGCGCTCAACCTCGCCGTTACCAACACCTTCAATAACAACCAGGGTTTCGCCCAGGCCAGCACCGACCTGAACGTGAAGGCCGGCCCCCTCAGCAGCAACGCAGGCGGCGTACTGAGCGCCGACACCGGCAAGCTCACCCTCACCGCCGCGCAACAGCTCAACAACGCCCAGGGCCGCTTGCAGGCCGGGCAGGGCGATGTGGAACTGCACGCCGCCAACCTGGATAACCAGGGCGGCACCATCGTCGGCAAGCAACTGCTGCTCGACGTGGCCGGCGGCGATATCGACAACCGCGCCGGGCGCGTGTTGGGTGACCACCTCGACGTGCGCGCCTCGGGCCTCGACAACCGCAACGCCGGCCTGCTGGCCGGTGGTGCCCAGGGCGTAAGCCTGCTGCTCAAAGGCCCGGGCCAGTTGCTCAACGCCCAGGGCCGCATCCAGAGCGAGGGCCTGCTGCAACTGCAAGGCGAGCGCTTCGACAACAGCGCCGGCATCCTGCTGGGCCAGACCGTCGACGTCACCGCGCAGACCTTCACCAACAGCAACAAAGGCGCGCTGGTCAGCGATGGCGGTGATGTGGTGCTCAAGGTCAGCGACCTGCTCACCAACGTCGGCGGCCAGATCGACGCAGGCGAACGCAGCGTGCTGGTCAAGCAGCTCACCACCCTCAACAACGACGGCGGCACCCTGCGCGGCAAGCGCCTGGACATCGCCGCCCAGCACCTGAACAACGACAACGGCCAACTGCTGGCCGGCGCCGAAGGCCTGAGCTACAGCGGCCAGGATGTGAGCAACCGCAAGGGCCTGATCCTCAGCGGCGGCGCCCTCACCGAACTGAACACCACCCGCCTGGACAACCAGGGCGGCACCGTGCAGGGCGACAGCCTGAGCGTCACCGCCAGCAGCGTCGACAACGCCAGCGGCGGCCTGATGGCCAGCCTGGTCGGTAACCTGCAACTGACCGTAGAAGCCCTGGCCAACCGTGGCGGCAAACTGTTCGGTAAAGAACAAGTGACCGTCAGCGGCGCCAGCCTCGACAACAGCGCGGGCGGCCAGATCAGCGGCAACCAGATCAACCTGACCTCACGTGGCACCCTCAGCAACCAGGGCGGCCTGATCGAAGCCAACCAGGGCCTGACCCTCACCGGCGGCAACCTGGACAACAGCGCCGACGGCCAACTGCGTGCCCTGGGCGGCGCCAGCAGCAAGCTCAACCTCAGCGGTGCGTTGAACAACCAGAACGGCACCCTCGAATTCGGCAGCCAGGCCTTCAGCCTTGACGCCGCCAGCGTCAACAACCAGAACGGCATGTTGCAACACGCCGGCACCGGCCTGTTCCACCTCAACACCGCCAGCCTCGAAGGCAGCCAGGGCAATATCCAGGGCATGGGCAGCGCCGACTGGGCATTCGGTAAAGTCGACGGCCTGGGCCGTGTGCAACTCAACGACGTGCTCACCTACAAGAGCGACCAAGGGCTGGCCCTCAAGGCCGGTGACCGCATGGCCAGCGCCAAGGGCTTGATCCTCAACGTGGCCAGCCTGGACAACGGCGGCGAACTGCTCAGCGACAGTGACATCAGCATCACCACCGGCGATATCACCAACAGCGGCCGCGTCTCGGCCCTGCAAACACTCACCGTCGCCGCCAACAACCTCAGCCAGAACGGCGGCCGCCTGGCCGCAACCAATGCGCGCCTGACCCTGGGCGGCACCCTGGACAACCTCGGGTTCCTCACCGCCCGCCAGCAACTGGACATCGCCGCCGCGCAAATCAACAACCGTGGCACCCTCGGTGCCCAGGGCGCAGTGAACCTCACCGCAGTCAACGGCATCACCAATGCCGCCGATACGCTGCTGTTCAGCGGCGGCGACATGACCTTGCGCAGCAATGGCTTCAGCAACAGCTATGGCGATGTCTACAGCAAAGGCAACCTGAGCTTCGCCGCCCGCGATGGCGGGCGTGCCGTGCTGTTCAGCAACCGCTCCGGCACCGTGGAAAGCGAAGGCTCGATCGCCATCAATGCGGGCTTTATCGAAAACGCCAAAGATGAATTCGAACTCGGGCAAACGCTGACCACCGGCAGCTTGAGTTGGATCTGTGGCCAGCACTGCGGCGAGAGCGACAACTGGGAACGCGGCGAGATCACCATCTACGAGACGTACCTTGAGGCGGCGACCAAGGACTCGGTAGCGGCGCGCCTGGTGGCGGGCAAAAACATGCTGCTGCAAGGCGACAACGTGCAGAACCGCCACAGCCTGATGGCCGCCAATGGCGACCTGAGCATCACTGCCGGTGACCTGCTCAACCAGGGCGCCGCCACGCGCACGGGCCAGCGCAAGCTTGTCATCGGCACGCCAGGTCACGTCTCCGACGATTTGTTTGAACGCATGCAATATGTCGATGTGCCCGCGTTCAATGCGGCCACGGCGGCCGGGAATTTCGACAAGGCGCGCTTCGAAGAACTCAAAAGCCGCTCACCCAATAGCCTGCCGTTCGCCTACGCAAGTGACGTCACCACCTGGACCAACAACAGCGGCCCCGGCTACGACGCCACCCTGCAAGCGGGCGGCACGGTCAGCCTCAATGTCGCCCGCACCCTGCAAAACGGCACGCTACACAACAACACCCTGGCCCAGTTGACCGGCACCCTCGGCGACGACCAGACCGGCATCCCCGTCGGCGGCATCAACATCAACCTGAGCAAACACGCCAACGACCCGAGCGCCCAGGCGCCCGGCAGCGTATTGCCCGTGGTAGGCGTGGCCCCTGGTGGCGGCTTCGTGCCCGTGGACTACACCGGCACAGCCTTCGCCCCGGTCGACCCCACCACCTCGCCCACCTTCCAACTGCCCAAGGGCGAGTACGGCCTGTTCGTCAAAAACGCCGACCCCGCCAGCCACTACCTGATCGAAACCAACCCCGAGTTCACTTCCGTATCGGGCTTCCTCAGCTCCGACTACCTGCTCGGCAAGCTCGGCTTCAACGCCGACAACGCCTGGCGCCGCCTCGGAGACGGTCAGTACGAAACCCGCCTGATCCGCGACGCCGTGCTCGCGCAAACCGGCCAGCGCTTCCTCGCCGGCGGCCTGTACAGCGACGCCGACCAGTTCCGCTACCTGATGGACAACGGCCTCGCCAGCAAAGACGCCCTGCGCCTGAGCCTGGGCGTGGCCCTCACCGACCAGCAAGTCGGCGCCCTGACCCACGACATCGTGTGGATGGAAAACCGCGTCATCGACGGCCAGACCGTGCTCGTACCGGTGCTGTACCTGGCCCAGGCCGACTCGCGCAACGTGCGCGGCAACAGCCTTATCCAGGGCCGCGACCTCAACCTGGTCACCGGTGGCGACCTGATCAACGTCGGCACCCTGCGCGCCAGCAACAACCTCTCCGCCATCAGCAGCGGCAGCATCTACACCGGCGGCCTGGTCGAAGCCGGCAACAACCTCAACCTGCTCGCCCAAGACAGCATCCGCAACGCCATGGCCGGCGAAATCCGCGGCAAACAAGTCAGCCTCACGGCGCTCAAAGGCGACATCACCAACGAGACCACCGCCATCCAGGTACGTGACGGCGCCGGCATGCGCACCCTCACCGACACCAGCGCCGGCACCATCGTCGCCCGCGAAAACCTCGCCATCGACGCCGGCCGCGACCTCACCAACCGAGGCGCTCTCACCGCTGGCAACGACGCCAACCTCACCGCCGGCCGCGACCTCAACCTCATCGCCGCCAGCGACACCCGCGTCAAACACGAAACCCGCGACGGCGGCGAGAAATCCAGCATCACCACCGACGTCAAAAACCTCGCCGCCAGCGTCACGGCGGGCGGCAACCTCAACATGCAGGCCGGGCAAGACGTCAACATCATTGGCAGCACCGCCACCGCCGGCAAAGACCTCAACATCGCCGCCGGCCGCGACCTCAACGTCGCCTCGGTCAGCGACATGCACAACGTCGAGGGCAAGGAAAAGGACGGCAAAAAGCGCATCAAGACCTCGGACGACCAGACCACTCAAGTGGCGAGCGTACTGACGGCGGGTGGGGATTTTGTCAGCCAGGCGGGGCGTGATACCACGATTGTGGCGAGCAGGATCAGTGCGGGGAATGAGGCTTATCTGTATAGCGGGGATAAGTTGAGTTTGTTGGCTGCGCAGAACAGCACCTACAGCCTTTACGACATGAAGGAGAAGGGGGGCTGGGGCGCGAAGAAGACCAAGCGTGATGAGGTGACCCACGTCACGAATGTGGGGACTGAGATCAAGACTGGTGGTGATCTGTCACTGGTCAGTGGCGGTGATCAGTTGTATCAGCGGGCCAAGCTTGAGAGTGGTAACGACCTGGCGATCACCAGTGGCGGTGCGGTGACGTTCGAGGCAGTCAAAGACCTGCACCAGGAGAGTCACGAGAAAAGCAAGGGTGACCTGGCTTGGACCAGCGCCAAGGGCAAGGGTAATACCGACGAGACGTTGCGCCAAAGTGAGTTGAAGGCACAGGGTGAGTTGGCGATCAAGGCGGTTAACGGGCTGAAGATCGACATTAAACAGATTGATCAGAACACGGTTAGCCAGACGATTGATGTGATGGCCAAAGCAGACCCACAGTTGGCTTGGTTGAAAGAAGCCGAGAAGCGTGGGGATGTGGATTGGCGGCAAGTGCAGGAACTGCATGATTCGTTCAAGTACAGCCATTCCAGCTTAGGCCAAGGAGCCATGCTGGCGATCATCATCGTAGTGACAGTTTTGACGGCTGGGGCCGCAAGTAGCGTCGCGGGCGCTGCTGCGGGTGCCAGTGCCGGGTCTGGTACGGCAATGGCTGCGGCAGGCAGTTCGGCTATGGTCTCAGCTGGTACGGCGGTTGGGACCGCAGCAGCCGGTTGGGGCAACGTTATGGCAACTGCTGCGTTAACTTCAGTTGCCAGTGGAAGCACCGTCAGCTTCATCAATAACGGCGGAAACATCGGTGCAACTTTTCAAGACATTACGTCAAGCAAAGCCTTGAAGGGGTATGCAACTGGGGCGTTAGCTGCAGGTTTTACCGCTGGCGTGCTTGATCCTGCGTTTGGTGTAACTGGCGACAACGTCAATCACATTACAAAAGGGTTTGACCTCAGTTCCGCGTCTGACATCGGTAGGTTTGCCGTCTATTCGGGGGCGCAAGGAGTTGCCCAAGCAAGTTTAAGCACTGCTATTCAAGGCGGTAGTTTTGGAGACAATCTCGGTAGTTCCCTACGGTCGCAGTTGCAGAGCACGTTGCAAGCGGTCGCCTTTAACGCTGTAGGCGATTACTCGAAAGGCCAAAAATGGTCAGAATCAGGGCCTCAAAAAATCGCTCTGCATGCTTTGGTTGGCGGGCTTTTGAGTGAAGCTGGCGGCGGCAGTTTTGCTACGGGCGCTCTCGCTGCTGGAGCTAACGAAGCACTGGTAACCTCACTGGCGAAAGTGGTAGATGGCGATCCAGCGTTGTTGCTAGCCGCTTCGCAATTGGTCGGAATTGCGGCCGCTGGTGCGACTGACGGTGACGTGCAGAAAGGTGCTGAAATCGCGAAAAATGCCACGGCCTATAACTACCTAAATCACCATGAAGTTGATGATTTAGTTAAGGATTTGAAAGGGTGCCGTGGGGCAGCCAGCCCTTCATCCTGCCGTAGCGATGTGGCTACTAAGTACGCAGGAATCAGCGATAAGAAAACTGGCATTACGCTGCTGAAGTGTGATGATCCTACGAGTTGTAATGCGCAGCGCCTAGACGTGGAGGCGGGTAATGCAGCGCTGGATAAATATGATCAGAGCGGCGGGCTCAACAAAGCAGAACAGTCTATCGTTCGGGGCTTCCAAGATAAGAATCAGGACGACACGCGCCTCGCGGTGCAGCAAACTATGAAGGGTGATCATGCCGAAATGGTTGGCATGATGTTCGGCGGTGGGTTAGGAGGGGCAGGTAAGGTTGCTGGGCGAGTCGTTGAAGGAGCAGAGTTAGGAGCAGCCAAAGGCGCTGCGTCTAAGAATGCAAACGCAACAAGCATGTTTACGGATTCCGAAACCGCTGCACTGGCCGAGAGGAATGTTATAGAAGGGGCGGCTAAGGGCGCGGCTCCGAAAGTAGCCGCAGAGGGAAAGGTAGGTGGACAAACCTTCCAAGACGTCAATCAGACCTCTCGTCCGCTCAACGAGGCAGACCCGAAAATACCTTCGTTGATCACGGATAGGATTGCAGATAAAGCTGCTACGAATCCTGGCAAGCTTTATCCAAACGGAAATATGAAAGATGCCCACGCAGAAATAGGTGTGATTCAGCAAGCATATAGCTCTGGTAAAACTGCGGGGGCGGACATGTCCATGACGGTCGCAGGAAAAGATGTATGCGGTTTCTGCAAAGGTGACATTGCTGCTGCCGCAGAAAAAGCTGAGTTGAAATCGCTCACCGTGAAAGCTATAGATGATAAAACGGGACTTCCGAAAAACTATTACTGGGAGTCAGGCATGAAGTCCATTAAGGAGAAAAATAGATGATAATTGGAGGGTATACACTTAATCCTGAACACGGTAGATTGCAAATCCCTCTTGTTCGCCAACCGTCCCTGGAAGATGTGAAGTCCATTATAAGCAAGTATAGAAAATTTGACGGTGTCGCTTCGTTGTCTATTTCACCGACGCCTGAATATGGACCGTATGAAATCAATCTTTACGCTGATTCTGGAAATTATCTTTTGATGCTAAATCAATACCTTGAAGATGGTGAGCACGTCGTGCGTACTCTTAATAATACGTCGATGGGGACAAGTTCAGTTGAGATTTTGGGCGACTATTACCCGGCGAGTTTCATAACTAGAGATATAGGTGTCGTTACTTCTTGTTTTCAAGAGTTTTTGAATTTTGGTGATGTGAGTTCGTTCGTCTTGAGTGCATAGAAATAATAGAAATGTAATAAAAGAGTAAAAGGGGACAGATTTATTTTAATTCGAGATGGCGGTAAAGCCCTATTAAATAAATCTGTCCCCTTTATTCCAGTCACGGTACTCCAGTCAGCAATATATTAAACCAAATTCCAGGGTTTAATGGGTTTGCTACATTGCACGATGGTTGGATGATTAACTTGAAAGCTCACAAACAAGCTGATATGTCGTTTTTTGAAAATTTGGGCAGCATGCCGCCTGCTCTGCTTGTAAATTATGGAGCACTGTACGATAAGTACCGCCCAGCAATTGAGTCGCAGAAAAAGCGTGAAAATTAATAAATGGCTTTTGGTAGTATTATTGTCGGCCTTGGCTGGCTGCGCACCTTCCCATTCCAATTGGGAAAATGGAATGAATCTATGGGTAGGTACTCATTTCGATTCCCACCTTTACAAAGACTGCACTCGAGGATGTGGCGACTCATATTGGTCGCCTGTAAATAAAAATAAGACCTTTGATAAGGTTGTTGATGAAAACGGAGGCAGGCGGTATTACATAAGTTGGATTAGAGATTGTCGATATTCGGTTTTTGTCGCTGCGGATCGGCTAATAAAGTCATGGAGATACGAAACTTCTAACGTAAAAGGATGTTATGTCTTTTAACTGTTGTTTTAAGGGAAAAGAAAAGAGAGAAAAGGGGGCGAGAGAAAAGGAAGAGAAAAGGGGGCGGATTTATTTAAATGGCTAAGTAAAAAATAAATCTGTTTCGAATGGAGCTGCGATCGAAGGGGACAGATCTATTTGCATGGAGCCGTTTCGGTGAAGAGTCGAATATAGGATATATTTTTTTTAGAGCAGAAAAGGGGGCAGATTTATTTAAATTAGAGTTGAAGAGCATATTAAATAAATCTGTCCCCTTTTGTTCCTGAAATCGTAGATATGTTACCCGGTGTTTTTGCCTATGCAATACCTACTGGGGTAGGCGTTTGGATACAGTCCTGGTTGAAAAATCGTAAAGAGAGTGGCCAAGGGAATTGAGCGCAAAGCGGGCGACACAAAGGCCGCCCGATTTTCACTCAGGACGGATCGGCATTAAGCCTGCGACTGATGACATCCAGCAAATCACACCCATCGCGCAGCGGAATGGCCAGCAAATGGGCGAAGTCTGAAAGTACTACGGCATCGCTGCTGAGTTGTTCGCGGAAGGCCAGGTTTTCCAGCAGTTGGGTGACGGCCCGAATGCGGTGCACGGCGGCGTCGTGAAGGACGTCGAGAGGTGCCTGGGTGTCGATGATCAGGGCTGGGACGGTGCAGTCGTGGCCGGTTAGGGGAATGTATCGATTCATCATTAAGCTCTCTGGATTATTGAGGGCTCGTTCTTCGGGTCGCCAAACCCGGTCGCTTTTTGAGCGACGGCCGGACTATAAGCCGCACCACCAAGCCCGCGCAAGGCATCAAAATGCCGCTGCTTCGGAGCGTGCCCGCAGCCGCTAACGTCTTGCCACCTATTGCCGACATACTGCCCACGAACAAACGCACTACGACTATGCAAATCCGAAAGCCTCACCCCAAACATTAAAGGACCAATGTGAAAAACCTCCTCCTCATTCTCTTCGCCACCCTCATCCTCGGCGGCTGCGTCAGCCACCCCCTCACTCCCGAAAACCGCGCGCAGATCAAGACCGTCAAAGTCCTGCCCGTGAAGTGGGAAAAGAACATGGTGTACTTCGGCCGCGATCAGGCCTGGGGCGCGGCCCTGGGGGCCGGGGTTGGTGCCGGTGTTGGCATGGCCAGCGGGGCGTCCAAGCTGGGTACTGCGGCGTTGAGTGGCGCCGGGTTTGCCGGCGGCATGAAGCTTGGGCAATTGGCCGAGATGCCGACGCCGGTGGCTATTCTGACGGTGATGGAGGCGGAAAAACTCGATGTAGGCGTGTTGCTCAAGCAGGGCTTTGTCGATGAGTTGGGTAAGACTTCGACGCTCAAGGTGGTCGGCGATGATGAGCCCGCCGATGCGCAGATTCAGCTGACCGTGTCCGAGTGGGGCTTTCGCCTGACCCAGGGTTTCAGCAGTGTGATTTACCCGACCCTTAACGTGTTAGCGCAGATGGATCGCGGCGATGAGATGGTCTGGCGCACCTTTGAAGCGGTTACGCCGTTCAATGGCCAGAACGTCTATGGCTACACGCCGCTCACTTACCGCACTGACCCTGAAGCCTTGCGCCGGGCGTTGACCGGGATTACGCAGATCTCTGCGCAGTATCTGGTGAAGGAGCTCAAGTAGGGCTGTGCGAAGGCTGGCGGCTGTTGGTGGGCGGGCTTGGGCTAATGCCAGTGAGTTAAGGATTTTTTTGTAGGAGCGAGCTTGCTCGCGCAAAACCTACAGGCGCCGCGTTTATTCAGAAAGCACGCTTTATCGTTGACGTTTTTCGCGAGCAAGCTCGCTCCTACAGTAGACGTGTGCTTATGAAGGCCGTGTGTCTGTTGCTGCACTACTGCTTTCGCAGGCAAGCCAGCTCCCACATTTGATCTTTGTTGCTTTGAGTATTGCGGTCGGCAGTAGGCTAAGCCCCCCGACCTATGGCCGAAACAACTTGAGAACCGCTCTCGACCCCGTAAAATGCCGCAGCCGTTGCATCACCGTCTTTCAGGGAAGAATTCAGGCCAGCACGTTTTCAGGCTGCCTATCTCCTTGGAAAACCCAGCAACGCTGATTTCCTCACCCAAGGAGCACCCTGTGAAGACACTGTCCAAAATCCTGCTGTCGGGCCTCACCGCCGCGGCGCTGTTGACCGTGGCCGGTTGCGCCACCGAGAGCAACCGCGCGATGCCGGTGGAGCAAGTCGCCAGCGCCCACGTGGCCTATTCCGGCGTGCGTGTGCCGATTGCCGTGGGCAAGTTCGATAACCGCTCCAGCTACATGCGCGGCATCTTCTCCGATGGCGTTGACCGTCTCGGCGGCCAGGCCAAGACCATCCTCATCACCCACTTGCAGCAGACCAACCGCTTCAGCGTGCTGGACCGCGACAACATGGGCGAAATCTCCCAGGAAGCCAAGATCAAAGGCACCGTGCAGAAGCTCAAGGGCGCTGACTACGTAGTGACTGGCGATGTGACCGAGTTCGGCCGCAAAGAAACCGGCGACCGCCAGCTGTTCGGCATTCTCGGCCGTGGCAAGACACAAGTGGCCTACGCCAAAGTCGCGTTGAATATCGTCAACATCAACACCTCCGAAGTGGTGTATTCCACCCAGGGTGCCGGTGAGTACGCGCTGTCCAACCGTGAAGTGATCGGCTTCGGCGGCACCGCCAGCTATGACTCCACCCTCAATGGCAAGGTGCTGGACCTGGCCATGCGCGAAGCGATCAACCGCCTGGTCGACGGCATCAACGCCGGCGCCTGGAACCCGCGTAACTGATCAGCCACACCACAAGGAGCAGTACACGGATGAGCAAGGCAGTGAAATTGGCGCTGACGTTGGCAGCAGTCGCGACGGTAGCCGGGTGCCAGACGGCGCCCCAGCCCCTGTATCAATGGGAGAGCTACCAGCCACAGGTTTACGAGTACTTCAAGGGCGAGCCCAAGGAAGCGCAGGTGGAAGCACTGGAACGCGATCTGCAGAAGATCAACGCCAGTGGCCGCAAGGCGCCGCCGGGCTACCACGCGCACTTGGGCATGCTGTACATGAACATGGGCAAGGATGACCAGATGGTGCAGGAGTTTCGCACCGAGAAGGCCCTGTTCCCTGAGTCTGCTGCGTACATGGACTTTCTGTTGAAAAACGCCAAGACCGGAGTCGCCACCAAATGAGCCTGTTAAAACTCACCGGCGCCTTGCTGGCCCTGGCGTTGCTGGGCGGTTGCGCCGCACCCAAGACGGTTGATTATTCGGCGTACAAACAGGCGCGGCCCAAGTCGATCCTGGTACTGCCGCCGATCAATGAATCGCCGGAAGTGCAGGCGTCCTACAGCCTGGTGTCGCAAGTCACCTACCCGCTGGCCGAAGCCGGCTACTACGTGTTGCCGATTGCCCTGGTGGACGAAACCTTCCGCCAGAACGGCCTGACCACCGCCAACGATATCCAGGCCGTACAACCGGCCAAGCTGCATGACATCTTTGGTGCGGACGCGGCGCTGTACATCACCATCAGCGAGTACGGCACCCAGTACATGCTGATCTCCAGCGACACCTCGGTGACGGCCTCGGCCAAACTGGTGGACCTGCGCACCGGCACCACCCTGTGGACCGGTTCTGCGCGGGCGTCGAGCGAGGAGGGCAACAACAACGGTGGCGGCCTGGTGGGCATGTTGATCACGGCGGCGGTCAAGCAGGTGATCAACAGCTCCACCGATGCGGCACACCCGATTGCCGGTATCACCAGTGCGCGGCTGCTGTCGGCAGGGCAACGCACCGGCATCTTGTACGGCCCGCGTAACCCCAAATACGGCACGGACTAAGAGAACACCGCCATTCAACTGTGGGAGCTGGCTTGCCTGCGATAGCGGTGTGTCAGGCAGCCTTTCCAGCACTGGCCCACCGCTATCGCAGGCAAGCCAGCTCCCACATTGATCGGGGTGAATTTCGAGGGTTTAACCCGAACCCAACCTATCTCGCGTCTGACCTTGTGAACGGCTCATTCATTCACGAGGCTCAGCCCCATGTCCCGCCCTCTGCTTTACCTGCGTCCCGCTGCCCAAGGCTTCACCGTTACCCTGCTGGTGGCGCTGGCTGGGTGTGGGCTGTCATCGTCCCCCGAAGTCTCCAAACCGGTTGAACCGGCGCCTCTCGCCGAGCTGCACAGCGCGCCGATCCAGAATGCAGTGGTCAAGCGGATGGCCATGCCGGCACCAATGAGGGTGCGGGAAATGGCGACGATGGACTACCGCAGCGAACCCCGCGAGCAATACGCCAACCTGCCGGATAACCCGGTGCATAGCGTCGCCGAAACCCCGGTCTCCACCTTCAGCGTGGATGTCGACACGGGCAGCTACGCCAACGTACGGCGCTTCCTCAACCAAGGCCGCCTGCCGCCCGAAGGCGCGGTGCGATTGGAGGAAATGGTCAACTACTTTCCCTACAATTACGCCCTGCCCACCGACGGCTCACCCTTTGGCGTCACCACCGAAGTCGCCACCACGCCGTGGAACCCGCGCACAAAACTGCTGCGCATCGGCATCAAGGCCTCCGATAAAACCGTGGCCGAACTGGCGCCCGCCAACCTGGTGTTCCTGGTGGACGTGTCCGGCTCCATGGACCGCCGCGAAGGTTTGCCGCTGGTCAAGAGCACGCTGAAATTACTGGTCGATCAACTGCGTGATCAGGACCGCGTATCACTGGTGGTCTACGCCGGTGAGTCCCGCGTGGTGCTCAAGCCGACTTCCGGTCGCGATAAAACCAAGATCCGCAACGCCATCGACCAACTCACCGCCGGCGGCTCCACGGCGGGCGCGTCCGGCATCGAACTGGCCTACCAGATGGCCCGCGAAGGCTTTATCGACCAGGGCATCAACCGCATCCTGCTGGCCACCGACGGCGACTTCAACGTGGGCATCAGCGACTTCGACAGCCTCAAGCAGATGGCCGTGGCCCAGCGCAAAAGCGGCGTATCGCTGACCACCCTCGGCTTTGGCGTGGACAACTACAACGAACACCTGATGGAACAACTGGCCGACGCGGGCGACGGTAACTACGCCTACATCGACAACCTGCGCGAAGCACGCAAGGTGCTGGTAGAGCAACTCAGTTCCACCCTGGCCGTGGTGGCGCGGGATGTGAAACTGCAGGTGGAATTCAACCCGGCCCAGGTCAGCGAGTACCGCCTGCTGGGCTATGAAAACCGCGCCCTGAAGCGTGAGGATTTCAACAACGACAAGGTCGATGCCGGTGAGATTGGCGCAGGGCACACGGTGACGGCGCTGTATGAAATCGTGCCCAAGGGCGAGAAGGGCTGGTTGGAACCTCTGCGTTACGCCGACGCGCCTGCGACCGAAGGCAAGTCCGATGAGCTGGCGATGCTGCGGGTGCGCTACAAACCAGCTGCGGGCGGTAACAGCCAGTTGATCGAACGCCCTATCGCCAACCAGGCCACCCCAGCCAGCGACGACCTGCGCTTCTCGTCTGCCGTGGCCGCCTTCGCCCAACAGCTCAAGGGCGATGGCCGCTACACTGGCACCATGAGCTTGCAAGACACCGCCAAATTGGCACGCTCGGCCCGCGGCGATGACCCCTTCGGGCTGCGCAACGAATTCGTGCAACTGGTGGAGTTGGCCCAAAGCCTCAAACCCTGACCTCGCTCACAACCGAGATCAAATGTGGGAGGGGGCTTGCTGCTAAAGCTTTTTGTAGGAGCGAGCTTGCTCGCGAAAAACTCACAGGCACCGCGTTTATCCAGGAAGCACCCGTTATCGTTGACGTTCTTCGCGAGCAAGCTCGCTCCTACAGTAATCCTGCTTCGGCTGACCAAAAGGAGTTCGCCCATTACATGGCCGTTCCAGACGACTCACCCAGCGACGAATCGCTGCTGGCCCGCTACCGAACCGGTGACGCTGCCGCCTTCGAAGCCTTGTACAGCCGCCACCGCCAGGGCCTGTACTTCTTCCTCGTGTCCCTATGCAACAAAGCCGAACTGGCCGAAGAAATCTACCAGGACACCTGGCTCAGCCTGATCCGCAGCACCACCCAGCCACAAGGCCGGGCGAGTTTTCGCACCTGGTTGTTCCAGATCGCCCGCAACCGCCTGATCGACCACTGGCGCAAGCACGGCATCCACAACCCCCTGCATGACAGCTACGATGAACAGCTCCACGCCCAGGCCGATGACAGCGACGGCCCCGAGCAGCAACTGACCCTCAGCCGCGACCAGGCGCGCCTCGACGCGGCCCTGCAAGAGCTGCCCGAAGACCAGCGCGAAGTGTTTCTGCTGCGCCTGCACGGCGAGCTCGAAATACCGCAAATCGCCACCCTCACCGGCGCCCCGCTGGAAACCGTAAAAAGCCGCTTGCGCTACGCCCTGCAAAAATTGCGGCGCCTGCTGGCCGAGGAGGTACCCGTATGACTGACTCCCGACACACCCCAGACGACGCGCTGCTCCAGCACTACCGTCAACACAGCACGGGCGAACCGCCCGCGTCCCTCGACGCCTTTATCCTCAACGCCGCCCGCCGCGAAGCCCCGCAGCCGCAACCCAGCCTGTGGCAACGCTGGCTGCAAGCCTGCCAACGCCCGCGCTGGCAAATGGCATTCGCCACCGTCGCCGGGTTGGCACTGATGATCGGCGTGGTCATGCGCTCCCCCGTGCCGCAACCCGAAATCTCCACCGCGACATTCTCTGCGCCGCACCACGAAGAAGCCGCCCAGCCAGCGCCGCAAGCCTTCTCCGCCCCCGCGCCAATGGCCCGGATGGCGATAGCGCCACGGGTTGAAAGTGCGCCTGCTCAAGCCGAAAGCGCAGTGGCGGATCAGCCAGCGCTGAAACTCAGCAAACGGGCGCTGCCGACGTTGGAAGCAGGTCTGCAGGAAATTGTGAACCTGCGTCGAGCGGGCGAAACCAGGGCCGCGGATGAAAAACTGCTGGCGCTGTACCAACGCTTTCCCGAGGAGGACTTGCCGGCAAGGCTAGAGGCGTTGCAACAGCATTGAACCTGTCGCCAAGAACCAGCCCCAGGCCTGTCGACCTGGGGCTTTTTATTACAACCCGCCGTAGGCCCGGGACCACGCCACCGTGTCCGTGAGGGTCTGCTCCAATACACGAAAACTCAGCCCCAGTTCCTCTTCACTTTTGCGATGGTCAAAGCGGGTACGGTGCTCCTCGCGTATCAACAGCCGCAACGTCGCCATGCTCAGCAAGATGGGCTTGCCGGTCAGGTAGGCGTAGGCCTCTTGCATCGCTGCCAACAGGTACAGCGCGGGCAGCGGCAGTTGGCGGGAGGGCACCTTGACCCCGGCAATACTCCCCAGCACCGGAATCAGCTGGCGCATGGTCAAGTTGCGACCGGCTGCGAGATAACGCTCGCCCCGTCGCCCGCTCTGGGCGGCAGCAATGTGCGCCCAGGCCACATCGCGGGCATCGACCAGCGAAAAGGTGCCAGGAATCAGCCCCGGCAACTTGCCGTTGATCACGTCCCGGACCAACTGCCCCGAAGACGTCGGCCCACGGTCACCCGGCCCCCACATCCAACCGGGCAAAACCATGCAGGCGTACATCTGCGGATGGCTTTCAAGAAACCTCAACACCTCCCGCTCAGCCAGGATCTTGCTGCGGTAGTAGTCGTCCGCATCGGTCTCGGCCCGCAGGCACGTCTCGTCGATCGGTGTACCGGGGGCGCCGTCGAGCACGGCAATCGACGAGGTGTGCACAAACCGTCGCACACCGGCGTCATACGCCTGTTGCAGCAGGGCTCGCGTACCGACGACATTGATCTTCTCCAGTTCCTCCCAATGGCTGCCGCCCTTGTAGTTATCCCGAAAAAACGCCGCGCAGTGAAACACCGTATCGCAGCCTTGCAACGCCGCCGCAAAGGCATCCACATCAGCCATGTCTCCCACCACCTGTTCCACACTCGGCAAATCGCCGAACTGCTGCGCACCCTTGGCCGCCGAGCGCACCAGCGCCTTCACCGCATAACCCCGTGCGACCAGCTCCCGTACCAGGTTATTGCCCAGCAAGCCGGTGGCACCGGTCACAAAGGTGCTGCGCAAGCGATTGGGGTTCGTGTTCATACAGGCCATTCCATTTGTTGAGAAGGCCAGTAGATATACCGGTCAGCCCGCGCCGTAAAAACAGCGCCTGCGGCATAATGGCTTTGCACATCTGCACACCAGGGAAGCGCGGAGATATGGCATTGCAGGCAAATTGGGACGATCTTCGACTGCTGCTGGCAGTCTCACGGCGCGGCAGCTTTTTACAGGCAGGCCAATTACTGGGTATCGCGGCCTCTACCGTCTCCCGCCGCCTCACCCAACTGGAAACCGCCCTGGGCGAACCACTGGTGGAACGCGGCGTGGAAGGCTGCCGGCTCACCTCCCGAGGCCAAGCCCTGGTAGACGTCGCCCTGGCAGCCGAATCCGGCCTGCGCCGCCAGGCCCCCGCCGACGGCACGCCAGCAGCCCTCAGCGGCACCGTGCTGGTGAGCGCCGGCGAAGGCTTTTCTGCCAGCGTGCTCGAAGCCGCCAGCCGATTCACAGCGCAGCACCCAGGCTGCTCCGTAGAGCTGCAGGTCACCACCGACTTCCACAAAATCGTACGAGGCGTGGCCGACATCGCCATACGCACCGCACACTTGGGCGAACCTTCCCTGATCTACCGAGGGCTGGGCAAACTCGCTTACGGCGTGTTCGCAACCGCCGAATACCTGCAACGGTTTCCTGCGCTAACGCCAGCCACTGCCGCCAGTATCGCCTTGCTGCCACCGCTGGACTTGCTACCGCAAATGCGCGCCGCGAAAGCTGCCGGGCTGGACCATGCGCCGATTAGGGTGAGTTCGTTTGCGGTGCAGCTTGAATCGGTGAGGCGGGGGATGGGGGTGGCGGTGTTGCCGCGTATTTTGGCGACGGGGTTGAGTGAGGTTTTCCAGGAGATAGAACTGCCGGCGATGGAGGTTTATTTGGTTACGCGACCGCAGGCGTTGAAGCAGGGGCATATTCAGGGGTTTTTTGGGGTGTTGGAGGGGGTGTTGCGGGAGGTGTTGAGGGGGGATGGGTCGGTGGCGTAAGGGGATTAGGGTGTGGCGTAGTACTGGGCATCGTTCGCAAAAAACTAGATCTCCCGACCTAGGGCTTTTCCATTCATATCTGGTGCCCCGGTGTCATTTGGACCTGGGGGTGAGGCGCACGTTTTTAAAGGTCATTTGTATCTTTTTAAGGGATACACTTGGGGATACACGGCGCCGGCTGCTGGGGTGTTTTCGGTCGGTTTTTCGCTGGCTGAAAAAACCGTCGAGGTTCGTTGCTCCACCCCCCCGACGAACGGCTTTATCATCTTGATAAAGCCGCCACAAGCGCAAAGTTATGGCCATCGCCACCACTCCTTTGATGTATCAGTCCAAAAGTGGCCCGATTATCTCGTTCTCCACTTTTGAGGCGCCACACTTTTGCGGCGATTACGCTGGCGCCGTGTGGCGCTCCCCTCCCACACAGAGGCGTTCTTGCTATTTCCCTGCGCCAGCACCACCCGGATCAGGGTACTGGTCATTCGGGTGCGTTCATTTTACGTATTATCCCGACCAGACGAGTATTGCCGGATCAGACTTCCTCGATGCTAGGGTCTGACTCCTGCTGAGGCGCGATAAGATTTGGTGATGCTATAGCTCCTCGGCTTGGAAGGGGGCCGACATCCTCTCGTCGAGCACCCTACAGATCTACTGTGAAGACTTCAAAATCGAAGGCTATAATCGCTCCATGCTAAATCCAACCGAAATACGACCTCTCCTTAAGCAGTGGATCACGAAAGTGATGCCCCATGATGCTCAGGATGTCTTCATTGAAGAGCTTTGCTTTATTGATAAGGCTCGGCGGGCAGACCTCGTTCATGCCAACGGGAAGTTGAGCGCATTTGAGATAAAGTCTCACGCGGATACTTTGAGTAGGTGGAGAGGTCAGCAAGAGGCTTATTTAGCGTGTTTTGATGAGGTGTGGCTTTGCTGTCATTCGAAACACTTAATTAAGGCGCTAGAAGTCTCTATTCCCACTGTAGGAATACTGGTAGTAGACGATTATTCAGGAATGGCGATGGTAAGAAGCGCCAAGTCGAATAGGTCGCAGGATAAATTCCATTTGACGGGTTTTTTATGGCGGGATGAGCTCGACTCTCTGGCTAAAAGCTCCGGTGTCAATGTCCGCGGGAAGGACCTGATTAAGGATGTGCGCCATAAAGTTAGCGACGCACTTCCTCTGGTGGAAATTAGAGCTTGCGTTTTGCGAGCTCTTAAGAGTCGATATTCTTAGATGAGATCGTCAAAATCTAATTCATCAAACTCTTCATTAGCGTCGTCGGTTATAGATAAAATCATTGCGCAGATATGCTGATTGATTCTATAACCGTTCCATGTTCCATTGTTGCCGTATCCCGTAGAGGTTGCGACAATTCTGGAGTACTCCCGAGTAGCCCAACAGAAATCATCACCATGGTAACCTGGTAGGCTTCTAACCTCTTGTGCTATTTCAATATAGTTTGCAAATTCTTTATTTCCTCCTTTCCTTCTTTGCCACCATTCCGTTGGAGTGTAATAACAGCCGAATGGTAGCACTGGCATCCCTGGAATGTACTCCATCGGTGCGGTCGGGTTGGTTGCCGCGTAATCGCCGTATGTGGGGCTAGGATTTATGCCGTTGCGGTCAATGTTTGACTGCCAAGCGACGTCATAACAAGCAGAAGATCGAGAGGTATTAGACGCTGGTTTGTCGATAGGGAATGAAGTGCTAAGCAGTACTACGCTTTGTAAGTTGTAAACATTAAGCTGTTTCAAGGAATGGTTAAATTCGGAGCCTGCAGCCGTACTTGCTGGTGAGGTTGCCCCGAAATCCAGTACCACATGCGCGAAGTTAGGCAGATTTAGAGAGTCTAGAATTGATAAAAGTCTGGCCCAAGATGCAGAGGTCGGTTTTTCAGGGCAGAAGACTCGAATTGCAATTTGGTTGAAATTTCGCTCTGCAGAAAGCGCCAACTGGATAACGTCTCTTTGCGGATCATCGTCGGTCCATGATATTACTGGGATTATATTGTTATTTGATTGTTGGGTGTTTAGAAAAAACTGCTGCTTATTTTCAAAGGCATCACTAGCATTGTGAAGGTCGTTGCCTCCAATGAAGTCCTCTCCGACGTCTTTTCTTACTCTAGAGACATCTAGGAAAAATGGGTGATCAGTCCAGGTTGCCAAAAATGTCTGTAAGTGTCTGTCGTCATCTCCTCTCATATCTAAAAGAGGAGTAAATACATCTCTCCTTTCAGGCTCCAGATTGATGAGAGCTTTTATATCGTTTTGCCCTACCCTTAAGCATGCTACGTATTGCATGTCGCGCTCCTTGCATTTTATTAGGAAAAGTGGACTGTCGGGGAAAGTAATTAAAATTTCAGCGTGCCCCAATTGATGCTGAAAAGGGTTTGTTTTTTTGAATACTTTTTTATCGTTACGCCCTGCGTGGCAATGATGCTAGCCCATAGATGGCAAAAAGCCAGTCTGGCTGGATTTTGCAACCGGCAGTTTGGCGAGGTGGCAAGATGAACTGTTTCTGGTCCAGAGTTAACTAGTCGTCCCCTCTGGTAAATATTTGACGAGCATCAGTCATCAGCACGCAGCCTTTTACGCTGGGGGCAGCGTATTGCTTGCGTTGGGGGAAATTCAGACGAGACCCATCGGCGAAAATCCGTCTAGGGCCTGTCTAGTATTGCCTGGCGCACTAATAGCAAAAAGGGGACAGATTTATTTTCAAGCCGTCGTGAAGCCGCGTAAGGAGGGGAAACATCTCGTCAGTCGATGAGAAGCTGCTGTTGCTGCACAAGCGCTTTCCGAACGAGGTCTTATCAGCGCGCTTTGAGGTGTTGCATAAGCACTGAATCGCCACCCACAAAAAAGCCCCAGATCTCTCAACCTGAGGCTTTTTCATTTCATATCTGGTGCACCCGGCGGGATTCGAACCCACGACCCCTGCCTTCGGAGGGCAGTACTCTATCCAGCTGAGCTACGGATGCTTGTGCGGGCGACATCATACCCATGTCGACCTGATGCGTCCATTCCGGCATTTGCCCCGCCCCCTGTCGTCCATTTCCGACGAAAAATGGCTAATTGCCACCCTCATTCACAACTCCCCGCGCCGCACGTCCCTTTGTTTGCTTTGCTCTTGTGGCTTTAACCCGCTTCCACGCCGCAATTCCTCAGGTGAACGCATGCATTCCAAAGGAACCGTGATGCTCGATCTCCCGCTCAGACAAACCCTGCTGGCTCGCTCCGATTTGTTTCGAGGTATGCCGGAGCATCTCTTGCGCTACGTGGCCACCCATATGGTGGAGCGCACGCTGGATGATCGTGAGCTGTTGTATTTCAAGGATGACACCCTCGAATTCATTGCGTTGGTAGTGGAGGGCCGGATTTATTCGGTGGTGCATGGGCCGGATGGGCGCGAGCAGATTATCGGCAGTACTGGGGCCGGGCAGGTGGTGGGGGAGACGGCGTTGATCAAGGATCATGGGCGCGAGTCTTCTACCTTTGCCAGCGGGCCCACGCGGTTGTTGCAGTTGGGTAGCCGGCATTTTGGTGTGCTGTTTGAGGAGCCGGCGTTTCTGCGGCGTTTGTTGATGTTGATGATGCTGAGGTTGCTGCACGCCATCGAGTTGCTGGAGTTGGTGTGCCTGCATCGGCTGGAGTCGCGGTTGGCGCGGTTTTTATTGGCGAACCTGGGCGAGATCGACCTGGCGTTGGCCTTGCCCAGTGTGTCGTTGCCCGCAAGCCAAGGAGTGTTGGCGTCGATGCTGAATACCAGTCGCCCCAAGTTGAATGTGCAGCTGCAAGTGTGGCGGCGCAGTGGGGTGATCAGCGGCGATCTGGAGCGCATGGTGATCAACGATGTCGAGCATTTGCGGCGCAAGGCTTTTGCGCTGAATTAGTAGTGGCGGTGTTCCCCAGGTAACAGCGTGCCCCCGTCGTGCCCTCGCAGACTGGCCCTTCATCAAGGATGCACAGGAGTGCTGGCGATGGGGATGACTGTTCAATTCAAGGATCAATGGGCCGCCGATGACCGTTTGTTCGAAGCGAGTTGGCGCGCTGTGCACGGCGAGCTCAGGCGCCGGGCGTTGCGGCGGGCCAAGGGCAATCTGGATCAGGGCCAGGAGTGGTTGTCGGCCACGGCGATCAAGGCCCTGCTGTTTTTTCGGCGTTCGCCGGAGCGCATTCGCGACCCTCAGGGGTTTCTGTTTCTGGTGCTCGATCATGTGTTTCTCGACAGCGTGCGGCGCAGCAAGCGCGAGGGGCGGCTGTTCGATGATTCGGTGGACCTTGAGCACGATCACCTGGCCGCGCTCGCCGCGCCCTGCGCTTCGGTGCTGGAGCGGGTGGAATGCTATGAGCGCCTGGAGCAGATCGAAGCGCACGTCGCACGGTTACCGCTGTTGCAGCAGCGCTTGTTCGAGATGCGTTTTGTCGATGACCTGCCTTACCCGCAAATCGCTGCCGCGCTGCACGTGAAGCTGCCGCTGGTGCGCAAGCGTGTGCAACTGCTGCGCAGTGCCTTGCGCTGAAGGTGATTCACAGACGTTGGCGTGGGGCGTTCTAGTGGTATGAGCGCAGCACGCCGCCGCTATCCACACCCAAACCTGGGTGAATGCCATCAAGGAGAGATGTATGACAGAGGTCAACAGCCAGATCACCGACGCGGTCACTCAAACCAACGTCAAGGTGGTGGCAGAGGCGCCGGCCCAGGCCATCGCGTCGCTGTACCAGGTGGCCAGCAGCGCGGCGGGCCTGTCGTTGCAGAACGCGGTCAACAGCCAGCAGGCGATGAATCAGATTTCCAACGCGGTGATCTCCAAGGCCGTGGCGCTGATCATGCAGATTGGCGAGAAGGGCTGAGCCCTCGGGAGATCGATTATGTCGTGGTTCAGCAGAAAGAAACCCGCCGCCTCCCAAGCAACGCCCGCCGCCGATCCACCTGCGACGGCGCCCGCCGCACCGGCCTCGCGCTCGATCATGGCGCGCATGAACGAGCACCTGCTCAACCAGGTGAGCGCGCCGTCATCCGACAGCACGGCGGCGCTCAATAGCCAGATCGTGCAGGCGGTGCAGTTCACTAACGCGCAGAACTTTGCCTATGCGCCGGCGCAGATCGCGGTGCCGGCCGACATGATGATCAGCCAGGCGGCCGGGCTGGTGGCGCAAGCGGCGGCGGGGTACTTCGACGGGGTCAGCAAGATCGCCCTGGCGGCCCAGGCCGTGCTGCTCCAGCAAATGACCGAGAACATCGTCAAGGACAACCTGCCGGCCGCTGCCGAAGACGCCTTGGGCGCCCTGGCCACCGACCTGCTGGTGGGCGCCGCTGCCGCTGTGGCTGCCGCTGCCGGTGCAATGGAGGCCGAAGCCGCCAGCGTGGCCATCGACAAGATCGACCAGAGCATCGCCAAGTACGCCGACACCTTGGCCAACCGGGCCGCGCCAGCGGCCTGAACCGAGCACAGCGCTTCGGCGTTCTGCTGGAGCGGTGCAACAGCAACTTGAAAGCAACTTTTCTTGAGTGAGGAGCGACATCATGGACGTTGGAGATCTTATTTTTTCGGTGAAGCAAGAAGATGACAGTACGACGCGGGCTTTCATCAAAGCCGGTCAGTTGGTCAAAGCCAAGGTGTTCTCACAGGACACGACGTATCTGAATGTGGTCCACCCGGCAATTGCGGTGAGCAAGACCATGGTGATCGAAAGCGTCGGCACTGGCCTGGCGTTGACTGACGTGAGCCTGGAAAAACCCCCTCGCACCGCCATGGTGTTTTCCTGCCGTGACACTGAGCTGGGGTTTGCGGCGGCGCTGGCGGCCAAGCAGTTTTATTTCGACAAGCTCGGCGATGAAATCGACGGCAGTTATAGCGCGTGGAACGCGATGCTTTCTGCATTCAAGAACTGGAAGGCCAACGACACCCTGCAGGCTCGGATCAATGAGTCGATAGCGATAGGCAGCGGTTCCTTTTGCTCACAATTCGCGGCCAACGCTTATGAGGTCGGCAACCTCTACAACGCGGCCAATCTGGTTCCGCCACCGCCGGCCATCTTCAATCGGCAACCCTCAGCGATGACACCGGCAGAGCTCGCGACGTTCTGTGCTGCGTCGCCGCGTTTTTTCTTTGCCGGTTTCTGGGAAGACGGCAGAGAGGTGCGGCTTTAGCGGCCCTTTTGCAGGCGACGTAAAACCCAAGGAGATCGACATGGCACCCCCTTCCACACCCTCGGTCCTGTCCACCGACGACCGCCAACGGCTCGAAGCGATGCTGCGCAACCCGCAGATTTTCGCCGGAACGCCCCAGGCCATCGTCGACGAAACCCTCAAGCGCGCCACCCAGGTGCTTGAGCAATCGAAGGCCAACGAACAAGCGCTCAAGAACGCTGCCCTGCAACGTGAAGCGGCCCTGCGCCAGGTGTTGGACGGCGCAGCTCCCGACCAGGATGCGCAACGCAAGGAAGTGCAGGCATTGATCCAAGGGTTGATCGCCCAGATTGAAGCGGCGCTGGGCCCCACTACGAAACCTTGACCCTGCGTTTCACAGCGCCTGTTTCGCAACGTTCATTGATGAACACGGAATGCACCGTGTACTAAATAAGGAAATTGATCATGCCATTAGTCAACGAGCAAATTACCGACGCGGTCACCCAGACCAATGTCAAAGTGGTGGCCGAATCGCCTGCGATGGCGATGAGCACTATCTATCAATCCATGGCGCAGGCCACGGCGATTCTGTTCCAGAACGCGGTGTCGGCCCAGCAGCAGCAAAACACCCTGGCCCAGGCGGCCACCAACCAGGGCGTGATGCAGATCTACAGCGTCGATACCACCGCAGGTGCGGCGGCCACCGAGAAAGTCGCCCAGGGCGGCGTGTCGGATAACCTCACCAGCCTGTTGACCGTGCTCAAGTCGTTCCAGCCTTAAGCACTGAGCAATAACGGATGTTGTTCTTTCTCAACCCAGGAGTTTCAACCATGAGTACAGTCAGCCCGCAAATCACCGATGCCGTCACCCAGACCAACGTCAAGGTGGTTGCCGAATCACCCGCGATGGCCATGAGCACCATCTATCAATCCATGGGCCAGGCCACGGCGATCCTGTTCCAGAACTCGGTCTCGGCCCAACAGCAACAAAACACCCTGGCTCAGGCGGCCACCAACCAGGGCGTGATGCAGATCTACAGTGTCGACACCACCGCTGGCGCCGCCGCCACCGAAAAAGTCGCCCAGGGCGGCGTGGCCGACAACTTGACCAGCCTGCTGGCCGTGCTCAAGTCGTTCCAACCTTAAGCTGCAAGGCCCCCAACAGCCCCGGCGCCCACAAGGCTCCGGGGCTGTTGTCGTGTGGGCACTTGATCCGAAAGATGCGCCGGATGCGCCATGTTCGTTCTTTTTTTCGAACATCCTATTGCCCTGTACCCCCATTGATCCTAGGATTCGTTTGAGATTTCAAACGCTCTGTCTCCCGTGCGCTTTTCACCTATCCTGGCGTGCTGGACTGATTTCCCTGACGGCAGCCCAGGTTGATGTCGTGTAGGAGCGAGCTTGCTCGCGAAAATCGTTAACGATGACGTCGCGCTTCTGGTTTTACGCGGCGCCTTTGAATTTTTCGCGAGCAAGCTCGCTCCTACAAAGACATCGCCCACAAGGCGCCTTTCAACAACTCTAATTCGCTCCGCGTGCGCGCGGTGCTGTTAAGGAAAGCCGACATGCAGCTTAAAGACACCCAGTTGTTCCGCCAGCAAGCCTTTATCGATGGCGCTTGGGTCGATGCGGACAATGGTCAAACCATCAAAGTCAACAACCCGGCCACGGGCGAAATTCTCGGCACCGTGCCGAAGATGGGCGCTGCGGAAACCCGCCGCGCCATCGAAGCCGCCGACAAGGCCCTGCCAGCCTGGCGTGCGCTCACCGCCAAGGAGCGCGCCAACAAGCTGCGCCGCTGGTTCGAGCTGCTGATCGAAAACCAGGACGACCTCGGCCGCCTGATGACCCTCGAACAAGGCAAGCCGCTGGCCGAGGCCAAGGGCGAAATTGTCTACGCCGCCTCCTTTATCGAGTGGTTCGCTGAAGAAGCCAAGCGCATCTATGGCGACGTGATCCCCGGCCACCAGCCCGACAAGCGCCTGATCGTGATCAAGCAGCCTATCGGCGTGACCGCCGCCATCACCCCGTGGAACTTCCCTGCGGCGATGATCACCCGCAAAGCCGGCCCAGCCCTGGCCGCCGGTTGCACCATGGTGATCAAGCCGGCCTCGCAAACCCCGTTCTCGGCCCTGGCCCTGGTTGAGCTGGCGCACCGCGCCGGTATCCCCAAAGGCGTGCTCAGCGTAGTCACCGGCAGCGCTGGCGACATCGGCGGCGAGCTGACCAGCAACCCCATCGTGCGTAAATTGTCCTTCACCGGCTCGACCGAAATTGGTCGCCAACTGATGGCCGAATGCGCCAAGGACATCAAGAAAGTCTCCCTGGAGCTGGGCGGTAACGCACCGTTCATCGTGTTCGACGACGCTGACCTGGATAAGGCCGTCGAAGGCGCGATCATCTCCAAGTACCGCAACAACGGCCAGACCTGCGTCTGCGCCAACCGCCTGTACATCCAGGATTCGGTGTACGACGCCTTCGCTGAAAAGCTCAAGGTGGCGGTGACCAAACTGAAGATCGGTAACGGCCTGGAAGACGGCACCACCACCGGCCCGCTGATCGACGAAAAAGCCGTGGCCAAGGTGCAGGAACATATCGCTGATGCCCTGAGCAAAGGCGCCAAGTTGTTGGCCGGTGGCAAGGTGATGGAAGGCAACTTCTTCGAGCCGACCATCCTGGTCGACGTGCCGAAAAACGCCGCCGTGGCCAAGGAAGAAACCTTCGGCCCGCTGGCGCCGCTGTTCCGCTTCAAAGACGAAGCCGAAGTGATCGCCATGTCCAACGACACCGAGTTCGGCCTGGCTTCCTACTTCTACGCCCGCGACCTGGGCCGTGTGTTCCGTGTGGCCGAGGCCCTGGAATACGGTATGGTCGGCGTCAACACCGGGTTGATCTCCAACGAAGTGGCGCCGTTCGGCGGCATCAAGGCCTCGGGCCTGGGCCGTGAAGGCTCCAAGTACGGGATCGAGGACTACCTGGAAATCAAATACCTCTGCCTGGGTATCTAAGGCACGGGATTGCAGTAAACGCAGAGGGCACGAGAGCGCTGCCCCTTTGCGTGTTTCACATGGTTATTCGCAGTGGCCGGGAAAGCTGTGGCAGTCGATCATCGCATGCTGCCGTAGTTGCCTCCCCGCCACCTATCCTTGAGCCACGCCGCCCGATGAGCGGCGAATGAGGACTTTATGAGCAAGACCAACGCATCCCTGATGAAACGCCGCGAAGCCGCTGTACCGCGCGGTGTTGGCCAGATTCACCCGATCTTCGCTGACTCCGCGAAGAACGCCACCGTGACCGACGTTGAAGGTCGCGAGTTCATCGACTTCGCCGGCGGTATCGCCGTGCTGAACACCGGCCACGTGCACCCGAAAATCATCGCGGCCGTGACCGAGCAACTCAACAAGCTGACCCACACCTGCTTCCAGGTATTGGCCTACGAGCCCTACGTAGAAGTGTGCGAAAAAGTCGCCGCCAAAGTGCCAGGTGATTTCGCCAAGAAAACCCTGCTGGTCACCACCGGTTCCGAAGCGGTGGAGAACGCCGTGAAGATCGCCCGCGCCGCCACGGGCCGTGCCGGTGTGATCGCCTTCACCGGCGCCTACCACGGCCGCACCATGATGACCCTGGGCCTCACCGGTAAGGTCGTGCCTTACTCGGCCGGCATGGGCTTGATGCCGGGCGGCGTGTTCCGTGCGCTGTACCCGAACGAACTGCACGGTGTGAGCGTCGACGACTCCATCGCCAGCATCGAGCGCATCTTCAAGAACGATGCCGAGCCGCGTGATATCGCCGCCATCATCATCGAGCCGGTGCAGGGCGAGGGCGGCTTCTACGTCGCGCCGAAAGCCTTCATGAAGCGCCTGCGCGAACTGTGCGACAAGCACGGCATCCTGCTGATCGCCGACGAAGTGCAAACCGGTGCCGGCCGTACCGGTACCTTCTTCGCCATGGAACAGATGGGCGTTGCCGCCGACCTGACCACCTTCGCCAAATCCATCGCGGGCGGTTTCCCGCTGGCCGGTGTGTGCGGCAAGGCCGAGTACATGGACGCCATCGCCCCAGGCGGCCTGGGCGGCACCTATGCCGGTAGCCCGATTGCCTGCGCAGCAGCCCTGGCGGTGATGGAAGTGTTCGAAGAAGAGCACCTGCTGGACCGCTGCAAGGCCGTGGGCGAGCGCCTGGTGACTGGCCTCAAGGCCATCCAGGCCAAGTACCCGGTGATCGGCGAAGTGCGTGCCCTGGGCGCGATGATCGCGGTCGAGCTGTTCGAAGACGGCGACACCCACAAGCCAAACGCTGCCGCTGTTGCCTCCGTGGTAGCCAAGGCACGTGACAAGGGCCTGATCCTGCTGTCCTGCGGCACCTACGGCAACGTGTTGCGCGTACTGGTGCCGCTCACCTCGCCGGACGAGCAGTTGGACAAAGGCCTGGCGATCATCGAAGAGTGCTTCTCCGAACTCTGACCAACCTTAGTCACTGTGGCGAGGGGGCTTGCTCCCGCTGGGGCGCGAAGCGGCCCCGCTCTTTGATTTGGGACTGCTGCGCAGTCCAGCGGGAGCAAGCTCCCTCGCCACAGGTTACAGCCCGTACAAAAAAACCGCTTCGGCGGTTTTTTTGTGCCTGCTTCATTGTACGCACGCGCCTGCATTGTCTAAGGTGCAAGCATTGCCGATGGAGCGTGCTGGATGACTGCTGTTGATTTACCCGCTGTACCCCGAGTGTTAATCGCCGAAGCAGACCCTTGGTCGCGGGACCTGCTCAAGCAAGTGCTGTTGAATGTGCGCTGTGACGCACGGCTGGATGTGTGCGCCGATGGGCAGCACGCCGCTACGCTGTTGGGAGAAAAAACCTATGACCTGATCCTGGCGGATTGGGAACTGCCGGGCGTGGATGGCCTGAGCCTGCTGCGCAGCGTGCGCCAGAAGCGCCGTTCGCTGCCGTTTATCTTGCTGAGCAGTCGTAACGACAGCGCCAGCGTGCGCGAAGCCTTGCCCCTGGCGCCCACCGCCTACCTGACCCGCCCGCTGAACATGGAAAGCCTGACCCAGCGCTTGCAAGACCTGCTGCTCAACGAAGGCGAAAGCGTGTACTGCGAAATCCCACCGCTGGCGCCGGGCATGACCTTGCCAGCCTTCCTCGAGCGGCGCCGCGAGGTCTGCGATGGGGCGCCGTTGCGTGTGGATGTGAAAACCGCCGTGCAACGCAGCCTGGGGCCCGAAGGCCTGGACCTCAAGCAGTTGGAAGACCAGGTGCACAGCGACCCGCAAATCACCGCCGTATTGATCGCCGCCGCCAACAGCGCCGGCTACCACGGCACGCCAGTGCAGACCCTGTCAGAGGCCCTGCATAAGTTGGTGCCCGGCCAGAGCATGAACCTCATCCTGGGCCTGGCGCTCAAGCACAACGTGGTGTTGGGCGACCCTGGGCTGGTGGCCTACGCCGAGCGGCACTGGCAATTGTCCCAGGACAGCGCCGACTACGCCCGGCGCCTGGCGCGCATGCTGGAGCTCGACCACCAGCGCTGCTACAGCGCCTGCATCCTGCATCGCTTGGGCGACCTGGCCTTGTTGCGCTGCCTGGAAGACTGGCGCCAGGGCGGCGGCGCCCTGGATGATGAAGCCATCGGCGAATCTCTCGACGCCTTTGGCGCCGCCTACGGTTCGGCGTTGCGCACGCGTTGGCGCTTGCCGCTGGAGCTGCGGCAGTTGATCGCAGGGATCTATTCACTGGAAGGCGGGGTGTATTCGCGCGAAGCCCTGGTGGTGAACCTGGCGGTGCAAATGGCGCGGCTGACCGAGCACGAAGGGCTGGAAGAACTGGCTGGCAGCAAGACGGCGCGGCTGCTCAAGGTCGGCTTGTCGGAACTGACCCGAGTGCGCAAAACCTGAAACCCACACCGAACGCATGTAGGAGCGAGCTTGCTCGCGAAAAACGTCAACGATGACGCGGGCTTCCTGGATAAACGCGGCGCCTGTGAGTTTTTCGCGAGCAAGCTCGCTCCTACAAAAAGGCATAAATGCCAAGCGGTGTTACCCGGCGATAACACGGTTCTTGCCTTGGCGCTTGGCCTCGTACATCGCCGCATCCGCTCGCGCAAACAGGCTGTCGAGGGTGGAGTCATCTTCGCGCAGGCCGGCCAGGCCCTGGCTGACGGTCACATTGAATTCATGCCCTTCGTAGCTGAACACCAACGCCTGGATTTCCTTGCCCAGCCGCTCGGCCACCTGCAGGGCCATCTCCGGTGGGCAACCCGGCAGGACGGCGGCGAATTCTTCGCCGCCAATGCGCCCGAACAGGTCGCCACGGCGCAATACCCCGCGACCGCTTTCCGCGATGCGCCGCAGCACCTGGTCGCCCTCCAGGTGGCCGTAGGTGTCGTTGATGTCTTTGAAATCATCGATGTCCAGCAACAGGAACGCCAGCGGGGTGCCCTGCACGCAGGCGTTGTCGAAGGCCTGGTTGGCGAGTTCGAAGAAGTGTCGGCGGTTGCTGCTTTGGGTCAGTACGTCGGTGGTGGCGAGGCGATGGAGTTCCAGCTCAAGTTGCTTCTTTTCGGTGATGTCTTCGGCGATGCCCACCACGATCAGCGCTTCACCGGGCACCACCTGCTGGTTGATGTAGCACTTGTCACTCAACCAGCGGATCTGCCCGTCAGCGGTGATGATGCGGTACTCGCGGTCCTCCACGGCGCCCTGTTCCAGCACACGGGCCAGGCTGTGTTCGGCGTAGTCGAGGTCTTCGGGGTGGACGCTGTTGCGCCATTCACGGTGGTCGGCCAGCAGCAGGCCGGCGGAGCGGCCAAACAGGCGCTCGTACGCCGGGCTCACATACAGCACACGGCGTGTTTCCCAATCGATGGCCCACAGCACGGCGTTCACGCTGACCAGCAGGGAACTGAGCAGTTGCTCACGCTCACTCAGCCGCTCGACTTCACCTTGAGCATGCATAAGCGCCAACAGGGTCGCCGCCGCGGCCGGGCGCGGCGGCTCTGCGGTGGGCACATCGGGCAGGCTGGGCTTTTCGTGAACCATCGGTACAACTCTCTCTGGGCGCGCCGCAGGGTGCAAAAGCGGTCACTACAAGGGGTCACCATGATGGCGAAGTGTTCTTTGAGAGAGGGGAATTGCGGTGAAGTTCCGTGAACGGCGTGGATTGACGGTGCCCGGAAAATGGCGCCAAAAAGCCAGTGCGTGGGAGGGTGAACCCTCCCACGGCGCCCTCACGCTGCTGTAGGACGCAACGAGTAAGTCTTCAGCTGGTGGGCAAAATCGCGCAGGGATTGGATGCCACTGGCCTCGGCTTCATGCACCCATTCCTTGATCGCCGCCAGCATGTCGTGGCCGTTGGAACTGGTCTTGAGCCAGATCTGCTGCAGCGCCAGGCGCTTCTCGTAGATCACCGTGAGGGCATGGCTGTGTTCCAGCATGCTCTGGATGCGCAAGTGGTGGCGGTCTTCCAGCAGGCTGGTTTCCCGCGACAGCAGGCGCTTGGCGCGGTGGAACTGGTGGCGCACCGAATGATCGACCTTCTCCAGCTCCTGCTTGACCAACGGGCCAATCACCAACTTGCGGTATTGGGCCATGATCTGGAAGCGGTTGTTGAGGATCGCCATGGCGGTGTCCATGTCCAGGCTGCCCTTGCCTTCGACGCGGTGGGCGATGGGGGCCACGCGCTGCACCTTGGCCAGGCGCAGGAAGCTGAACACTTTTATCCAGGCCCAACCCAGGTCGAACTCCCACTTCTTCACCGACAGCTTGGCGGAGTTGGGGTAAGTGTGGTGGTTGTTGTGCAGCTCTTCGCCGCCGACGATGATGCCCCACGGCACCAGGTTGGTGGCGGCGTCACGGCATTCGAAGTTGCGATAGCCCACGGCATGCCCCAGGCCATTGATCACGCCGGCGGCCCAGAACGGGATCCACATCATCTGGATCGCCCAGATGGTGATACCGATGGTGCCGAACAGCAGCAGGTCGATCACGCCCATGAGCGCCACGCCCAACAGCGGGTAGCGCGTGTAGAGATTGCGTTCGATCCAGTCGTCCGGGCAGTTCTTGCCGTAAATGCGCAGGGTCTCGGGGTTTTCCGCCTCGGCGCGGTACAGCTCGGCACCTTTGCGCAGCACGGTGGACAAGCCCTTGATCACCGGGCTGTGCGGGTCATCGACGGTTTCGCATTTGGCGTGGTGCTTGCGGTGGATGGCGGTCCATTCGCGGGTGTTCTGCGCCGTGGTCAGCCACAGCCAGAAGCGGAAGAAGTGTTTAAGGCCGGCATTGAGCTCGAGCGAGCGATGGGCCGAATAACGGTGCAGATAGACAGTGACCCCAATAATGGTCACGTGGGTCATCAACAGCGTGACTGCCACCAGTTGCCAGGCGGACAGATCAAGAAAACCGTTGTACCACATAGGCTGTATGGCCCTCAGATAAAGAAAAAAACAGCACCCGCATTATCACTTCCTTTGCAGATAAAACCAGTCACCGTTTCAGATAAGACTTACAAAGTGTTTCCTACTCTATAATCCTGATCCTTTGTAGGGCGATTCTGGTTATTTAGTAAGGATTACTAAGCATATGCTGTTTTCATACCGAGGTGCCCTACGTGCGGGGTTGGTGTACCTGCTGGTTTCCATCCTTTGGCTCCAGCTCAGCCATTACCTATTAATCAACTTTATCGATGAACCCCTGGAGCTGGGGCGCTGGCTGCAGGCGCGCGGTTATGTGTGGGTCAGCCTCAGCGCCTTGGTCATCTACTGGATAGGCCGGCGTTTTGCCCGTGCCCATGCGTTGCAACAACCCCTGAAAGAGAACCGCGAGCGCCTGCGCCAGGCCGCTGCGGTGTTCGATTGCACCCGCGAAGGGGTGCTGGTCACCGATACCCAAGGGCTGATCGTGCACGTTAACCGCGCTTTCATGGAGATCACCGGCTACCAGTGCGAAGACGTCATGGGCCAACGGCCAAGCCTGTTCAAGTCCGGGCGCCACTCGGCGCATTTCTACCAGCAAATGTTCCAGGCCCTGCAAAGCACCGGCGAATGGAGCGGGGAAATCTGGAACCGCCGTAAAAGCGGCGAGGTTTACCCCCAGTGGCAAACCATCCGGGTGATTCATGATGACCAGGGCCAGGTCAGCCACTACGTGGCGGTGTTTTCGGACATCAGCGCCATGAAGAACTCCGAGCACGAATTGGCGCACCTGGCCCATCACGACCCGCTCACCGACCTGCCCAACCGCCTGCTGTTCACCGATCGCGCCGAGCAGGCCCTGGCCTCCGCGCAGGTGCATAAACGTGGCTGCGCCCTGCTGTTGATGGACCTGGACCACTTCAAGATCATCAACGACAGCCTCGGCCATAACGTTGGCGATCAGTTGCTCAAGTTGGTGGCCGAACGCCTGAGCGGCCTGTTTGGGCCGGGGGTTACCCTGGCGCGCCTGGGGGGCGACGAATTTGCCGTGCTGGCAGAAAGCTGCCCGCAGGTGGTGCAAGCGGCGGCTTTGGCGCAGCGCATGCTCAACGCCATGAAGGATCCGTTCATTTTTGACGGCAACCAGCTGTTTATCAGCGCCAGTATCGGTATCAGCCTGTTCCCCAGTGACGCCCTGAGCGCCGAGCAACTGTTGCGTAACGCCGATTCCGCGTTGTTCAAGGCCAAGAGCGCCGGGCGCGAAGGCTACGCGTTGTATACCGAAGAGCTGACCGCCCACGCCCAGCATCGGGTGGAAATCGCTGGCGAGCTGCGTCGCGCCCTCGACCAACATGAGCTGCGCGTTTATTACCAGCCGGTGCACGACCTGCACGACAGCCGTTTGGTCGGCGTTGAAGCACTGGTGCGCTGGCAGCACCCGGAACGCGGCCTGGTACCCCCGGGCGAGTTCATCCCCATCGCCGAGCGCACCGGACTGATTGCCGAGATCGATGCGTGGGTGATGGACCAGGCCTGCCGCCAGATGTGCCAATGGCTGGCCGACGGCGCGCCGCTGAGCTTTATCGCAATCAATGTCTCCAGCCGCCTGTTTGCCCGACGCGAGTTGTATGAGCAAGTGGCCCAAGTGCTGCACACCACTGGGCTGGACCCGGCCTTCCTGGAGCTGGAAGTCACCGAGAGCGCAGTGATGGACGACCCGGAAGTCGCACTGGAGCAACTGCACCGCCTGCGCGAACTGGGCCTGCGCCTGGCGATCGACGACTTTGGCACCGGCTATTCTTCGTTGTTGCGCCTCAAACGCCTGCCGGTGCAGAAGCTCAAGATCGACCAGGGCTTTGTGGCGGGCTTGCCGTGGGACGAAGACGACGCCGCGATTGTGCGCGTGGTGATCGCTCTGGCCAAAAGCATGGGCATGCAGGTGCACGCCGAAGGGATCGAGCAGGTGGAGCAGGCGCGGTTCCTACTGGATCAGGAATGCGACATGGGCCAGGGGTACTGGTTTGGACGGCCGATGCCGGCTGATGAAATCGACTGGACGCGGGCACCTCTGATCCGCCAGGACTGACGCGGTCAATGTGGGAGCCGGGCTTGCCCGCGAAGGCGGTGTGTCAGTCACTGCATGTGTTACTGCACCACCGCTTTCGCGGGCAAGCCAGCTCCCACAGGGGGCTGCGGCGCCTGTGCGTGGGAGTTTTTTCTGTGGAAACCCTCGCAACCCCATGCCCTATCAGAAAATTCTTTCTGGTTATATAAACATTCTTAAATAGTATTTTTAAGAATATCTGCGCTTATCTACTATCGCCCTCACGCCGCAAGCAGTGCCGCCACTGCCAGGCACTACTCATTTTCAGGAGCGAGACCATGAGCGCATCTCTACGTAGCGTTGACGGCCAGGACGAAGCAGCCATTTTGCGTGAAATCCAGAGCGCCCTGCGCGATCTGCGGTTTGGCGCGGTGGAAATCACCGTACACAACGCCCAAGTGGTACAGATCGAACGCAAGGAAAAATTCCGTCTGCAGAACCCGGGTAACAAACCCGCCTAAGAATAAGTCACCAGTAGGAGCGAGCTTGCTCGCGAAAAACGCCAACGATAACGCAGCGCATCAGGTTTAACCCGGTGCTCTTGGGTTTTTCGCGAGCAAGCTCGCTCCTACAGGGTTGCGCCAACATACAAGAATTTCAGGAGCTTCTATGTCGTCGATTCGCCGTTATGCCTTGGCCGCATTGGCCAGTGCCGTGTTTGCCGGTTCCGCCGTTGCCAAGGACTACGAGTTGCTCAACGTTTCGTACGACCCCACCCGTGAGCTGTACCAGGATTACAACGCTGAATTCACCAGCTTCTGGAAACAGTCCCACCCCGGCGACAACGTCAAGATCCAGCAGTCCCACGGTGGCTCGGGCAAGCAAGGCCGGGCGGTGATCGATGGGCTGCGCGCCGACGTCGTCACCCTGGCCCTGGCCGGTGACATCGACGAAATCGCCAAGCTGGGCAAGACCTTGCCGGAGAACTGGCAGACCCGCCTGCCGGACGCCAGCACGCCCTACACCTCCACCATTGTGTTCCTGGTGCGCAAGGGCAATCCCAAGGGCATCAAGGACTGGGGCGACCTGATCAAGAAAGACGTGTCGGTGATCACGCCCAACCCGAAAACCTCCGGCGGTGCACGCTGGAACTTCCTCGCCGCCTGGGCCTACGGCCTCAAGGCAGGCGGCAGCGAAGCCAAGGCCCAGGAATACGTCAAAGAGCTGTTCAAGCACGTGCCGATACTGGACACCGGCGCACGCGGTTCTACCATTACCTTCGTCAACAACGGCCAGGGTGACGTGCTGCTGGCGTGGGAAAACGAGGCGTTCCTGGCCTTGAAGGAAGACGGCGGCGCCGACAAGTTCGACATCGTCGTGCCGTCCCTGTCGATCCTGGCGGAACCGCCGGTGGCTGTGGTCGACAAGAACGCCGAGAAAAAGGGCAACACCGAGATCGCCACCGCGTACCTCAACCACCTGTACAGCCCGGCGGGCCAGGAGATTGCGGCGAAGAACTTCTACCGGCCACGGGATGAAAAAGTCGCCGCCAAATACGCCCAGCAGTTCCCGAAACTGGACCTGGTGACTATCGACAAAGACTTCGGCGGCTGGAAAACTGCCCAACCGAAATTCTTCAATGATGGTGGTGTGTTCGACCAGATCTACACGGCGCAATAATCAACACCGACTATTGCGCGGGGCTTGTTGTGGCGAGGGAGCTTGCTCCCGCTGGAGTGCGAAGCACTCCCAAAACCGGTACTCACGGTACATCGTGGTTGCCTGGTTCTGGGGCCGCTTCGCAGCCCAGCGGGAGCAAGCTCCCTCGCCACAGTGGGCCGCACGCATATCCGTTCCGCTAACCAAGGACTCTTATGTCGCGTCGTATCTCCCCCGTCATACCCGGCTTCGGGCTGACGCTGGGCTACACCGTCGTGTACCTCAGCCTGATCGTACTCATCCCGCTGGCGGCGATGTTTGTACACGCCGCTCAACTCACCTGGGATCAGTTCTGGAACATCATTTCCGCACCTCGTGTACTGGCGGCCTTGAAGCTGAGCTTCAGCACCGCGCTGTACGCCGCACTCATCAACGGTGTGATTGGCACTTTGCTGGCCTGGGTGCTGGTGCGCTACACCTTCCCCGGGCGCAAAGTCATCGACGCGATGATCGACCTGCCGTTCGCCCTGCCCACCGCCGTCGCCGGTATCGCGCTGACTGCGCTGTACGCGCCCAACGGCCTGGTCGGCCAGTTCGCCACGGACCTGGGTTTCAAGATCGCCTACACCCCCCTGGGTATCACCCTGGCGCTGACCTTCGTCACGTTGCCCTTCGTGGTGCGCACGGTGCAGCCGGTACTGGCCGATATCCCCCGGGAAATCGAAGAGGCCGCTGCCTGCCTCGGCGCCAAGCCGTTGCAAGTGTTCCGCTACATCCTAGTGCCGGCATTGCTGCCCGCCTGGCTGACCGGCTTCGCCCTGGCCTTTGCCCGAGGCGTGGGTGAGTACGGTTCGGTGATCTTCATCGCCGGCAACATGCCGATGAAAACCGAAATCCTGCCCTTGCTGATCATGGTCAAGCTCGACCAATACGACTACCGCGGCGCCACCTCCATTGGTGTGCTGATGCTGGTGGTGTCCTTTGTCTTGCTGCTGCTGATCAACCTGTTGCAGCGGCGCATCGAACGTCCATAAGGAGGCGCGGAACATGTCCCAATCGTCTATTTCCGTCGCGTCCTCGGCCAACGCCGCCCGCCGTGGCAGCGCGACCTCGCGACGTATCCTGATCGGCCTTGGCTGGCTGGTATTCGTGCTGTTCCTGCTGCTGCCATTGCTGGTGGTGGTGTCCCAGGGCTTGAAGAACGGCCTCGGCACGTTCTTCAGCGCAATCCTTGAGCCCGACGCGCTGTCGGCGCTGAAACTCACGGTGATCGCCGTGCTGATTTCGGTGCCGCTCAACCTGGTGTTCGGCGTCAGCGCCGCCTGGTGCGTGAGCAAGTACTCGTTCCGTGGCAAGAGCATCCTGGTCACGCTGATCGACCTGCCGTTCTCGGTGTCGCCGGTGATCGCAGGCCTGGTATATGTGTTGATGTTCGGCGCCCAGGGCTTCTTCGGGCCGTGGCTGCAAGACCACGACATCCAGATCGTGTTCGCCCTGCCGGGCATCGTGCTGGCGACCATCTTCGTCACCGTGCCGTTCGTGGCCCGTGAGCTGATCCCGCTGATGCAGGAGCAGGGCACCCAGGAAGAAGAAGCCGCACGCCTGCTGGGCGCCAATGGCTGGCAGATGTTCTGGCATGTCACCGTGCCGAACATCAAGTGGGGCCTGATCTACGGCGTGGTGCTGTGTACGGCGCGGGCCATGGGCGAGTTCGGCGCGGTGTCGGTGGTGTCCGGCCACATTCGCGGCGTCACCAACACGCTGCCGCTGCATGTCGAGATTCTCTACAACGAATACAACCACGTTGCCGCGTTTGCGGTGGCCAGCCTGTTGCTGATCCTGGCGCTCTTCATCCTGCTGCTCAAGCAGTGGAGCGAGAACCGAATCAACCGCCTGCGCAACAGCGCGGGTGAGGAATAAGTCATGTCGATCGAAGTCCGTAATGTCAGCAAAAACTTCAATGCCTTCAAGGCCCTGGACAGCATCAACCTGGATATCCAGAGTGGCGAGCTGGTGGCGTTGCTGGGCCCGTCCGGCTGCGGCAAGACCACGCTGCTGCGCATCATTGCCGGCCTGGAAACCCCGGATACCGGCAGTATTGTGTTCCACGGCGAAGACGTCTCCGGCCACGATGTGCGTGATCGCAACGTGGGCTTTGTGTTTCAGCACTACGCGCTGTTTCGCCACATGACCGTGTTCGACAACGTCGCTTTCGGCCTGCGCATGAAGCCGAAAAACCAACGCCCCACCGAAAGCCAGATTGCCAGCAAGGTTCACGAGCTGCTGAACATGGTGCAGCTTGATTGGTTGTCGGACCGTTACCCGGAACAACTCTCCGGTGGCCAGCGCCAGCGTATCGCCCTGGCCCGCGCCCTGGCGGTGGAGCCCAAGGTGTTGCTGCTCGACGAACCCTTCGGCGCCCTCGATGCCAAGGTGCGTAAAGAACTGCGCCGCTGGCTGGCGCGCCTGCACGAAGACATCAACCTGACCTCGGTCTTCGTGACCCACGACCAGGAAGAGGCCATGGAAGTTGCCGACCGTATCGTGGTGATGAACAAGGGTGTGATCGAGCAGATCGGTTCACCGGGCGACGTCTACGAAAACCCGGCCAGCGATTTTGTTTATCACTTCCTGGGGGACTCCAACCGCCTGCATTTGGGCGAAGACAAGCACCTGCTGTTCCGCCCCCACGAAGTGTCGCTGTCACGCCATGAACTGGAAGATCACCATGCGGCGCAAGTGCGGGATATTCGGCCGTTGGGTGCGACCACTCGCGTGACCTTGAAGGTTGAAGGCCAGAGTGAATTGATCGAGGCCGAAGTGGTGAAAGACCATGACAGCCTCACCGGCCTGGCGCGGGGCGAGACCCTGTTCTTCAAACCCAAAACCTGAACCTCACGTGATCGTTCCCACGCTCTGCGTGGGAACGCCTCTGGTGACGCTCTGCGTCACGCTTTTGGACGCGGAGCGTCCTGGCCTGCATTCCCACGCAGAGCATGGGACCGATCAAGACCGCGCCGCGCCACCGGCCCAGAGCGCTCTTCAATCTGGCGCTTGAGGTCCTGCCGCAACCCCAGCAAAAATGCCAACTCCACCACCACAAACAACGGCCCCACGATCAGCCCCGACACATCATCCACAAACGCAGGCTTCCTGCCTTCGTAGTAATGCCCGACGAACTGAATCACCCAGCCCACCACAAACATGCCCACGCCGCTGCTCAGCCACACCGCCGTGCTTTGCGCCGCCAGCACATGCCCGGCCCACACCGACAAGCCCATCAGCACCGTCATCAGCACCCCCAGGGCCAGTTCCAGGCGCAGATAAAACCACGCCGAAAACAGCGCCAACAGCACCGCAGGTGATAGCCACAGCCCGCCCACCGACCATTCGGGGCGCGACAGCAGCACGGCCACCGCCACCACAATCAACGGAATACCGATGAAGTGGCTGGCGATGTTGCGTGGGTCGCGGTGGTACGCGGCGTATTGACTGAGGTGGTCGACGAGGCTTTTCATTGTTGTTCCTCCTGTAGGATGTTTGATCATGCCCTGTCAGTCGGTGCCTAACTGTCAACTGGGCGACAATCTTCGGAGTTCGCATGGACACAGGGACATGGCACGCGCAATTGGCTCGCGGTCATTGGTTCAGCCATTTGCCGCCTGACTTGCAGCGTAGCCTGCTGGAGGCGGCGCGGTTGCGTGTGCTGACGGCGGGGCAGTACCTGTTCAAGCGCGGTGACCCGCCGTGCGGCGTGTATGCGGTGCTGGAAGGCACGGTGCGCATCAGTGCGGTCAGTGCCCAAGGCAAGGAAGCGGTATTGAGCCTGGTGGAAACGCCCTACTGGTTCGGCGAGATCTGCCTGTTCGACAACTTGCCGCGCACCCACGATGCCTTGGCCACGGGTGCTTGCAGGCTGCTGCAGGTGCCGCAGGCGGCGATGCTCGGCATTCTCGAGCAGCATCCGCTGTTCTGGCGGGAGATGGCGCTGTTGATGAGCCATAAACTGCGGCTGTCGTTGATCAATATCGAACAGATAAGCCTGATGCCCGCCTCAGAGCGGCTGGCCCATCGGTTGTTGATGATTGCCCAAGGCTACGGCGAAGTGGATCAGGCGCGCCGCGTGCTGCAACTGCCCCAGGAGGATCTGGCGGCGATGCTGGGCCTGTCGCGCCAGACCATCAACAGTCTGCTCAAGGCGCTGGAGCAACAGGGCATTATCGGCTTGAGTTACGGTGCCATCGAGATACGCGACCTCAATGGGCTGCGGTTGGCCGCGGGCCTATGAACCGCGATAGGTAGAGAAACCGTAAGGGCTGAGCAACAGCGGGATGTGGTAGTGCTGGTCGGCCTGCTTGACCTGGAATATCACCGGTACCTCAGGGAAAAACGTCTCGCGGTTAGCCTTCTTGTAGTAATCGCCGGTCTTGAACACCACGCGGTACTCGCCCGGCTGCATGCTGCGGTTGGCCGGGAACAGCTCGGCGATGCGGCCTTGCTGGTTGGTGACACCTTCAGACAGCGACTGCCACTTATCGCCCACATGCTGTTCAAGGGTGACATTGACCCCGGCGCTTGGCAGGCCGTTTTCCAGGTTGAGTACGTGCACGCTCAGGGGGTTGCCGTCGGCCAGGGCCAGGTTGCAGAGGCCGCTCAGGCTCAGTGCGGCGAGGGTCATGCTCAAGGTTTTCATCGCGAAGTCCTTTTGAGGGAAGTGGAATCAAGGGGTGATTTTCAGGCCCAGTTGCTCGGCGGCCTGTACGGCGCAGGCTTCATCCTGCGCGGCGCCACCGGCACCGGCGATGCCTAGGGCACCGACCAGTTCGGCGTCGGCAAACAGCGGCACGCCCCCGCCGAGCAACAGCAGCTCGGGCAAGCTGTTGAGGTTGGCGGCTTCTGGGTTATTACGCGCCCGTTCGGCAAACAGCCGGGTCGGGGTTTTTGTCGACAGCGCCGTGTACGCCTTGCGTTGGCTGGCGAGGCTGTTGTGCGGGCCGACACCGTCAGCGCGCAGGCCCAGCAACAGGTTGCCACCGCGGTCGAGTACGGTCAGCGCAGCGGTGCAGTGGGCCAGGCTGGCGTCGGCCAGTTGGCGAGCGGTGTGCAGATCCAGCTCGGCATGGCGTGGTAATTGTGGCGCCGCCTGGGCGACGGTGGCCACGGCGAGGCTCAGGAACAAGGCAGTGCGGTACATAGTGAGGGCTCCAGAAAGCAGGCCGTCACGGTAACCAGCGGACGCGGACAAAAGCCGCACAATTGGATGACAGGTTTGTAATCAAACTCAGGGATTTGTGGTGGTTGTACTGGCCTCATCGCAGGCAAGCCAGCTCCCACATGATGTGAACCCCATTCCCCTGTGGGAGCTGGTTTGCCTGCGATGAGGCCCTTCCTACTGCAATCCGTCGCGAAACTGCCCCGGCGTCATCCCCGTCCAGCGCTTGAACGCACGATTGAAACTGCTGGTATCGGCAAACCCCAGCAAATGGCTGATCTCGGCCAATGAGCACTGCGGGTCGCGCAGGTGCAATAACGCCAGGTTTTGCCGGCACTCATTGAGCAAGGCGTCAAACCGACACCCTTCATCGGCCAGATGCCGCTGCAAGCTGCGCAGGCTCAAATGCAGCGCTTGAGCAATGTGTTCGGCGCTTGGCTCGCCGTCTGGCAATTGCGCCTCGATGGCGGCGCGCACCTTGCGTTCCCAGGTCAGCGGTTGCAGTTGGGCGAGGGTGCGCTTGAGCACGGTTTCGTTGTGTTCGGCCAGCTCCGGGTTGGCGTCGTCCAGATGGCTGTCGAAGTCGCTGGCGGCGAATTCCAGGCGGTCTTCGTCGGCGGCAAACCGTACCGGCGCGCGAAATACCCTGTGCCACGGCTCGGGGTCGGCGGGTTCCGGGCGCCGCAGGTAAACGGCCAACGGCGCATAGTCGCGACCCAGGCGGTTGCGACACGTGCGCACGTAGATCGCCGCAAAGGCATCAATCGCTTCCGGCGCGGGCGCAGGGCTGCCTGGGGGTTGGAGCAGGCGAAAACGGTAGACGTCGCCGTGGCGGCTCAGCTCCAGGTCCAAGGCATCACTGACCACCTGGTGATAGCGCACGATGCGCTCGAACACCTCGCGCAAGCTGCCGCTGGCCACCAATGCGTAACCCAGCGCATGAAAGGTGGTGGGGCTGACAAACCGCGACACCCGCAGCCCAATCGCCGGGTCGCCACTGGCCTGTACCGCCAGCGCCCATAGGCGCGTGGTGGCCGACAACCGGTAGCGGGCGTTGGGGTCGTCCATCTGCTGCGGGTCGAGCCCGGCCTCGGCGCACAGCGCGGCGCTGTCGAGGCCCAGGGCGTCGAGCTGCTTGCGCAGGGCACGGGTCCAGCTGGCGAGGGAAGTGGGTTCGGTCATGGCAATTGGCGCTTGTGGTCAACAGATTGGCGTGCGCGGCTAGCGCCCTGCGCTAGGGTTAAGTGCAGGATGCAGGCATCACTTCACAAGAGAATGGAAGCATGGACGGTACTTCTGCAAGCCCCCAGCCGTTGAATGCGCAACAGCGTTCGGCGCGTATCCGCGAGGTGGTGATGGCCGAAGGCGTGCGCTTGCGCCAGCGGCACCCCTGGTTGTTGCATCAGGACGCGCTGGGCGCAGGCATCCTGGCCTTTGCCCTGCTGGGCATGTTCGGCTCGGCAGCGCTCTATATCAGCGGTCATATGGCCTGGTGGGTGTGTCTGCTGCTCAATGCCTTCCTCGCCTCGCTCACTCATGAGTTGGAACACGACCTGATCCACAGCATGTACTTTCGCAAGCAACGCGTGCCCCACAACCTGATGATGGGCCTGGTATGGCTGGCGCGGCCAAGCACCATCAACCCATGGATACGCCGGCACCTGCACCTCAACCATCACAAGGTCTCGGGCACCGAAGCCGACATGGAAGAGCGCGCGATCACCAATGGCGAACCCTGGGGCATCGCACGGTTGCTGATGGTGGGGGACAACATGATGTCGGCCTTGATCCGCCTGTTGCGCGCCAAGACCTGGCCGCACAGGTTCAGCATCCTCAAGCGCGTGCTGCTGGTGTACGCACCGCTGGCCTTGCTGCATTGGGGCGCGTGGTACGTCTTCCTGGGCTTTCATGCCGCCAATGGGATTGCCAGTTTGATGGGCGCGCCCATTCAGTGGTCAGCCGGTACCTTGCAGGTGATGCAGGTGATCGATATCGCTGCGGTGGTGATCATCGGCCCGAACGTGTTGCGCACCTTCTGCCTGCACTTTGTCAGCTCCAACATGCATTACTACGGCGATGTGGAACTGGGCAATGTGATGCAGCAAACCCAAGTGCTGAACCCTTGGTGGCTGTGGCCGTTGCAGGCGTTCTGCTTCAACTTCGGCAGCACCCACGGCATCCATCACTTTGTGGTGAAAGAACCGTTCTACATCCGCCAGATGACCGCCAAGGTGGCGCACAAGGTCATGGCCGAGATGGGGGTGCGCTTCAATGATTTGGGCACGTTTGCGCGAGCCAATCGCCTGGAGCCCCAGGAACACCCGCGCACTGAGCTCTCTTTCAGCAAGCAATGAACGCCAATGGCAGGTCGCGGATCTGTTCGCGCACCGGCGGTTGGTAATGGTCGTCGCTGGTTAATTCGTGCAACAGCTCTTCGCGTAGCTGGTGGAATTCAAAACTGCTGCGCTGGCGCGGATGAGGCAGGGTGATCTCGACGACCTGCTTGATTCGCCCCGGACGCGGCTCCATCACCACCACGCGATCGGCGAGGAAAATCGCCTCTTCCACATCGTGGGTCACCAGTACCGTGGTGATCCTGGCGCGGGCACGAATCGCCAGCAGTTCGTCCTGCATCTGCTGGCGCGTCAGTGCATCCAGGGCGCCGAAGGGTTCGTCCAGCAACAGGATGCGCGGGCTGGCCACCAGGCCGCGGGCAATCGCCACCCGTTGCGCCATGCCGCCGGAGAGTTGGTGGGGGTAGGCGCGAGTGAAATCGGTGAGGCCCACCAGTTCGATAAAGTCGCTGATGCGCCGGTTGCGCTCGGCCTCGTTCAGGGGCTCGTTGACCAGGCCCAGGCCGATGTTTTGCGCCACGGTCAGCCACGGGAACAGGCGGTGCTCCTGGAACACAATGCCGCGTTCGCCGCCGATCCCGCTGACGGCTTTGCCATCGACCTGGATCTCGCCGCGAAACTGCGTATCCAAGCCCACCAGCAAGCGCAGCAGTGTGGATTTCCCGCAACCGCTGGAGCCGACAATCGCAACAAATTCCCCTTCGGCCACCTCCAGGTTGAATTCACGGATGGCTTCCAGTTCGAAGCCATCGACGTCGAAGGACTTACCCACGTGGTTGAAGCTGACAATCGGTGCGTTCATGCGTGTCTCCAGCGGGTGGCACGGGTTTCGATGCGTTGGCCGATCAGGTTCAGAGCGGCGCCGGTGAGGCCGACCAGCAGCATGCCGCTCATGATCAAATCCATGCGCAGCAACTGTTGGGCGCCGATCATCAGACTGCCGATGCCGCCATCTGAGGGCATGAAATATTCGGCGCCGAGGGTGCCCATCCAGGCGTAGATCAGGCTCAGGCGCAGGCCGGCGAAAATCCCCGACGCGGCGCCCGGCAGTACCAGGCGGCGCAAGCGTTGCCAGAGGTTCAGGCGCAGCACCTGCGCGGCTTCGCGCAGCTGGGGCGACAAGTTGAGCACGCTGCGCTGGGTGGCAATAAACAACGGGAAGAAAGCGGCGAGGGCGATAAACACCCACTTGGCCAGTTCACCCAGGCCGAACCAGGCGGTGAGCAGCGGCACCCAGGCGAAAATCGCGATCTGGCGCAGCGCGGACAAAGTGGGGCCAAGTAGCCGCTCACTGCGCCGCGACAGCCCCAGCCACAGGCCCATGGCAAAGCCCAGGCTACCGCCCAGCAGCAACCCGCCCAGGGCCCGGCCAAGGCTTTTGCCCAGCGCCGTAGTCAGGCTGCCATCCAGCACGCCCGCCACGCTGGTTTGCAGCACCGCCCAGGGGCTGACCAGAATGTTTGGATCGACCCAATCCTGCTGAGTCGCTACTTGCCATAACGCCAATAGCAGCAGCGGCAACAGCCAGGGTTGCAAGCGCTGCCAGCCTTCGTAGCGTGGCCCGCGTCGAATCTGCGCAGTGGCCGGATGGGGCCAGTGCACCCACTTGCGGTCCAGCCAGCCGATGCCGCGGTCCATCACCACACCCAGCACGCCAATGACCACGATGCACACAAAGACAATATCGAGCATGAACAACTGGCGCGCCCACACCATCAGGTAACCGATGCCTTCGCTGGAGGCCAGCAGCTCCACGGCCAGCAGGGAGGTCCAGCCCGCCGCCAGGGCCAGGCGTACACCGGCCATGAACGCAGGCAGTGCGGCGGGCAGGACCAGACGGCGGATCAGCAAGTGGCCAGGCAGGCGCAGTACACGGGCGGCTTCGCGCAGGTTGGGCTGGGCGTCGCGAACGCCTACCAGGGTATGCAGGGTCACGGGCACCACGATGGCTTTGACCAACACCACCAGCTTGAGGGTTTCGCCAATGCCGAAAAACACCATGAACAGCGGGATCCAGGCCAGGGTCGGCACTTGCGCCAGCGCGCTGAACGTCGGGAACACCAAGCGCTCGGCGCGCGCACTGAAACCCAGGAACGCGCCCAGTATCGCGCCGGCACTGACACCGGCCAGCAGGCCCCAGAACAAGCGCTGCAAGCTGATGGCCAGATGGCTCCATAACTCGCCGCCGGCCAATTCCACCGCGCTGCTCCACACCAGGGCGGGAGTGGGCAGAATCTGCTCGCTCATCCAATGATTGCGGCTGGCCAGCCACCATAAGGCAAACAGCGTGAGCGGCAGCAGCCACGGCAATAAACGCTGGCCCAACTGCGGCCAGCGCGGCGCGATGCCTTTGGGCGGGGCCGCCAGCGGCAGGCTCAGAAGTGAAATCCGGGCCATGGAAGACCTCCGAATGCGTTATGTGATTTCGATCTTACAAAAGCGCGATCAAGATGATTGTGAGATAAGAAAAGTCATTTAAAGCCTCACGCCGCCACGCATCCAATGCATTCGAAGAATATTTTCGATGCTGTTTATGCATATGCCTCTGGAGGCTGCGGCTTAGCCTGCATATTTCTAAAAGCTATTAAATTGTGAATTTATGGTATTTAAAGTTTTGTTCAGTCTGTGCCTACTTTTTGCTCCCAGGCGACCGTCGCCCACCAGGAGCTGCGCTTATGAAACTGCCCTTTAAACGTCTGATCAGCCTGTTCGCCGGCACCGCCCTGGCCGGGTTGGTGCATGCCGCCGACCTCAAGGAAATCCGCATCGCAGTGCCCGACCTCAGTGCCGGCAGCCAGCACAGCGGCGGTGGCATCACCGACGTGTTGCGTGAACAGCAGATCTTTGAAAAAGCCTTTGCCGACCAAGGCATCAAGATCCAATGGAATTACTTCAAGGGCGCCGGCCCGGTGATCAATGAAGCGTTCGCCAACGGCCAGGTGGACCTGGCCTATCTGGGCGACCTGGCAGCGATCATCGGCCGCTCCAATGGCCTGGACACGCGGCTGCTCAGCGCCTCTGCACGGGGAGTGAAACACTACCTCGGCGTGGTGCCGGGCTCCGGCATCAAGACCCTGCAAGACCTCAAGGGCAAGCGCGTGGCGGTGTTCCGAGGCACGGCCAGCCAGTTGTCGTTCGACAGCGCATTGGCCAGCCAGGGCTTGAGCGAGAAGGACCTGAAGGTGATCAACCTGGACTTCAACGCGGCCGCTGCCGCCCTGGCCGCCAAGCAGATTGACGCCACCTGGGGCGGGTCCACCCTGACGGCGTTGCAGGCCAAAGGTTTGGCAGAGATACCGCTGACCACCAAGGACCTGGGCGATGCCGGCAGCATCCAGGCCGTGCTGGTGGGCAGCTCCAAATTCGTCGATGAACACCCAGACGCCGTGGCCACGTTGCTCAAGGCCCAGCAGCAAGCGGTGCAGTGGTTGACCGATGACAACAACAAACAGGCGTACATAGCGCTGGTATCAGGGCTGGCCAGTTACCCCCCGGTGATCCTCACCAATGATTTGAAAGACCAGAAACTCAGCGAAGTTTTCCCCTCGACCCTAGACCCGGTGTTCCTGGGCAAATTGCAGGATGCGGTGGACCTGGCGTCCAGGGAGAAGTTGATTCGCAAGTCGTTTCAGGTGAGTGATTGGGTGGCGCCTGGGCTGGTGGCGGCAGGGCTCTGAGCTTGTCGGTGCCTGGGCTATCGCCATCGCAGGCAAGCCAGCTCCCACACTTGAACGTGTTCACCGCTCAATGTGGGAGCTGGCTTGCCTGCGATGAGGCCCTTCAAACCGCCACACTGACCTGCTGGCTATCCACCTCCACCAAGGTCTCGATCATCGCCTTCGCCGCCGGCGACAACCGCGACCCCGTGCGGCTGACGATCCCGCAGCGTGCGCTCAGGGTATCCATGTGCTGCGGCAAGTTGCGCCAGTGCAGCAGCACCAGCGCCCCCCTGGCAATGTCCTCGGCAAAGGCTTCTTCAGTGCCGACGCCGATGGCATTGGTTTGCAGCACGATGCTCACCAGTGCCGGGAAGTGCTCGGTCTGGATACTCGGGGAGAAATCCATACGCCCACTCAGGTTCGCCAGCAGTTTGCGAATGCCTTGGGAGATCAGCGGCGCCGCCAGCGGGTAGTCGAACATATCGTTGGTGGACAGGCTGTCCTTGGCGAGCAAGGGGTGGCCGGGGCGGCAGAAAAACACCCCGCGTTTGGGGGTGAGTGCGCGGGTCTGGAAATTCGGGTCGGCTTCGAACTGGCGGATGTCGGCGATAAAGAATTCGATCTCTTCACGGCTCAGGCGGCGGCTGAGGGTTTCCCAGTTATCCACCTGAAACGTGGTGCGGATTTTCGGGTGGGCGTTGATAAACCGCGCCACCGCATCCGGCACCAGTTTCACGGCTGGCGCCGGGCCGCAGCCGAAGCGCAGGTCGCCGGCGTCGAGCTTGGTCATGCGCGTCACTTCACTGCTCAGCAGCGCTGCGCCATGCACCAGGCTCAGGGCGTGCTGCAACACCACCTGGCCTTCCGGCGTGGGGCGCAAGTCCTTGTGACCGCGGTCTACCAACACGCAACCAAACTCCTGTTCCAGCCCCTGGATGCTGCGGCTGAACGCTGGTTGGGTGATGCCCATGGCGTCCGCGGCACGCACGAAACTGCGGTGTTCGTTGAGGGCGATGAAGTATCGCAGTTGGCGAAGATCCATATGCTTTCCCGGCATTTTAAAAATAGGTCGAAGGCATTTGCGACCGAGCAAGCTGAGGTTTTAAATGCAAGCTCTTATTCCGTCAACGAAGCATTCATTCATTTGCTAGACCTAAATTGCATATGGATAGAGCGTTGCTGGAAGCGTCCCCCCACCGTTTCGCAGGCACATGAGGGTCATCACAATGAGCAACGCCGCATTAGCCGTTCAACCCATCGCCCAACCACTCGATATTCATCCGGTAGCCGGGCGGATCGGCGCCGAAATCCGTGGCATCAAACTGTCCGGTGAGCTGGATGCCGCCACCGTCGAGGCCATCCAGCAGGCGCTGGTGCAGTACAAGGTGATCTTCTTCCGCGAACAGACCCATCTCGATGACCAGAGCCAGGAAGCCTTTGCTCACTTGCTCGGCGAGCCGATCGCCCACCCCACCGTACCGGTACGAGACGGCACGCGGTTCCTGATGGAGTTGGATGGCACCCGTGGCCAGCGCGCCAATTCCTGGCACACCGACGTGACGTTCGTCGATGCCTACCCTAAGGCCTCGATCCTGCGTTCGGTGCTGGCGCCTGTGTCCGGCGGCGACACCGTATGGGCCAACACAGCCGCTGCCTACAATGACCTCAGCGTGGAACTGCGCGCACTGGCTGATCACCTGTGGGCGGTGCACAGCAACGAATACGACTACGCCGCACGCAAGCCGGATGTGGCGGTGGAGAAGCTGGAGGAATACCGCAAAGTATTCACTTCCACGGTGTATGAAACCGAACACCCGGTGGTGCGCGTGCATCCGGTCAGCGGTGAGAAAACCCTGCTGTTGGGGCACTTCGTCAAACGCCTGAAAGGCTACTCCCAGGCAGAGTCGGCGCAGTTGTTCAACCTGCTGCAAGGCCATGTCACCCGCCTGGAAAACACCGTGCGCTGGCGCTGGAACACCGGTGACGTGGCGATCTGGGATAACCGCGCCACCCAGCATTACGCGGTGGACGACTACGGCACCCAGGAGCGCATCGTGCGCCGGGTTACGCTCAAGGGCGATGTGCCGGTGGGGGTGCAGGGGCAATCAAGCAAAACCACTAAAGGTCTTTAAGCCGGGTGAGGACTAAAAATATGGGGGCGGGCTTGCTCGCGAATGCAGTGGGTCAGTTGATGAATACGTCGACTGACGCTGCGCATTCGCGAGCAAGCCCGCTCCCACATTTGGATTTGTGGTGTTTACCAGACTCCGATCTTCACCACTTTCTCTGCCTCTGGCTCACCATAACGAAACCATTGCCCGCGCACCTCAACCTCCGTGTGGCTGATGGTGGTGCGCCGTTTCAACCCGCGCAACCAGTCGAACAGATAACCCAAGTGCGTCTCGCGCACCTCGGCATAAGCAGGATCGCTGCCCAGGTCGTGCACTTCTTGCGGGTCGTTTTCCAGGTCGAACAGTTGCGGGCGAAAGCCGTCGTACGCCAGGTACTTCCAGCGCTCGCTGCGCACCATGGTCATGCGGCAACGGTCGATGGGTTGCTCCAGACGCTCGCGAGCCGGGGCCTGGAAGGCGTAGTCGTATTCGGCAATGGCATAGCGGCGCCAAGTGGGTTGCTCGCCCTGCAGCAATGGAATCAATGAGCGGCCTTCCAGGCGATGGTCGGCGGCGGGCAAGCCCAAGGCGTCGAGGAAGGTGGGCAGGGCGTCGATGGTTTCCACCAGACGCTCATCCACGGTGCCGCGGCTGACATCGGCGCTGGCACGCGGGTCGCGCACGATCAGCGGTACACCCACCGCAGGCTCCAGCAAGAATTCTTTTTCACCGAGGAAATGATCGCCGAGGAAGTCGCCGTGGTCGCTGGTAAACACGATCAGCGTGTCGTCCCAGCGGCCAGCGCTTTGCAGAAAGTCGAACAGCCGCCCGAGTTGATCGTCAATCTGTTTGATCAGGCCCATGTAGGTCGGAATCACCGTGAGGCGCACCTCGTCACGGGAGAAATTCTGGCTCTCCTGGTGTTGGCGAAATGCCTGGTACACCGGGTGATCGCTGGTGTGTTCAGGTTGAATCGGCGCCTGCACATGCTCGGTTCCGTACAGCGCGTGATACGGCGCCGGCGCGATGTAGGGCCAGTGCGGCTTGATATACGACAGGTGCAGGCACCAGGGCTGTTCACCTTGTTCGTCGATAAAATCGATGGCGCGGTCGGTGGTGTAGACGGTCTCCGAATGTTCTTCGGCCACCCGTGCGGGTTTGCCGGCGTTGCGCATATGCCAGCCGCTGAGCACTTCGCCGTTCTCACCTTCGGCGGCGTTGGCCCATTCGTGCCAAGGGTTGCTGCCGTGGTAGCCGTGATCACGCAAGTATTGGGTGTAGGGCGCGGATTCGCGCTTATCCTCGAACAGCGGGCTGTCGGGATAGATGCCGTCGTGACGCAGATACGCATCGAAACCGACCTCATTGAGTGGCTCGGCCTGGGCACTGTCGGGGTCTATCTGCAGGCGCTGCAAGGCCTCAAGGTTCGGCGTGGCGTGGGTCTTGCCCACCAGGGCGGTGCGGATGCCGTGGGGGCGCAGGTAGTCGCCGATCGTCAGCTCCTCGAGCGGCAGCGGCACTGCGTTCCACGCCACCTGATGGCTGCTGACATAGCGCCCGGTGTAGGCCGACATGCGCGACGGGCCGCAGATGGTGCCTTGTGTATAGGCCCGACTGAAACGCACACCGGCGGCGGCCAGGCGGTCGATATTCGGCGTATGCAGATGGGCATGGCCGTAGCAGGACAGGTAGTCGCGGCGCAGTTGGTCGCACATGATGTAGAGCACGTTGCGCACGGGTTTGGCGTCAGACATAGGAATTTACCGAACGGAGGACAGGTGGGTTTTTTCGCCGTTCGAGGGGCGCTCTGGCAAGTGCATTTGGGGACTGGGTTCTATGCATTGAGTGCATGGGTGTGGCTGCTGGCGTCATCGCAGGCAAGCCAGCTCCCACAGTTGAAATGCATTTCCCTGTGGGAGCTGGCTTGCCTGCGATGACGGCCTGACAGCAGATACATATCTACCTGACTCCCCGCGATCAAATGGTGGGAGCAGGCTTACCCGGCGAAGGACCTGATGTGAGCGGCCAGTCCTGCCAGCGCTTTATCATCTGCCCTGGAAGCGTCATGGGAGGAGACATAGCCTTCATAACGCTCAAAATATTTGTCCTGGGTCGAACTGATTTTTTTGAAGGCGCTATCTTCCCCGGTCCCATGCATCGGGAATAATTTGGCGTGCAGATGATCGACGCCATAACCCTCCAGAATCATGCCCGTTCTAGCCACACCTATTAGCGCTTTGTCCAAAAGCGTCGCCGTCTTCTTGGCTGCGATGACCAAGTCACACAGCACGGTGTCCGGTTCGGCAAACGCATAGCTGCCGTGATGGGTTTTGGGGATAACCACACTGAACCCCGGCGTATTGGGAAATATGGAGAGAAATGCCATGTGGGTCTGGTCTTCCCACAGGAGGTGGGAGGGTGCAGTACCGCGGGCAATGCTGCAAAAGATACAGTCCATCAAACGCGCTTCCTCGTGCGGGTCAAAAGGTAGACTCTCTTGTATGTGATCTTTGTTATCTAATGATGACTTCACTGACGTTGCGGGCCGCTTTCACCGCTTAGTCAGACCGCAATATTTTCCAACGCATAAGCATCCTCGTCTCTCTCATCAATCTCCTTGATCTGCTCAATCATCGCCTGCGCCAGCGGCGACAACCGATACCCTGCACGGCTGACGATCCCGTAGCGGGTGTAGCGCTCCTCCAGGTTTTCGTCCAATCCCTCAATCTGCAAACACACCAGTTCGCCGCGAGCCATGTGCAGCACGTCGCTGTTGGCGCTGACGATGCCGATGGCGTCCGAGCGCAATACCACGCCCATGAGGCTGTAGCCGTTTTCGCATTCCACATTGGGCTGGTAATCCGGCCGGCCGCTGAGGTCGACGATGACTTTGCGCAGGTTCGGCGGGCGGATGGTCACTGCCAGCGGGTAGCTCATCAGCTCGGCGGCGCTGACGCTGTTGCGTGCGGCCAGGGGATGCCCGGCGCGGCAGCAGAAGTGCCAACGGCGCGGGCGCAGGCGGTGGGTGTGGTAGTCGGGGTTGGCTTCGAAGTGGCGGGTGTCGGCGACGAAGAATTCGAACTCTTCGCTGAGCAGCCGCTTGCCCAGGCTTTGCCAGTCGTCCACCTGGAACTGCACGCGGGCCTTGGGGTAGCGCCCGATAAAACTGCCGATGGCACGTGGGACTAACCCAGCTGCCGGCGCTGGGCCACAACCGAAACGCAGTTCACCGGCTTCCAGGCCGTTGAACTGGCTGATTTCGTTGGCCAGCTGTTGGGCGCCGCTGACCAGGCGCCGTGCATGCTCGAGCAGCACCTGGCCTTGCTTGGTGGGGGCCAGGTCTTTGCGGCCACGGTCGACCAGTTGGCAACCGGCACTGTGTTCCAGGGCCTGGATGCTGCGGCTGAACGCCGACTGCGACAGGTTCACCGCCGTTGCTGCCGCGACGAAACTGCGCTGTTCGGCAAGGGCGATGAAGTGGCGAAGCTGGCGCAGGTCGATATGCATTTTTCACATCAAAAATATCCGGGAAATGCATTGGCTATGCATTACGTCGACTCCTTATAAAGGCTATCTCTTATGCAGTAAATGTTCGTAAAAACATAAATAAATAACCTTTAGGAATATAAGGCGACGAGTATTCCGGGGTTCTGGAGCCGCTTATGAGTTTGTTCAAGTCCTTGCCCCTGGCTGTTCTAGTGGCCGGTAGCAGCAGTTGGTCGCCGGCCCAGGCCGCTGAAACACCCGCGCCTGCCGGCAAGGGCGAAAGCGCCAGTGGCCAATTGGAAACTGTTACGGTCACTGCCCGGCGGCGTACCGAAAGTGCCCAGGCCGTGCCGACGCCCATGAGCGTGCTCGGTGGCCAGGCCCTGGAAACCCAGCGGGTGTACCGCATCCAGGATTTGCAGCAACTGGTGCCCAGCGTCAACGTCGCCTATATGCATGCGCGCCAGTCCAGCGTGTCGATCCGCGGCCTGGGCAACAACCCGGCCAGCGATGGCCTGGAAGGCAGCGTGGGGCTGTATATCGACAACGTCTACCTCGGGCGCCCGGGTATGGCGGTGTTCGACCTGATGGACATTGAGCAGCTTGAGGTTTTACGCGGCCCCCAGGGCACGTTGTTCGGCAAGAACACCACCGCTGGCGTGATCAATATCAGTACGCGCGCGCCGAGTTTTACTCCCGAGCGCAGCATCGAAACTTCCTTGGGCGAGGACGGTTATTTCCAGACCAAGGGTACGATTTCCGGCCCCCTGACCGATGACCTGGCAGGGCGTTTCTCGGCCTATCGCACGCGCAGCGACGGCGACATCAAGAATGAACACGACGGCCATGATCTGAACGGCGGTTCACGCCAGGGCTTTCGCGGGCAACTGCTGTACAAGCCCAACGAAGCGTTCAACCTGCGCTGGATCGGCGACTACAACGAAGAAGACTCCAGCGCCGGCACCCGCGTGCTGTACAGCACCGGCCCGACCATCAATGGCACCAACCTGTATCAATCCCGGGCCAACGCGGCGGGCGCAACCTTGGTGGACGGCACCCATCGCAAGGTCAACCTCGACAACGACCAGCACGTCACGGTGTTCCAGGGCGGTACGTCGCTGGAAGCCAATTGGACGCTGCCCAGCGACTTCACCCTGACCTCGGTGAGTGCTTATCGCTGGTGGAATTTCACCCCGCGCAACGATGACGGCCTCAACGTACCGGCGTCGTATAACGCCGGGGTTTCGGTGGAAGACAAGCAGTGGTCCCAGGAATTGCGCCTGGCGTCGCCCAGCGGTGGTTTCTTCGATTACGTGCTGGGCGCCTACTACTTCGGCTCCGACCTGGATAACAAATCCTTTGCCTACTATGGGACCAAGGCCGATATCTGGAACGGCACACCTGCCGGTGCGTTGAGCAACGTGAGCAGTGTGGGCAACGGGCATATCCGCACCGACAGCTTCGCGCTGTTCGCCCAAGGCACCTGGCACCTGACCGAACGCCTGGATTTCACCGCCGGTGTACGCGGCACCTACGAAGAAAAAAGCGCCTGGGTCACGCGCAATGCGCCCGTCGGTGGCGCGGCGGTCAGCGGGGCCGCCGCCATGGCGCGGCGTGGGCGTACCGGGGCCTATGACTCGGGCGACCTGTCGCAATACAGCGCTACGCCGTCGGGGCTGCTCAACCTCAGTTATCACTTCAATGAAAACCTGCTGGGCTACGCGACGCTGTCCCATGGCGAGAAGTCCGGCGGTGTGAACCTGGCGGTGGGGTCTGCGCCGACGGCCGGAGCCGACTCGTTGCTGATCGGCACCGAGCGCGCCAACAACGCCGAGCTAGGCTTCAAGAGCACGTTGTGGGACCGCCGCCTGCAGCTCAATGCCAACCTGTTCTGGACCCAGGTCAACGGCTACCAAACCAACGCCTACGACCAGGACAACCGCGTTCAGTACCTGACCAACGCCGGCTCGGTACGCTCGCGGGGCGTGGAAGTGGAAAGCACCCTGGTGCCGATCAAGGGCCTGACCCTGAACATCAACGGTTCCTTCAATGACGTGACGTACCTGTCTTACAAGGATGCACCGTGCCCGCCGGAAACCAGCCTGCGTCCCGGTGCGCCTGCGTCCTGCGACTTGAGCGGCCACCAGGTGGTGGGCGCGTCCAAGTGGATTGCCAACGCCAACGGCGAATACAAGTGGAACCTGGCGAACGGCTTCGAACCCTATGTCACCGCCAGCTATGCGTTCCGTTCCAAGGCGGTGGGCACGGTGGAAGATTCCGACTACGGGCAGATCCCGGCGTATGCGGTGGTCAACCTGTCTACCGGTTTGCGCGGCGGCTATGACCAGGGGCAGTGGGATGTGTCGCTGTGGCTGAAAAACGCCTTCGACAAAACCTACTACACCACCCTGTGGACCGGTGGTAACGGCGGTTACGAGGGCCTGCTGGGCACGCCGCGCACCCTAGGCGTGACTGGGCGCTACGACTTCTAGGTCGGTGCGATAGGTGGCCGGGCTGAACACCCGCGTCACCAGCAGCATCGCCACCACCGTCACCGTCAGCACCACCCAGGCACTGACAAAGTTGCCGGTAAGCTCGCGCAGCCAGCCGGTCAGCCACGGCGAAATCGCATTGATCAAAAAGCCCACGCCTTGCACGAACGCAGCCAGTTGCCCCGCTTGGCGTGGGTCGCGATGGTGGTCGAGGGTCAGCAGCAGGCTCAGGGCAAAGCACGCCCCTAACCCGAAGCCGCACAAGGCCACCCACAGGTGGGGATATTCCTGCGGCGCAATGATCAGGCCGAGGTAGCCGATGGTTTGGGCCAGCAGGCTGATGCTGAGCAATGGACGGCGGTCGATACCGCGTTGCGCCAGCACCGGCATCAGCAGGGCGGCCGCCACCTGAAAGATCGTCATGAATGCCAGCAACGACCCGCTGGGCAGCACGCCCCAGCCCAGTTGCTGATAGTAGGCCGGCAGCCACGCGACCATGCTCATGTAGCCGCAATTGACCAGGCCGAAATACAGCGCCAGCAGCCAGGCGCGGCGGTTGCGCAACCCTTTGAACGCAGGCGCCTGCAGTGGATTGCGCGCTGCGCCCAGCGGTAGCCAGGCCCACAGCAGCAATGCCCCCAGCGCCGGCAATAACCACACACCCAGGCCTGCCTGCCATTGCTGGAAATGCGTGGCTATCAACGGGCTGAGCAGCGCCGCCAGCCCACCGCCGGCCATCAGCGACGCCGAGTACACCCCCATCGCTACGGGCACACGGTGATGGAATTCACGCTTGATCATTGCCGGCACCAGCGCCTGGATCAGCGCAACACCCGCACCGCCAAGCAGCGCGGTAACCAGCAGTGCCGAAGCCTGGCCCATCAGCCAGCGCGCCAGGCACGCCAGCAGAATCATCAACAAGCCCAGGGCGATGCCGCGACGCTCGCCCAAGCGAGCCTCCACGCGCACGCCCACCAGTGCCACCAACCCCATGCAGATCACCGGCAGGCTGGTGAGCAGGGCACTGCTCTGAAAGCTCAGGCCGGTGGCCTGGCGAATCTCGCCGAGCAGTGGGCTGATGGAACTGAGGATCGGGCGCAGATTCAGGCCGAGCACCACCAGCAGGCCCCAGCCGGCGAGGGATTTATTCAGGGTCATGCAGGGTTTTCCACTGGTGATACAGCGCAGTCATTGCGGCATCGGGCAGGTGCTGAATGGGCAGGCGTTGCGCGTCGATGGGCAAGCCAACCTGTTGGCTGATGGCTGCGGTCGACAGGCCGAACGGCTCGGCCATTTCGTTGCTGGCGGCAAACACTACGCGCTCGACGCCGCACAGGTACATGGCGCTCAGGCACATCGGGCAAGGCTGGCCGCTGGCATAGATCACACACCCTTCCAGGCGCGCACCCAGTTGTCGGCTCGCTGCGCGGATCGCCAGCAGTTCGGCGTGGGCGGTGGGGTCCTGGGTCAGGTGGATCTCATTCACGGCTTCCACCAACACCTCATCGTTGCGCGTCAGCACCGCGCCGAAGGGGCGGCCACCTTGGGCGACGTTGGCGCGGGCCAAGGCAATAGCGCGTTGCAGGTGTGGTTGATCGTTGGTCATACAAGGCCCCGGAGTGCGATGAAAGGTGAAGTATGGTCAGCCAGCAAGGTATGCTGAAATTAAATATAAACATGCCAATCAGTGGCAAACGAAATGGTGATGATGTTGTTCGATCCCGTGTTGTTGCGCAGCTTTGTCGCCGTGGTGGACTGCGGCAATTTCACCCGGGCGGCCGAGCGCCTGCATTTGACTCAATCCACCGTCAGCCAGCAGATCCGCCGTCTGGAAGACGCAGTGGCCTGTCAGTTATTGGACCGCGATCAGCGCCGGGTAGTGGCCACCGCCGAGGGTGAGCGTCTGCTCGCGTATGCGCGCCGTATTCTCGCATTGCACGAAGAAGCCGCCGACGTGCTGATCAACCAGCAAAGCGACGGTGTGTTGCGCCTCGGCGTGCCGGAGGATTTCGCCGCCGAGCGCCTGATGCCGCTGCTATCGGCGTTTGTGGTGGCCTATCCACGGGTGCGTCTGGAGGTCACCAGCGGTCTGGGCCCTGAATTGCAGCGCCAGTACCGGGGCGGTGAGTTCGATGTGTTGCTGGTCAAGCAGATGGGCGACAGCGACGACTGCGTGGCGTCGTGGCCCGAGCCCTTGTATTGGGTCGACAGCCTGAGCACCCCGGCCCTGGGCCGCGACCCGCTGCCGCTGGTGGCTTTCCCCGTGGGCGGCCTGTATCGCAACGACATGCTGCACCATCTGGAACGGGCCGGCTGGCGTTGGCGCATCGGCTATTCCAGCGCCAGCCTGGCCAGTGTGTGCTCGGCGGTGGCGGCAGGCTTGGGCATCAGTTTATTGCCAGAACGGGTATTGCAACCGGGCCATCGCATACTCGGCCCAGAGAGTGGCTTGCCACCTGTTCATGGCGTGCGATTGGCCCTGTATGGCCGCAGTGGTTTGGGCGCAGCGGGCCAGAGTTTGCTGGGTGAATTGCTGGCCTTGTGCAGTGGAAACCCGCACTGAGCCCATACCTTTGCCGAATATTTTGTATGCCTTTAAGGCATTGAAAGACAACGGCTTGAAGCCAGGCCACGGACCCCGTGGCTTTGGCGTGATCGGCTGTTTTGTTTATGCGTTTTTGTTCTATATATAACTTTAAAGATTACTTTAAGAGATAAGTGTCTGGCACCGATGATTCAGCCCTCGACGGGCCTTCACGCTGGCCCGTCGGTTTTTCAAAACCGCAGGGAGTGAATCAATGGGCAAAGTCCAGACCGCCGCCAGTGCATCTGAGGCGCAGTGGCGTCAGGCACCGAGTGGTGAGTTGGTCGACCTTGGCCGGCCGCATCGCGCGCCGTTGGGTCAATTACGCCTGCAGAAGACCCCGAAGCGTTTTTCCAGCCGCCGCGAAGGGGTTTTGCTCGGGTTGCTGGTGTTGGCGCTGCACGGTGCAGTGATCTATTGGGTGAGCCAGAAACCCACGCCGGTGCTGCCGATTGTGCCGCCGGAAATTCCACCGATGACCATCGAATTTTCCCAGCCGGCGCCGCCGGTGGTTGAGCCGCCACCGCCTGTACCGCCACCACCGCCTCCGCCTGTGGTCGAGCCCCCGCCGCCGCTGGTGGATGAGTTGGCGGCCAAGCCGGCGCCGCCCAAACCCATTGCGAAACCCAAGCCCAAGCCCGTGCCTAAACCTGAGCCCAAGCCGGCCCCCAAGGCCGTCGAGCAGCCACCTGCACCACCGACGCCAGCGCTACCTGCACCGCCCGTACCTGCGGCGCCAGCGCCGGTGACGCCTGCTTCGGCCAACGCCGCGTACCTGAAAAACCCGGCGCCGGAATACCCGTCACTGGCTCAGCGTCGCGGTTGGGAAGGCACGGTGTTGCTGCGGGTGCAGGTGCTGGCCAGCGGTAAACCGGGTGAGATCCAGGTGCAAAAAAGCAGTGGTCGCCAGCAGTTGGATGACGCGGCATTGGCGGCGGTGAAGCGCTGGAGTTTCGTGCCTGCCAAGCAGGGCGATGTGGCCCAGAACGGCTGGGTGAGCGTGCCCATCGATTTCAAGATTCATTAATTATTCAGCGGCGCAGAGGGAAAACATCATGGCATTGGCATCTCCACTTGAATCCATCGAAAGCGCGGTGATCTGGCTGCTGGTGGCCTTTTCGGTCGCCACTTGGGGCCTGGCCTTGCTCAAGGGCGTGCAGTTCGGTCGCCTCAAGGCCCAGGATCGCAAGTTTCACAAACAGTTCTGGGCGGCATCGAGCCTCGACTCGGCCGCCGAACTCGCCGAAACCCAGCCTGGCGCCGCCGCCCGTGTAGCCCAGGCCGGTTATGCCGCGATCCAGGTGGGCGATACCACCCACGCTGCGGATTTGAGCCAGGCGATCAATCACCAGGACCGCCTCGAACGCGCTCTGCGCCAGCAAATTGTGCGTGAGCGCCGCTCCCTGGAAACCGGTCTGGCTGTAGTCGCCAGTATCGGCAGCACCTCGCCGTTTATCGGCCTGTTTGGCACCGTGTGGGGGATCATGGAAGCGCTGAAGGGGATCAGTGCTGCCGGGTCCGCCAGCCTGGAAACCGTGGCCGGGCCCATCGGCGCGGCACTGGTGGCGACCGGCGTGGGGATCGCCGTCGCGGTGCCTGCGGTGCTGGTCTACAACTACTTTTTGCGCCGCCTGAAGCTGACGGCGGCAGACCTGGATGACTTTGCCCACGACTTCTACAGCCTGGCGCAGAAAAACGCGTTCCGCGTGCTGCTGCACCCGGCGCTGACCAAGGCCGGCGCCGGTAGCCCGCAGAAAGTGAAGGAGGCGTCCTGACATGGCCTTCTCCACGCAAGACAGTGATGAGGTGCTGAGCGAGATCAACGTCACGCCGCTGGTGGACGTGATGCTGGTGCTGCTGGTGGTGTTTATCGTCACCGCGCCGCTGTTGACCAACTCGATCCCGATCAACCTGCCCAAGACCCAGGCCGTGGCGCCGGTTGAGCAAAAGGACCCGCTGGTGGTGAGCATCGACGGCGCCGGCAAATTGTTTATCAACAAGGACGAAATCCAGCCGGATCTGCTGGAGTTCAACCTGCAGGCGGCGAAGGCCAAGGACCCCGATGTGCGGGTGCAACTGCAGGCTGACGATGGAGTGAACTACGGCGAAGTGGCACGAGCCATGGCGTCGATTGAGCGTGCGGGCATCACCAAGTTGTCGGTGATCACTGCACGTTAGTTTCAAAAAGTCTCGACAGTTTTTGGGCCGCTTTCCTTGGCAGGGTGCGGCCCTTTTTTTATCTAAGCATTGCATGTTTACAGATGTTGCACAGGAAAAGAATTTACATGCATCCGAGCGTGCAATTCTCGGCTGCATGCTTATTCTGGTCGGCGCATAGAGTGATTTAATTAATGGAGTAATTGCATGTCTATACGCGTTCCTGTCCAAGTCGTGAATACGTTCGTTAATCCCCATTTAACGGTTGAAAAGCCTGAAGAAAAGCCTGCGGTAATGGCATCTTCGAACGATCGTATGGCCGGCCTGAGACATCCATCAGCCTGTATTTTGCCCACGCTGGCTGACTATAAGAGAAAACAGAGTTTACTGCAGGGCGCTGAAGCAAGCCCTACGCCAGGAGGTGGGAGCAACTCGGCATTCAAAAAAAATACTCGTTTAGAATCTTATATCAGCAAGCAAACCGCCGACTTTGTAACGCCCGAAAAAGAAATTTCCACTATTTTATCTGCAAAGATAAAGCAGCAATGGGGTGTGGATATTGATCCAGATAAAACCTATCTGGTGACATTTAAAGATGACAGTGAGGATGAAAAAGAGGTGGTAGAAAAAATCACCCTGACACAAGCGGCATTGAAAAACAGGCAAGATGTAACAATCAAGAAAGATGAAAGCTGGTTCGTAAAGATTGGCAAGTACTTTTCGCCAGCGATATATATTTACAACCAGATTGACGGTTGGGTGCAGGAAGCAAACACTCGACAAGGTATTTATCGGGAGCCCAGTGCGCCGGGCGATGCCCCCTATAACGACGACACCCGCGTTTCCATACCGGTGGATGACTTCAAGGCATTAGTCTGGGATACAGACCGGACCCAACTGTATAAGAAGACCCTTGATGGGTTTTGGGACAAGCACAGCGAATCTTATACGGCATTGAGTAAAATCTCGTTTGTCAAAGCCATCAATCTGCAGCGCCTGGAAGGGAGCCTTGGCCCTGCCGAGACGGCACTCGCCCAGCGAGCGTTGGGGCCTGTTGCGCAAAAGGATTGGTCCAAGCTGACGGTCCAGGATTTTGAAGGGCCTGCCGTGAAGGACCCGGATCTGGACATCGGCCTGCTGAGCATCAATGGGTTTGAGTCGACCGACTTGATGTGTGTGACCGATCGGAAAACCCAGTTGACGTTGCTTTACATCCCTGGCAACTCCTCGCCAATACATCGCTTCGATAATCCGCAGCAAATGACAACGTGGCTGGCCGGGCAAGCCTCGGACCCCGTAAAGCGCGCGTCCTTGTTGACGCACTTTTCCCTCAAGGATCAAGCTGACAGAACGTTTTCAGACGGCGTACGTCAGACCCTGCAGGGGATGGGAAACTGGTCCGATGCGCAGGCATCAGGCAATGCTTTCCTTGCGAGCCTCAACGGTTGGGTGCCGGATCGTTTCATCGCTGTTGAGCAGTTGCACGGCGATCCTTTCGAAGCGGTCAAGGTTCGGCAAAAAGCACGGTCCTATTCGGACGCCGACAATGCGATTGTCAGTGACGGGGACTACACCAAGAACCAGGTGCTGCATGTCGTGGAAGAGGCTACCAAGGTCGCTATGTTCATGACGCCGCTGGCGCTGGTGATGCCCGAAGTCGCTATAGGGCTGGATGTTTTCTTCCTGGCCGCCGGGGCTGCCCAGACAGGTATCGGTATTGATGACGCCGTCCAGGGAAAAGCAACGGCTTCCGACCGCATTGTGTTTGGCGTGTTGAACGCCGTACCGCCGTTGGCCACTCACGCGGGGGCACCACTGGCGAAAGCGCTGACAGAGAGGGTGTCCGGCGGTGGCGTTGCAGCAGGGGTTGATGCTGCAACCCGCACACCCACCCAAGTGACTGAACAAGCGCGCCCATTCTTCAGGCCACCACAACGTGTCAATGGGCATATCGGATACCCGATGGGGCCCGTCTCACCTCCAGTGATCCTTGAGGAGGTCAGGGTTCCCATGGATGACGTAAGGCGCATGATCGGGAAAGACTATATGGTTTATGTCGGTCAATACGGTACCAAAGTTACGTATGACGTCGAAGCGGGTCTTTGGCGCGGGCTCCAAGCCAATGGTCAGGTGAACGACATCTTTTATTGGCGTAAAGGTCAAGGACGGTGGCTGGGTGGCACTCAAGCCGAAGCGATTGAGGCCAGTAAAAATGCGCCTGCTTCGATGACAACCAAAGTACTGAAACTACCGAGAATGCCGGTACTGCCGTCCGGTGCTACAGACGTGCCGAAAGTGATCCACTATTTTTGGGCCGGCAATGAAATGCCGGAAAATCTACTCAATAATATTATGGAAAATTCCCGGAAAAGCCCCGGGTATAAATCGATTGTTCACGTTGATGCCAATGACGCGGATACTTTTCAGAAAATACATTCAGCGTTGGATCATAAAGTGGGCGGGCTTGAAGTTCATGATTTAAAGGCCGATGAAAGTTTTCAGGCTCTGAATGCAGGTCAATACGGCGAGATGTATCAGTTTTTCCGTTCAGGGCGTGGGCAGAATTTAGCGGCGTCATCGGACGTCATGCGCGCTGTGCTAATGAAAAAGTACGGTGGCATCTATCTGGATACGGATGATGCGCTGACCTTTAATGTGGGCGAGGTCACATTGAAAGCCACGCCTAATGATATCTTGATGAACGTGCCGGTTACTTACGAACCTACGGACTTCAATGGCTTCAACACCAGTAATTTTGCCAGTCATCCAGACAACCCTGTATTTGACGAGATTCTGGAGACGGCGTATGAGCGATACAAGGCAAACGAAGAATGGCTAAACGCTAATCGTCCCTTTCTGAAGGAAAACTCGACAGCCGCAGAGCGGCAAATTTATAACGAGTATGAAAAGAAAATTTTCGAGATCACTGGGCCGAGAATGTTTGGTGATGTATTGGCGCAAAAAGAGTATGGATTTTTTTCAGAAGTTGAGGAACTGACGGATCTGATGAATGCGCGTATTTTACTTCCGCAAGCGTATGCGGAAAAACTTACACAAGTGCGTGATTATTATATGGCGATGAATCATAAGCTCGGAGTTGCTATCGGCTCGGAACACTCTATGCATCATTCTCGCTGAGGTTGGCTCGGTCATTGCACCGCGGTGGCAGGGGCGCAATGGCCGGTTTTAATGAAGGGCTTGGTAAAAGCAAGTTCTGAAAAGGGTGCAAATTCCTTTTGGTTATTAATAAATTCTTTTTTATTCCTTATTGGTGCGTGATCCTCACCCTATACTGACCAGCAACGTTAAACGCTGCAGGAGGGCACACCCATGCACAGCGAGTCGATTCGTTATCTGATCGTGCCGGGCTGGCAAGGATCGCCAGAAGATCATTGGCAAACCCATTGGCAAAACAGCTTGCCCAACAGCGCACGGGTGGAACAGGCCGATTGGCTGACGCCGCGTCGCGAGGATTGGGTCGCCGCACTGGCCGAGGCCATCGCTGCCGACAGCACGCCGGTCATCCTGATCGCTCATAGCCTGGGTTGCATCACCGTGGCCCACTGGGCCGCCACTGCCCCCGTGCACTTCTTGCGGCAGGTACGCGGCGCATTGCTGGTGGCACCGGCGGATGTCGAGCGTCCTGCGTGTGCCCCTGCACTGCGCAATTTCGCCCCTATTCCAACTGACCTGCTGCCATTTCCCAGCCAGGTGGTCAGCTCCGACAACGACAGTGCCGTAAGCGCCCCCAGGGCTCTGGAACTGGCGCGTCAGTGGGGCGCCGAAGCCGGCATCTTGTCGGGCGCCGGGCATATCAATGTGAAGTCCGGCCACCGGCGCTGGGAGCAAGGGTTTGCTTACCTCTATCGCCTGCAACATCGCCTCGAGCACCACGCTCGGCGCAGCGCCTAATATTTTTCAACGCCCCGTCCCTGTGTGGATTGGGGTGGGAGCCTGCCATGAGTCTGCATGAAACCTTCGGCCAGCCATTGCTGACCTTCCCGGACGCGGAAAAGAGTCCGCTGAGTATTCGCGCCAAAGCTCTGGTGTTTGTCGATCCACGCTCACGCCAACTGCGCGAAGAGCTGGAAAGCCTCGCACCGCGAGCCTTGCCTGTGCTGATCCGCGGCGAGACCGGTAGCGGTAAAGAACTGCTGGCACGGCATATCCACCGTGGCAGTGACCGTACTGGCCTGTTTGTCTCGGTCAATTGTGGCGCAATCAGCCCCACCTATGCCGATGCCGAGTTGTTTGGCTATGCCGCCGGTAGCCACAGTGGCGCGGCCAGTAGCCGCGCGGGTTGGTTCGGCTCGGCCAATGGCGGCACCTTGTACCTGGATGAGATCGGCGACTTGCCGCTGCCGATCCAGGTGAAATTGCTCGCGGCTTTGGAAAACCACGAAGTCACCCGTGTGGGTGCCAACCAGCCCAGCCCGGTGGATGTGCGCCTTGTGGCCGCCACCAGCATCGACCTGGCCCAGGCCGTGGCCGTGGGCAAGTTTCACGAGCGTCTGTTCCATTATTTGAGTGAGGGCCGGTTGGACCTGCCGGCGTTGCGCGAGCGGGTGGGGGATATCTTGTCCCTGGCCGAATATTTCCTCGGCATCTACAGCCAGCGCCTGGACCTGCCGGTGCCACTGATCAGCGACGCCGCCCAGCAGGTGCTGGAACACCACACTTGGCCGGGTAACACCCGCGAACTGGAAAACGTCATTCACTTTGCCTTGCTGGTGAGCAGCGGCGATGAAATCTTGCCCGAGCATTTGAACTTGCCAGCGGCGGGTTCGCCGCTGGAGCAAGTGCGACGAATTTTGGCCAGCGCCAGCCCGGCCGAGCAGGAATCGGTGCGTAAATTCCTGTATGAGCAAAATGGAATATCAACGTGAATAAAAGATATTGTTCGGGAATAAAAAATCTAGGTATTGTCCTTTCCACGCCGCGATAGCACTTCGCTGGCACCTCACATAAAAACGGTCGTTAGAAGGACATTGCATGAAAAAGGTTCTGTTGTTTACCGCTCTGGCGGCTGCCCTGACTGCTGGCTTTGCCCAGGCCAGCGAGAAACTGGTGGTGGCTGCTACGCCGATTCCCCACGCCGAAATCCTCGAGCTGATCAAGCCGACCCTGGCCAAGGAAGGTGTGGACCTGCAGATCAAAGTCTTTACCGACTACGTACAGCCAAACGTGCAAGTCGCTGAGAAACGCCTGGATGCCAACTATTTCCAGACCCTGCCATACCTGGAAAACTTCAACAAGGGTAAAGGCACCAATCTGATTACCGTGGTGGGCGTGCACGTTGAACCCTTCGGCGGCTACTCGAAAAAGATCAAGAAAATCGAAGATCTGAAAGATGGCGCCACCGTGGCGATTCCGAACGAAGGCTCCAACAGCGGCCGCGCCCTGTTGCTGCTGCAAAAGGCCGGTGTGATCACCCTCAAAGACCCGACCAACGCCCTGGCCACGCCGAAAGACATCGCCAGCAACCCGAAGAACCTGAAGTTCAAAGAGCTGGAATCGGCCCTGCTGCCACGGGTGCTGGACCAGGTTGACCTCGACCTGATCAACACCAACTACGCCCTGGAAGCTGGCCTGAACCCGGCCAAGGACGCGTTGATCATCGAAGACGCCAAATCACCTTACGTAAACTTCCTGGTGGCCCGCCCGGACAACAAGGACAGCGATGCTATCCAGAAGTTGGCCAAGGCCCTGACCAGCCCGGAAGTCAAAGCTTTCATCGAGAAGAAGTACAACGGCGCGGTGGTGCCAGCGTTCTGATGTAAGCCAAAATCCCCTTCAAGGTTTCAACGCCGACGGCTACTACAGCGTCGGCGTTTTTTTATCTGAAATACAGTCAAAACTGTGCGATTGCTCGTTCCCACGCTCCGCGTGGGAACGTCTCCTGTGACGCTCTGCGTCACGACTTTAGAGCGGACGCAGAGCGTCCTGGGCTGCATTCCCACGCAGAGAGTGGGAATGATCGACAGCTCCCGCAGGGGTTAGGTTTTTGGGTGATATCAATATGCTATTTTGGTATTTAAATTTTGATTTTTATACCTTTAAAGTTCGCGCTAGCTGACGTTATCCACGTCGGCACGGACTGCGCTCGCGGCATTACCCATGCGGCGATATGGACTGCACATGACCTTCGATTTCGCTTTTATCCTCAGCACGCTGCCGGCGTTTCTCAAGGCCGTGGGTGTCACGCTGCAAGTCGGCCTGATCGCCATTGCCACGTCCTTGCTGGTGGCGCTGATCAACGCTGCGCTGCTGGTGTTTCGCACGCCTTACCTGTCGCGCCTGGTGGCGCTCTATGTGGAGCTGGCGCGTAACACGCCGCTGTTGATCCAACTGTTCTTCGTCTACTTCGCGCTGCCGGCCCTGGGTTTCAATATTTCCGGGTTCTGGGCGGCTATCATCACCATGACCTTTCTGGGCGGCGCCTACCTCACCGAGGTGCTGCGCGCTGGTGTGGAAGCGGTGCCGCTGGCGCAAATCGAGTCGGGCAAGTCCATTGGCCTGTCCGATTGGCAGCTGTTGCGCCATGTGATCTTGCCCCAGGCCGGCATCCTCAGCCTGCCGGCGCTGTTCGCCAATTTCATCTTTCTGCTCAAGGAAACCACGGTGGTTTCCGCCGTGGCGGTGCCGGAAATTCTCTACACCACCAAGAGCTACATCGCCCTCTACTACAAAACCTACGAAATGCTCGCTGTGCTGACGCTGATTTGCGTGCTGTTGTTCTTGCCGTTGTCGCTGTTGCTCAGCCGCCTGGAAAGGAGGCTCCAACATGGCCAGTTCGGGTCTTGAGTTGCTCTGGGTGTCGTTGCCGCAACTGGGCAAGGGCGCTGCGCAAACCCTGTCGATTTCGTTTTTGAGCATCGCCTTCAGTACGGTTGGCGGCGTGCTCTACGGCGTGCTGCGCACTTTGAATAACAAGGCGATCAACGGCGTGCTGCGGGTCTACCTGGAACTGTTCCGCGCCATTCCGGTACTGGTGTGGTTGTACCTGCTGTTTTTTGGCGTGCCGATCTTCTTCGGCCTGAGCATCCCCAGTTTCTGGTGCGCGGTGCTGGTGCTGTCGTTGTGGGGCGCCAGCGAGGTGGGCGAAGTGGTGCGTGGCGCGTTGCATTCGCTGCCCCGTGGCCAGCGCGAAGCGGGCTTGTCGATTGGCCTGTCCGGCCCACAGTTGTACGGCTATGTACTGCTGCCCCAGGCCCTCAAGCGCATGACGCCGCCGACCATCAATGTGTACACGCGCATCATCAAGACCAGCTCCCTGGCGGTGCTGATCGGCGTGGTGGATGTGATCAAGGTCGGCCAGCAAATCATCGAGCGCACCTATGAGTCGGTATTGATCTACGGTGCGCTGTTCCTGTTTTTCTTCTTTATCTGCTACCCGTTGTCAGCCGCCTCCAAGGTGCTGGAACGGCGCTGGGCCCAAGCATGAGCGCATTGATCGAGTTCCAGGGTTTCAACAAATTCTTCGGCGAGGCGCAGGTGCTCAAGGGTATCGACCTGAGCGTGCAACGCGGCGAAGTGGTGGTGATCCTCGGCCCCAGCGGCTGTGGCAAAAGCACCTTGCTGCGTTGTTTGAACGGGTTGGAAGTGGCACACAGCGGCAGTCTGCGGTTCGCCGGCAAAGAGCTGCTGGATAAAACCACCGACTGGCGCCAGGTACGCCAGGACATCGGCATGGTGTTCCAGAGCTACCACCTGTTCCCGCACATGAGCGTGCTCGACAACATCCTGCTCGGCCCGCTCAAAGTGCAAAAGCGCGACCCCCGGGAGGCCCGTGAGCAGGCGGAAAAATTGCTGGAGCGCGTGGGCCTTGCCGACAAGCGCGACGCCTTCCCACGCCAGCTTTCCGGCGGCCAGCAGCAACGCATCGCCATCGTCCGCTCGTTGTGCATGAACCCTCAGGTCATGCTGTTTGACGAAGTCACCGCGGCCCTCGACCCGGAGATGGTCAAGGAAGTGCTGGAAGTGATCCAGGACCTGGCCCGCGATGGCATGACCCTGCTGATCGTTACCCACGAAATGGCCTTCGCCCGCGCCGTCGCCGACCGCGTGGTGTTCATGGAGGCCGGTCGCATCCTCGAACACAACACCCCCGAGGCATTCTTTACGAACCCGCAGACCGCGCGCGCGCAGCAGTTCCTGGAGAAGTTCTCCTTTGTTTCAACACTGCCCAAAAAGATCAAGGAACTGGAGCTGATATGAAAAAGTTACTGCTGCCACTGTTTGCCGTCGCCTTGCTGGCCGGCTGCGATAAAAAGGCCGAAGAGCCGGTAAAACCCGCGGCTGTGAGCTACATCGACAAAATCAAAGCGCGGGACAAGCTGATTGTCGGCGTGTTTACCGACAAGCCGCCATTCGGTTTTGTGGACGAAGCGGGTCGTTATGTCGGCTTCGATACCGACATCGGCCGGCAGTTCGCCAAGGACCTGCTGGGCGATGAAAACCAGGTGGAGTTTGTCGCCGTGGAACCGGCCAGCCGCATTCCGTTCCTGCAAAGCGACAAGGTCGACCTGATTCTCGCCAACATGACCGTGACGCCTGAACGCAAGGACGCGGTGGACTTCACCAACCCCAACCTGAAAGTCGCGGTGCAGGCTCTGGTGCCGAATGACAGCGCCGTCAAAAGCCTGGATGACCTGGCAACCCGCACGACCATCGTCACCACCGGCACCACGGCGGATATCTGGCTGACCAAGAACCATCCGGACTGGAAGCTGCTCAAGTTCGAGAAGAACTCCGAGTCGCTGCAAGCTCTGTCGGCCGGCCGTGGTGATGCCTATGCCCAGGACAACCTGGTGCTGTTCAGCTGGGCCAAGCAGAACCCGGGTTACCGCGTGCTGGAAGAGAAGCTGGGTGATGAAGCGCCGATTGCCCCGGCGGTGAAGAAGGGCAATACCGAGCTGCGTGACTGGGTGAATGCGGAGTTGGCGAAGTTGGGCGAGGAGAAGTTTCTGCTCAAGCTTTATGACCAATATGTGCGCAAAGAGCTGAGCGATGACACCAAGCCTGAAAGTGTGATTGTTGAAGGCGGTAAGTGGCAGGGCTGATTGATCACCCCGTCCTTGTAGGAGCGAGCTTGCTCGCGAAGAACCTACAGGCAACGCGGGCTAGCAGATAGCGCTGCGTTATCGTTGACGTTTTTCGCGAGCAAGCTCGCTCCTACTCCGGCCAATGCCACGCCGGCGCATCCAAAATGCCCTGCCCTACAATCCGCGTTTCCCCCATCACCTTCTCCAACACAATCGAGTTACACCCCTCATCCTGCTGCAACGCCGCAATCAATCGGCTGGCATGGCTCACCACCCACACCTGGCACTGCTTCGACGCCTGGATAATCAAGCGCGCCAGTGCCGGCAACAGGTCGGGATGCAGGCTGGTCTCCGGCTCGTTCAGCACCATCATGGTCGGCGGGCGTGGGGTCAGCAGTGCTGCGATCAGCAGCAGGTAGCGCAGGGTGCCGTCCGACAGCTCCGCCGCCGACAACGGGCGCAGTAAGCCTTCCTGATAGAACTCAATGGCAAAGCGTCCGCCCTGCAACGGTTCGATATGCAACCGTGCGCCGGGGAAGGCATCACTGACCGCGTGCTGCAACGCCTCGACATCGCCCACTTCGCGAATCGTCTGTAACGCGGCCGCCAAATCCCGACCGTCGTGATGCAGCACCGGCGTGCGCGTGCCTAATTGCGGCTGGCGTACCGGCGCATCCACATCGCTGCGAAAGTGATCATAAAAGCGCCAGCCACGGATGCTTTCGCGCAGCAGCAACACTTCCGGCGAACCGCGCAGGCTGCCGACCTGATCGAACAGGCTGTGATAGTTGGGCGTGTGTTGTGCCAGCACGTCCCAGGCGCGGCCATCACGGGCGCGTACCATCGGTCCCGAGCGCTGAACCAGCAGGCTGGCCGGACGGTAGAGAGGGCCGGCCCAGATACATTCCTTTTTAATCTCCGGGTCCAGTTTGAACTCGCTGCCGGGAACCGGGATGGGCATGCCCAGGGAGATGGCGTAGCTGAAGTCCTCCCCGGCAAAGCCCAGGCGCAAGCGTTTGACGCCTTGGGCGACCACGGCCTCCACCGGTACTTCGCCATTGCGCATGCGCCGGCTGATGTTTTCCGGCCCGGCCCAGAATGTGGAATCCAGCCCGCCTTCGCGGGCCAGCGCATTGATCACCCCACCCTGGGCAGTTTCGGCCAGCAGGCGCAGGGCGCGATACAGGTTGGACTTGCCGCTGCCATTGGGCCCTGTCACCAGGTTCAGCCGGTCCAGGGGCACCACCAATTTGTTGATCGAGCGGTAATTGGCCACCGCGAGGGTTTTAAGCATGTGTATTTAGTCAGCATGGGAACCATTGGAGTATGGGATCCTCCATGCAGATAAGGAACCCTGATCTAAGCTCACAGTCGCATACACACTTGAACGTCGGCATCACGCAAAAGGAGCCTGCATGGGCGGTCGCACCTCGACATTTATTTTCAGCCTTGGCCTCCTGGCGCTGCTCAGCGGCTGTGGCCAGGACAAAGCCGAGCCCAAGCAGCATTCACGGGTGTTCGTGCAAACCGTGCAGTCGGCGGATTTCGCCGCGGCGGTGACGCTGACCGGTGATATCCAGGCGCGGGTGCAAACCGATCTGTCCTTTCGCGTGGGCGGCAAGATCATCCAGCGCATGGTCGACGTGGGCGACCGCGTCACAGCCAGGCAAGTCCTAGCCAAGCTCGACCCCAAGGACCTGCAAACCAACGTCGATTCGGCCCAGGCCCAGGTCGTGGCCGAACAGGCGCGGGTCAAGCAGACCGCCGCCGCCTTTGTGCGCCAGGAAAAACTCTTGCCCAAAGGCTATACCAGCCGCAGCGAATATGACGCCGCCCAGGCCGCGCTGCGCAGCAGCCAAAGTGCCCTGGCCGCTGCCCAGGCGCAGTTGGCCAATGCACGCGAACAATTGGGCTACACCTCGCTGATTGCCGATGCCCCGGGCATCATCACCGCGCGCCAGGCCGAAGTCGGCCAAGTGGTACAGGCCACCGTGCCGATCTTCAGCCTCGCCCGCGATGGCGAACGTGACGCCGTGTTCAACGTGTATGAATCCTTGCTGGTGGAGCCGCCGCCCGACGCGCCGATTACGGTTAGCCTGCTGGACAATCCGAGCATCAAGGCCGTGGGCAAAGTCCGTGAAGTCACGCCCGCCGTGGCCGCCAATACCGGCACCGTCCAAGTGAAGATCGCCCTGCAAAGCCTGCCCAAGGGCATGGAACTGGGGTCGGTGGTCAGCGCCACCGCCAATGGCCCGGCCAAGGCGAGCATCGAGCTGCCTTGGTCAGCGCTGACCAAAGACCTCAACGAGCCAGCCGTGTGGCTGGTGGACGGCGAAGGCAAGGCGCAGTTGCACAAGGTCACCGTGGCGCGCTACCTCACCGGCAAAGTGATCATCGGCGAGGGCCTCAAAGGCGGTGAAAAAGTCGTGATAGCCGGTGGGCAATTGCTGCACCCCGGCATGGTCGTCGAGATCGCCCAACCCGGAGCGCAGCCATGAAGCAATTGACGCTCATTGTCGCCGCCAGCCTGTTGCTGATGGCCTGCTCCAAGGAAGAGGCGCCGCCCGAACCCATACGCCCGGTGCTGTCCATGAAAGTGAAGGCTGAAGACCAGGAAAACCTCGGTCGTTTCGCCGGCACGATCCAGGCCCGCTATGAAAGCAACCTGGGTTTCCGTGTGCCGGGCCGCATCGCCCGTCGCGCTGTGGATGTCGGCGCCGAAGTGGAGAAGGGCGCTCTGCTCGCCGTGCTTGACCCCACCGACCAGCAGAACCAATTACGCGCTGCCCAGGGCGACCTGGCGCGTGTACAGGCGCAGTTCATCAACGCCCAGGCCAACGCTCGGCGGCAACAGGAACTGTTCAACCGTGGTGTGGGTGCCCAGGCTCAATTGGATGTGGCCCAGACCGACCTGAAAACCACCCAGGCGACCCTCGACCAGGCCCGTGCTTCGGTCAACCAGGCCAAGGATCAGCTCAACTACGCAGAACTGCGCACCGACCATGCCGGCATCGTCACCGCCTGGAATGCCGAGGCCGGCCAAGTAGTCAGCGCCGGCCAGCAAGTGGTGACCCTGGCCCGTCCGGACATCAAGGAAGCGGTGATCGACCTGCCCGCCGGCCTGGCTGAACGCTTGCCTGCCGATGTGGTGTTCCTGGTCGCTGGCCAACTGGACCCCAGCGTGCACACCACTGCCGTGGTGCGTGAGATCGAGCCTCAGGCCCAAAGTGCCACGCGCACCCGTCGCGCACGCCTGAGCCTGGCCGAAACCCCGCCGGCGTTCCGCCTGGGCACGGCAATCAGCGTGACTTTGAGCACCGCCATCGCCCCGCGTATCGAACTGCCCCTGAGCGCCTTGCAGGAAGTCGACGGCAAGACCCGTATCTGGCTGCTCGACACCCAGAGCCAGACCGTGCAACCCCGCGAGGTCACGGTTATCAGCCGTGATGCTCACAGCGCCTTGCTCAATGGCAGCGTCAAACCCGGCGAGCGCATTGTCACCGCCGGCGTGAACAGCCTGAAACCTGGGCAAAAAGTCAAAATCGACGAGGACAGCCCGCGATGAAAGGGAGCTTCAACTTATCCGACTGGGCCCTCAAGCATCAGTCCTTCGTCTGGTACCTCATGTTCGTCGCGCTGCTGATGGGCGTGTTCTCGTACATGAACCTGGGCCGTGAAGAAGACCCGTCGTTCACCATCAAGACCATGGTGATCCAGACCCGCTGGCCGGGCGCGACCCAGGAAGAAACCCTCAAGCAGGTCACCGACCGCATCGAGAAAAAACTCGAGGAACTCGATTCCCTCGACTACGTGAAAAGCTACACCCGGCCCGGCGAGTCCACGGTGTTCGTGTTCCTCAAGGACACCACCAGTGCCAAGGCCATCCCGGAAATCTGGTACCAGGTTCGCAAGAAGATCGATGATATCCGCGGCACCTTCCCCCAGGGTTTGCAGGGGCCGTCGTTCAACGATGAATTCGGTGACGTGTTCGGCTCGGTGTACGCCTTTACCGGCGATGGCCTGTCGATGCGTCAGCTGCGTGATTACGTGGAGCAGGTGCGCGCCGAAATCCGTTCGGTACCGGGGCTGGGCAAGGTCGAAATGATCGGCCAGCAGGACGAAGTGATCTACCTGAATTTCTCCACGCGCAAACTCGCGGCCCTGGGGATTGATCAGCGCCAGGTCGTGCAAAGCCTGCAATCGCAGAATGCGGTAACGCCGGCCGGGGTAATCGAGGCTGGGCCGGAGCGGATTTCGGTGCGCACCTCCGGGCAGTTCGCCTCGGAGAAAGACCTGGCCAACGTCAACCTGCGCCTCAATGACCGTTTCTACCGGCTGGCGGATATTGCCGACATCAGCCGTGGCTATGTGGACCCGGCGCGACCGATGTTCCGCTTCAACGGCAAACCGGCGATTGGCTTGGCCATCGCCATGCAGAAGGGCGGCAATATCCAGTCGTTCGGCAAGGCCCTGCACGGGCGCATGGACGAGCTGACCGCCGACCTGCCGGTGGGCGTCGGCGTGCACAAGGTGTCCGACCAGGCCGAAGTGGTGGAAGAAGCCGTCGGCGGGTTTACCAGCGCGTTGTTCGAGGCGGTGATCATCGTGCTGGTGGTGAGCTTTATCAGCCTCGGCATGCGCGCCGGGTTGGTGGTGGCGTGCTCGATTCCGTTGGTGCTGGCGCTGGTGTTCGTGTTCATGGAATACAGCGGCATCACCATGCAGCGCGTGTCGCTGGGCGCATTGATCATCGCCCTCGGCCTGCTGGTGGATGACGCGATGATCACCGTGGAGATGATGATCACGCGTCTGGAAAAAGGCGAAACCAAGGAACAGGCGGCGACATACGCCTATACCTCCACGGCATTCCCGATGCTCACCGGCACGCTGGTGACCGTGGCCGGCTTCGTGCCGATTGGCCTCAACGCCAGTTCGGCGGGCGAGTACACCTTTACCTTGTTCGCGGTGATTGCCGTGGCGATGCTGGTGTCGTGGGTGGTGGCGGTGCTGTTTGCGCCGGTGATCGGCGTGCATATCCTCAGCGCCAATGTGAAACCGCACAACGCCGAGCCGGGGCGCATTGGCCGTGCCTTCAATGGCGGCATGCTGTGGGCCATGCGCAACCGTTGGTGGGCGATTGGTATCACCGTGGCGCTGTTCGTGGCCTCGGTGTTTTCCATGCAATTTGTGCAGAACCAGTTCTTCCCGTCGTCGGACCGTCCGGAAATTCTCGTCGACCTGAACCTGCCGCAAAACGCCTCGATCAACGAGACGCGCAAGGCGGTAGACCGCCTCGAAGCGATGATCAAGGACGACCCGGACATCGCCCGGTGGAGCACCTACATCGGCCAGGGCGCGATTCGTTTTTACCTGCCGCTGGACCAGCAGTTGGAAAACCCCTACTACGCGCAACTGGTGATTGTGAGCAAGGGCCTGGAAGAGCGTGGCGCCCTGATCGCCCGCCTGCAACAACGCTTGCGCGATGATTTTGTCGGTATCGGCAGCTACGTGCAGCCGCTGGAAATGGGCCCGCCGGTAGGGCGGCCGATCCAGTACCGCGTGTCCGGCAAAGACATCGACCAGGTGCGCAAACACGCCATTGAACTGGCGACCTTGCTGGATCAGAACACCCACCTGGGCGAGATCATCTACGACTGGAACGAGCCGGGCAAAGTGCTGCGCGTCGACATCGCCCAAGACAAGGCGCGGCAACTGGGGCTTTCGTCGGAAGACGTGGCGCAGTTGATGAACAGCGTGGTCAGCGGCGCGGCGGTGACCCAGGTGCACGACGATATCTACCTGATCAACGTGGTCGGCCGCGCCGAGGATGCCGAGCGCGGTACGCCGGAAACCTTGCAGAACCTGCAGATCGTTACGCCCAACGGCACCTCGATTCCATTGCTGGCGTTCGCCACCGTGCGTTACGAGCTGGAGCAGCCGCTGGTCTGGCGTCGTGACCGCAAGCCGACGATTACCATCAAGGCCGCGGTGCGCGATGAGATGCAGCCGACCGACCTGGTCAAGCAGTTGGCGCCGACCATCGAGAAATTCAGCGAAGGCTTGCCGGTGGGCTACAAAGTCGCCACCGGTGGCACTGTGGAAGAAAGTGGCAAGGCTCAGGGACCTATCGCCAAGGTGGTGCCGTTGATGCTGTTCCTGATGGCCACCTTCCTGATGATCCAGTTGCACAGCGTGCAGAAGATGTTCCTGGTAGCCAGCGTCGCGCCACTGGGGCTGATCGGCGTGGTGCTGGCGTTGATCCCCACGGGAACGCCCATGGGCTTTGTGGCGATCCTGGGGATCCTGGCGCTGATCGGCATCATCATCCGCAACTCGGTGATTCTGGTCACACAGATCCACGAGTACGAAGAGGCCGGCTACACGCCGTGGGATGCGGTGGTGGAAGCCACCGAACACCGGCGTCGACCGATTCTGCTGACGGCTGCGGCGGCGAGCCTGGGCATGATCCCGATTGCGCGGGAGGTGTTCTGGGGGCCGATGGCCTACGCGATGATTGGCGGGATCATCATTGCGACGTTGCTGACGTTGCTGTTTCTGCCGGCGCTGTATGTGGCCTGGTACAAGATTCGCGAGCCGAAACAGGAACATCAGCCACAACAGGATTAATTCTGTAGGAGCGAGCTTGCTCGCGAAAAACGTCAACGATAACGCGTGCTTCCTGAGTAAACGCGGCGCCTGTGAGTTTTTCGCGAGCAAGCTCGCTCCTACAAAAGAGCCTTAACTGACTGAGGCTGTGTGAAGCTTCTGAAAAATCCCGACGTCGTCCTGGCTGACCCTTGCATGTTGTACCCTCTGGTCCTCATTCCAAACCCAGGTCGGTCCTCATGCAGTGCCTGCGTTTCACCTTGCTGTTTTGCGCGTTGCTCCTTGCACCGCCTGCCTTCGCCGCCACCGTACTGGAAAACGCCTTGTGGCGCGTCGAACTCGACCCCGCCACCCTGGCGCTGCGCGTGACACCCGCAGGCCAGGCTTCGGTGCAGGCATCCAGCGGTGTGGCCGCGCATGCCGTCAGCCAATTGCAAAACACGCCTGACCAAGCCACTTGGCAATGGGACAACGGCGCCTATCGCCTGAGCGCCCGCCTGCAACAGCGTGACCTGGCCCTGACCATCAACGCCCGCGAGCCCGGTGAACTGGCCCTGCTGCGCCAGCCTGCCGAGGCCGTGGGGCGAGGGTTGATCTGGCCCTTGGCCGAGGGGCATTACGTGCCTGCCGGCAATGCGATCTGGAAGGCGTTTCTGCTGGAGCGGGGTGAGCTCAATACCACCCAGGACCTGAGCCTGCCGCTATGGGGCGTGGATCACGGTGCCTTCACGTTGAACTGGCTGTTGACCAACCCCTACAACAACCGCCTGCAATGGCAAGTCGACGGCAACGGCCTGGCCCTCTCCGCGGCCCATGAATTCACCCCGCTGGCGCCCGACGCGCCGATGACGCTGCGCCTGTCCCTGGGCGATGCCGACCCGTTGGCTGGCGCCAAGCGCTACCGCCAGTGGCTGGTGGAGCAGGGCCGTTATGAGCCGTTGGCGGACAAGCTGCGGCAAACACCCGAAGCCCAGAAGCTGCTGGGCGCCAGCCATGTGTACCTCTGGGACAACGGCCTGCTGGCTTTGGGCGATGTGCGTGATTGGCCCAAACTGATCAAACGGCTGCGCAGTCATGAACTCAAGACGCTGATGGACAAACAGAGCGCACAGTTGCTGGCGCAGTCCACTCCCTTGAATCGCTATGAGCAAACCGTGCTCCTGCGCGGCCTCAACGCAGCGATCAACACCAAGGCCCGACAGGCCTGGCAAGTGCAAGAGCCAGACATGACCCGCCTTGCCGCTCGTTATGGCGAGCTGCGCAGTGAACTGGCCGTGGACTTTGCGGGAGCCTTGAGTGACAGCCCGCAAACCTGGGGCAGTAGCACGATTCAAACCCTGCGCGACGCCGGGCTGCAGCGTCTGTTGCTGACCTTGGGCGAAGGTTGGGAGGGTGGCCTCTGGCATCCCGAAGCGATTCGCGCGGGGGTGGAAGCCGGTTTTCTGATGGCGCCTTACGACTCCTATGAAACGGCCCTGTCCGCCACGGAAAACCCCGATTGGACCACTGCCCACCTGGGCGCCAAGGCCTATCGCGACTGCGCGATCGTGTTGAAAGACGGCAAGCTGAAAACCGGTTTCCAGAAGTCCGGCCATTACACCGACCCGCGTTGCGTGCGGCCGCTGCTGGAGGCGCGGGTGAAGGCGGTACACGCCAAGGCTGGCTTCAATGCCTGGTTTCTCGATGCCTACGCCACCAGCATGCTGTTCGACAGCTATCGCAGCAACGCCAGCATGACCCAGGCACAAAACGCCGAAGGCAATATCGACGCCTCCCGCTGGATCAACACCGTGCCGAAGCTGGTCACAGGCTCGGAAGACGGCAACGCGATCACCGCCCAGGGCATCCTGTTCGCCCACGGCATGCAGACCCCAGTGATCGGTTGGGGGGATCGCGAGATGACCCAGGACCCGCAGTCGCCGTACTTCGTCGGCAACTGGTACCCAACCGAGCAACCGGCGGTGTTCTTCAAATCAGTGCCGTTGAAGGAGCCGTTTCGCACGGTGTATTTCGAGCCGACGATGCGCCTGCCGTTATACCAGACGGTGTTCCATGGCTCGGTGATCACCACCCATCATTGGCTGTTCGACAGCCTCAAACTGAGCAATGTGCAGGGCGACAATGAACTGACCCAACTGCTCTACAACGTGCCGCCGCTGTACCACCTCAGTGCGGCGACGCTCAAGGCGCGGCTGCCGATTATTCAGCGCCAGGACCGCTTCTTCCGGCCGTTGCACCAGCGCTTGGCGACCCAGGAAATGACTGGTTTCCGTTGGCTGACGGTGGACAAACAGCTGCAGCAAACCACCTTCGCCGATGGAACGCGGCTGGTGGCGAATTTCTCGGCGGTGGAAAAACAGGGGTATGCCGGGCGCAGTGTGACGGTGCTTGTGGAGGGGGAGGAGCCGGTGGTGTATCAGGTGAAATAACGCTGCCCGTTACGGCGCCATCGCGGGCAAGCCCGGCTCCCACAGTGAAATTCATTCCAAAGGTGGGAGCTGGCTTGCCTGCGATGAGGCCGGAACAGGCGATGCAGCACTAAACTTTACGCCACACACTCGCCAACCAAGGCTGCTGTTCCCGCGGCAACCCGGCCGGCCGGTAGTAATGCTCCAGCTCTTCAAACCCAGCCGCAGTCAGCAAGGCCTGCCACGCCTGCAGGTCGTGATAAGAGCCATACCGCGGCCCATTCCAGCCCTCTTGGTTCTCGCCCCGAGGGTTGGAGCTGAACAGCACGCCTCCAGGTTTCAACGCGCCATGCAGCTCTTTGAGCACGCGCGGCAGTTCCTGCCTGGGAATATGAAACAGCACCGCATTGGCAAACACCCCGTCAAAGCGCGCAGCGGGCAGGTCCAGCTTGAGAAAGTCCTGCTGCAACACTTCACAGCCGCTGTCTTCGCGGGCCATCTGCGCAAAACGCTCGGAGCCATCCAGGCCCACGGCGATATGCCCCATGCGCGTAAACGTCTGCAAATCCCGCCCTGGCCCACAGCCGAAATCCAGCACAGTGAATGGCGGCGTGCCCTGGATATGCCGCAGCAGCGCGTCGATGTTCTGGCTCACATCGTGATCGCGGGTGCCTTCACGGAAGTCTTCGGCCACCTTGTTGTAATGGCCCAGGGTGGTGGAGGTGATCTGGTTGAGGTCGTCGGGAGCAAGTTTCATGGCATGGCGCACGGCTGCGGCTGAGGTAGGGGGACTATACCCCGGCCCACTCTTGAGTTGAAAACCGTGTATCCGCTGTAGGGCACTTCATGGCGGTCGCAGTGCGCGCATCCGACAGACCGCCACGGGAAATGGTGGGTAAGATTCGGCCCTCATTTGCAGAGGGCTACACATCCATGGAAGAGGAAAAACGTTCACCCGTTGGCGACAACACCGCGCCGAACAAGGTCGACCAATACGCCACGAGATTGAGCAATGGGCTGTTGTGGCTCAATGAGCGTGCCTGGCCGCTGACGGTGGGGATTCTCTCGGTGGCAGGCCTGTACCTGTACCAGTACATCCAGATGGAAAAGGTGCCGCTGAGTATCCTGTCGGCGTCGGCGTTCACTGCCTTGCCGGCTATGTTCGCCATGTTGGTATTTGTGATCGGCATGATGGGTGCATCGATCCTGGTGCCCACGTTCATCTTATTCACGCGCCTGAACGGCACCGGTGTGCGCCTGAGTGATCAACTCAATCCCAGCCCGCAGTCGCCGCAAGAGACGGCCCAGCACAGGAGGTTACTGGGACATTGGGCGGCCAGCCTGTTGGTGATGTTTGTGTTCTGGATGTGCGCCGTATACCTGTCCGTGAACGCCGAAAGTGGGCTTTTGCTGACGCTCAGTTGGATCGTGGCGATCATGGCGGCGGTAGTGGCCTATGTCGGCATCATCATTCGTGCGCGCCCCGCCGATGTTGCCCTGCGTGAGTTGTCCGGCGAGTTCTGGCTGGCCAGTGCTGGCGCCGGGGTCGTTCAAATGGTGGTCATTCTGATGGTGACGGTGCCGGTCTCCCGCGCCTTCAGCGAGTACTCCGACAGCGCCGTGTTCTTTGCGCCGTTCATGGCCGCCGAAATGGCCGTGCTGTTCCTGATCCAGGGGAGCGCCGCCTGCTTGGTGGTGCGCATGCGCGTCCAGAAAAACCCGGTGGCGTTCGCCTCATTGGTGGCCTTTGCGCTCATCGTTTTACTCGGGCTGATCCCGGCGAGCGGGGCCAAGTTGGGTGGCCTGCCGCTGCAAGGCTCCGCCTCGGGAGGGCGCGTTTGTACGTTGATGACCTGGGCGGCAGAGGCCAAGGTCCCCGGCGCGCTGGTAGACACCGACAACCCCAAGCGCAGCGTAAAACTGCGAGTGATGGCCGACTCGGATGGCAGCTACATCGTGCGGCCCTGGCAGGCCAAGGAAAAAACCATCACCTTCGTGCCCCGTGCCAGCGTTGCCCAATTGGATGAGTGCCCGTGACGTCAGCGCTTGTTCAATACCCGCGCCAATCGGTCCCCGCTCAGCTGGATCACCGCCACCAGCACCACCAGCAGCACAATCACCGTGAGCATGATCTGCGTATCGAAGCGCTGGTAGCCATAGCGGTAGGCAATATCGCCAAGGCCACCGGCGCCGATCGCCCCGGCCATGGCCGATGAGTTGATCATGGTCACCAGGGTGATGGTGAAGCCGCCGACGATGCCGGGTAACGCCTCTGGCAACAGCACATGCCAGATGATGTGCCAGCGGCGGCAACCCATGGCCTGCGCGGCTTCGATCAGGCCATGGTCGACCTCGCGCAAGCTCACTTCAGCGATGCGTGCAAAGAACGGCGTGGCGGCGATGGTCAGCGGTACCACTGCCGCCCAGACGCCATAGGTGGTGCCGACGATCAGGCGCGTGAACGGGATGAGCGCCACCATCAGGATCAGGAACGGAATGGAGCGGAACAGATTCACGAACGCTCCCAGCACGCGGTTAAGGGCCGGTGCCTGGTAGATGCCGCCCTTGTCGCTGGTGACCAGAAAGACCGCCAGCGGAATGCCCACCAGCAGCGCGATCAGCGACGACACCCCCACCATCAACAAGGTGTCGATGGCGCCCTGCACTAAACGATCAAACCACATAGCCCAGCACCTCCACCTGTTGTGCCCAATTGGCCGCGCGTTTGCGCAGTTCTTCGGCGTTGTGCGGCGATCCATTCACCGCCAGCAGCAGTTGCCCCAAGGCATGCCCCTGGATGCGTTCCACGCCCCCTTGCAGTAAACGCACACGGCCGCCGAGGGCACTGAACAGTGCCGCGAGGTCTGGCTCCAGGGTGTCGCTGCCGGTGAACTGCAGGCGCAGTACCAGTGCGGCGTCGGCCGAGGCTGGCGTGGGTTGCAGGCGGCTTTGCAACTCTGGCGGCAAGCCGTGTTGCAGCGGTGCGAGCAGGGTCTTGCTGACCTCATGTTGCGGATCGCCAAACACCTGCCACACCGGGCCTTGCTCGACGATACGCCCGTGCTCCAGCACCACCACGCGGTCGCAGATGTCGCGGATCACCGCCATCTCATGGGTAATCAGCACGATGGTCAGGCCCAGGCGCTGGTTGATCTCGCGCAGCAGGCCGAGGATCGACTGGGTGGTTTCCGGGTCGAGGGCCGAGGTGGCTTCGTCGCACAGCAGAATCTCGGGGTCGTGCACCAGCGCGCGGGCGATGCCGACGCGCTGCTTCTGCCCGCCGGACAGCTGCGCCGGGTACGCCTTGTGTTTGTCTTGCAGGCCTACCAGCTCCAGCAGTTCATGCACCTTTCGCGCGCGTTGTGCCTGGGGTACACCGGCGACCTTGAGCGGCAACTCGACGTTCTGCCACACGGTCTTGGCCGACATCAGGTTGAAGTGCTGGAAGATCATGCCGATGCGTCGCCGCAGCGCCACCAGGTGGTCTTCATCGAAGCTGCCGATGTCCACCTGGTCGATCAGCACCCGTCCGCTGCTGGGTTGTTCCAGGCGGTTGATGGTGCGGATCAGCGATGACTTGCCGGCGCCGCTGCGGCCGATGATGCCGAACACTTCGCCACGCTGGATCGCCAGGTCAATGCCTTGCAGCGCGTGCACCGTGTCGTCATAGGTTTTGCCCAGGTTGATGAACCGCACATGGGCGCGGTTCAAGTCCGGGTGCAGTTCAGTCTGTTCGGCGTGGCTGGGTGCAGGGACCAGATCGTGCAATCGGGCGTTGGCGGCACTCATGGTTTAGCTTCCCAGCCGACCTGGTAGAGCTTGCCGAGGGACTTGTCCAAAGCCGCACGCACCACTGGCGAGTGCTGGTAGATATCGACGAACTTGATCACCCGTGGGTCGGTTTTGCTCTTGGGCTGGATGACGAACTGAATCACGTATTCCGGATGATCGAGGCCGTCGAACAGCAGTGCCGACTCGGCATCGAAGGTCTTGGACAGGCGGATGTATGCCGGGTAGCCCTGCACCAGATCGGCGTCGTCATAGGCGCGCACCAGTTGCACCGCTTCCACTTGCAGGATCTTGATGTTTTTCGGGTTGGCGACAATGTCTTCTTCGGTGGCTTTGTAGCCCACACCCGGCTTGAGGGTGATCAGCCCGGCCTTGGCCAGCAGTTGCAGGCCGCGACCGCTGTTGATCGGGTCGTTGGCAATCGCCACGCTGGCGCCTGCGGGCAGATCGTTGAAGTTTTTGTACTTTTTCGAATACAGCCCGACGTTATTGATGATGCCTGGCGCATACGGCACCAGGTCAAACCCGGCGGCGGCCTTGGCGTTTTCCAGGAAGGGGATGTGCTGGAAGTAGTTCACGTCGATATCGCCGGCGGCGAGGCTGACGTTGGGCGCGATCCAGTCGGTGAACTCCACCAGTTCGACCTTCAGACCCTGCTTGCCGGCCTCTTCTACGGCGGCTTCCAGCGGAATGGCGAAGGCAGCGGTGGTGCCGATTTTCAGCGGGGCGTCGGCGGCAAATACCGCCGAGCTGAATAAGCCGAAGGCCAGGGCCAGTGCTTTGACTGGGTGGTTTAGGAATGTCTTTTTCATAGTGGTTTTCCAGTCATAAGGTCTTAGGTAGCGAGATCGTTCCCACGCTCCGCGTGGTGATGCCGCCAGGGACGCTCCGCGTCCCACAAGCGAACGCAGAGCGTCCAAGAGGCATTCCCACGCGGAGCGTGGGAACGATCAAACAATGTGGCGGTAAGTAGAGCCGGTGTGTTGGCTGGGTAAGCGAGCCGTGTCGTGGAAGACTTTTTCCCGCAGCGTTCCCTGCGCATATTCCGTCTTGTACGAGCCCCGTCGTTGTAGCTCCGGTATCACCAGCTCAATGAAATCCACATAGCTCTCCGGCGTCACAATGCGCGTCAGGTTGAAACCATCCAGCCCGGTTTCGCTGATCCAGGATTCCAGCTCATCGGCCACCTGTTCAGGCGAGCCCACCAGGGTGATATAGCGCCCGCCCAAGGCGTGCTGTTCAAGCAATTTGCGCCGGGTCCAGTCGTTGTTCTGCAGGTTCTGGGTGGCCGACTGGATCGCGTTGCTTTTGACGTACTGGATCGGTTCGTCCAACGCGTACTGGGCAAAATCAATCCCGGTCGAGGCCGAGAAGTGCGCCACGCCGGCTTCCGCGCTGGCGTAGCTGAGGTACTCGGCGTGCTTGTTCCAGGCCAACGCTTCAGTGGCGCCAACGATGACGTTCAGGCCCATGAACACCTTGATGTCGTCCGGGTTGCGCCCAGCCTCCACTGCGCTGGCGCGCACCTTGTCCACCTGGCGCTTGGTCGCGGCCTTGTTCTGCCCGCTGATAAACACGCACTCGGCATGCCGCCCGGCGAACAGCAAGCCGCGCTCGGAACTGCCGGCCTGGAACAGCACCGGCGTGCGCTGCGGCGAGGGCTCGCACAGGTGGTAACCCTCCACCTGATAGAACTCGCCGTGGTGCTCTACCTTGTGCACCTTGCCCGGTTGCGCATACACCCGCGCTTGGCGATCGTTGCGCACCGCGTCGTCTTCCCAGCTGCCTTCCCAGAGCTTGTACAACACCTGCAGGTATTCATCGGCCTGGTCGTAGCGCCGGTCATGCTCGACCTGTTCGGTAAGGCCCATGGCCTTGGCGGCGCTGTCGAGGTAGCCGGTGACAATGTTCCAACCCACCCGGCCACGGCTCAGGTGATCCAGCGTCGACATGCGCCGGGCGAACAGGTACGGCGGTTCGTAGGTGAGGTTGGCGGTGAGGCCGAAGCCAAGGTGCTGGGTGACGGCGGCCATGGCCGACACCAGCAGCAGCGGGTCGTTGACCGGTAGCTGGATCGACTCCTTGAGGGGCACGTCAATGGAGTCCTGATAGACGTCATACACGCCGACGATATCAGCGATGAACAAACCGTCGAACAACCCGCGTTCAAGGATCTTCGCCAGTTCAGTCCAGTATTCGAGGGTCTTGTACTCGGTCGAGTTGTCTCGTGGATGAGCCCACAAACCGTGATTGATGTGCCCGATGCAGTTCATGTTGAAAGCATTGAGCAGGATCTTTTTTTTGCTCATCAGATGGTCCCCCGCAGCGGCGGGTTTTCATCGTTGAGGTAGTAGTTGCCGACCGCATGGTATTTCCAACGCACCGGGTCGTGCAGGGTGTGCACCCGGGCGTTGCGCCAGTGGCGGTCCAGGCCGTGTTCGGCCAGGGTCGCCTGGCTGCCAGCCAGTTCGAACAGGGTGCTGCCGGCCGCCAGGGAGATCTCGGTGCTCAGGGCGCGTACTTCGGCAACGGCGATGGAGGCTGCGGCGACGGTCTGGGCATTGCTGTCGGCCTTGGCGCGGTCGAGGAATTCACCCGAACGTTCCAGCAAGGCCTCGGCGGCGTGCAGGCGGCTGCTCAGGTGGCCGAAGCTCTTGAGTGTCAGCGGGTCTTCGGTGGCCTTGTCGTTGCCGGCGTCGATCCATGGGCGGGTCTTGGTGCGCACAAAATGCAAGGCGTCCTCAAAGGCCGCGCGGGCGATGCCGGTGTCGATGGCTGCGTGGAGGATCTGCGCCAGCGGGCCGACGGTGGTCGGGCGTTCGAAAGCGCTCTGGAACGGCACCACGTCTTGCGCCGCGACCCACACGTTGTCGAACACTACCGAGCCGCTGCCGGTAGTGCGCTGGCCGAAGCCGCTCCAGTCGTCGATCACCGTCAGTCCCTCGCTGTCACGCGGTACGAAGGCCAGTTGCTGCACGCCATTTGCATCCACCACCGAGGTGGGGATGCGCTGGGCGTAGATCGCGCCGGTGGCGTAGAACTTGCGCCCGTTGATGCGAAAACCGTCGCCGTCGCGGGTGAGGCTGGTAATGCGGTCGTGGGCGGTCTTGGTGCCCAGCTCCGCCAAGGCGTTGCCAAAGCGTTGGCCGGCCAACACCTCGGCGTACAGGCGTTGCTGCTGTTCGGGACTGCCGTTCACGCGCAGTACTTCGAGGGCATAGAAATGGTTTTGCGGAATCTGGCCCAACGAGCCATCGGCCTGGGCGATCAGTGCGATGACCTTGGCCAGGGTGACGTTGGACACGCCCGCGCCACCGTAGGCCTTGGGCACGCTGATGCCCCACAGGCCAGAGCGGGAAAACACGTCCAGTTCGGGCAATGGCAGGCGGCGTTCGCGGTCGCGCTGGGCGCTGTCGCGGCGCAAGTCTTCAGCAAGATCGCTGGCGACAATAAGCGCTTGTTCGTCGCTGGTGATGACCGCGACGGGGTGAGAAAGGGTCATGAGTTTCTCCAGAAGCTCGTGGAAAAGTGTTCTGGTTGGTTAAATCCAGGAATGACGAGCCGGCAAGGTGCCGTTGAGCCGATAGGCGCCGATGGCGTGGTACTTCCAGCGCACCGGGTCGTGCAGGGTGTGCACCCGGGCGTTGCGCCAGTGACGGTCAAGGTTGAATTCGGCCAGGGTGGCGCGGCTGCCGGCCAGTTCAAAGAGCTTCTCGGTGACTTGTAACGCCACTTCGGTGGTCAGCACCTTGGCCTCGGCCACGGCAATCGAGGCGTGGGCGGCGGACTGCGCGGTGATCGGTGCGGCGCTGACCTGGTCAAGCACCTGGCCGGCCTTGCGCAGCAGGGCTTCGGCGGCGTGCAGTTCGATCTTCAACTTGCCGATATCAGCGATCACATACAGGTCGTCGCTGGCCCGTTCGACCTTGGCGTCGATCCACGGGCGTGAGCGTTCACGCACGAAGGCAATGGCATCGTCGAGGGCGCCTCGGGCGATGCCAGCGTCGATGGCGGCCTGGATCAGTTGCGACACGGCCCCCTGGATATTAGGGCTTTCGCCCAGGCGCCAGTTGTCGATGACCAGTTCCGGCTCCACGGCCACGCGATCAAGCAAGACGGTACCGCTGGCGGTGGTGCGTTGGCCAAAGCCCGACCAGTCATCGACGATGCGCAGCCCCTCGCTGCCGCGCCGCACGAAGGCCATGACTTGCTTGCCGTCATCGTTCAACGCTTTTATGGCGACCCAGTGAGCAAACAGTGCGCCGGTGGAGTAGAACTTCTGGCCGCTGACCACGTACCCATCACCTTCGGCCGTAATGCGTGCCTTGAGCTCCAGGGTATTTTTGGTGCCGCGTTCCGGGCCGCCGTTGCCGATGCGCCAGCCGTCGAGCACGCTCTGGAACAGCTGCTTTTTCTGACGCTCGGTCGCGGTGCCCTGCAATACGTACAAGATGCCGAAATGGTTCTGCGGGATCTGCCCGAGTGCCGGGTCGGCTGCGCTGATGATCGCGAAGACTTCGGCCAGGGTCACAAACGACACCTGTGGGCCGCCGTATTCCCGGGGAATGGAAATACTGCCCAAGCCGCTGCGGGTGAACTGTTCGATCTGCGCCCAGGGCAGTTTGCGTTGCTGGTCGCGCTGGGCGGCGTGCAGGCGTGCAGCCTGGGCCAGTTCGTGGGCTGCACTCAGTGCCTGGGCGTCGTTGCGCAACACCGTGGCGGGCAACAGCAGGGGGGCTACGTCCAGATCACTCTGGGGGGGTGTTAGAGCCAAGTTAGACATCAGCGCCGCTCCTTGGCTGCACGCAATGCCCTGGCGTTGCGCACCGGGGTAATTCTGACCATACCGACCTCGCATTCAATGAAATAAACAGAAAAATCAGGAATGTCCGGTGGTCCGGTGCATATACCCTAAGCGTGTTAATTATTTAAATAAACTAACTTTTAGGAATATGCATAGAAGGGCTGTCACCCCGGTTCACAGGGTGAACCGAAGCGACGCGGTTGATAGCCCGGTGCGGGCGAGGCAGGGCGGGGCGGTGTGCAGGCGGCGATGCGCAGCGTGCGGGCGGGCGCCCAGCGGGAGTTGTTACCCACGCGGTCGAGAATGCAGTAGGTGACTTCCAACCGGCAGTCGTCGCCGGCTTCGACAATCACGTGGGGCGGCACCCACACCCGCACCGCCAGGCCGACGCTGTTGGCTTGGATGCGGGGCAGGTCCAAGCGTACATCGCCCCAGCGCAACGTAATGGCATCGCCCGTGCTCATGTTCAGGTAAGGCTCGATGGTCAGCGGAATGCCGCGCCTTACCTGGCTGCTGTTGACGCCGTGGCGGCGAATCGTCTCGGGCAAGTTCACGGGCGCCAGATTCTGGTTTTCAGTGTCGCCTTCAGGGTTCAGGCGCGGCGAAGGCTGACCGCCCGGATAGCTGGTCTTGACCCGCACCAGCGTCACCGCCGAGCGCATCGGGCCATGGCCGATCTGCAAGACCTGGTAATGGACGCGTGCCGGTCCGTCCTGCACAAAGCTCTGCGGTACGCATAAGTGGGTACACGTGCCGATCCTGCAGGCCGTCACCTTGCGCGAGGCGGCGAAGCAGTTGTTCCAGAACAGTTCGATCAGGTCGCCTTCTTCCATGCTCGGGTAGGGTGAAATATCGACCTGCAAGTGGGCGGAGGCCAGGGCGCTGATGCCGTTTCCAATAGCCTGGGGAAGCCTTGGGGCACTGAGCGTGGCCGGGGTTTGAGTGTGTGTCATAAGTAATCTCCTTGATGCAGCCAGCAGCAATCGTTCCGAAACCTGGACGCACAGGCGCAAGGGGGTTCGAAAGGCACGATTCAGTCAGTAGCCGGGATAGGATCCAATCCTCAAGGCGCTAGATAAGAGGGTTGGCCAAGGAGCGTCAATGGAGGCAAAGGGCTAAACGGCGGGTTTGGCGAGATTCAGACGGGTCTGACGGGGAGGGGGATTTTAAGGCGCTTGCGACGGGGGCTTTTACACGCTCAACCTGCAACCCGTTGTAGGAGCGAGCTTGCTAGCGAAGAACGCCCAGGCAACTCGGTCAATCTGATTCACCGCGTTATCGTTAACGTTCTTCGCGAGCAAGCTCGCTCCTACACTGGGAGGCGTCAGTGGGCGAGGAATTTGCTCAGGAACTGCTTGGTACGTTCTTCCCTGGGGTTGGCAAACAGCGCCTTGGCTTCGCCCTGTTCGACGATCACGCCCTTGTCGAAAAAGATCACCCGGTTGGCCACATCACGGGCAAAGCTCATCTCGTGGGTGACGATGACCATGGTGCGGTTTTCTTCGGCCAGGCTGCGAATGGTCGCCAGGACTTCGCCCACCAGTTCCGGGTCGAGGGCCGAGGTGGGTTCGTCGAACAGGATCACCTCCGGCTCCATGGCCAATGCGCGGGCAATCGCCACACGCTGTTGCTGGCCGCCGGACAGCCGCCGTGGGTACGACGCTTCCTTGCCCGCCAGGCCGACCCTGGCCAACAGCTTGCGCCCCAGTTCGGCCGCCGCTTCCCGTGGCATCTTCTTGACCACAATCGGGCCTTCGATGACGTTTTCCAGCGCGGTGCGGTGGGGAAACAGGTTGAAGTTCTGGAACACAAAGCCCACATGCTGGCGCAGGCGCCGCACCAGGCCCTGTTGCTGGTTGAGCGGCCTGCTGCTGTCGATCTCGATGTCACCCACCTTGATACGGCCGCTGGTGGGTTCTTCGAGGAAGTTCAGGCAGCGCAGGAAGGTGGTCTTGCCCGAACCGCTGGGGCCGATGATGGCGACCACTTCGCCTTCCTTGACCTCCAGGTCGATGCCGTTGAGCACCACCTGGCCGTTGAATTGCTTGGTCAATTTTTCAACCACGATCATGCTTCAAGACTCCAGGTCATGCCGGTTGACCCGGTCTTCCAGACGATTTTGCAGATGCGCCAGGATGCTCGCCAGGATCCAGTAGATCAGGGCCGCGGACAGATACATGGTGAAAATTTCGAAGGTACGTGCCGACACCAGTTGGGCCTGGCGGAACAGCTCGGGCACCTGGATGGTGGCGGCCAGCGCCGTGTCCTTGACCAGTGAAATAAAGCTGTTACCCAAAGGCGGCAACGCCGTGCGCATCGCCTGGGGCAGGATGGCCCTGCGCAACGTCTGCGCACGGGTCATACCGATACTGGCAGCAGCTTCCCACTGGCCACGCTCGATGGAGGCGATGGCGGCGCGCAGGATTTCACACGCATAGGCAGCCATGTTCAGCGAAAAGCCGATCATGGCGGCCGGGATCGGGTCCAGCTCGATGCCCACTTGTGGCAAGCCGTAGTAGATCAGGAACAGCTGCACCAGTAACGGCGTGCCGCGAAAGAACGACACGTAGACCCGGGCGGTCCAGCTCAAGAGCTTGAAGCGCGAGAGGCGCATCAAGGCCAGGCCGAAGCCCAGCAGCAGGCCGAAAAACATCCCGCCCAGGCTGAGGATTACCGTGTAGTACGCGCCCTTGAGCAGAAATGGCGCGGAGTCCAGCGCGAGTTGGAAACCTGCTTCCATTATTGCGTGACGTCAGCGTTGAAGTACTTCTCGGACAGCGTCTTCAACGTGCCGTCGGCGCGCAGTTTGTCCAGAGCCTTGTTCACCGCATCGAGCAGCTCGGGCTCACCTTTGCGCAGGGCGATACCGGATTCCTGACGGGAGAAGGCGTCGCCGGCAGCGGCGGTGTCGGGGGCTTTCTTGGCGTATTCCAGGGCGGCCAGGCGGTCGATCAGGATGGCGTCGATACGGCCGATGCGCAGGTCCTGGAACTTGGTCGGGTCGTCGTTGTAGGTCTTGATAATGGCTTTTGGTTGGTTGTCCTTGAGCCATTGTTCGTAGTTGGTGCCCAGGCCCACACCGACTTTCTTGCCGGCCAGGTCGTCGGCTTTCTTGATCGAGTCGACGTTCTTTTTCAGCACCAGCGCCTGGATGCCGGACACGGTGTAAGGCTTGGAGAAGTCATACTTTTTCTTGCGCTCTTCGGAGATGGTCACCTGGTTGACCACGGCGTCCAGGCGCTTGGATTCCAGCGCGGCGAGGATGCCGTCCCAAGGGGTGGCTTGCAGCTTGACCTTGACACCCAGCTCCTTGGCCAGCGCCTCGGACAGTTCCACTTCGAAACCGCTGAGCTTGCCGCTTTCATCGACAAAGCTGAACGGCGGGTAGGTGCCTTCCAGGCCGATCTTGATCTCGCCGGCCTTCTTGATGGTGTTCAATTGCTCGCCGGCAACGGCCTGGCCCAGCCAGCCAGCGCCAAGCGCGAGGCCCAAAGTGCCAACCAACAGCGTGCGACGAAATGCAGAAATAGTCATGGAAAGCCCCTGTGTTTTTATGGTGAGCGAAGCAGGTGACGCGGTAGTCGTATCCTGCCCTAAAGCGCGAAGCGCGTCTTCGCCTTCGGCGCGATGATAAGGTGGGTTTTTAAGTCTTGAAAGTAATAAAAATACAATTTCATATTCTTTTCAGGAATATGTACAGCTCCCACATCGACAGTATTCAATCAGTTGAATACTGAGTCATAGGCAAACAATGCCGGCGCGCCACCGGTATGCAGGAAAATGATCGGCCCCTCTTCAAAGCGCTGGCGCCCGATGCCGTCGAGCAAACCGGCCATGGCCTTGCCGGTATACACCGGGTCCAGCAACAGACCTTCCTGGCTGGCCAAAAGTTTGATCGCCGAGAGGGTGCCAGCGTTTGGCTCGCCATACCGCGGCCCGAAATACTCGTCCCACAGGGTGACCTTGAAGGCGTCGGGGATAGCCACACCGAGCAACTCGGCAGTGCGTTCGGCCAGGCCCTGCACTTTCGGGAATTGCGCTTGCTCGGAGCGCGACACCGTGATGCCGATCACTGGCAGCTGCGGCAGTGCTTCGCTCAAGGCCAGGGCCAGGCCGCTGTGGGTACCCGCACTGCCAGAGGCGAGCACCACGGCGGCGAATTGAATGCCGCTGTCTTCAATCTGCGCGGCCAACTCCAGCCCGGCGCGCACGTAGCCCAGCGCGCCGAGTGCATTGGAACCGCCGATAGGCACCAGGTACGGCTTCTTGCCGTTACTGCGCAGGCGGTCGGCGAGGGCGTTGAGTTGGTCGTCGGCGTTGTCGAGGTTTTCCACCAACTCCACTTTGGCGTCGAACAGCTCCAGCAGCAGGCGATTGCCGTTGCCCAGGTAGTTGGGGTCGTCGGTGCCGGTAGGGTTTTCCAGCAGGGCAACACAGCCCAGGCCAAGCCTGGCGGCGAGCGCGGCGGTCTGGCGCACATGGTTGGACTGGATCGCGCCAGCGGTGACCAGGGTGTCGGCGCCCTGGGCGATGGCGTCGGCGGCCAGGTATTCGAGTTTGCGCAGCTTGTTGCCGCCCATGGCCAGCGGCGTGGTGTCATCACGTTTGACGTAGATGTCCCTGCCCAGCCAAGCCGACAGCCGCTCGAGCTTTTCCAGGGCCGTGGCACTGCCCAGTAGTTCCAGACGGTTAAAACGGTCGAGCTGTTGTTTGATCATGGTTACGCACGGTGGCTGAGTGATTGGGGGACTATAGGCAGGCACTTTTCATCGGGCAACCGCCAATCGCTTATGACTAAAGGTTCTTAGCTCCACACCATTGGTTCTTAAGAGCTGCCTAGGTGCATACCGTAAAGTGATGGCCATTTCGTCAGGAGTGAATACCGTGAGTGAGCGTTCCAGTCATTGGCAATTGCAGACCATCGTCAGCCAACTGCGCGGCGCCCGCGACCAGTGGCGAACGCGCAATGGGCGCTTGAGTGGCGAGCATGGTGGCCGCGAGTTGCCGTCCCGCGAGGCGGTGGCGCAGATTCTTGAGGCCTTGTGCGGCGCCCTGTTTCCGATGCGCCTGGGCCCGGCGGACTTGCGCGAAGAAAGCGAAGACTTCTACGTGGGCCATACCCTCGACGTCGCGCTCAACGCCTTGCTCGCCCAGGCGCGCCTGGAGTTGCGCTATGCCGCGCGCCAGAGCGGTGAGGACGACAGCGAAGTCAACGCCCACGCCATTCGCCTGATCCAGGATTTCGCCCTGGCGTTGCCATCCTTGCGCAGCCTGCTGGACACCGACGTACTGGCCGCCTACCACGGCGACCCGGCCGCACGCAGTGTGGATGAGGTGCTGTTGTGCTACCCGGGCATCCTGGCCGTGATCCACCATCGCCTGGCCCACCACCTGTACCGCGCCGGCCTGCCGCTGTTGGCGCGGATCAGTGCGGAAATCGCCCACTCGGCCACCGGTATTGATATCCACCCCGGCGCACAGATCGGCCCGAGTTTCTTTATCGACCACGGCACAGGCGTGGTGATTGGCGAGACCGCGATCATCGGCGAGCGCGTGCGCATCTACCAGGCCGTGACATTGGGCGCCAAACGCTTTCCGGCGGATGAAGATGGGCAATTGCAGAAAGGCCACCCGCGTCACCCTATTGTTGAAGATGATGTGGTGATTTACGCCGGGGCGACGATCCTGGGGCGGATCACCATTGGCCAGGGTTCGACCATCGGCGGCAATGTGTGGCTGACCCGCAGCGTGCCGGCCGGGGCGAATATCACCCAGGCGAACTTGCAGCATGATGATGGGGCGCAGAAGTAATACCTGAGTCAAACGCCGGTCAGTGTGGGAGCTGGCTTGCCTGCGATAGCGGTGTATCAGTCAACAGATGGGTGGCTGACCCAGCGCTATCGCAGGCAAGCCAGCTCCCACATTTCGTATGTATTTCACCGTCGGGTTGCTGAACGATTCGTCTCCTCCACGCGTCATACCAATCCCTGAGCTAGTGTAGGAAACACCTACCACTCAGCCCTGCGATTAGTCCAAGACCGCCTATTCATGTTTAACTTGAACGTTCGTTCAAGTTAAACCGGTGGTTCGCTGCCCGCTCACAACAGGAGGCTTACCTTTGCTGAGTCCGTTTTTTACAGCCATATCCCGCAACCTTGAGGTGCATCGTTCATGAGTGCATCGTCCACCCCTTCCAGCGGCATGGTGCGCATGAATGCGCCCGTTTTCTACTTTGCCGCCACCGTCATCCTGCTGTTCGGCATCACGGTCATCGCTATCCCGCAACAGGCCGGTGCCTGGCTGCTGGCGGCGCAAAACTGGGCGGCCAACACGGTCGGCTGGTACTACATGCTGGCGATGACGCTGTATCTGGTCTTCGTGGTGGTCACCGCGCTATCGGGCTACGGCAAGATAAAACTCGGTGCCGACCACGACGAGCCCGAATTCAGTTACCTGTCCTGGGCCGGCATGTTGTTCGCCGCCGGGATCAGCATCACGCTGTTTTTCTTTTGCGTCTCGGAGCCGCTGACGCACTTGGTGCAGCCGCCCCAGGGCGAAGCAATGAACGCCGATGCGGCGCGCCAGGCCATGCAGGTGTTGTTCCTGCACTGGGGCCTGCATGGTTGGGGCGTGTTCGCGTTTGTCGGCATGGCCCTGGCGTATTTCGCCTACCGGCATAACCTGCCGCTGGCGTTGCGCTCGGCGCTGTACCCGCTGATCGGCAAGCGCATCAATGGCCCTATCGGTTACGCGGTGGATGGCTTTGGCATCATTGCCACGGTGTTCGGCCTGGGCGCCGACATGGGCTTTGGCGTACTGCACCTCAACTCTGGCCTGGACTACCTGTTTGGCATTGCCCACACCCAGTGGATCCAGGTGGGCCTGATCACCCTGATGATGGGCGCGGCGATCATCGTGGCCGTGGCCGGCGTCGACAAGGGCGTGCGGGTGATGTCCGACATCAACATGCTGCTGGCCTGTGCGCTGCTGCTGTTCGTGTTGTTCGCCGGGCCTACCCAGCACCTGCTCAACACCTTGATCCAGAACATCGGTGACTATCTGGGGGCGCTGCCCACCAAGAGTTTTGATGTGTACGCCTACAACAAGCCGAGCGACTGGCTGGGCGGCTGGACGGTGTTCTACTGGGCCTGGTGGATCGCATGGTCGCCGTTCGTGGGCCTGTTTATCGCGCGCATTTCCCGTGGCCGCACCATTCGCGAATTCGTGTTTGGCGTGCTGCTGATTCCACTGGGCTTCACCCTGGCGTGGATGTCGATCTTCGGTAACAGCGCCATCGACCAGGTGCTCAACCATGGCATGGCTGCACTGGGCCAGTCGGCGATCGATGACCCATCGATGAGCCTCTACCTGCTGCTGGAAACCTACCCGTGGAGCAAGACGGTGATCGCGATCACGGTGTTCATCAGCTTTGTGTTCTTCGTGACCTCGGCTGACTCCGGCACTGTGGTGCTGTCCACCCTCTCGTCCAAAGGCGGCAACGCGGATGAAGACGGGCCGAAGTGGCTGCGTGTGTTCTGGGGCGCGATGACCGCCCTGGTCACCAGTGCGTTGCTGTTCGCCGGCAGTATCGACTCGCTCAAGTCTGCGGTGGTACTGACCTCGCTGCCGTTCTCGCTGATCCTGCTGCTGATGATGTGGGGGCTGCACAAGGCGTTCTACCTGGAGTCGCAAAAGCAGATCGCGCAGTTGCATTCCCTGGCACCGATCTCCGCTTCGCGCAAAGGTCGAGGTGGCTGGCGCCAGCGTTTGAGCCAGGCGGTGCATTTCCCATCCCGCGATGAGGTATACCGTTTCCTCGACACCACGGTGCGCCCGGCGATTGAGGAAGTGACCGCAGTGTTTGTCGAGAAGGGCCTTACCGTGGTGACCCAGCCCGACCCGTCCAACGACAGCGTCAGCCTCGAAATCGGCCATGGTGAAGAACGTCCGTTCATCTACCAGGTGCAGATGCGTGGCTATTTCACACCGTCGTTCGCCTTGGGCGGCATTGGCAAGAAAGAGATCAACAACCGCCGCTACTATCGGGCCGAAGTGCACTTGAGTGAGGGCAGCCAGGACTATGACCTGGTGGGCTACACCAAGGAGCAGATCATCAATGACATCCTCGACCAGTACGAGCGCCATCTGCAGTTCTTGCACATGGTGCGCTGATAGCGTTCCTCTCAAGTAGGTCTTTGCTGTAAAAGGAAGAGGCAGACTTAAGCGATTCAGCTGCTTAAAAGGCCCGGGAATATGCCTATTCCCGGGCCTTATTTGCCCTAGATCAAGAGAGGATTCGATGACGTACATTGCTGCCGAAAACCGCTATGAATCTATTCCTTATCGCCGCGTAGGCCGTAGTGGATTGGTGCTGCCGGCACTGTCCCTGGGATTGTGGCACAACTTTGGTGACAGCACCCCGATCGACACCCAGCGCGCATTGCTGCGCACCGCGTTCGACCTGGGTATCAACCACTTCGACCTGGCCAACAACTACGGCCCGCCCTACGGCAGCGCCGAGATCAATTTCGGTCGGTTGCTGCGCGAAGACTTCAAGCACTATCGCGACGAGTTGATCATCTCCAGCAAAGCCGGGTGGGACATGTGGCCCGGCCCTTACGGCCAGGGTGGCGGGTCGCGTAAATACGTATTGGCGAGCCTGGACCAGAGCCTGCAACGCCTGGGCGTCGATTATGTGGATATTTTCTACTCGCACCGCTTCGACCCCGACACGCCCCTGGAAGAGACCGCCAGCGCCCTGGCCACTGCCGTGCAACAAGGCAAGGCGTTGTACATCGGTATCTCGTCTTACTCCGGGGTTAAAACCCGCGAAATCGCAGCGTTGCTCAACGAGTGGAAAGTGCCGTTGTTGATCCACCAGCCGGCCTACAACCTGCTCAACCGTTGGGTGGAAAAAGACCTACTGGACACCACTGAAGAACTCGGCGCCGGGGTGATCGCCTTCACGCCGCTGGCCCAGGGTTTGTTGACCGATAAATACCTCAACGGGGTACCGGCCGATGCGCGGGTCAATCGTCCGGGTGGTGGCTCGTTGCAGGCCCAACACCTGTCCGAAGCCAACATCGCCCATGTACGCGGCCTGAATGAAATCGCCAAACGCCGTGGCCAGAGCCTGGCCCAGTTGGCGCTGGCGTGGACGTTACGTGATCCACGGGTAACCAGTGCGCTGATCGGCGCAAGCCGGCCGGAGCAGATTATCGAGAACGTCGGGGCGTTGAAGAACTTGAGCTTCAGTGCAGAAGAACTGGCGGAGATTGATAGGTTTGCGCAGGAAGGTGGGATCAACCTGTGGGAAAAGCCATCCACTGCTGAATAACCTTACACCACTGGGTGACCGTTCCCACGCTCTGCGTGGGAATGCAGCCCCGGACGCTCGGCGTCCGCTTTAAAGTCGTGACGCAGAGCGTCACAGGAGGCGTTCCCACGCAGAGCGTGGGAACGATCTGTCGCCAAGCGTTAGAACGGCACATCCCCAAGAATCGTCGCCCGGTGCATCACCCGCCGCTGCGGCCGGTAGTCATCCACGGCGTAATGCTGGGTGACGCGGTTATCCCAGAACGCCACATCATTCTCGTGCCAGCGCCAGCGAATGGTGAATTCCGGGCGGGTGGCGTGGGCGAACAGCAGCTTGAGAATGGCCTCGCTTTCGGCCGGTTCCAGTTCATTGATTCGGGTGGTGAATCCGTCGCTGACGAACAGCGATTTACGCCCACTCACCGGATGCGTGCGCACGACTGGGTGCGATAGCGGCGGGTTTTTCTTGCGGGTCGCTTCCCAGCGCGCAAGGTCTTCGGCGGTGTTGCCAAAGCGCTCCAGCGGGAACGACTTGGTGAAGTCGTGTGTGGCGGTGAGGCCATCGAGCATGCGCTTTAACGGCTCGGACAATGCCTCATACGCCGCAATCCCACTGGCCCACAAGGTATCGCCGCCGAAGGCTGGCAGCAGCTTGGCGCTGAGCACAGCGCCCAGGGCCGGCGTGGGCAGGAACGTCACGTCGGTATGCCACACCGCGTTATCACGCACATCCGTGACGGCGGTGTCGAGGATCAGCACTTCGGGCTGTTCCGGCACGTTGGGGTAGATCGGGTGGATGTGCAGGTCGCCAAAGTTTGCCGCGAACCGTGCCTGTTGTGCAGGGGTGATCGGCTGGTCACGGAAGAACAGCACCGAATAGTCGAGCAACGCCTGTTCAATGGCGTCGCGCTGTTCGGGAGTCAGCGGCTGGGTGATATCGACGCCGCCGATCTGGGCGCCCAGGGCGGAGCTTAATGGGGTAACGGTCAGGCTGCTCATTGTGGGTTCTTCACTCAGTGTGCTTGGCCATGCCAGGGCACTAATTTACGCTGCAGGGCGCGCAGGCCCATTTCCATGGCGAAGGCGATCAGGGCGATGACCAGGATGCCCAGCACCACCACATCAGTGACCAGAAACTGCGCCGCCGACTGCACCATGAAGCCCAGGCCGCTGGTGGCGGCAATCAACTCGGCCGCCACCAGGGTCGACCAGCCCACGCCCAGGCCGATGCGCACACCGGTGAGGATATCGGGCAGGGCGCTGGGCAGGATCACATGGCGAATCAGTTGCGCGCGGCTGGCGCCCAACGACTGCGCCGCGCGTAATTTGGCCGGGTCGACGGTGCGCACCCCAGTGGCGGTGGCGATGGCAATCGGGGCGAAGATAGCGAGGTAGATCAGCAGCACCTTGGACAGCTCGCCAATGCCGCACCAGATCACGATCAACGGCAGGTAGGCCAGGGGCGGAATCGGCCGGTAGAACTCGATCAGCGGATCGAGAATGCCACGGGCGATACGGTTGGCACCGATGGCGATCCCCACCGGCACGGCGGTCAGTACTGCAAAGCCCAGGCCCAGGCCGATGCGACTGAGGCTCGCGCCCAGGTGCTGCCACAAAGTGGAATCCATGTAGCCGGTGGTTGCCAGCAGCCAGCCTTTTTGCAACACGGCGGACGGTGGCGGCAGGAACAAAGGTTCGATCAAACCGGTGGCGGTCACCGCCCACCACAGGGCAAGCAAGGCCGCCAGGGTCAGCAGGCTGATCCAGCGCGTGCTCAGGCGACGGCGCAGCGGGATCACGGCATGTGTCGCAGGCTCGGTGGCCGTGGCGGGAAGTTCGTAGCTGCTCATGCGTACACCTGCCGTTGGGAGAACACTTTGCCCAGCACATGCTCACGGGTTTCGATAAAGCGCGGGTCGGATTTGATTGCGCGGGCTGATTCACCGGCGGCGTAACGTTGGCCGAAATCCAGCTGCAGGCGTTCGACGATCTGGCCGGGGTTGGGCGCCAGCAAGATCAAGTCGGTGGCGAGAAACACCGCTTCTTCAATGTCGTGGGTAATCAGGAATACCGGCTTGGCCGTGCGCCGCCACACTTGCAGCAGCAACTCCTGCATCTGTTCACGGGTGAAGGCATCCAGGGCGCCGAAGGGTTCGTCCATCAGCAGTACACGCGGGTCGGCCGCCAGCGCACGCGCCAGGCCGACGCGTTGCTTCTGGCCACCGGAGAGTTGCCAGATGCGGCGGTTGTCGAAACCGGCCAGGTCCACCAGCGCGAGCATTTCACGCGCCCGCACGTCGCGCTGCGCCTTGGGCGCGCCGGCCAGTTCCAGGCCGAAAGCCACATTGGCCAGCACGTCCTGCCAGGGCAGCAGGGCATCGTCCTGGAACACCACGCCGCGCTCGGCGCTGGGGCCTTTGACCGGCACGCCATCGAGGGTGATACGCCCGGCAGACGGTTCGACGAAGCCGGCAATCAGGTTCAACAACGAGGTCTTGCCGCTGCCGGACGGGCCCAGGGCGACCAGCAATTGCTGGGGCCCAAGCTCCAGTGAAATATCGGACAGTACCGGTTCCGGGGCGCCTGGGTACTGTGCGCTGATGCGCTCCAGTTGTAGCAAGGCCATCGCAGTGAACTCCTGAGTCAGTTGGTAATGAACTTGGCGCTGACATAAGGGGCGTAGTCGGGCAGCACGGCCTCGACCTTGCCTTGCTCCTTGAGGAACGCAGCGGTGTCGGTGACGGCCTTGGTGGTCGGTGCGCCCAGCAGCGTTACCTGGTCGGCGGCCAACGGGTAGACGTTGCCTTGCAGCAGCAACGGGATATCGCTGGCCTTGGCGCCGGAGAGTTTCACCAGTTTGTCGACGTTGCCGGAATCGGCGAGCCAGGCTTGTGGGTCTTTGCGGTAGGCGGCGTAGGCATCCAGAGTGACCTTGGCGAAGGCGGTGACAATCTCTGGGTGCTTCTCGGCGAAGTCCTTGCGCACGATCCAGGCATCGAACGTCGGCGCGCCGAACTTGGCCAGCTCCCCGGAGGTGATCAGCACCTTGCCGGTTTCCTTGGCCACGCCCAGGGCTGGGTCCCAGACATAGGTGGCGTCGATATCACCGCGCTTCCAGGCGGCAATGATGGCCGGCGGGGCGAGGTTGAGAATGGTGACTTTGGCCGGGTCGATGTTCCAGTGTTTAAGGGCGGCGAGCAGGCTGTAGTGGCCGGTGGAAACGAAGGGCACAGCGATTTTTTTGCCGACCAGGTCCTGAGGGCTGTTGATCCCCGAACCGTTACGCGCCACCAGGGCTTCGGCGCCGCCGATCTGGGTGGCGACGAGGAAGGTTTGCACCGGGACTTTACGGGTTATCGCGGCGGTGAGCGGGCTGGAACCGAGGTAGCCGATCTGCACGTCGCCGGACGCGATGGCAGCGATGATGTCGGCGCCATTGTCGAATTTGCGCCAGTCGATCTTGGCGTTGGTGGCTTTTTCATAGGCGCCGTCGGCTTGGGCGACTTTGGCCGGGTCCACGGTGGTCTGATACGCAATGGTCACGTCCGCCGCCTGGGCAAACAGGCTGGCACCGGCCAGGGACAATGCGGCCAACAGGCGCAGAGGGGTCAGCAGTTTCAAAGGGAAGCTCCTCAATCAGGCGGCCGAGGGTCGGCGTGAGAGGAGACTAAATGATCTAAGAATTAGAAAATAAATAACTTTTTCGAATTAGCTTATGAGGGTAAATGGCGAAGCCTGTTTTCAGGCTGGCAGAATAATGTGGGAGCTGGCTTGCCGCGATAGCGGTGTATCAGTCAACAGGTGGGTTGCTGACCCACCGATATCGCAGGCAAGCCAGCTCCCACACAAGCCAGCTCCCACAGGGGAGCGAGCCTGAGGTTAGTTGCTGATGGCGAGGATGCTTGCCTGGTACGAACCGACAAACACATCGAAATCGCCTACTTCGTTCTGCTCCAGCTCTGCCTGTTGCGCCAGCGACGCACGGGCCAGTTCTTCAAAGTGCGCTTGTTCCTCAGGCGCCAAAGGTTCTTTGCGGAAGTATTCGGCATGGACTTCGCTTTGATGCAGGGAGAACTGCGCAAAGCTTTCCTTGCGCTCAGCCATGGCTGCCAACACCTGCGCCGACGGCGTCAGGGATGGGTCCTTGACCTTGGCCAACTGGGCGTCCAATGCCTCGCTGTGCTCGGTGATGCCATGGCTCTGATCGAGCAGGTCGGCCAGCGGGGCAATCTTCTCCAGCAACTCGGCCGCCCACTCCTTCATATCCACCGGCTGGCCGTCACGCTGCAATTGCAGGCCCGGACGGCGGCCTTCCTTGACCACGCTGAGGAAGTTGGAGGTGGCGTTGCCGCACTCGTTGTTGGCGAACAGTGGGCTGTCGTTCAGCGCGCAGTACAGCAGGAATGCGTCGAGGAACCGCGACTCTGGCAGGTCGATACCCATCGGCAGGAACGGGTTGATGTCCAGGCAGCGTACTTCGATGTACTGGATGCCGCGCGCCATCAACGCCTGGATCGGCCGCTCGCCGGTGTAGGTCACGCGCTTGGGACGGATGTTGGAGTAGTACTCGTTTTCGATCTGCAGGATGTTGGTATTGAGCTGCACCCACTCGCCATCCTTGTGCGTGCCGACTTCGACATAGGGCGCGTAGGGTGTTGCCACCGCTTCGCGCAGGCTGTCGGTGTAGCTGGCCAAATCGTTGTAGCACGGCGTCAGGCCGGCCTGGGCGTTGCTCTGGTAACCCAGGTCGCTCATGCGCAGGCTGGTGGCGTAGGGCAGGTACAGCGTGTCGGCGTCGAGGACTTCAAGCTGATGCGAGCGTCCGCGCAGGAAGCCGGCATCCAGGGCTGGCGAGGCACCGAACAGGTACATCAACAGCCAGCTGTAGCGACGGAAATTACGGATCAGCGCGATGTAGGCCGTGGATTGATAGTCACGGTCGGTGCCGACAAACCCTTCTGTTTCCTTGAGCAACGGCCATAACGCTTCCGGCAGGGAAAAGTTGTAGTGGATGCCGGCGATGCACTGCATGGTCTTGCCGTAACGCAGGGCCAGGCCCTTGCGGTACACGTACTTGAGCTGGCCGATGTTGGAGGTGCCGTAGTAGGCAATCGGAATATCTTCCTCGGCCGGCAACGGGCACGGCATCGAGGGGCTCCACAGGTATTCGCTGCCCAGCTTGGTGTAGGCAAAGCGATGGATCTTGTCCAGGCTGCTCAGGGTATCGGCCGGGTTCGGCAGGGCAGGGGTGATGAACTCCAGCAGCGATTCCGAGTAGTCGGTGGTGATCTGTTCATTGGTCAGCGCGGCGCCCAGGGCTTCGGGGTGCGGCGTTTGCGCCAGTCGACCTTCGTTGGTGACGCGCAGGCATTCGCGCTCGATGCCGTGCAAGCATTGCTCTAGCAGGGAGAGGTGTTCGCGCTTGCCGAGCAGGGCCAGGCGGCGGTTGAGAAGTTCGCTCAAGTTGGATTCCTTCACGCGTCAGTCGCCCCAATATGGGGGTGGGCAGGACGGTCTACAAGGGTGAAGTTGAAACTGGCGTGATCGCCTGGTTTTGAGTCGATTTGACCCGCTCTGAATCTGCCGACTTCACTCCATGAATTGGGCTACAGCGCAGCGAGAAAATTCCGACGCTGTTATCGCAGCGCCGAAATTAACTCAAATCGGGGGTGGGGAGCTATAGGACAGCGAACGTGCCCTGTGCTTTTGCGACAAGTCTTTCGCTCTGATACACGTCGGCCTCGACCACCAGGGTGCGGCGACCGGCGTGGATCACCCGGCTGGTGCACAGCACCTCACCGTCTTCCACAGCGCGAATATAGTTGATCTTGCATTCGATGGTGGCGCTCTGCTGGTCGAAACCATGGGCGCTGGAACAGGCCAGGCCCATGGTTATATCCACCAGGCTGAAAATCGCCCCGCCATGGAGCTTGCCCGCGCGGTTGCGCAGGTGCGGCTCCAGGGTCAGGGCCACCTCGGCAACGCCCTCTTCCAGGCGTTGCAGGCGGCAGCCGATCAGTTCGCTGAATGCGCTCTGGGTCAAACCGGCCGGAATTTCCATCAGCGCTTCTTCAACTGTTTAGCGTTGGCAAACAGCGACGCCATGGCGTTGTTGCTTGGCGCGGCGGTGGTGGTTTCCTTGCGCGGGGCGTTGTTCTGCGACTGGCGCGGCGCCGAACCGGGGCGAGCGCCACGGGCACCGTCGATTTTCTCGCCGGGGGTATCGCTCATGCGCATCGACAGGCCGACGCGTTTGCGTGGGATGTCGACTTCCATGACCTTGACCTTGACCACGTCACCGGCTTTCACCGCTTCACGTGGGTCCTTGATGAACTTCTCCGAAAGCGCGGAGATATGCACCAAACCGTCCTGATGCACGCCGATGTCCACGAACGCGCCGAAGTTGGTCACGTTGGTCACCACGCCTTCGAGGATCATGCCCGGTTGCAGGTCCTTGAGGTCTTCGACACCGTCCTGGAACTCGGCGGTCTTGAACTCGGGACGTGGGTCGCGGCCAGGCTTTTCCAGCTCTTGCAGAATGTCGGTGATGGTCGGCACACCGAAGGTTTCGTCGGTGTACTTCTTCGGGTCCAGGCGCTTGAGGAACGCGGCATCACCAATCAACGAACGGATATCGCGGTCGGTTTCGGCGGCAATGCGTTGCACCAGCGGGTAGGCCTCCGGGTGAACTGCCGAGGCGTCCAGGGGGTTATCGCCGTTCATGACGCGCAGGAAGCCGGCCGCTTGTTCAAAGGTTTTTTCACCCAGGCGTGCGACTTTTTTCAGCGCAGCACGGGTTTTGAACGCGCCATTTTCGTCGCGATGGCTGACGATGTTCTGCGCCAGGGTCGCGTTGAGGCCCGAGATTCGCGCCAGCAGTGCCACCGAAGCGGTGTTCACGTCTACGCCCACGGCGTTTACGCAGTCTTCCACCACCGCATCCAGGCCGCGTGCCAGTTTCAGCTGCGATACGTCGTGCTGGTACTGGCCGACGCCGATGGATTTAGGGTCGATTTTCACCAGTTCGGCCAACGGGTCTTGCAGGCGACGAGCGATGGACACCGCGCCACGGATCGACACGTCGAGGTCCGGGAATTCCTTGGAGGCCAGCTCCGACGCCGAGTACACCGAAGCGCCTGCTTCGGAGACCATGACCTTGGTCATCTTCATGGCTGGGTATTTTTTGATCAGCTCGGCGGCCAGCTTGTCGGTTTCGCGGCTGGCGGTGCCGTTGCCGATGGCGATCAGGTCCACCGCGTGCTTGGCGCACAAGGCGGCCAGGATCGCCAGGGTCTGGTCCCACTTGTTGTGCGGTACGTGTGGGTACACGGTGGCGTGGTCCAGCAGCTTGCCGGTGGCGTCGACCACCGCGACCTTGCAACCGGTGCGCAGCCCCGGGTCGAGGCCCAGGGTGGCACGCGGGCCAGCCGGTGCGGCCAACAGCAGGTCGTGCAGGTTATGGGCGAACACGTTGATCGCTTCGGTTTCGGCGCCGTCGCGCAACTCGCCCAGCAGGTCGGTTTCCAGGTGAGTGTAGAGCTTGACCTTCCAGGTCCAGCGCACCACTTCGCCGAGCCACTTGTCTGCCGGGCGGTTCTGGTTCTGGATGCCGAATTGTTGACCGATCATGCCTTCGCACGGGTGCATGGTGCCCGGCAGCTCGTCACCGACTTTCAGCGCGGAGCTGAGAATGCCTTCGTTACGGCCGCGGAAAATCGCCAGGGCGCGGTGGGACGGCATGCTTTTGAGCGGTTCGTCGTGTTCGAAGTAGTCGCGGAACTTGGCGCCTTCTTCCTCTTTGCCGGCGATGACGCGGGCGCTGAGGATGGCTTCCTGCTTGAGGTAGGTACGCAGTTTTTCCAGAAGGCTGGCGTTTTCGGCGAAGCGCTCCATCAAGATGTACTTGGCGCCTTCGAGCGCGGCCTTCACGTCGGCGACGCCTTTTTCAGCATCGATAAAACGGGCGGCTTCGGCTTCTGGCGTCAGCGATGGGTCGTTGAACAAGCCATCGGCCAAATCACCCAGGCCGGCTTCCAGGGCGATCTGGCCCTTTGTACGACGTTTCTGTTTGTACGGCAGGTAAAGGTCTTCGAGGCGGGTCTTGGTGTCCGCGAGTTTGATGTCGCGTTCCAGTTGAGGGGTCAACTTGCCCTGTTCCTCGATGCTGGCGAGGATGCTGATACGCCGTTCGTCGAGTTCTCGCAGGTAGCGCAGGCGCTCTTCCAGGTGACGCAGTTGGGTGTCGTCGAGGCTGCCGGTCACTTCTTTTCGGTAACGGGCAATGAAGGGCACGGTGGAGCCTTCATCCAGTAGAGCGACGGCCGCTTCGACCTGTTGTGGGCGTACACCGAGTTCCTCGGCGATGCGGCTGTTGATGCTGTCCATAAAACCACCTGAAATTCTTAAAATCAGCGCGCCGGCCCGTAAAAACAAGGCTCGGCGAGGCTGGTTGAGCGGCCCGACTGGCGCCGCTGCCTGGGTCAAGAGGCTGGCTATTGACCCTCGAAATCGAAAAAGTCACGACAAGCGGGTAAAAAAAGCCCGGCAGCAAACGGTAACGATCTGACGTTGCCCTGCACGGAGGCGCCGCATTATAACCAGCGTTCTGCCCTTGGGGGCTACTGCGCCGCAGCTTGTAGGGCGCGGGTTCGCTGGCAGTAGATGAAAAATCTGCTAACAATGCACACGGTGCGTATAACGGCAGCTACGCCATAATGCGCGCCGAGATAAGAGGAGCATCCAATGAGCAGCACCGCACAAACTGCTGAAGGCGAAAAAATTCTCATCGTTGATGACGATCCGGGGCTGAGCAGCCTGCTGGAGCGTTTTTTCAACTCCAAGGGCTATCGTGCCCGCGCGGTGCCGAACACCGAACAGATGGATCGTCTGTTAGGGCGTGAAGTTTTCAACCTGGTCGTACTCGACCTGATGTTGCCCGGTGAAGACGGCCTCACTGCCTGCAAGCGCCTGCGCGGTGCGAACAATCAGATCCCGATCATCATGCTCACCGCCAAGGGCGATGAACTGAGCCGCATCAAGGGCCTGGAGCTGGGCGCTGATGACTACCTGGCCAAGCCGTTCAACCCCGATGAGCTGATGGCGCGGGTCAAGGCCGTGTTGCGTCGCCAGGCACCGGCGGTACCGGGTGCACCGGGCAGCGAAGACGAAAGCGTCACCTTTGGCGATTACGAATTGTCGCTGGCCACCCGTGAGCTCAAGCGCGGTGAAGAAGTGCACATGCTCACCACCGGCGAATTCGCAGTGCTCAAGGCCCTGGTGATGAACGCTCGCCAGCCGCTGACCCGTGACAAGCTGATGAACCTGGCCCGTGGCCGGGAATGGGACGCCCTCGAGCGCTCCATCGACGTGCAGATTTCCCGATTGCGCCGGATGATCGAGCCAGACCCGTCCAAGCCGCGGTATATCCAGACGGTGTGGGGTGTGGGTTATGTGTTTGTGCCGGATGGCACCGCAACCAAGTGACCGATGATTTGCAGGGGCGGGTATCCTGGCGTTTGACTCCATGAGGGTCGACGGGATGCCCGGCGTCTGCAATTCTGCGAGCGCCGCTCGTTCCTGCAAGGTGTGCAGCTTTCATCTATGAAAACCCCGCTGTGGTTCCCACAAAGTTTCTTCTCCCGCACCCTCTGGCTGGTGCTTATTGTCGTTCTGTTTTCCAAGGCGCTCACGCTGGTTTATCTGTTGATGAACGAAGACGTGCTGGTGGACCGGCAGTACAGCCATGGTGTCGCCCTGACGTTGCGTGGTTATTGGGCGGTAGACCCTGAGAACCGCGAAAAAGTAGCCAAGGCGTCGACGCTGACGCGGGTTGACGGCGCAGGTGTGCCTGAAGGCGAGCAGCATTGGCCTTACAGCGAGATCTACCAGCGCCAGATGCAGGCCGAGTTGGGTGCCGACACCGAGGTGCGGCTGCGTATGCATGTTTCGCCTGCGCTGTGGGTGCGAGCGCCAAGCCTGGGGGATGCCTGGATCAAGGTTCCGCTTTATCCGCACCCGCTGAGGGGGCAAAAAATCTGGAACGTGTTGGGCTGGTTCCTGGCCATTGGCTTGCTTTCAACGGCGTCCGCGTGGATTTTCGTCCGCCAGCTCAACCAACCCCTCAAGCGCCTGGTGTTTGCCGCTCGCCAACTGGGCCAGGGGCGCAGTGTGCGCTTGCCGGTCAGCGACACGCCCAGTGAGATGACCGAGGTGTACGGCGCCTTCAACCAGATGGCAGAAGATGTCGAACAGGCCGGGCGCGAACGCGAGTTGATGCTGGCGGGGGTGTCCCATGACTTGCGCACGCCGCTGACGCGATTACGGTTGTCCCTGGAGTTGATGGGGGACCATACCGACCTCACCGATGACATGGTGCGCGACATCGAGGACATGGACGCTATTCTGGACCAGTTCCTGGCGTTCATCCGTGACGGGCGGGATGAAGTGGTCGAGGAGGTCGACCTCACCGACCTCGTGCGTGAGGTGGTTGCGCCCTATAACCAGAATGGTGAGCAGGTGCGCACGCGCCTGGAGCCGATCCAGCCGTTCGCATTACGCCGGGTGTCGATGAAGCGCCTGCTGAACAACTTGATTGGCAACGCCTTGCACCATGCCGGTTCCGATGTGGAAGTGGCGGCGTACGTTTCTGGCGACAGTGCCGCGCCTTACGTGGTGCTGAGCGTGATGGACCGTGGCACAGGAATCGACCCGGCTGAGCTGGAGGGTATCTTCAACCCCTTCACCCGTGGTGACCGCGCCCGAGGAGGCAAGGGCACCGGGTTGGGGTTGGCGATTGTGCGGCGGATTGCGTCGATGCATGGCGGCAATGTCGAGTTGCGCAACCGTGAAGGCGGCGGGTTGGAAGCGCGGGTGCGGCTGCCGCTGGGGTTGATGCTGCCTCGAGACGCTGTCTAACAAGCAATATGAATGCAAATGTGGGAGCTGGCTTGCCTGCGATAGCGGTAGTTCATTCAACGACGATGTTGAATGTACCGGTGTCATCGCAGGCAAGCCAGCTCCCACAGTGGTTCGCGGCGTGTGGCAGATGTGGGTATTCAGCCCTTTCCCTTGGTCCGAGTCATATTCGGCCCGCCATTCTTTTCCAGATGCTGAATGATGATCCCCGCCACATCCTTACCGGTGGTGGTTTCGATCCCTTCCAGGCCCGGCGATGAGTTTACTTCCATCACCAGGGGGCCATGGTTGGAGCGCAGGATGTCCACACCCGCCACGCTCAGCCCCATCACCTTGGCCGCCCGTAGCGCGGTCATGCGTTCTTCCGGGGTGATCTTGATCAGGCTGGCGCTGCCGCCACGGTGCAGGTTGGAGCGGAACTCACCGGGCTTGGCCTGGCGCTTCATGGCTGCGATCACCTTGTCGCCCACCACGAAGCAGCGAATGTCCGCGCCGCCCGCTTCCTTGATGTACTCCTGCACCATGATGTTCTGCTTGAGGCCCATGAACGCCTCAATCACCGACTCCGCCGCCGTTGCTGTTTCACACAGCACCACCCCGATGCCCTGGGTGCCTTCCAGTACCTTGATCACCAGCGGTGCGCCATTGACCATCTCGATCAGGTCGGGAATGTCGTCCGGAGAGTGGGCAAAACCGGTGACCGGCAGACCGATACCCCGGCGCGACAGCAGTTGCAGGGAGCGCAGCTTGTCCCGCGAGCGCGCAATGGCCACGGATTCATTCAGCGGAAACACCCCCATCATTTCAAACTGGCGCAATACCGCGCAGCCATAGAACGTCACCGAAGCGCCGATACGCGGGATTACCGCATCAAAGCCTTCCAGGGGTTTGCCCCGGTAGTGGATCTGCGGCTTGTGGCTGGCAATGTTCATGTAGGCACGCAACGTGTCGATCACCACCATTTCATGGCCACGTTCAGTGCCGGCCTCGACCAGGCGACGGGTGGAATACAGACGCGGGTTTCGCGACAGCACAGCAATCTTCATGCAGCACCTGGGGCAGAAATAGTGGAGACCGGGAACACCGGCTTGTCTTGAACGTACTTGAGGCCTGGATTGACCACCAACTGGCCGTCAATCAGCGCCTTGGAGCCCAGCAGCAGGCGGTAACGCATGGCTTTGCGACAGGCGAGGGTGAACTCCACCCGCCATACCCGATCACCCAGGGCCAGGGTAGTGCTGATCACGTAGCGCACCTGTGCATGGCCGTTGGAGCTCTTGATGGTTTTCATCGTCACCAGGGGCGCTTCACAGCGGCGGTGACGTAGTTGCACCACGCTGCCCAGATGCGCGGTAAAACGCACCCACTTTTCACCGTCGCGCTCAAAAGGCTCGATATCGGTGGCGTGCAGGCTGGAGGTGCTGGCACCGGTGTCGATCTTCGCCCGCAGGCCCGCCACTCCCAAGTCGGGAAGTGCCACCCACTCACGCAGACCCACAACGGTCAAATGGTCAAATGTCTTCAATATGGTTAACCGGTCAATTCGCCCAGGCTTGAGGAGATACCTCAGCCAACGCTTTGAATGCAGGCTTGGCGAACCAGAAGCCCTGCATCAGAAATATTCCGCAGTCGGACAGGAAGTCGCGCTCGCCGGCACTTTCGATGCCCTCGGCGATGACAGTAACCCCCAACTGCTCACAGATTGTGACAATCCCCCGGACGATCACCTGACGGACACGATCCTGATCGACATCGCGAATCAGCGCCATGTCGAGCTTGATCAAGTCAGGTTGGAAATCGGCCAGCAGGTTCAGCCCCGAATAGCCCGCGCCGAAATCGTCGATGGCGGTCTTGAAGCCGAATTCGCGGTATTCACGCAGAATATTCGTCAAATGGCGATAGTTATCTACGTGCTCGCTTTCCAGGGTCTCGAAAATCAGCCGGTCCAGCGGGAAATTGTGCGCCCGGGCGGCCTCCAGAGTGCTGCGGATACACAGCTCCGGGCGATATACGGCATTGGGCATGAAGTTGATGGAAAGGTGAGTCTGCATGCCCAGGGCTGCGGCACCGGCAATGGCCTTGGTCCGGCAGCGCTGGTCGAAGCGGTAGCGATTGGTTTCGTTGATCTGAGCCAGCACCGACAGCGCGCCTTCTCCCTGGGGACCGCGCACCAAGGCTTCGTTGGCGAAGATCGTATGGTCACGCAGGTCTACGATAGGCTGGTAGGCGAACGCAAAATCGAACCCCAGAGGCTCGCTTTGCTGGCAACCCACGCACCGCTGGTTGGGCGAGGTGAGTGAGAGGGGAAAGTCGGTCACGGCGTATCCTCGCGAAAACAGGGTGCTATCTGGCGTATCTTAGGTGAGCCTTGGGGTTTATGCGTCGAAGGGTTTCAACGGTAAAGTTGCGACATTTTTCAGAGCGAGGAATTCAAGTGGCTCAAAAGCAGGAAGAGGAAGAGAAGGTCCGGCTGGACAAGTGGTTGTGGGCAGCGCGGTTCTACAAGACCCGCGCTCTGGCCAAGGCCGCTATCGAGAGCGGCAAGGTGCATCATCGCGGCGAGCGCTGCAAGCCGGGAAAGGAGCCGCGCGTCGGCGACGAGTTTCAGATTCGTACAGGGTTTGATGAAAAAACCATCGTGGTGCAGGCACTTTCCATCGTACGCCGCGGCGCGCCTGAAGCGCAGGCACTGTATGCCGAGACCGAAGCCAGCATCGCCAAGCGCGAAAACGCTGCGGCCATGCGCAAGGCAGGGGCTTCAGGCCTGACCACTGACGGCAAGCCGAGCAAGAAGCAGCGCCGCGATCTGTTCAAGTTTCGCGGCAGCGGCAATGACGATTGATTGCACGAGTCGCCCATGCAAACTCGATCAAATGTGGAAGCGGGCTTGCCCGCGAATACGGTGGGTCAGGCACAGATGCATTGATTGACACCCCGCATTCGCGAGTAAGCCCGCTCCCACTTTTAGCCCTGGGGGTTACGGAGTTGTGCGCATGACACTCAACCGCCCAATAACGGGCAACTTGCTCAGTAGCCCGAAAAGCGGCGCCGTCATCCGCAACAAAGCGCCCGACACCTTCGCCGCAAACGGCGTGTAATACCCCCACCCCAGCGCCAACAGCGCCAGCAGTACGCCACCGATATAATCGTCCTGGCCCCAGTGCGCGCCGGCTACCAGCCGCGGCATCATGAACAGCAGCGCCAGGCCCCAGATCACCAGCACCTGGCCGATGCGCCGGGCGAACACGCTCATGAACATCGCCCAGATCAATAGCACCGAAGCATGGTCGCCGGGGAAGCTCTGGCTCGAGCGGTCCTTCAATTCCCAGGTTTTCTCCAACCCTGGGAAAAAGTCGCTCATTTGAATCGCGCCGCTGATGACCATCGACGGGCTACTGTGCTGCCAGCCCATGTGCGCCGCGAGTTTTGAGAACAGCATGCGGATAAACAGCAATAGCAGCAGAATGCCGAGGAAGCCAAAAAACGCCTGGCGCACCTGTACGGCCTTGAACACCCAGTCGCCGCGGATCAACAGCGCCAGCAAAATCACGCCGACCACTGCATCAAACGGCCGCAGGCTGGCCACGGCCCACACATGTAGCCAGGTCGAGTTCGTGGCCAATGGGCCATTGAGCAGATGAAACAGCCACTCGTCGAAAATCACACAGAGCATCTGGCCCGTGGGCCACAGCCAAAAACACAGCAGTCCGATAGCGAGTAGATTGCAAAGAGCCCATCGCCGGAGGTTCCAGTTGGCTTGGAACAAACCCGGATTGTTCATAAACTGTCCCTCATCGCTCTATTCAGCTCCTTGAATTCAGGAGAAGTCGCACCAAGATGGTGCTAAAGCGTTTAATTTTATAAACCTTGTAATCATTTTGTCATCACTTCAGATACCCAGACCTATGACTGATCTACCGGATACCGACTTCACCCAACGCTTCATCTTCGATGAGAGCGATGCCCGCGGCGAGATGGTTTCGTTGGAGCTCAGCTATGCCGAAGTCCTTGCCAAACACGCCTATCCGGAGCCGGTCGCGCAATTGCTCGGCGAGTTGATGGCCGCCGCGGCGCTGCTGGTGGGCACCATGAAGTTCGACGGTTTGCTGATCTTGCAGGCTCGTTCCGAAGGGCCAGTGCCCATGTTGATGATCGAGTGCTCGAGCGAGCGCGAGATCCGTGGCCTGGCCCGTTACGAGGCTGACCAGATTGCCACAGATGCCACCTTGGCCGACCTGATGCCCAACGGCGTCCTGGCACTGACTGTCGACCCGACTGAAGGCCAGCGGTACCAGGGTATTGTCGACCTCGACGGCCAGACCCTGTCGGAATGCTTCACCAACTACTTCGTTATGTCCCAGCAAGTGGGCACCAAGTTCTGGCTTAACGCCGACGGCAAGCGCGCCCGTGGTTTGCTGGTGCAACAACTGCCGGCCGATCGCATCAAGGATGAGGATGATCGTGCCGAAAGCTGGCGGCATATCATCGCCTTGGCCGACACCTTGAAGGCCGAAGAACTGCTGGGCCTGGACAACGAAACCATCCTGCACCGCCTCTACCACGAAGAGGCCGTGCGCCTGTTCGACGCACAGGGCCTGCATTTTCACTGCAGTTGCTCGCGCGAGCGTTCCGGTAACGCGCTGGTCAGCCTGGGCCTGGAAGATGCGCAAAATCTGGTGGTGGAACATGGCGGCCATATCGAGATCGACTGCCAGTTCTGCAACCAGCGCTACCTGTTCGACGCGGCTGATGTAGCGCAATTGTTCGCCGGCGCAGGCAGCGACACCCCTTCCGACACCCGCCACTAAAACGTTTAAGCACAGGTAAATCACCTGACAAACGCCGGATTAGAGGTGTTCTGACGGGAGGGCCCTACTCTTTTTGGGCTTTTCTGGCATAATCCGGCCCACTTTTTTCGCGGTAGTAGTGCGCAACTTTCTACTACAAAACGTTTGGAGCACTCGGCCATAGGCCGACGGGGAACCTCATGACGCAAGCCAATAACGCCGTATACACCGATCTGAGTGTTGACGATCTGGTCAAAGAAGCCCTGCAGCGCGGTGAAGGCGTGCTTGCCGATACTGGCGCGCTGGTCGTAGAAACCGGTCATCGCACCGGTCGTTCGCCGGTTGACCGTTTCATCGTTGAAGAGCCGTCCACCCAGGACGCCATTGCCTGGGGCCCGATCAACCGCAAGTTCCCGGCCGACAAGTTCGATGCCCTGTGGGCTCGCGTCGAGGCGTTCAATAACGCGCAAGAGCATTTCGTTTCCCATGTTCACGTAGGGGCTGCAGAAGACCACTACCTGGCCGTGAAAATGACCACCCAGACTGCCTGGCAGAACCTGTTCGGTCGTTGCCTGTTCATCAACCCGGCCCAGTACAACCCGGCCGGTCGTGAAGAGTGGCAAGTGCTCAACGTGGCCAACTTCGAGTGCGTGCCAGAGCGTGACGGCACCAACTCCGACGGTTGCGTGATCCTCAACTTCGCTCAGAAAAAAGTACTGATTGCCGGCATGCGTTACGCCGGTGAAATGAAAAAAGCCATGTTCTCGGTGCAGAACTTCCTGCTGCCGGCTGCCGACGTGCTGCCGATGCACTGCGCCGCCAACATTGGCGAAGCAGGCGATGTGACCCTGTTCTTCGGCCTGTCCGGCACTGGCAAGACCACCCTGTCCGCCGACGAAAGCCGTTACCTGATCGGTGACGACGAGCACGGCTGGGGCGAAGGCGTGGTGTTCAATATCGAAGGCGGTTGCTATGCCAAGTGCATCGACCTGTCCGAGAAGAACGAGCCGGTTATCTGGAAAGCTATCAAGCACGGCGCTGTGCTGGAAAACGTCGTGATCGACGAGGCCAAGCACGCCGACTACGCCGACGTCAGCCTGACCCAGAACAGCCGTGCCGCCTACCCGCTGGAGCACGTTGCCAAGCGTTCCGAGAAGAACCTGGGCGGCGAGCCAAACGCGGTGATCTTCCTGACCTGCGACCTGACCGGCGTACTGCCGCCTGTGTCGATCCTCAGCGAAGAACAAGCGGCCTACCACTTCCTGTCCGGCTACACCGCTCTGGTGGGCTCGACCGAAATGGGTTCGGGCAGCGGCATCAAGTCGACCTTCTCCACCTGCTTCGGCGCGCCGTTCTTCCCACGCCCGGCTGGCGAATACGCAGAGCTTCTGATCAAGCGTATCCGTGGTTTCGGCTCAAAGGTCTACCTGGTCAACACCGGCTGGACCGGCGGCGGCTACGGCGTCGGCAAACGCTTCAACATCCCGACCACTCGCGGCGTGATTGCAGCGATCCAGAGCGGTGCGTTGATCGGTGCGCAAACTGAACACCTGGACACCATCAACCTCGACGTGCCATTGGCCGTACCGGGCGTTGAAACCGGCCTGTTGAACCCACGCAACACCTGGGCTGACAAGGCTGCCTACGACGAAGCAGCGAAAGCGCTGGCTGGCCTGTTCATCGAAAACTTTAAGAAGTTTGAAGTCAGCGATGCGATCAAGGCGGCGGGTCCTAAGTTGTAAGATTCGCCGGTTGTAAAAAAGCCGCCTGTTAGGCGGCTTTTTTATGGGCGAACGATTAATCGGCGATGTGCAGTACCACTGCACCGACCAGCACCAGTACAACGCCTGCCACCTGCACCGCTGACAAACGCTCTTTGAAAAATACAAACCCCAGGATCGCCGCGATCCCTCCAGAGAGCGTACTGATCACCGTCACCACCGACACCGAGCCGGCCATTGCGCCCCACGAAAACGCCGAAAAACCGCCGAGGTTCATCAAGCTCGCACCGGTCAACGTCGCGCAATTTTTCAGCGGCGGGATCTTCAAGCCATCCTTGATCTTCAGCACCATCACCACCAGCACGCACAAGCCCACCAGGTAACCCAGCCACAACATGGTGATTGGCCCCAGCACTGGCAGTGTGTAGCGACCTTGCAGCCAGAAACTGGTGCCGTACAGGGTTGCGGCGGACATGGCGTAGGCAATGGACAGGCGCGGGTTGTTGTGAGGCGTACCGTTGTCCTTGTGAATGCTGGACAGCACAACGCCGATCACGCACAGGGCGATGCAGCCCAGTTGTATCAGGCTGATGTGTTCACCGCTGGCCCAGGACAGCAAGGTGGTCACGACCCCATAGGACGTCACCAATGGCGCGACGATGGCCGCTTTGCCCAAGGCAAAGGCTTTGGACAGCGCAAGGGCGCCGGACACCGTCAGCAGAGCGGCGGCGACGCCCAGGAGCCAAACGCTTAACGGTGCATCAAGGGATTTGAAAAGGAAGGCTGGGAAAATGACCAGCAGGAGGGTCATGATCAAAAAACCGAGGGCTTGGCCGAAATACACCGCGTGTTTTACGCCAACGGCTCGGGCGTTGAGGCCCACCAGAAAGTCCGTGCCGCCCCAGAGCAGGGCGGCCAGCAGGCCCATTGTTACGTCCATGTAAGGTCCTTGTTATTTATACGGCTCGCCAGATTAGCGCAGATCCAGTGTGGGAGCGGGCTTGCCCTAATACTGTAGGAGCGAGCTTGCTCGCGAAAAACGTCAACGATAACGCGTGCTTGCTGAATGAACGCGGCGCCTGTGAGTTTTTCGCGAGCAAGCTCGCCCCTACAAAAAATCCTTCATTGGATTCAGCTCAGGTTTTCCAGCGTCTGCGTGTCCCAGCGGTGGGTCTTGATCGCCAGGTAGAGCATGCCGATGGTCAGCGGAATCTTGTCACCACGGCCTTTGGCGCGACGCTTCAGGAACACGTCGAACACCGGCGGCTGGAAGTAACGATAAGCGTCGTAGTCGCTCAGGTCGACACCAAAATCCTGCTCCAGCGCCTCCATGAATTGCTTGGCCTCAGCACCATCGCACCCGAGGTCGAAGTTCAGTGAGGTGTGCAAGCCAATGGTCTTGTGTGTTGGCAAGCCGATTTCTTCATGCAGCAATTGCACAAGTTGCTGCATGGCAGGGTCTTCTGGGAAGTTGGGGGCCAGGTTCATGGTGGGGGCACGCAGGAGTGGGTGAGGGGGCCTGTCACGTTGCAGGCGGTATTTGTTTCGCGTGATGAAGAGAGCCAAGCCTATCAAGAACAAGGCCAGGGGAAGAAGTTGAATGTTCAGGACAATGGCGATGTAGGGTAGCCAGAACAACAGAAGCAGTCCCGTTACGATGAAGGTAACGGCGAAACGCGTTCTTAACGTGCCGTCAGTGATTTTGTAATACAGCAGCAGATGGAGAGCGAACAATAGCGCTGTTTGTAGGTAAAGCCATTGACTAAAGTTCATCTGGAGTGCACATGCATTGAGACACTTGAGCGCTGCGGGCCTATGCCACCGCTGACCTGAGCATCCAGGCCAATGACGATGTCTGCGCTGTGAAAGTTGCGGATCCTGCGAGAAATCAAATCGCTGATAGCGTTCTCGACTATCGATTCTGCTTTACTGGATATGATCCCGACAGGGGCTGCAACTGCGCCAGAAATGATTTCTTTTATGAGGTTGTTAGTGGCTTTGAGGCGGCCACTGTCATGACGCAGGGTAGATCTCGGGCAAGCATCTTTTCGTACAACTTCTGAAGCCGCAAGCGGACCTCTATCGCTGAAGCTTTTGCTTCCAGCAAGCAAAGTGTGGCTAGCTCTTGTCGATTGTTTGGCATCACGGTGAGTCGAATTACCGTGAAAGTGATGCCATAGTGGCCGATATATTGAGTCCTTTCGATGTTCACGGTTTTTTCCGAGACAGTTGATAGGAGGTTATGTTCAGTCGGCTACGCGTAACTGGTATAGAGGGTTGAACGGGTATTTGAAGCAGTTTGGGAAACGGATGGCGTGACGTTTGGCGGTGTCTTACAAAAGCCTCCGGCATTTATGGCTTGCAACGAGAGAAGCGGGTGACAGGCGATCAAGGTCGTAGGGCGGCGGAAAGAGTGGAAGGTTGTCTACGGCGATTTCGGATAATTCCCGCTCGGCCTGGTGCAGGCGTGCCTCATCGAGCAAATGGAGGCGGTTGCGCAGAGTGCTGCTACCGGGGTAGCAGTATGGGTCCTGGCCCACCCCGTATTTGTCGAGCATCAGCTAGAGGTGTTGCGGTACTTGGCAAGGACGGCTTCGCGTGTCGGCAGGGGTTTGTCGACGTCGGTCGGTTGGGTATCGAACCCTTCCAGGCGCAGGCTGGCCAAGTAATTGGAACGCCGGATCTTGTGATAGTGATCCTGTTTTTGCTCAAACGTCAGTTCGCTCATCGCTGCGTCCTCTTGGAAAGCAAGGCTTGAATGTAGCGCAATGCGTAGCTCGGTAGGCGGGATAAAACGCCCGTCACAACTTGTATAAAAAATCTGCCAGCGAGCTCATTTCAGCGTATGTTTCACCGCAAAATCTTGTAGGGCGATTCCGCCCACTACTTAAAGGGAGTTAAGCATGGGTTTGCTTCGTGTCGCCTCGGCGATGTCTTTGTGTGCGGTGGCGTTTTCTGCCCAGGCCGAGCAGTTGCCGATTGAAGTGCTGAGCGCGGTGGTCAAGGACCAGAAAATCGCCGATGCCGAGGTGCTGCTGCAACGTAATGGCGCGCAGAACGTGGTGGGCCGTACCAACGCGCAAGGCCAGGTGACGCTGACCAGTGAAGCGGCTGACGATGCCAGCAACCTGCTGATCATCAAGAAGCCTGGCTATTCCAACCTGGTGGTGAAGTGCCCGTGCAAAGGCATGACCTATGCCATCAGCCCGGTGATGGAAAATCTCGACGGCCTGCGTGTGGTGTTGACCTGGGGCAAGGCTCCGCGCGACCTCGACTCCCATATGATCTTCCCCGGCAATAACATCTTCTTCAACAATAAAAAGGGCACCGACGCCGAACTGGACGTGGATGACACCGATAGCTATGGCCCGGAGACCATCACCCTGCAGAAAAAGCATTACGGCGAAAGCTACGTTTATGCCGTGCACGACTATTCCAACAGCGGCTCTCCCACCTCCAGCGAGTTGTCCAACAGTGAGGCCAAGGTGTTCGTGTACATGGGGCAATCCCTGGTACGCACCTACTATGTGCCGCAGAACCGCACGGGCAACCTGTGGACTGTGTTCCGCATGACCGGCAGTGGCGACTTCCAGGACATCAACACCTTCACCGGCGTGAGAGTCGGCGCCGAAGATGTACTCAACGAGGTCAAGCCGTTGCTGGATGACAGCATTGCCGTCACCGCCGTGACGGTGAGCTCGTCGGTACAGGCCGATGCGAAGAAGCTGAACCTCAAGGGCGAAGCGGCCTACCAGGCCGGTAACCTGGACCAGGCCATCGACTTCTTCCGTCAAGCCATCGAGCTGGATAACAGCTTCGGCAAGGCTTACGGCAACCTGGGCCTGGCGTATCAGAAAGCCGGCAATACCGCGGAGTCGATCTGGGCCAACCGCAAGGCTATCGCCCTGGCCACCGGTACCAATGCCGCGACTGTGCGCGCCGGTGCTTACTACAACATTGCACGCATCTACGAAGCGGCCGGGCAGTTCCCGGATGCGCTGCGTCATTACCAGTTGGCCAAGGAGCAAAAGGCCAACCCGGTGTATGACACGGCGATCGAGCGGGTGCAAAACCGCTGATTCAGCAGTAGCACGGTTTTGAAATGTGGGAGAGGGCTAGCCAGCTCCCACATTTGTATCTGCTGCGTCTTGTTACTTTCTAGGAAAAGTCCCACTTCGGCCCTGAGCCATCCCTCCCCCTGTGTATCATCCTGTCTCTTTTTTCCTTGCGACCTTTCTCGATTCGCTGAGATTCCCGGGCTATGTTTTTGAGCCAACTCAGCGGTCAATGGAGTGACAGCCTTATGCACGACACCCTCCAGCAGGTCTTTGGTTACCCACACTTTCGCTTGGGCCAGGAAGAGACGGTCAGCGCCGTGCTGGCTGGGCGATCTGCCGCCGCCATTTTCCCTACGGGGTCGGGCAAATCCTTGTGTTACCAGTTGTCGGCCGTGTTGCTGCCGCACCTGACGCTGGTGGTGTCGCCGTTGCTGGCGTTGATGCAGGACCAGTTGGGTTTCCTGCAGCGCCATGGCATTTCGGCGGGCAGTATCGACTCGGCCCAGAGCCGTGATGAGGCCAATGATGTAATGGCCCGTGCGCGATCGGGCGAGCTCAAGATTCTGATGATTTCCGTGGAGCGTTTGAAGAACGAGCGTTTCCGTAATTTCCTGAACAGCGTGCAGATCTCGTTGCTGGTGGTAGACGAGGCGCACTGTATCTCCGAATGGGGCCACAACTTCCGCCCGGATTATTTGAAGCTGCCGGACTACCAGCGCCAGTTCAACATCCCTCAGGCGCTGTTGCTGACGGCCACGGCCACGCCCCAGGTGATCGCCGACATGCAGGCCAAGTTCGCCATTGCTGCCGAAGATGTAGTGACCACGGGCTTCTATCGCCCCAACCTCAACCTGCTGGTGGAACCGGTCAGCGGCCACGACAAACGCCGCAGGCTGCTGGAATGGATGAAAGCGCGGGCCAACCAGCCGAGTATTGTCTACGTCACCTTGCAGAAAACCGCCGAACAGATTTCCGAGCATCTGAGCCGCCACGGTATTCAGGCCGAGGCTTATCACGCGGGGCTGCCCCATGAAAAACGCGAAGGTATCCAGCAGCGTTTCATGGGCGGGCGTTCCAATTGCATTGTCGCAACTATCGCGTTTGGCATGGGCATCGACAAGAGTGACATCCGCAATGTCGTGCACTTCGACCTGCCCAAGTCAATCGAGAACTACAGCCAGGAAATCGGCCGCGCAGGGCGTGACGGGCAGCCGTCGGATTGCCTGGTGTTGGCCAACCGCGACAGCCTCAATGTGCTGGAAAACTTCGTGTACGGTGATACGCCGGAGCAGGACGGCATTTTGCGCGTACTGGAGGAATTGCAGGCCGCGCGTAGTGAAGGGCAGTGGGAGTTCCTGCTCAGGTCGCTGTCGGACCACAGCAATATTCGCGAGTTGCCGCTCAAGACGCTCCTGGTGCAGTTGGAGCTCAAGGGCGTGATCGCGCCGCGCTATGCGTTTTATGCGGAATACCGTTTCAAATACCTGATCGAACCCGAAGCCTTGCTGGCGCGTTTTTCCGGCGAGCGGCAGCAGTTTGTCGCGGCGATCATCCAGGTGTGCAAGCGCGCTAAAACCTGGGCGACGGTCGATTTCGATGCGCTTTATCAACAGCACAATGCCGAGCGTAGTCGGGTGGTGAAGGCACTGGATTATTTTCAGGAGCAGGGCCTGATCGAGCTCGAAAGCAAGCAGATGACTGAGGTCTACAGTTTGCTCGACACCCATTTCGACCCGCATGCGTTAAGCGCCGAGTTATACACAGGCTTCAAGCAGCATGAGGTGACGGAGGTCGCGCGGATTCACGCCATGCTCGACCTGTTCGCCACCGACCACTGCCTGGGGCAACGTCTGGCGCACTACTTTGGTGATGATAATGCACCCCGGCGTTGCGGGCATTGTTCGGTATGCCACGGCCAGGTCGCCCATCTGCCGGCGCTGCCGAACCTGCCGCCGCTTGTGGATAAAAACTTCATGGGGCTGTGCGGTGATTTTATCCACAGGCATCATGAGCACACGGGGCACTTGCCGAATGCGGAGCGTTTGACGCGTTTCCTTGGCGGTATCAGCGTACCGTTGTTTACCAAGTTGAAGGCGCGGGGCATTCCCGGTTTTGCTGCGCTGGAAGACTACCCCTACGCCGAGGTACGCGACTGGGCCCATGCTCAATTGGATCAACTTTGATGAGACTTGCCGATGCCTGACTCAACGCCTGTGCGCGACGATTACCGCCACTTCCAACCGATCACCACGCGTTGGCACGACAACGATGCCTACGGCCATGTGAATAACGTCACTTACTACAGCTTCTTCGATACAGCCGTTAATACTTACCTGATCGAACAGGGCGGGCTGGATATTCATGACGGTGAGGTGGTGGGGTTTGTGGTGAGTTCCGCCTGCGATTACTTCGCCTCGATTGCTTTTCCCGAGCGCATTGAAATCGGCCTGCGGGTAGGCAAGCTGGGCAATAGTTCGGTGCAGTATGAGCTGGCAGTATTCAAGGCGGGCGAGCAGGAGGCGTGTGCGGCGGGGCGCTTTGTCCATGTGTTTGTGGACCGAGCCTCGAACCAGCCAGTGCCGATTCCGGGGATGTTGCGCGAAGCGATGCAGCGCTTGGTGGTTTGAGGCACCTACAAGCAACCCAGACCAAATGTGGGAGCCGGGCTTGCCCGCGATGGCGCAGTATCAGGCAGTACGTCTAAACCTGTTTCACTGCTATCGCGGGCAAGCCCGGCTCCCACATCGGATGTGTTCGTCAGAGCGCGGGTTTATCAGTCGCGATAACGATGCTTGTTCTTGCGATGCCCATAGGCATGGCCGCGACCTGGGTGGCCATCGCGGTAATAGCGACGATCGTCACGGTCGCGATCGCGGTAATGGCGGCTGTCGCGATCACTTTCGTTACCCATGTAGTTGCCTAGCGCGCCGCCCGCGCCACCGCCGGCTGCGGAGCCGATCAGTGCGCCGGTGCTGCCGCCCTACGACGTTACCGCCGGCTGCGCCCAGTGCGCCACCAATGGCGGCTTCGCCACGGCTACGTTTGTCGGCGCCGACTGCACTACCGCCTGCGCCGCCGAGGGCCGCGCCGATGGTCGAACCGGTGTTGCCGCCCAGCTGCTGGCCGACAACGGAACCTAGAACCCCACCCAATGCGCCGCCTACACCGGCTTCGGTGGTGCCGCCTGCCATGGCTGCGCCACTGACCAGGCCAAGGGACAACAAGAGAATCGAGGAGAACTTCATTCAGGGAAACCTCAAGGGATGACGGCGCGATCCTGAGGTTGTATCGAGGCGCTGACAATCGAAATCCGACCGGCGGCAGAGGTTGTATACAATTTGCTAAGTTGCTGTTTTGTATGGGGAACTTAAGTCGTTTTTACGGGTCTTTAGCTACTTCGGAAGGGCCGCTTTTATGCAAAAGCGGCCTTTTTTTGTGCCTGCAGAATGTGCGGTGCTTGTGCTGGTCTCTTCGCGGGCAAGCCCACACATTAGATCGGTCCACACAGTCCCAATGGTGAACCCATCCCAGTGTGGGAGCGGGCTTGCCTGCGAAAGCGGTAGTTCAAGCAACACATATCTCGGATCAAGTCAGGCCGAGCGCGCCATGATCAACCCATTGTCACTCGCCGCTTCCAAGCGAATCGCAACAAACTTGGACGTTGGCGTATGGCTACCATCGCCAGTGCTTTCCAATGGCACCAATGGGTTCACTTCCGGGTAGTAAGCCGCCGCCTGCCCCGCCGGAATATCAAATGCCAGCAGCGTAAAGCCCTTCACGCGGCGCTCACGGCCGTCTTCCCACAGCGACACGATGTCTGCCTTCTGCCCCGGCTTGAAGCCCAGGCGGATGATGTCGGCTTCGTTGACGAACAGCACGTCACGCTGGCCTTTGACCCCGCGATAACGGTCGTCCAGGCCGTAGATGGTGGTGTTGTACTGATCATGGGAGCGCATTGACTGCATGATCAGGTCCGGCACTCGGCCCGTGGCGTGGGTGCGCTCGTGGATCAGGTCTTTGGGCAAGATGTTCGGGCGGAAGTTGGCGCGACCTGATGGAGTGTTCCAGCGCCGTGCGCCGGCGGAGTTGCCCAGATAGAAGCCGCCTGGATGCTTGATCTTCTCGTTGAAGTCCTTGAAGCCTGGGATGGTGTCGGCGATCAGGTCGCGGATGCGCCCGTAGTCGGCCACCAGCCAGTTCCAATCCACGGGCTTGCTGCCCAGGGTGGCGGCAGCAATGCCCGCCAGGATCGCCGGCTCGGACTTCATCAGTTTCGACAGCGGTTGCAGTTGGCCGTTGGAGCCGTGGACCATGCTGAACGAGTCTTCCACCGTCACCGCTTGCGGGCCGTCGGCCTGGATGTCTATGTCGGTGCGGCCCAGGCACGGCAGGATCAACGCATCTTTACCGTGCATCAGGTGGCTGCGGTTGAGCTTGGTGCTGATCTGCACGGTCAGGTCGCAATTTCGCAGCGCTTCAAAGGTACGCGTGCTGTCTGGCGTGGCTTGGGCAAAGTTGCCGCCCAGGCCGATAAAGACTTTGGAGCGGCCTTCAAGCATGGCGTGAATCGCTTCCACCACGTTATGGCCATTGTCGCGAGGCACCTGGAACTGGAAACGACGCTCCAGCGCGTCCAGAAACGCCACCGGTGGGCGTTCGTTGATGCCCATGGTGCGGTCGCCCTGTACGTTACTGTGGCCACGCACCGGGCACAGCCCGGCACCTGGGCGGCCGATATTGCCGCGCAGCAGCATCAGGTTGGCGATTTCCTGGATAGTCGGCACCGAATGGCGGTGCTGGGTAATCCCCATCGCCCAGCACATGATTACATTCTTGCCTTTGGCGTACATGCGTGCCGCTTGCTCGATCTCCACCAGGGTCAGGCCGGACTGCTCGACGATCTCCTCCCACGAGGTGTCGTCGATCTGACCCAGGTATTCCAGGACGTTGGCAGTGTGCTCATTGAGGAAGTCGTGGTCGAACACCGCTTCCTTGCCTTCGGCCAGGGCTTGGCGTTCCCACAGCAGCAAGAACTTGGCCATGCCACGCAAGATAGCCATATCGCCACCCAGCGCCGGGCGGAAGTAGGCGGTGTTGGTCGGCTTGTCGCCGTTGGTGAGCATTTCCAGCGGATGTTGCGGGTGCTGGAAGCGCTCCAGGCCGCGCTCTTTCAGCGGGTTGATACACACCACCTGAGCGCCGCGTTTCACCGCTTCGCGCAGCGGCTCAAGCATGCGTGGGTGGTTGGTGCCGGGGTTCTGGCCCCAGACGAAAATGGCATCGGCATGTTCGAAGTCATCAAAGGTTACGGTACCTTTGCCCACGCCGACACTCTGCGCCAGGGCTACGCCGCTGGCTTCGTGGCACATGTTCGAGCAGTCCGGGAAGTTATTGGTGCCAAAGGCGCGTACGAACAACTGGTACAGGTAGGCGGCTTCGTTGCTGGCGCGGCCCGAGGTGTAGAACTCGGCCATGTTCGGGCTGGGCAGCGCGTTGAGGTGCTTGCCGATCAGGTCGAACGCGGCATCCCAACTGATGGGCAGGTAGCGATCGGTCTCGGCGTCATAGCGCATTGGCTCCGTCAGGCGGCCCTGGTACTCCAGCCAGTAGTCGCTTTGCTCCAGCAACGCCGTGACGCTGTGCTTGGCGAAGAAGGCCGCATCGACGCGGCGCTTGGTGGCTTCCCAGTTGACCGCCTTGGCGCCGTTTTCGCAGAACTTGACCATGCCGCTTTCCGGCGAGTCGCCCCAGGCGCAGCCCGGGCAGTCGAAGCCGCCGTTCTGATTGGTCTTGAGCATCATGCGCAGGTTTTTGAGGGCGTTGTCACTGGTCAGCCAGGCTTGCGCCACACTGATCAGGGCGCCCCAGCCACCGGCTGGGCCTTTATAGGGCTTGTAGCGTGGGGTTGGGGTCTGGTCGGCTTGGTGGTGAAGGCTCATGGCTGGTGCTCCATCGCAGGGCTATAGACCCGTGGCGCGCTTTTTTGCGGCAGGTGGATGAGGTTGAGGTTGTGCCGGCGTGCCCATTGCAGGGCCAGGCCGGTGGGCGACGACAGGCTGACCAGGGTCTGGATGCCCGCGCGCAAGACTTTCTGAATCAATTCGAGGCTGCAGCGGCTGGTAACAATCGCCAGGCCGCCGTCGGTCGGAATCTTTTGGCGGATCAACGCGCCAATCAATTTATCCAGGGCGTTATGCCGGCCGATGTCTTCGCGACCCATCAGCAATTCGCCCTGGCTGTTCATAAAAACCGCCGCATGCACGGCGCCGCTGTGCTGGCCCAGGGGTTGGAATGCACTGATACGCTGGCGCAGGCCGTCGAGCCACTGCGCCGGCGGCAAGGGCGCGCCGGGCAGTACCTGGAGGTCGGGCAATGCTTGCTCTACCGCTTCCACGCCACACAGGCCGCAGCCGCTGGCGCCCGCCAATTGGCGGCGTTGCTGCTTGAGGTTCCAGAACGCACGGCTGGAAACCTGCACCTGAGCGTACTGAGCTGCGCCTGAACCGCTGATTTTCAGGTCATAAATGTCGTTAACGTCGGTGATAATGCCGCTGCCGAGGCTGAAACCTACAATGAAGTCTTCCAGGTCCGTAGGCGTCACCAGCATCACCGCCTGGCTGATATCGTTATAGGCAATCGCCAACGCCACCTCTGCGGCCAGCGCAGTGCTGGCGAATTCAGTGTGTTCAAGATTGCAATAGTGATAGCTCTGGCTGGCGACGGGCGCGGTCGATTCGAGAGCGGGCGCCGCGCAGTGAGGGCGCTTGGCGTTCATGGGGCAGTCCCACCGGCGGATTGATCAGTGATTAGACTAGGCGCGACAAAGGGTCGCGTCTAATCGCCTGTATTGATCTATTGATAGAGGGCGTCGATCAAGGTTCACCCGCGTTTTCGTCGGGCTTATTCCAAGCAGGGGTGAATTGGATACTTTTGAGTCTTTAGCCAGTCTGGAACCCAAGTCGGCAGGACTGGTCTAGTCTTGGGCATCTGGAAATTAAATCCCAAGGAGAGCGCACCATGAGTATTTTTAGCTTTATCAAAGAAGCCGGCGAAAAGATTGTCGACCTGTTGACGCCGGGTAATGCGAACGCTAGTGAGCAGTTGAAGGAGCATGTGAGCAAGGTGGGCCTGGGTAATCCAAACGTGCAAACCACGGTGGATGGCGACAAGGTCACAGTGACCGGTGAAGTGGCCACGCAGGAAGAGAAAGAAAAGATCCTGTTGGCGCTGGGCAACATTGCCGGCGTGGCAAGTGTGGATGACCAGATTACTGTCAGTGGTCCAGTCGTGGTGGCTTCACGCTTTGTTGTTGTGAAAAGCGGTGACACTCTCAGCGCAATCTCTAAAACGGTCTACGGCGACGCGAATAAGTACAACAAGATTTTCGAGGCTAACAAGCCACTGTTGTCGCACCCGGACAAGATCTACCCAGGTCAAACACTGCGCATCCCTGAGTAATACGCAGGATAAAATGAGCAAGCTCGCCCTTTTGTAGGAGCGAGCTTGCTCGCGAAAAACTCACAGGCACCGCGTTTATCCAGGAAGCACGCGTTATCGTTGACGTTTTTCGCGAGCAAGCTCGCTCCTACATAAGCCCGGCGATGAGTTCTCGATAATCCCCGACGGCCGCAAATTCTGCGGTGTCCTTTGAGCCTTTTTTGCTATCAGGTTCTTTCACTGCCAGTAAATGTCCCACGCCGAAATCCCGGGCACTGCGCAGGATCGGCAAAGTGTCATCTATAAACAGGCTACGGGCCGGGTCAAAGTGGATATCCGCTTGTAAGGCCTCCCAGAATTGCGGGTTTTCCTTGGGGAAACCGTAGTCGTGAGAGCTGATCAATCGCTCGAAATACGGCGCCAGTTCAATGCGCTCCAACTTCAATGACAGCGAATCACGATGAGCGTTGGTGATCATGATCACGCGCTTGCCGGCCTGTTTGATCGCCGCCAGGAATGTATCGGCATCCGGACGCAGGGCAATCAGGTGGGCGGTTTCCAATTTGAGTTCGCGCACCGGGATCTTGAGCTCGGCGCTCCAGAAATCCAGGCAATACCATTGCAATTGTCCGGCGTTACGCTCGAACAGTGGCTGCAACTCCATCTCGGCCATGGCTCGGCTTACGCCGTGCAGTTCGGCATAGCGTTGCGGCAGGTGTTCCATCCAGAAGTGGTTGTCGTAATGCAGGTCGAGCAGGGTGCCGTCCATGTCCAGCAGGACGGTGTCGATGGCGTGCCAGGGCAGAGAGGGCATGGTGGGGTCTCATGTAAGTAAAAATATCCGACACAGACAATCGGAAAAGCCACGGTATAGTAACCCGATCACGCCAAGGAGCCGTTTATGCGCCAGAAACCCACTGTCCTCGCCCGCGAAATAGTCGCCAGTAGCCGTTTGTTCCGCGTGGAGGAAGTGCAATTGCGCTTTTCCAATGGCGTTGAGCGGACCTATGAGCGTCTTGTCGGGCGTGGCACGGGCTATGGCGCCGTGATGATTGTGGCGATGATCGATGAAGATCATGCAGTGCTGGTGGAAGAATACTGCGGCGGCACTGACGAATATGAATTGTCGTTGCCCAAAGGCCTGATCGAGCCCGGCGAAGACGTGCTTGCAGCGGCAGACCGCGAACTCAAGGAAGAGGCCGGCTACGGTGCACGGCAGTTAGAGCACATCACCGAGCTGTCATTGTCGCCCGGCTATATGAGCCAGAAGATCCAGGTGGTGTTGGCTACCGATCTCTACGAAGAGCGTCTTGAAGGTGATGAGCCCGAACCAATGCGGGTAGACCGGGTCAACCTGCGTGAGCTGTCGGCGCTGGCGCAAAACGAGCAGTTCAGCGAAGGTCGCGCCCTGGCTGCGCTGTATCTGGTGAGAGACCTGTTGACCCAGCGTGGAGCGTTCACCGCATGAGCGAACTGTTTTTAGGCCACCCGTTTATCGCACCGGTCATTGAACTGGCTCGGCAGGCGGGTGAAGCCATCCTGCCGTACTGGCGTGCCGAGGTAGCCGTGACGTCCAAGGCGGATGATTCTCCCGTGACGGCTGCCGACCTGGCTGCCCATCATCTCATTCTCGCAGGCCTCACCGCGCTGGACCCAAGCATTCCAGTGCTGTCTGAAGAGGACGCCGATATCGATCAGAGCGTGCGTGCCGGCTGGCAGCGTTGGTGGTTGGTGGACCCTCTGGATGGCACCAAGGAATTCATTTCTGGCAGTGAAGAGTTCACCGTCAATATTGCATTGATCGAACAGGGCCGCGTGGTGTTCGGCGTGGTGTCGATACCGACCACTGGCCGTTGCTACTTCGGCGGCGCGGGCCTGGGGGCTTGGCGGTCGGACGTCAATGCAGCGCCCAAGCAGATTCAAGTACGCCAGGCCCCGGCCTCGGGTGAGGCCTTTACGGTGGTGGCCAGCCGTCGTCATACCAGCCCTGAGCAGGAGCGCCTGCTCAATGGCCTCAGTGAAGGCTTGGGCGAGTTGAAACTGGCGAATATCGGCAGCTCCTTGAAGTTTTGCTTATTAGCCGAGGGCAGTGCCGATTGTTATCCGCGCCTGGCGCCGACCTCGCAGTGGGATACCGCAGCGGCCCAGGGTGTATTGGAAGGAGCTGGGGGTGAAGTATTGGAGTTGAATGGCAAACCGTTCAGTTACCCGGCGCGGGAGTCGTTGCTGAACCCGTTCTTTCTGGCGTTGCCGGCCAAGGCGGCGTGGCGTGAGCGGCTGTTGACCCTGGCCAGATCTTAAGGCCACTGCAGAGCAAAATGTGGGAGCGGGCTTTCCCGCGATGGCGGAGTGTCAGTCATACAGCTATTGGCTGATCCACCGCTATCGCAGGCAAGCCCGCTCCCACAGTTGTTTTTTGTCATGGCTGCTAGCGATGCAGGACGTATTGGCCGGTAAAGACGACGGCACGCTCTGCACTGCCTTCATTCACAATCCACGTCTCCAGCGCCAACCGCGCCCGCCCATAGCGCTGGTAGGTCGCCACAAAGCGCTTCCAAATCTTTTCATCCGGCGCCGCGCAAATGGCTGTCGCGTCCTGGGTCACCGGCAGCGGGTAGCTGATCTGACCTTCCTGAATCACGATGTGCCCGTCTTCAATCCCGGCTTCACGCAGCTTCAGGTGCAGCCAACCCCAACCCGCCAGCACCGCGCCGCAGTAGAGGCTGCCGCCGAACATGGTGCTCTTGTGGTTGATATTGGCTTGCAAGGGCAGGTGCAGTTGCAGTTGGTCGTGTTGCCAGTCGAGCACCCTGAGGCCCATTTCCCGAGTGAGTGGGATGTCGTGGTGGAGGATGGATTCCAGGTAACGGCTATCACGGCTCATGGCGGCCTCTTTGTAGGTGGACGATGTCATTCGTCATCGGCGCTCTGGCCGGCACTGTCGGCGAAGTTCAGGCCGTGTTTGCGCAGTTTGTCGTGCAAGGTTTTGCGCGGTACGCCCAGGGCTTCGGCGAGGCTGCGCACAGAGCTGTGGGGGCGGGTCAGTTCGGCGGCGATCAGGCTTTTTTCGAACTGTTCGACTTGCTCGCTCAGGCCTCCGGGTGTGGAGGTCAGCACACCGGCCGCGGGGTGGTCCTGGGTGTTATCCAGGGCCAACTCCAGGCCGAGGGCGAAACGCTCCGCGGCGTTTTGCAGTTCCCGCACATTGCCTGGCCAGCTGTGGCGCAGCAACAGCGCGCGCTGGCCCGGTTGCAGTTCGTGCAAGGGCAGGCCGTGGCGGCTGCTGGCCTCGTCGGCGAAGTGCTGGAACAGCATCAGCGCATCTTCGCCCCGTTCTCGTAGCGGGGGGATGCGCAGCGGCGCCACATTGAGGCGGTAATACAAGTCGGCACGGAAGCGGCCCTGGTCGGCGGCCTGGCGCAGGTCTTCCTTGGTGGCGGCGATAATGCGGATATCCAGCGGGATCAACTGATTGCCACCCAGGCGTTCCACGACGCGCTCCTGTAAAAGGCGCAGCAACTTGACCTGTACATCCAGGCTCATGCTTTCAATTTCATCCAGAAACAGCGTGCCGCCATTGGCAAACTCGAACTTGCCGATGCGGCGCTTTTGCGCGCCGGTAAACGCGCCGGGTTCATGGCCGAACAGTTCGCTTTCCACCACCGATTCCGCCAGCGCCCCGGCATTGATCGCCACAAACGGGCCGCTGCGTCGGCTTGAGAGGTCGTGCAGGGCGCGGGCGACGACCTCCTTGCCTGCCCCGGTTTCGCCGAGGATCAGCACATCGGCCTTGGTCGCGGCCAGTGCACCGATTTGCTCGCGCAGGCGCAACATCTGTGGCGAGTGCCCTACCAGGCGCGTACTGAGTTGCTGGCGGTCGCTGAGAGCCAGGCGCAGGCTGCGGTTGTCCAGCACCAGCCGGCGCAGGGCCAGGGCACGGCGCACGCTGTCGAGCAGCGCGTCGCTGGCGAAGGGTTTTTCCAGGAAGTCATAGGCGCCGGCACGCATGGCTTGCACCGCCAGCGGTACGTCGCCGTGGCCGGTGATCAGCAGCACCGGCAGGTCGGGGTCCTGGCCGTGCAGTTCAGCCAGCAGTTCCAGGCCGTCCATGCCGGGCATGCGAATGTCGCTGACCACCACGCCCGGCCAGTCGCGGGACAGGCGTGCGGTGAGCCCGTTGGCTTCTCCCAGGGGCAGGACTTTCAGGCCGGCCAGGTCCAGGGTCTGGCACAGGGCCTGACGCAGGTGTGGATCGTCGTCGATCAATACCACCTGAATCGAGTTGTCGATACTCATACACTGCGGTCCTCGGACGGTTGCAGACTGACGCCCGGCGAGCCGGCGCGCAATTTCAAGGTTAACAGCGCGCCGCCCTCCTTGTGGTTGGCGAACAACAGTTCGCCGCCGAAGGCGCGCATCAGGGTGTCGCAGATCGCCAGGCCCAGGCCCAGGCCCTGGGTGCGCGTCTTGGTGGTGTAGAACGGCTCGCTGGCGCGGCCCAGGGCTTCCATGCAAAAGCCCGGGCCATTGTCGCGAATGTACAGGTTGACGCCCTGGGGCGTGGTTTCGGCACTCAGCCAGAGTCTGCGTGGCGGGCCTTTTTCGGTGAGGGCGTCCAGAGCATTGGCCAGCAAGTTACCCAGCACCTGGCGCAGACGGGTTTCACCGGCCTGCACCCACAAGGTCGCCTCTGGCAAGTCGCGAATCAACTCCACCTCCATCGAACGCCGACGCTTGGCCAGTAATGCCAGGGCGTCATCCAGTGCCGGTTGCAGGGCCACGCTCTCCGGCGCGTGACGGTCACGGCGGGCGAAGGCACGCAAGTGGGCGATGATCGAGGCCATGCGCCCGGTCAATTCACTGATCAGCTTGAGGTTGCCGCGGGCATCGTTGGTGCGCTCATGGTCGAGCAGGATCTCGGCGTTTTCGGCATAGCTGCGAATCGCCGCCAGTGGCTGATTCAATTCATGGCTGATACTCGCCGACATGGTGCCCAGCGCCGAGAGTTTACCGGCCTGGACCAGATCATCCTGGGCGCGCACCAGTTCTTGCTGGGCATGCTCGCGCTCCAGCACTTCCTGTTTAAGGCGCCGGTTAAGGCCCTCCAGGTCGCTGGTACGCTCGGCCACGCGCATTTCCAACTCGCGGCGGGCCTTGGCTTCGAAGGCGATGCGTTCCAGATAGTGCCGGCGGCGCTGCATCAGCAACCCCAGCAACAGCATCAGCACCAACAACGTGGCACCGCCCACGGCGACGACCGTGCGCACCGGACGGTTGATCAGCGAACGCGGCGCGAGGATTTCCACGTTCCAGCCGGTCTCGGCGATAGCCGTGGACTGGCGCAGCCAAGCGCTGCTGCTGAGGCTCAACGGCTGCGGGTCGCGGGTGGGGTAGGGCTGGATAGCAATGATGGCCTGGCGTTCTTCGGCGGTCAGTGGCCGCGTGGCGCGGAATCGCCATTGCGGGCGCGAAGTGAGGATCACCACGCCGTTGTGGTCGGTGACCAGCAATTGTTCCGGGGTATTGCCCCACAGGCTTTCGGTGTGGTCCAGGTCGACCTTCACCACCAGCACGCCGATGATGGTATCGCCGTCACGCACCGCGGCGGCGAAGAAGTAGCCGCGCTTGGCCGAGGTGGTGCCCAGGCCGAAGAACCGTCCGAGGCGCCCGGCCATGGCTTCGCTGAAATACGGACGGAAGGAAAAGTTGCGCCCCACAAAGCTGTCTTGCTTGTCCCAGTTGGAAGCGGCGAGGGTCTTGCCGGTGGTGTCCATCAGATACATCACCTCTACCCCGGCCTGGGCGGCGACGTCCTTGAGCAACTGGTTGGCATTGACCAGGTGGGTGCTGACGTGGGGCGCGCCCAATGCAGTGCGCAGGGCCGGTAAGTCCCCGAGGATCTGCGGCAGTATTTCGTAGCGATGCAGGGTGCCCAGCAAGTTAGCGACGTAGAGGTCGAGGGTCTGGCGGTTTTGCCCGGCCAGCTCGCTGCGGTAATAGCGCTCGGCCAAATGCTCCAGCGGCCACAACAGCGGTGCCAGGCACAGAGCCAGCAGGGCGAGGCTGCGCCAGCGGGGTCTTCGCGGAAGGGGTGGGGTCATGGAAGTCGCGCCTGTGGGTACAGGCGCATTATGCCTAGTGCTGCTGTGCAAGACACTCGTGCAATGCGTCTTGCCACTGTGGCTGGCTGACGTGCCATTGCTGTTGCAGGCGAGTGCAGTCCAGGCGCGAGTTCAGCGGGCGCTTGGCGGGGGTCGGGTAGGCGCTGGAAGGGATCGGCTCCAGCTCGGCGCAGGCCTTGCCCTCGGCGAGCAGTTGCTCGCCAATGGCTTGGGCAAAGCCGAACCATGAAGTCTCACCCTGGGCAGTGAGGTGGTAAACACCCCAATCCCCTGCCTTACCGGCCTGCCACTGCTCGATCAGCACGCGGGTGCTGTTGGCGATAGTCCCGGCCCAGGTCGGTGCACCGAACTGGTCGGCCACGATGCGCATCTGCGGTTTTTCCTGCAGGAGGCGCTGCATGGTCAGCAGGAAGTTCTTGCCGTGGCTCGAATAGACCCAACTGGTGCGCAAGATCAGGTACTCGCCGCCTGCAGCCGCAATCGCCTGCTCGCCCGCCAGCTTGCTCTGGCCGTAGACACCCAATGGGTTCGGCGTGTCGCTTTCGGTGTACGGGGCAGGTTTGGTGCCGTCGAACACGTAGTCGGTCGAGTAGTGAATCAGCGGGATACCCAACGCCTTGGCCTCTTCGGCGAGGATTCCGGGGGCGATGGCATTGATGGCGAACGCAGCGTCCGGCTCGCTCTCGGCCAGATCGACGGCGGTGTGGGCCGCCGCGTTGATGATCAGGCCAGGGCGATGGATGCGCACTTGCTGGCGGATAAGGTCTGCGTCTGCCAGGTCAAGCTGGTCGCGGCCCAGGACGAGGAGTTCGCCCAGGCCCTTGAGCCGCTGTTGCAGCTCCTGGGAGACTTGGCCGTGTTGGCCGGTGATGAGGATTTTCATGGGAACAAGTCAGCTTCCATCAGCAGTTTGCCGACCTGATCCTTGGCGGAGAGTTGCGGCGGTTCGGCCAGCTCCCAGTCGATGGCCAGCGTCGGATCATTCCAGAGAATGCTGCGCTCGGCGCTTGGCTGGTAGTAGTCGGTGGTTTTGTACAGGAACTCTGCGTACTCACTCAACACCACGAAGCCATGGGCGAAGCCTTCTGGCACCCAGAGTTGGCGATGGTTCTGTGCCGACAAGCGGACACCCACCCACTGGCCAAAGTTGGGTGAGCTGCGACGGATGTCGACCGCCACATCCAACACTTCACCGTAGGTGACACGCACCAGCTTGCCTTGAGTGTGTTCAAGCTGATAGTGCAAACCTCGCAGCACGCCTTTTTGCGAGCGTGAGTGATTGTCCTGCACGAAATTACGCTTGAGCCCGGTGGCCATTTCAAAGGCGCGCGCATTGAAACTTTCGTAGAAGAAACCGCGTTCGTCGCCGAATACCTTTGGCTCGAGGATCAGTACGCCGGGTAGTGTGGTTTCAACTACATTCACTGGGTCTCTCCGGCAAGCGAGTAGAGGTATTGGCCGTAGCCGGTCTTGCCAAAGTACTTGGCGCGCTCCAGCAGATAATCACGATCGATCCAGCCATTTTCATAGGCGATCTCTTCCAGGCATGCCACTTTCAAGCCCTGGCGGTGCTCGATGGTCTGAACGTAGGTCGAGGCTTCCAGCAGGCTGTCATGGGTGCCGGTGTCGAGCCAGGCGAACCCACGGCCGAAGCGTTCAACGTGAAGATCGCCACGCTGAAGGTAGGCATTGTTGACGTCGGTGATCTCCAGCTCGCCGCGTGGCGAAGGCTTGACCGCCTTGGCGATCTTGATCACGTCGTTGTCGTAGAAGTACAGGCCGGTCACGGCATACGGTGACTTGGGCTTTGCCGGTTTTTCTTCGATGGAAAGGGCGCGGCCCTCTTTATCGAAATCAATCACACCGAAGCGCTCCGGGTCTTTCACCCAATAGCCGAAAACAGTAGCGCCCGAGGAGCGCTCGGCTGCGGTGCGTAACTGATCGCCAAAATGCTGGCCGTGGAAGATGTTGTCCCCCAGAATCAGGCACACCGCGTCATCACCGATGAACTCTTCGCCAATGATAAATGCTTGAGCCAGCCCGTCCGGGGAAGGCTGTTCGGCATACGTGAAACGCACGCCAAACTGGCTGCCGTCTCCCAGCAGGTTTCGGTACTGCGGTAGGTCTACCGGAGTGGAGATCACCAGAATGTCCTTGATGCCTGCGAGCATCAGCACGGATATCGGGTAGTAGATCATCGGCTTGTCATACACCGGCAACAGCTGTTTGGACACTCCCAACGTAATGGGGTGTAGGCGAGTGCCGGAGCCGCCAGCCAATACAATTCCCTTCATCATGCGATTAGATCCTTCAAGTCGGTGTTGCCCAATCGTTCTCCCTGATAACTGCCGTCCTGGACCCTGCTGCACCATTCCAGATTATCGAGGTACCACTGTACGGTTTTGCGCAGGCCGGTCTCGAAGGTTTCTTCCGGGACCCAGCCCAGTTCGCGTTCGATCTTGCTGGCGTCGATGGCGTAGCGTTGGTCGTGGCCTGGGCGATCCTTGACGAAGGTGATCAGGTCAGTGAATTTCTCCACACCGGCTGGGCGTTGCGGCGCCAGTTCTTCCAGCAGGGCGCAGATGCCACGTACCACGTCGATGTTCTTCTGTTCGTTGTGGCCGCCGATATTGTAGGTTTCGCCCACAACCCCAGTGGTGACCACTGTGAGCAGCGCACGGGCATGATCCTCGACGAACAGCCAGTCACGCACCTGCAGACCATCGCCATACACCGGCAGTGGCTTGCCCGCCAGGGCGTTGAGAATCACCAGCGGGATCAATTTTTCGGGGAAATGGAACGGCCCGTAATTGTTCGAGCAGTTGGTCAACAGCACCGGCAGGCCATAGGTGCGCTGCCAGGCGCGTACCAGGTGGTCGGACGCTGCCTTGCTCGCGGAATACGGCGAGCTCGGTGCGTAAGGCGTGGTCTCGGTGAAGAGGTCGTCCACGCCGTGCAGGTCGCCATACACCTCATCAGTGGAGATGTGGTGGAAACGGAATGCGCCTTTTGCCGGCTCTGCCAGCTTCTGCCAATAGGCTCGCGTGGCTTCCAGCAGGCTGTAGGTGCCAACGATGTTGGTCTGGATAAAATCCGACGGGCCGTCAATGGAGCGGTCGACATGGGACTCGGCCGCCAAGTGCATGATCGCATCGGGTTCGAAGCGTGCGAGCAAGGCGCTGACGGTGGCCTGGTCGATGATATCGGCCTGGACAAACTCATAGCGGCTGTTGGACGCGATGCTGGTCAGCGACTCGAGGTTGCCGGCGTAAGTCAGCTTGTCCAGGTTGAGCACCTCGTGCTCGGTGTGCTGGATCAGGTGGCGGATCAGGGCTGAGCCGATAAAGCCAGCGCCGCCAGTAACGAGAATGCGCATATCGGAGGGCCCTTTCCTTAGATAGACATTATGCGGATGAAGCATAGCTTGAGTGGTGCGAGCCGGGTGGTGCAAGCGCTGTATTACTGGGGGGTTGCCTTGTGCCCCTGAACAATGGCGATATAGACGCCTGAAAAAACAAAGGTCGTCACAATGTCGTTAGCCACGTTGACCCACCGTGCCAGCTTGTCTTGCCCACAAGTAACCCCCGAGCAAGCAGCATGCCTGCTCGAGCGGCACTATGGTATGGCGGGCAAATTACACTCATTGGGCAGTCAGCAAGACCTCAACTATCGAATTGACAGCACGCGGGGCCGCTTCGTTCTGAAAATCTGCCGGGGTGACTACGCCGCGGTTGAACTTCAAGCCCAACACGCAGCGCTCAACAGCCTGGGCGCGCATGCCGGCCTGCGTGTTCCCAAGGTCATCCAGACCTTGGCGGGTGAGGAGTTGCTGACGGTCAACGTCGATGACCAAACCCTGCACCTGCGGCTACTGGACTACATCGACGGCCAGCCCCTGACGCATTTACCCCACCTGAGCCGCACCGTGATCGAAGGCTTTGGTGAGCTGTGCGGGCAGATGAGCCTCGCGCTGGCAGGTTTCGAGCACCCTGGCCTGGAGCGCACCCTGCAATGGGACCCGCGCCACGCGCAAGCATTGATCACCCACCTGCTGGCAACCTTGCCCGACCTGCCGCAGCGTGCTGCTTTGGAGCAGGTGGCCAGGCAGGTCGAGGCGCATGTCCAGCCGTTGGCGGCACACCTGCCTTGGCAAGCAGTGCACATGGACATCACCGACGACAACGTGATGTGGCAGCGTGATGCCCAGCCGCACTGGCGCATACAAGGCGTGATCGATTTCGGCGATCTGGTGCACACCTGGCGAATTGCCGACCTGTCGGTGACCTGCGCGGCGTTGTTGCACCATACCGACGGTGATCCGTTTGCCCTCTTGCCGGCGATCCAGGCCTGCCACGCGGTCACGCCGTTGCAGCGTGAAGAGCTGGAGGTGTTGTGGCCGTTGATCGTCGCTCGCGCGGCGGTGTTGGTGCTCAGCAGTGAGCAGCAGCAACGCCTGGACCCGGACAACGTTTATCTAAAGAAAAACGCCGAACACGAGTGGGAAATCTTCCATATCGCCACGTCGGTGCCCTTCGAACTCATGCAAGCGGCTATTCTGCGCAGCGTCGGCAAAACATTACCGCCCGTCGCCAACCAAGACTTCGCGCCTTTATTGCCAGGCTTGGTGGGCCGCGAGTTTGCGCTGATCGACCTGGGCGTACTCAGCCCGCATTTCGAGGCTGGCAATTGGGAGACTCCCGGCATCGATCGGCGTTTGCTGGATCAAGCGGCGACGGTGCATGGGCTGGCGGCCAGTCGTTATGGGCAATACCGCTTGTCGCGCACCCGCCCCAACAGTGCGCTAGAGCCCGAGACCTTCCCCCTGCATGTCGAACTACATCTGCCCCACGGCACGGTGCTGGAAGCACCCTTTGCGGGAATGCTGCGCGAAGGTACCGACGGCTTGCTGTGTTTGCACGACAGCGGCCTGAGCCTGCGCTTGTGGGGCGTGCGCACATCACTCAAGCCGGGCGCAACCTTGGTCAAAGGGCAGGTGCTGGGCGAGGTTCATGCGCCGTTGACTGTGCAGTTGTGCCGCGCCGACCTTGAGCCACCGCTGTTCTGCACACCTTCCCGGGCGTTGGCGTGGCAGGCGTTGTGCCCGTCACCCGCAGCGCTGTTGGGCCTGGCCTGTGATGCGGAGCCGGAACTGGACCCAGAAGCCCTGCTGGCCAGGCGTGATGCCAGCTTTGCCCGCTCCCAGAAGCACTACTACGCCGACCCACCGCGTATCGAGCGCGGCTGGCGTAACCACCTGATCGATATGCAGGGCCGATCGTACCTCGACATGCTCAACAACGTGGCCGTGCTGGGCCATGGCCACCCGCGCATGGCTGAAGTGGCGGCTCGGCAGTGGTCGTTGCTCAACACCAACTCGCGGTTTCACTACGCGGCGGTTGCCGAGTTCTCCGAGCGCCTGCTGGCGTTGGCGCCGGAGGGCATGGACCGGGTGTTCCTGGTCAACAGCGGCACCGAGGCCAATGACCTGGCGATTCGTTTGGCCCGGGCCTACAGCGGCGGGCGCGACATGCTCAGTGTGCTGGAGGCCTATCACGGCTGGTCGGTGGCGGCGGATGCCGTGTCCACGTCGATTGCCGATAACCCCCAGGCCTTGAGCAGCCGCCCGGATTGGGTACACCCCGTGACCGCGCCCAATACCTACCGCGGTGAATTCCGCGGGCCGGACAGCGCGTCGGACTATGTACGAAGCGTGGAGCATAACCTGGCGAAAATCGCCGCGAGCCAGCGTCAATTAGCCGGGTTCATCTGTGAGCCGGTGTACGGCAATGCCGGCGGCATCTCCCTGCCACCGGGTTACCTGCAACAGGTGTATGGCCTGGTCCGTGCCCAGGGAGGCGTGTGCATCGCCGATGAAGTGCAGGTGGGTTACGGCCGCATGGGGCATTTCTTCTGGGGGTTTGAACAGCAAGGTGTGGTGCCTGACATCATCACCATGGCCAAAGGCATGGGCAACGGCCAGCCGTTGGGTGCAGTGATCACCCGCCGAGAAATTGCCGAGGCGCTGGAAGCCGAGGGTTACTTCTTCTCCTCATCAGGAGGCAGTCCGGTCAGTTGCCGGATCGGTATGGCGGTGCTGGATGTGATGGAAGAGGAAAAGCTGTGGGCAAACGCCCAACTGGTAGGTGGGCATTTCAAGGCACGGTTGGAGGAATTGATCGATCACCATCCACTCGTCGGTGCCGTGCACGGTTCGGGCTTCTATCTGGGCCTTGAACTGGTGCGCGATCGCCAGACCCTCGAACCTGCGACTGCAGAAACCGCCTTGTTGTGTGACCGGCTGCGGGAGCTGGGGATTTTCATGCAGCCTACCGGTGATTATCTGAATATCCTCAAAATCAAGCCACCGATGGTGACGTCCAGACGCAGCGTGGACTTCTTTGTAGACATGCTGTCGAAAGTGCTGGATGAGCAACTGTGATTTATCGATTGTTATCGGCTATTTTTTGCAGGCGCGAGCACCTATCATGTTTTTAGTCTGTTAAAGCCGATTTTTATCCATTATAAAGTTGTCCTTCACCCCATTCGGAGCCCTGATCGCCATGACCACCTTGCACAGCACACCTCGCGCCGATGGCTTTCACATGCCTGCCGAATGGGCGCCCCAGACCCAGACCTGGATGATCTGGCCCGAGCGCCCAGACAACTGGCGCCTGGGCGGTAAGCCTGCTCAGGCGGCCCATGTGGCGGTGGCCAAGGCCATCGCACGTTTTGAGCCGGTGACCGTCGCGGTCTCCGCCAGCCAGTACGAAAACGCCCGTGCCCGCCTGGACGTACCCAATATCCGCCTGGTGGAAATGTCCAATGACGACGCCTGGGTTCGCGACACCGGCCCCACTTTCGTGATCAACGGCAGTGGAGAAGTACGGGGTGTGAACTGGGACTTCAACGCCTGGGGTGGTTTTGACGGCGGCCTGTATGCACCGTGGAACCGCGATTCACAGGTGGGAGGCAAGATCCTCGAGATGGAGCGCGCACCGCGTTACCGCACTGAAGGCTTTGTGCTTGAAGGCGGTTCGATTCATGTCGACGGCGAAGGCACCCTGATCACTACCGAAGAATGTCTGTTGAACCGCAACCGCAACCCGCACCTTGATCGTGCGGCCATTGAGGCGGTGCTCAGCGATAACCTGGCGGTAGACAAGATCATCTGGTTGCCGGATGGCCTGTTCAACGACGAAACCGACGGCCATGTGGATAACTTCTGCTGCTACGTGCGCCCGGGCGAAGTGCTGTTGGCCTGGACCGATGACCCGCAAGACCCGAACTACCCACGCTGCCACGCAGCCATGGACGTGCTGCAAAGCAGCACCGATGCCCAGGGCCGCTCGTTCATCGTGCATAAAATGCCGATTCCGGGTCCGCTGTATGCCACTGAGGAGGAATGCGCCGGGGTAGACCTGGTTGACGGTAGCCAGGAGCGTAATCCGACCGTGCGGTTGGCCGGTTCCTACGTCAACTTCCTGATCGTCAATGGCGGCATCATCGCGCCGAGTTTCGATGACCCGTTGGACGATCAGGCCAAGCAAATCCTGCAGAACCTGTTCCCACAACATGAAGTGGTGATGGTGCCGGGCCGCGAATTGTTACTGGGTGGGGGCAATATCCATTGCCTGACCCAACAGCAGCCAGCTCCGCAGCGAAAGTGAGTGCAGTTGTAACAGCGCCTTGATGGCGCACGAGCACCGCGCGTTTGCAGTGTTCCCCGCAAGCCCGCGACCCAGCCCGGTCGCGGGCTTTTTCATGCCTGCATGCCGGTGAACAGGGCACATTGGCATAGCTCTTGTATCGCTGTGGTTACAGTAGCCCAAGGGGGATGACCGTGCAGTTCTGTCACAAACCTTGAGTAAGTTAGCCGCTCACGCAGCAGGAGAGAGCGCTGAAATGAATGCCGATGTCCACCTGATGAACACGCATACGTTCCACCCTTTGCGGGTCGACGCAGACGCCATCCATGCGTTGGCCCTTTGGTTGAAGGCGAACGGCTCGCCACAGGTCAGGCAATTGCCTGATTTGCGCAGCGTGATGAGTGAGCGCTACCCGGTGGGGTTGTTCACGGAGGACGAAGTGCAGGCGTTGTGCGAGTTGATGAGCAACTAAAGAACACCTGAAACCGACTGTGGGAGCTGGCTTGCCTGCGATGGCGGTGGTTCAGTTGAAGATTGGGGGACTGGCACACCGCTATCGCGGGCAAGCCCGCTTCCACAGGGATCTGCGCCAGGCGCTGATTTTTTGGACAATATCTAACCAGCGTGGGAGCTGGCTTGCCTGCGATGGCGGTGGCTCAGTTGAAGATTGGCTGACTGGCACACCGCTTTCGCGGGCAAGCCCCCCACAGGGATCTGCGCCAGGCGCTGATTTTTTGGACAATATCTAACCAGTGTGGGAGCTGGCTTGCCTGCGATGGCGGTGGCTCAGTTGAAGATTGGCTGACTGGCACACCGCTATCGCGAGCAAGCCCGCTCCCACAGGGATCTGCGCCAGGCGCTGATGTTGTGGGCAATACCTAACCAGTGTGGGAACAGGCTTTGGTTCCCATGAGGTGTGTCAGAAGCTGTAGGTACCGGTGACTACCAGGCTTCGCGGCTCGCCTGGTTGAATCTGCGCCGCACTGGTCGCCGAGGCGTAGTAGTTTTTATCAGCGATATTGTTCAGTGCTGCCCGCACGTCCCATTCTTTCTGACGGAACCCGGCCAGCGCGTCCCAGCGACCATAACCAGGCAACACCACGGTGTTGAGGTTGTCGGCGTAACGATCGCCGACCAGGGTCAAACCGGTTTCCGCGTACCAGCCCATCTCCGGCTTCCAGGTGATGAACAGGCTGGCGTTGCGCTTGGCCACGTCGCTGATCCGTTTGCCCTCAAACCCGTTGTTGTCCTTCTCGACCTTGGCATCTTGCAGGCCTACGCCGCCGCGCACATACCAGTTGTCGACGATCTTGCCGGTGGCGGTCAGCTCCACGCCGCGTGAGCGTTGTTCGCCGGTGAGCAGGGTAATGGTACGGTCCAGCGGGTCGCTGGTGCGGCGGTTGTAGAGTTCCAGCTCGTACACAGCCAGGGTGGTGCTCAGGCGCTCATCGAACCAGTCGCTCTTCACGCCGATTTCTTTTTGCTTGGTCAACTCCGGGCTCAGGTCGTTGACGTTGCCGGTGGCGTTCGGCGTGATGCCGATCAGGCCGCCGCCTGCTGGGGTGAAAGTCTTGCTCCACGAGGCGTAGAACGAGTGGTGCTCCAGGGGCGTCCACACCAGGCCGACGCGCGGGCTGGTGCTGTGGCTTTTCACGTTCTGTTGAATGTCGAGCAGCTTGTTGGTGGTGTCCACTTCGAAGCGGTCGTAACGCAGCCCGCCCAGCAGTTGCCACTGGTCATTCAGGCGCAGTTGGTCCTGTATATAGAGGGCGCGGCTTTCGACTTCGGTGTGGTTGTTACTCGACAGTCGCATGCTCCCGGTGTGGCTCAGGCGGCGATTGGGTTGGTTGAGGTCCAGGCTCGGCACTGTCTTGCCATCGCGAGCGGAGTACAGCTTCGGATCGCGGCGCTGGCTACCCAGCTCAATACCGGTGAGCAGGCGGTGTTCCAGGCCAAAGGTGTCGAAACCGCCTTCCAGCTCCAGGTTGTTGAACACGTTGCGGGTGGTCAGGTCCTGCTGCCAGTGTTGGCGGCTGACGGTGTTGGTTTTCGGGTCATAGCCGGTCTGGTAGGTATTGTCGAAATCGCTGTCGAGCTTGAACACGCCGAGGGTGTGGCGCAGTTGCCAGTCGGCGTTGAGCTCGTAGGCGAGTCTGGAACGCAGCGACTGGGACTTATCGTCGATGTAATCGCCGTGATCAAAGTAAGTGGTGCTGCGGCTCACATCCGCCGGGCGCCCGTTGACACCAGGAATGCCACGGTCTGGGGTGCGGTTGTAGCGGCTGTATTCGTATTGCACCAGCCAGTTCAGCTCTGGAGTGAGCTGCCAGCTCATCGACGGCGCGAACAACTGGCGGTTGCCGCTGACGCCATCGCGAAAGCTGTTGTTGTCCTGGTTGCCCATGTTCAGGCGCAGGCTGATGTTATCGGTGGGGTCGGTACTCAGGTCGGCATACAGGCTGCGCAAATCGTTGCTGCCGCCTTGGGCTTCGATGCTGGACTTTTGCCCCGGGGTGGGCATTTTGCTCACCCGGTTGACGATGCCGCCCTGGCCGCCTCGCCCGTAAAGCACGGCGGCCGGTCCCTTGAGCACTTCGATACGCTCGATGTTATGCAGGTCACGTACGTACTGGCTGTCGTCGCGAATGCCATCCAGATAGAAGTCATTGCTGGCGTCGAAACCGCGTATGCGCAGGCTGTCGAAGCGTGTATCGGCGCCGCTGCTGACGTTGGGGATACCGCTCAATGCCTGGCCCAGGTCGTTGGTGCCATAGGAGCGCAGGCTTTCGGTTTTGACTGAGTCGATCGCCTGGGGCACATAGCGAACAGCCGTCGCGGTGCGTGTGGCCGTGCTGGTCTCTTTGACCCGTGGGTCGTCTTCGTCTGCTTCCACGCTGATCGAGGTTTCGGGCAGGACCGTGGCCGCACCGGCAAAACCAGCAGACAGCAGGACAGAGAGCCCAAGGGAGAGGGGCGTCAGGCGAGGGGCAGGCATGGGAGTGTATCCAAATGACATGGCAGGAAAATTGTGCGCGAATAGTAATGCTTTGCATTTGCGCGTGTTATCTATTCCCTAACGCATTGCATGCGGATTTGTTACTTAATGTGTTTCCAAGGGCTGATCAAGGTGTTTTCAACGCTTTCATCCCGCCGCTTTAGCCCGCCGCTTAGACGAATATCGCCTAAATACAGACGATTCACGAAATTGACACATAGTTCAACGCCCGCATAGGATTGCGCCCAACGCCTGTGGCTAACCACCATGACTAAATCCAATAAAAAAAGGCCCGCGGCAGTTCAGTCGTCCGCGGGCCTTCTTTTTGCTGGCAAGGTCGACACCAGAAAAGCAACAGGAGCCTGGTGTCACAGCGCGTACTCAACCCGTAATAAGGAATATAAGAAAATGTTGAAGCAACGGATGAGTCTGATCGCTCTGGGGATTTTGAGCGCATCGACAGCAATGGCAAACGACCAGGAGCAATCCAAGGGTTTCGTTGAAGACAGCCACCTGAACATCGCAGCACGTAACGCCTACATCAGCCGTGACTACAAAAACGGCAAGCAGGACAAAGCTGAATGGGGCCAAGGCTTCATCGGCAAGTTCGAGTCCGGCTTCACCCAAGGCACTGTCGGTGTGGGTGTGGATGTGATTGGCCAATACGCTATCCGCCTGGATGGTGGTAAAGGTCGCAGCGGCGCTGGCGGTATCGACTTCTTCAAGCAAGGTGACAGCGGAGAAGCCGCCAACGACCTGGCCAAAGGCGGCGCAGCCGTCAAGGCGCGTATCTCCAACACCGTGATCAAATACGGTCAGCAGATGCCGGCCGTGCCGGTCCTGCAATACGACAACTCGCGTCTGCTGTCGGAAACCTACGAGGGCACCTCGATCGTTTCCAAAGAAATTGCCGGCCTGCAACTGGATGCTGGTCACTTCACCAAGGAAGCTCGCAAGAGCGCCGAGGGCAGCGACAGCGGCCGTTTGAAGAGCATCAACTACATCGGTGGTAGCTACAAATTCACCGAAAGCCTGTCGGCTGCTTTGTACGCCTCCGACATGCAGGACGTGCTGAAGAAGCAATACGTCAACGTCAACTACGTGCTGGCCCTGCCAGAACAACAGTCGCTGACATTTGACTTCAATGGCTACAAAACCAAGCTGGACCGCAGCTTCGCCCTGGAAAACCAAGGTGATGCGGACGCTCGCGACAACAAGATCTGGAGCCTGGGCGCTACCTGGGCCGTTGGCGCGCACAGCTTCACCCTCGCTCACCAGCGCAGCACCGGTGACACCGGCTACCTGTACGGTGGCTACCGCAACGCTGGCGGCATTGGCGACGGCGGCAATACCATCCTGCTGGCCAACTCCTACTGGTCCGACTTCAACGGCAAGGACGAGCGCTCCTGGCAAGCAGGTTATGGCATCGACTTCGCCACCTTCGGCGTACCGGGCCTGACCTACAACATTGCCTACGTGCGCGGCACCAACATCGACGACGGCACTGGCCGTGGCGATGGCACCGAGCGTGAAATCTGGAACCAGTTCAAGTATGTGGTACAGAGCGGCCCAGCCAAAGACCTGAGCCTGCGTGCCCGTGCCTCGTGGTTGCGCGTTTCCAACAACGCCAGCAACTACAACGTAGGCGGTAACGAAATCCGTCTGTTCGCCGACTACCCGATCAACGTTTTCTAATTGATCGAATGTCGTGCCTGATGCCAGGCGATAAAAAAACCCCGACTGGTTCGGGGTTTTTTATTGTCCGCTCGCGGGGGCGTCAGGCTTTGACCGGTGCGAGCTTTTTGCAGTTCTCTTTGCGCGTCGGGTACTGCTCGCATTTGCGCAGTACGCTTTGCACCTGCTGCGCATTCTGCAGTTGCTGGTTGGCCAACAGCTTCTCGGTAATAAACAGTTCTTCCGACCCCAGGTTGCGTTCTGCCTTGTCGATCATCGCCAGGGCCGATTGCCCGTCACCGCGTTTGAGGTGGTAGCTGATCATCAAGTCATAGGTGGAAGGCCCTGCCAGGGACCAGTCCTTGATCGCCTGCAACTCTTTCACCGCTTCGCTGTTTTTGCCCTGGGCCAGGCGCACGGTATAGGCGGTGCGCCGAATGCTCGGCTGGTCTTTTACCGGCGAGGCCAGAGCCTTGCGGATGAAAGCGTCAGCCTGCGGCACCTTGTTTTTCTCCAGGGCATCAATTGCGAAGTACGCGTCTTTATAGCCCTGCAAAGCCTTCGCCACCTGGGGCGTATTCTTCATTTTCGACCAGCTTTGCGGGTTGACCCGGGCGCGGCGTTCCTGGCGATACTCGCGTTGCAAGTACTGGCGCAGCTCGGTGTCGCGGTCCATCGCCGACATATGTGAGCGGTTGAAGTATTGGCTGGTCGCGGTGATGCCGGTGGTCAAGCCATCCTTGACCAGCACGTCCAGCTCTTTGGTGAACTGGTTGAGATTGAACTGCTGCAGCGAATCCTGCATGGCATTCTTGCGCGCCGTGAGGAACCCCGTGAGCAAGGGCTTCTGCTTGCCCTGGAAGTCGTTGAGGCGCTCCAGACTATGGGTGGCGGCTCGCGGCGCGTAACCGGCACGGATCATCAAGTCGGTGCCCAGCAAGTCGGCCTGGTCTTCCTGGCTGCGGCCCCAGGCGGTGCTCCATACCTGATCGGAAAAGGTATTGGCCAGGGCGGTATACAGCACGGTGTTGCCGATGGTCTTCTGGGTGCCGGCTGGGTCTTTACTGAACAGTTTCATCGTACCGGAGCTGCGGTCCACGCCCGTATCGGCAGCCATGGTGGCCAAGGCGACCGTGGAGGCGACGGTGGTAAACATGTCTTTCTGCTGCTGGAAAGCGGCCATGCGGTCATGGTGATGCAGCAATACGTGGCTCATTTCATGGCCCAGCATCGCGGCGATTTCGTCTTCGCTGGCGACGTTGTCCAGCATGCCCAGCGGCACGAACAGGTTGCCGTAGGGGTCTGCCGACGGCCCGAAGCCATAGCTGTCGGTGATCTTCACCTGCAGCGGCGGCAACTCCCCCGGCCAGCCCTTGGACAAGCGCGTGACGATGCCCTGCAAGTAGCCTTGCAGCATCGGGATATCCACCAGGTTCTGCTGGCGCGCTTCAGCGGCCGGTACCGCACGCCCGTCGTAGCTCAAACGCTGCTGGCTCTGGCGCTGTGGGTCGAGCTTGTAATACTGGCGTACGTCGCTGTTATCCACGTAATGGCCCTGAACCCGGGACTGGGTCGAGGGCCCCACCAGGTTCATAAACGCCTGGTCTGCGCCTTTCAAGGTGGCGCAACCGCTGAGCACCGAACTGGCCAACAGGCTGGCTGCTACTAGATATCCCTTCACCGCAACGCTCCTTTTTATTGATTGCAGCCGGCACCAAAACCGATGGTGGAGTTGTTGCGGCTGTCCTTGGCCTGGCTTTTGGTCAGGCCCTGGCAGGGCAGGTCGACGACGTTCAGCGGGGGCTCGATGCGCAAATCCATGGTGTCCAGCCACACCTTCTGGCCTGCCAGTTCTACCTGCACCAGATCCAGTGCCTGGTTGTACTGCAACACCGGCAGGGGCTGGGTGGGCGCGTCCTTTTTCGCCAGCTCACGTTGTTGCTTGCCCTGCTCGTCCAGCACTGTCACCGGGTCGGCGAGGAACGCCTTGATACTGTGGGTTTCTGCCCAGGCGCCCTGGGTGAAGAGGGCGGCGAGCAAGACGATGAGGCTTCTGTTCATCCTTGGTTTCCTTGAGTCAGATAGCAGAGCGGTGCACTCAGCGATCGCGGTCGAAGAAGGCTTCGATCCGCTCGCTGAACAGCACCAACGACAGCAACACAATGCCCAGTACGTTGACCGGGGTGATGTCATTGAGGCTCAGCAACACACTGACCCCCGCCAACATCGACATCACCAACAGCCACGACGGGCACGGCGAGGTAAAAAACCAGATTTCCTGGCGCCGCCACCGGCTCCAGGGGCGATGGCCCGCCAGGCGACGTGCGTGCAGCGCCTTGAGCACGGCGATCAACGCCAGCAGCCCGAGCTCCAGCAGGTCCAGCCAATTGAACGGCAGGTGGGGGAAATTGGCCGGTTCATGGTCGTAGTCCATGCCCGCATTGATCAGGTTGTCCAGCGCCATGGCGTGCAGGTAAACGCCAGGGAGTTGGCCGTGTACCGGCGACTCCACCAAGTCCCCGGTGGAAGCGATATTGGCGCCCACCAACACCAGGCGGTCGCGCAGTAAGTCGGCGACCAGTGCCTGGTCATCGGGGTCGCTGACCTCCAGGTCACTGGCCGACAACGTCAGCGTATAAGGGCAGCGCGCCTGGGCCGAGTCGTCGAGCTTCCAGAACACCGCCTGAAATAACTGCGCCACCCCATCCAGCAAAAAATGCCGTGCCGGCGCGCAGTGGCGGATATCGGCAATACGTGCCTGTTCGGGCGCCAGCTTCAGCCCCCACTGCACCGCGATGGGCTGGCGCTGCGCAGCGGCTTGCACATCCACCGGCGGCTGCTTGCAGTGCTGCGTGGCACAGAACACTCGATACAGCGACAGGGCGGGAGTTTCCATCAGCCCTGCCTGTGTGCGCATCGCCAGTGGATACTTGTCATCCACCCCTTCCCATACAACCAGCGCCGGCTGGCTCACCTGCATGAACGGCGCCAGCGTATTCGCCTGGCCCGCCTCTGCGCGAGTCAACCCAGTATTGGCCAGCCACAACGGGATGCCTTGGCGTTGATAACGCTCAAACACATTCGCCAGCAACTGGCTGCCCCGCGTCGGGTCGCCAAACGAGTGGTCGTGGCTATAAAGCAAATCCACAAACACCGCCTGGGGCTTGTACGCCAGCAAGCGCTTGAACAACTTGCTCTGCTCGCCATAGGGCATGGGCCACGAACTGTTATTGCGCATCAGGTAGGCATCATCGATCAACACCACCGCCACCCGCTGCTGCCCAAGGCTCGGGTAGTGACTGGCGAACATACGATTGAGCCACTGCGCCGACGCCTTGTCGCTGGAACTGGCCAGGCCGAAAGGATCAAGAATCGCCAGCAACACGATGATGACCGCCAGCCAATAGCGGCGGTATTTGAACAGCGGGGGTTTGGACAACATCCATGTCTCGATAAAAACGCAAGCAAGGCGGGGTTTTTAACGGAGTGGGGAGGGGGTGTCAATTGGAAAAGTGGCTATGTGCCATATCGCTATGGGCGCATGGGTCGTCATTCGTAAAAAGCCCTGGCCTATCCAGGCCAGGGCTTCGCGCTGTGGGCGCCGGGCTTGCCCGCGATGAAATCAGCCCGCGTCCCGCACGAGTTCTTGCCGATGACTCGTCGCATCTCCCCTGAGCGCTCGCGGGAGTGGCACCGGGTTCTCTGACTCAGGCATGATGTGAACCTGAGCCAACGGAGAGGCGCTATGGGCAGTCACGATAACCCAGCGGTTTCACTGGCCCTTCGTTCGTATTCGGGCCAAGTCGAATTGCACGATCACGACTTTCATCAGCTCGTGCTGCCGCAGTCCGGCTCCATGGACATCGAAGTCGACGGTCGGGCCGGCAAGGTCGACTGGAGTCAGGGCGTGGTAATTCCTGCCGGTGCTCGCCATGCGTTTCTGGCGCAAAAGGCCAATATCTTTCTGGTACTCGACGTGCCGGCCACGACGTTCGGCGGGCCCAAGAATCTCGACCTGTCGACCAGACTCCAGGCCGACAAACGCTTTTTCCCAGTAGGCCCGGAAATCCGCCATTTACTCGAATACGCCAGCCGCAGCGCGCCCTTGCTGACCAGTTCACCTCAGGTGGCGGAGTCCTGGAGTACTTTGCTGCTGTCTTCGCTGACGCTGCCGCCCGGAATCATCCCTGAGCATGGTCAGTTCACCCTGGCACGGGCACTCGCTTACATCGAAAGCCATCTGGACAGCCGGCTTAGCGCCACCGAGATTGCATGGGTGGCAGGCACCAGCGAGCGGCAACTCTACGTGCTGTTCGCTCGGCATTTGAATAGCACGCCTTTTGCGCATATCGCCACCTTGCGTCTCAACCGTGCCATCGACTTGCTGTGCGAAACCGCGCTGTCGATCACCGAGATCGCCCACCGCGTCGGTTATGCCGATCAAAGTGCACTCACCCACGCCCTGAAAAAGAACCGCGACCTGACGCCGGCCACGGTGCGACGAAGTTCGCGGGTAAGGTGAATCCGGCAGGCCTGAACAAATCTTCAGCAGTGCTCATCAATACCCGCCCGGCCGGACCTTTCTATGATTGCCCCACCGACAAGGATAAATCAGACGGGGCGTAGATGACCGAAGTGACGCGCATTGCCAAAACACAGGTGTCTGTCAGAGCCGCAGCCTCGGCCACAGCCATCGGCGTGATCGCGGTGTTCCTGTGGTCATGCCTGGCGTTGCTGACCAGCCTCACCGAAGGCATTCCACCCTTCCAACTGCTGACCCTGAGTTTTGCCGTCGCGTTTGTAGCGAGCCTGTGCATCCTTGGCCGCAACGGCATGGCGGGGTTTCGCAGCTGGCGTCAGCCCTGGTCGGTATGGGCGGTCGGTTTTCTAGGGATATTCGCCTACCACGCGCTGTATTTTTTCGCCCTCAAGGCTGCCCCGGTTGCCGAGGCGAGCCTGATTGCCTACCTGTGGCCACTGTTGATTGTGCTGCTCTCGGCCTTCAGCGCGGGGGAACGGCTGCGCAAACGCCAGTTACTCGGCGCGCTGCTGGGGTTGGCCGGTACGGCGTTCATCATGCAACAGCGCGCCTCGGATGAAGCCGCCGCCATGCCGGTAGCCGGCTACCTGGCCGCCTTCGCCTGCGCGCTGGTCTGGTCGTCCTATTCGGTGATCAACCGCCGTTTCAGTGACGTGCCAAGCAGCATCATTGGTGGCATCTGTGGCCTCGTCGCAGTGGCCGGCCTGGTCTGCCATCTGGCGTTTGAAACCGCGGTCATTCCAAGCGCCGGGCAATGGGCGGCCATCGTCGGCCTTGGCCTGGGGCCGGTGGGCCTGGCGTTTTTCGCCTGGGACCACGCCACCAAGCACGGCAGCCTGGCGATGCTCGGCGCTCTCTCCTATCTGGCCCCCCTGATCTCGACCCTGCTGCTGGTGGCCATAGGGCAAAGCCATGCCAGCCCGATCCTGATTATTCCCACACTGCTGATTATCGTTGGCGCTGTTATCGCCACCTCGAAAACAGGCCAGCCCAACGCCGACATCACTGTTGTAAAGGAGCTTTGAGATGGACCTGATTGCCTCTGAAGGCGCCACAAGAATTGAACGCGACCTGCCACGATTCAGCGTGGCGCCCACTCGTCCTGCGCTCCAGCATCTGGGACTACCGTCATTGAAGTCCAGCCGCAGCGGCATTCGCCGCCGCGCAAATGGCGAAGCGCCACGTGTGTTGCTGTTCGTGCCGCCTTACACGCGGCTGATTGAGCCGGTACCGCTGGGCAGCGCATTTGCCGACATCGGCATCGACACGTTCGAAGTAATGAAACGCGCCGGCACGCCCATTGGCCTGTTGCGCATCGCCACGGTGGCCAAGCGCGCCGGCTACGAGGTGCAGATCGTCGACGCGCCATTCGCCGGCTGGTCCCAGGAAAACACTCTGGTGAACGTCGATCAGGGCCATTTGGTCCGCTATGGCCTCACCGATGTGCAAATGCGCAAGATCATCGAAGATGCACAACCGGACATCGTCGGCATCCAGTGCAACTACACCGTGCAATGGGGCAACGCCCGGGCGCTGGCCGACCTGGTGAAATCCATCGATCCAAATTTGCTGCTGGTGACGGGCGGTGCCCATTCCAGCGGTGACTGGCAGAATGCCTTGCTGGACTCGCCTTTCGATTTCACCCTGATCAACGAAGCGGATCGCGCCTTCACGCTGCTGCTCGACGCGGTCACCCATGAAGGCGGCAATGTCGACGCGGTGCCGGGCATCGCCTATCGCAGCTACAGTGGCCAACTAGTTCGACCGACGCGCAAATCCAGCTACTTGAGCATTGTCCCGGCCCGGCAGGATCTGGATGAGCGGCTGGGCGTCATGCCGTTGCCGGATTTCAGTTTCCTGAACATGAACAACTACTTGCAGCCCTATCATTCCTCCGGTGCGCGGGTGCGCAAGACCGGCGCCTGGGCGCAGATCTTTTCCACCATAGGCTGCAACGTCAATTGCAACTTCTGCTATATCCCCAAAATCAACGGCCCCTGGCGGGCATTGGGGCTGGACTGGTTCGACCTGCATCTGGCGGATTTGGTCAAATAAGGCGTGACCGAAGTGTTGATCGAAGACGATCACTTGATGCATGACCCGCTGTACGCTATGGAGGTCGGCAAGCTGTTGAAGAAACACCATTTGCCGTGGGTCGAGGAAGGTGGGCTGAGCCTGTTCAATCTGGTGCTGCTGCACAAGGGCGAGCGATTTCTGGCGGAACTTGATGAGCAGGAACTCAAAAGCCCGCACTACCGCAACGTCATCGCTGCCATTCGCGGCGGTCTCACGGCGAAGACGTTTATCCGTTCAATCGCCGACAACGGTTGCTACAACATTTACCTTGCGGTGGAGAGCGCCAACGAAGAGAGCCTGGTGAACTCCAACAAGTCGCGTTTCAACGCGATTCAGCAGGCAACCTTTGAGATCATCCAGATGTTTACCGAGTGCGGAATTCAGGTGACGGGCGGCTTCATGCTCGGCTTCGTCAACCCGCCGGCCTCGGCTGCCGAACAGCCGTTCATCGAAAGCCTGGGGCAAATCGGTAATACCATTGATTATGCCGTCAGCCTTATGGGCGCAGGCATGGCCTACGCCAACCCGTTTATCGTGACCCCGATTCCGGGCACCGAGATGTGGGCATACCAACAGCAGTATGTGGTCCGTCACTACGACAATGGCTGGTCTCACGAAAAAGCCACCATGGCCACCGAGCAATGGAGTGCCGAGGACATCGAAAAAGCCCGTATGGAATTGCTGGTACGCGCCAATGGTGCTGATCGGGTGCGGGAAATGGTGCGGCGCGGAACGTGGCCAGTGGATGTCTGATTTTTTACACAGCCCTACTCGTTCAATGACTTCGAGCGAGTAGCCAAACAACCTCACACGTCAATTGAGCCACTTACACCATCAGCCTGCTTCTGACCGGTTTTTGACCTTCATCGATAGGTTGAATTTTCCTAAGCGAAGAGTGAGCAAATGCGCGGTCAGTAGCCAGTAATAGCGCGTCGATTCAGCGTATTGGTTCACGTGACGGTTTAGAAACCATGCGGGATGCTTTCGCTGCCAGGTCCATGGATTATCTTTGTGCAAGCGATTAGAAATCTCCGCTTGAATGGTCCTTGCTTGGCGTAGGTGACGTTCGCGAATGGCATGCGACCCGGTGAGAAGATCCGCCAGGAACAGCGCCATGTCGACTGTTTTGCTCGTGCTCGATCATCGTTATAAGCCGATACCACGTCGAGACGACCATGCCCCAGTTCGTCGCTGATTTGTGTGCAGGCCTGCTGATGAAGGATGGGGCGGGCAGGGCGGACGATTGCCCGTGAAAATCGAGGTGGTTTTCGGCTGGTATCCATAAGATTTGGCGGAATCCGACGGAACGCCAAAACGAAAAAACCCGCCAGAAGGCGGGTTTTTCGGGGGTTCCAGAGATTTTGAAAGCCTTCTCTGGAACCTTGTATGGTGCCGGCACCAGGAGTCGAACCCGGGACCTACTGATTACAAGTCAGTTGCTCTACCAACTGAGCTATACCGGCGTGTTAGGGCGACGATTATAGCGATTGGAAAGGTTCTGTAAACCCCTGAATTCTGACTATTTTTGCAAAGTCGGAGGTTTCTTGCGATCAGGCTGTCTTGGGCACGTTTTCACAGGTTGCAAGCCTGTGGAAAAACACACGCTGAAAAAGCCATTAAATTGACTGTCTACCGTCCATCTAAAAAGCCGAGCATAAAAACAGCAAAATAATGACACTTCAAACCCTTTGTCACAGAATGCCCCCAACAAGGGCGCCTATAAAAAGACCTGCGGCAAGTGCCCGCACTTGCTGACCTTCACGTCTTTAAGCTGCGTCGTGAGGAGCAGGCTATGAGCCTAAGCAAAGAAATTCTGGCGTTGTTTGGCAAAGACGTTACCCATGATGCCGACGGCATCAATGCAAGAATGCACTTTTTCGGCAGTGTTCCTGACGAAAGTATTTACCAACAGCCCCTCAATGCCCCGGAGCTGCGCCCTAAAATAGTGGCGTTGGTGTCTATCAATGGCGGTGTGGGCCGCAGCACTCTGGTCACGGCCTTGAGCAGTGGGTTGCAGCGCCTGGGCGAGTCGGTGGTGGCGCTGGACCTGGACCCGCAGAATGCCTTGCATCATCACTTTGGGGTCAGTTCCACCTTGCCCGGAATCGGCCGCACCAGTCTGGAGCATGGGCAATGGGCGCCCTTGCAGCAGTTGGGCTTTGCCGGTTGCCAGGTGATGACCTTCGGCGATATCGATATCCAGCAGCAGGAAAGCCTCGAGCGCTGGCTCAAGCAGGAGCCCGGTTGGCTGGCGCAGCGTCTTGGAGGCCTGGGGCTCAGCGAGCGGCACACGGTGATCATCGATACGCCTGCGGGTAATAACGTCTATTTCCATCAAGCGTTGAGCGTTGCCGATGTGGTGCTGGTCATCGTGCAGGCGGACGCTGCTTGCCTTGGGACCCTGGATCATCTGGACTTGCTGCTCGCTCCGCACCTTGAGGGCGAGCGCCCGCCGGTTGTGCAGGTGGTGATTAACCAGGTGGATGAGAGCAACCCCTTCAGCCTGGACATGGTCGAGGCGTTCAAGCATCGCTTGGGCAAAGACCCGTTGGAAGTTCATCGCGATATGGCCATCAACGAGGCGTTGGCCTACTCATCCGACCCGCTGGATAACGTGGCGAAACGGCTGGCCAGTGATGATATCAGCGAGGTTTGCTTGTGGCTGAAGGCGCCAAAACAGACCGCATAAAGCGCCCGTTATGCGCGTGGCGCCAGATGCTTATGCACAATCGGTTGGTAACGGTTGTCACGAAACAGCCATTTTGTGCAGCAGTTCTCAACACGCTGCAACTGCCTGTTTTGTGTGCACTTTATTTTGTGAACAAAAAATGACCAGGTTGGCTTTTGGCGTGAAAGGCCTATATGTACTGCCTTTGCAAAGTATTCATCAACAGAGTTATCCACAGGGCGCTTGTAGGATTTTTTGCCCTTTATTCGCGCTCGGCCAGCACCATCAGGTTGCGAGGGGTCAACGATGGTTCGCAGAAGCTGCCGACCTCGACGTTGTAGCCCTGTTCCACCATGAACAGTGCCCGGTCCAATACCAACCACAGTTCCAATGGGCGTCGAAACAAGCCTCTCACTAACTCAAGGTTGCGCACCTCGGCCAGGCGTTGCCAGCCGTGGGCTTCCAGGGCCGGCCAGTTCTGCTCGCCTGTGGATAAGCCCTTGAGGCTTGCCAGTTCCTGGCAATAGTCGGCAAAGGGTTTATCCAGCCAACTGGCGGGCAGGGAAGGTGTTGGCAGGTAGTCGTCGCAGCCACGCAGTTGCCGTTGCAGTTGGTCAAAGCCCAGGCGGCGGGCCATGGAGGTGTCCCGTTGTTGGCGTACACGGTTGCCGGCGGTGACGGTTTCGCTCAGGGGCAGGCCCAGGTCATCAATCGACAGTTGCAGCAGTGAGGCGCGCCCGGCGGCGGAGAGGGCTTGATAACGGTCGGCGGTGATGCGGTTGTAGCAGCAGGGCGCCAGGGCCAGTTGTTTGCAGCCGGCGGCGCTGGCCAGTTGTAGCAGGCGCACATGCAGGTCGCCGCAGGCATGCAGGGCGACCGGCGTGTGTTCGGGCTGGATCGCGACATCCGCCATCACGTCTTGCAGATGATGGGTTGCGGGCAGGCCGTGGCGATCACTCAAGGCTTGGCCGGAGGCGATCAGGGCGGGGTCGTATTCCAGGCAGGTCAGCTGTTGGCCGGGTTGCAGCAGGCGGCGGCCTAGGTGGCCTTTGCCGGCGCACCAGTCCAGCCAGTGGGCAGGCGTTTGGGTAAAGGTCAGCGCGGCGCCGAAGGCTTCGATCTGTTGCCATTTGCGCCCTGGCACGTCGACATTCAAACGATGGCGAGCGGGCTCAAGGGTGTGCGTGGGTAACTTATCCACAGTAGCGAGGCGCAGCGCGTGAGCGGCCAGCTGTGGAAAAGGTGTGGGCGCGGGCAGGTCGTGGGGTTGGTTGTGACTGGCTTCAGCTTCGGCCAGCGAACGCTTGCGCAGCCACTGGGATAACTCGGGATGCTCGGTTTCCCAGGGCAACTGCAACTGAGTAAAGGGCCGTGGTCGCCACAGCCCTTGGTGTTCGGTCAGGAACGCATCCAGTGCCTGGAAGCGTGCCTCAACGTCCTTGGCATGCATCGACGCGCAGCCATTTTTCCAGCAGTTTGAAGCCGCGCACTAGCACGTAGGCCATCAGCAGGTAGAACAACCCTGCGGCGAAGAAAATCTCCACCGGCAGGTAAGTGCGGGCAATGATGGTGCGCGCCATGCCGGTCAGTTCCAGCAGGGTCACGGTACTGGCCAGGGCGCTGGCCTTGAGCATCAGGATCACTTCGTTGCTGTAGGCCGGCAGGCCGATGCGCGAGGCGCGTGGCAGGATGATGTAGAACAGCGTCTTGGGCTTGGACATGCCCAGGGCCCGCGCCGCTTCGATCTCGCCCGGCGGAATGGCCTGGATCGCACCGCGCAGGATCTCGGCAATGTAGGCGGCGGTGTGCAGGGTCATGGTGGCGGTGGCGCACCAGAACGGGTCTCGCAGGTACGGCCACATGAAGCTGTTGCGCACGGCGTCGAACTGCGCCAGGCCGTAATACACCAGGAACAACTGCACCAGCAGCGGCGTGCCACGGAAGAAGAAAATGTAGCCGTAGGGCAGGGCGCTCACGTACCAGCGGCGCGAAGAGCGGGCGATGCCCAGAGGGATCGCCAGCAGCAGGCCGGCGATCACGGCGATTGCCACCAGCTCCAGGGTCAGGGTTGCGCCCTGGGCCAACTTCGGCAGCCACTTGATGATCACGGCCCAGTTCAGGCCCAGGTCAAAGTGCGATAGCCAGCTGTAGTCGCCGCTCATTGGGTGCTCCTCGCAAAGCCGCGGGCGGCGCGTTTTTCCAGGAAGTGCATGCTGGTCATCGCCAGTACGGTCAGGCCCAGGTACATGAAGGCGGCGACCATGAAGAAGGTGAAGGGTTGCTTGGTCACGGTCACGCCGATCTGCGCGTGGCGCATGATTTCTTCCAGGCCGATCACCGACACCAGCGCGGTGTCTTTCATCAGGATCATGAACAGGTTACCCAGGCCCGGCAGGGCGATGCGCCACATCTGCGGCATGATCAGCCGGGTGAAAATCCGAAACTTCGACAGCCCCAACGCCACACCGGCTTCGCGGTGGCCCTTGGGAATGGCGAGGATCGCGCCGCGGAACACTTCCGTTGCATAGGCGCCGAAGCACAGGCCCAGGGCGATGACGCCGGCGGCGAAGGCACTCAGCGACAGGTCGGGGTTGCCGAAGAACTCACCGAGCGCACGCATCAGGTTGACGGTGCCAAAGTAAATCAGCAGCACCCACAGTAATTCGGGAATACCGCGAACGATGGTCGAATACGCACCGCCCAGCCATTGCAGTGGCTTGTACGGGGAGGTCTTGGCCAAGGCGCCGGCAAGGCCGAGCACCAGCCCCAGGCACAGGGCCGTGAGCGCCAGTTTGACGGTCATCAGCGCGCCGGCGGCAAGGGCCGGGCCGAATCCGTAGAGATCGAAATTCATGGTGTTTTCATATCGCGGCAGGCATTGCTAAAAGCCAGCGCGCTCGCAGGAGCGCGCCGGGCAGGCCGTTCAGATCATTCGATGCTGAACGGGAAGTACTTGTCGTTGATCTTCTTGTAGGTGCCGTCTGCCTTGATCTCTGCCAGGGCTTTGTTCAGGCGCTCGCGCAGCGGGTCGCCTTTGCGTACGGCGATACCGATCTTGTCGCTTTCTACCACCGGGTCGCCTTTGAATTCATAGGCCGAACCGTCTTTGCTCTTGAGCCATTCGTACTGCACGTACTTGTCAGCCAGGATGCCGTCGAGGCGACCGGAGGTCAGGTCGAGGTAGGCGTTTTCCTGCGTGTCGTAGAGCTTGGCTTCGGTGTCCGGCAGCTTGTCTTCCAGATAGGTACCGGCCAGCGTTGCGCGCTGTGCACCGATCACCTTGCCTTTGAGGTAAGTGGCGTCGGTCTTGAAATCCGCAGTGGCTTTGGGCGCAATGAACTGCAGCTTGTTGGAGTAGTACGGGTCGGTGAAGTCAACCGCCTGCTTGCGCTCGTCGGTGATCGACAGCGAGGACACCAGGAAGTCGAACTTCTTGGCGTTCAGGGCAGGGATGATGCCGTCCCAGTCGGACACATACACTTCGCACTTCTCGACTTTCATCTTGGCGCACAGGGCGTCGCCGATGTCCTTGTCGAAGCCGACAACGTTGCCGCTGGCGTCTTTATTGTTGAACGGCGGGTAGGCCGCTTCGATCCCCATCTTCAAGGTTTCTGCCATGGCCGTGGCGCTGAATGCCATCGAGACGGCCGCGGCCAGAAGGAATTTCTTATAGGTCTGCATGCATGTTGCTCCGTTAGCGGTTGCTGGACATGAATTGTTTGCAGCGCGCCGAAAGCGGGTTTTCAAATACCTGCTGTGGCGATCCTTGCTCTTCGACCAGGCCCTGGTGCAAAAACACCACTTCGCTGGATACCTGGCGGGCGAAGCCCATTTCGTGGGTGACCAGCAGCATGGTGCGGCCTTCTTCGGCCAGCGCGCGGATCACATTAAGTACTTCCTGGACCATTTCCGGGTCAAGCGCCGACGTCGGTTCGTCGAACAGGATGACTTTAGGCTGCATCGCCAGGGTACGCGCAATCGCTGCGCGTTGTTGTTGGCCGCCAGAGAGTTGCGCAGGGTAGGCGTGGCGCTTGTCGGCGATACCAACCTTGGCCAACAGGGCCTCGGCCACTTCTATCGCTTCGGCCTTGCTCTGGCCGAGCACGCGCCGAGGAGCCTCGATGATGTTGTCGAGGATGCTCATGTGCGGCCACAGGTTAAAGTTTTGAAACACAAACCCGATTTCGCTGCGCAGGCGGTTGATCTGCTTGCCGTCGGCGGCCATCAGTTCGCCGTTTTTCGCGGCCTTTAGCTTGAGTTCTTCGCCGGCCACCAGGATCTGGCCCTGGTGCGGGTTTTCCAGCAGGTTGATGCAGCGCAGGAAGGTGGACTTGCCGGAACCGGAGGAACCCAGGATCGAGATCACATCGCCGTCGCGAGCGGTCAGCGAGATACCTTTGAGTACCTCAAGCTCACCATAGCGTTTATGCAAGTTGCGGATTTCAAGCGCGGGCGTGGCCTCGGCCATGTGCGGTCCTCATTGTGTTCGTTGCGATCTTCGCTGTTGGGCCGCCTTCCTGGCGAGGCGCCAAGCTAGCATAGCGTTTGGATGACAGCCAACAGCGCAGCGGACGGTTAACCGGTGGTCTGCGGCAGGGTGTCGCATCGGCGCAGCAGTGTGTCGCGCCATCAACAACCTACAGACGTTTGACCCGGAAAGATCCACAGGCTTCGCGTAAAAAAGGGCGCGATGGTGCCAGCTTTGGCCGGGTGTTGGAAGGGTTAACCGGGCAAACGGTCCATATCAGCCCGGTTATGGGGCGTCACTTACTTTTTGTGTGTGTTTTTGGTGCGTCGCAATGCCATGAATGTGAGTCGCACGGTAACGCTATAGCGGAATGCCATTGTTCTCAATGACTTGCGATGAGTGGTGAATTGTCCTACAGCCCCCGCCAACTGTGGTTCTGAAATATTTTGGCGCAAATCTTGCGTAAAAAATAAAGAACGCCCTGTTGGATTCTTTTCACGAGAAAGGCTGCAAGCCGGGCGAACCGTTTTCGCAATTCCTCGCAAAGGTGTGTCAATGAGTAGTACGCAAAGCTCCAATGACCTCGAACAGGGGCTCAAACCGCGTCACGTCACCATGCTGTCGATTGCCGGTGTCATCGGCGCCGGTTTGTTTGTCGGCTCCGGCCATGCGATCGCTGCTGCCGGCCCGGCTGTGCTGTTGGCCTATGCAGCCGCCGGTACGCTGGTAGTCCTGGTGATGCGCATGCTGGCCGAGATGGCCGTTGCGTCACCGGATACCGGTTCGTTCTCTACCTATGCCGACCGGGCAATCGGCCACTGGGCCGGTTTCACCATTGGCTGGCTCTACTGGTGGTTCTGGGTGCTGGTGATTCCACTGGAAGCCAACGCGGCGGCGACCATCCTGCACGCCTGGTTCCCCGACGTGGCGATCTGGGTGTTCACCCTGGTCATTACCTTGCTGCTCACCGCAACCAACTTGTTCAGCGTGAAGAACTACGGCGAGTTCGAGTTCTGGTTTGCGCTGATCAAGGTCGTGGCGATCGTGGGCTTTGTGATCCTCGGCCTGGCCGCGATCTTCGGCTTCTTGCCCACCAGCCAGGTCAGCGGTGTTTCGCACCTGTTCGATACCCAAGGGTTCATGCCCAACGGCATGGGTGCCGTATTGGCGGCGATCCTGACCACCATGTTCTCGTTCATGGGCACCGAGATTGTCACCATCGCCGCAGCCGAATCGAAGAACCCGGGCCAGCAAATCACCAAGGCCACCAACTCGGTGATCTGGCGGATTGGTTTGTTCTACCTGTTGTCGATCTTCATCGTGGTGTCCCTGGTGCCTTGGAACGATCCGACCCTGGCTGCCGTAGGTTCCTACCAGACTGTGCTCGAGCGCATGGGTATCCCGAACGCCAAGCTGATTGTCGACCTGGTGGTGCTGGTTGCCGTGACCAGCTGCCTCAACTCGGCGCTGTACACCGCGTCGCGCATGCTGTTCTCCCTGGGCCGTCGCGGTGACGCACCGGCCGTGGCCAAGCGCACCAACAAGAGCGGCACGCCTTACTGGGCGGTGTTGCTGTCTACCGGCGCCGCGTTCCTGGCGGTATTCGCCAACTACGTCGCTCCGGCGGCGGTGTTCGAATTCCTGCTGGCCAGCTCCGGCGCCATTGCGTTGCTGGTGTACCTGGTAATTGCCGTGTCGCAACTGCGCATGCGCCAGAAGCGTGCGGCAGCGGGCGAGAAGATCGTCTTCAAGATGTGGCTGTTCCCAGGCCTGACGTACGCGGTGATGGTGTTCATCGTCGGTACGTTGACCATCATGTTGTTCCAGGAAGCGCACCGGGTCGAGATCATCGCCACCGGGGTTCTGAGCTTGCTGGTGGTATTGGCGGGGTTGGTGGTGGCGAGCCGTCGCAAGGCCCAAAGAGTAGGGGCTGCGGCGCTTAACTGACGAGAGACGGTGGTAGCGCACCGCGCAACAATGTGGGAGCCGGGCTTGCCCGCGATGACGGACTGCCAGTCGATATATTCGTCGACTGACACACCGCCATCTCAAGCAAGCCCTAATGCCAGTCAGTTAAGACAGAATCGGTAACTGTGGCGAGGGAGCTTGCTCCCGCTGGGGCGCGAAGCGGCCCCAAAAATGGGACTGCTACGCAGTCCAGCGGGAGCAAGCTCCCTCGCCACAAGTCACTGGTTGTCTGCTCGAGCTCTTAACTGACTGGCATTAGGGCAAGCCCGCTCCCACATTTTTATTTTGTGTCAGTCGGGGGCGTTGGCCAGCGCCTGGGACGCCGCCACGTAATCGGCCTGGAACTGCGGCGACTCAATCCACGCTAACGCCGCGGCTTCGTCATCGCTGTCCGTCGCCCACTGCCGATACTCGATCAGCGCCGCCAGGATAAAGTCGGTCGCTTCTTCTTCGCCTTCCTGCTCCAGCACCAGCGCCAGCAACGGGTGCGCCAGGAACACCGCACACAGCGCCTGCTGGCTGATCTCGCCAGCGGCACGCATTTCGACGAACAGTTCAGTCAAATCCACCGACTCAAGGTCGATGCGGCTGTCGTCGCCAGCAAAAGCATCCGGCTTGTGCGCCACGGCGCGCTGGGTGCGGTTTTGCTTGGCCTTGGCTTTTGCCCGGTGGGCGCGTTTTTGCTGCTTGTTTGGCGAGGCCATGGGCTCAACGTCCTTGGGGGTCTGGTCTGGAGGGTGTATTGAAGCGCAGGTTGGGGTAAATCCCAAGGGTTTCTCGGGCGGCAATGATTGCTGTAGTGCTCGACCTTATCTGCGCGGGTACTTAGGCTGACAGTCTATTGACCCACCAGAGCCCGCCCATGACCCGTGACACCCTGGAACACCATCAGGTCCCGATCTACTTTGTTGCCGTCTTTGTGGCCGTCACGTTTGGCCTGTTCTGGCCCTTGTCGGCGCAGGGCTTCAGCCTTTGGGTGACACCTGCCATCGCCGTGCTGATGTATGCGATGTTTTTGCAGATACCCTTTCTTGAGCTGCGCCAAGGCTTGGGCAACAAGCGATTCATGGCGGCCTTGCTGCTGGCCAATTTCATTCTGGTGCCTTTGCTGGTGTGGGGGTTGACCAGCGGCCTGGTGGAGCGCCCGGCGTTGCTGGTGGGCGCTCTGCTGGTGTTGCTGACGCCCTGTATCGACTACGTGGTGGTATTTACCCATATCGGCAAGGGCGATTCGCGTTCGATGCTGGCGGCAACCCCGCTGTTGCTTTTGCTGCAACTGCTGCTATTGCCGGTATACCTGGGGCTGATGTTGGACGAGCAATCCAGCGTGGTGGTAGCGGCGGGGCCATTTGTAGAGGCGTTCGTGGGGTTGATTGTGGTGCCGATGCTTCTGGCTGTCCTCACCAGCGCGCTTGCGCGGCGTTCGAGCGCTATCGGTCTTTGGAGCAGCGCCTGGGCGTGGTTGCCGGTGCCGGCGATGGCGCTGGTGTTGTTTGTCGTGCTCGCTTCGCACATCACTGCGGTGGTGCGAGATATCAACTTGTTGTTGCCGGTCATTCCAATCTACGTGGCATTTGTACTGTTGGCACCGTTGATGGGCATTGGGGCTGCGCGGCTGTTCGCACTGCCAGCGGTGACGGCGCGGGCGGTGACGTTCAGTGCGTCGACGCGTAACTCGCTGGTGGTTTTGCCATTGGCGCTGGCCCTGCCGGAGGATGTGCGCGGTTTGGCCGCAACGGTGGTGATCCTGCAGACCCTGATCGAGCTGGTTGCCGAGTTGGCCTACGTTCGCCTGATCCCGGCAGTGGTGTGGCCCACCAGTCGGTAACCACGTGAATGTTCAGGTCTGTTCAGGCGCCATTCAGGGGCGCGTTCGGCACCATACGCCAGCGCTTCCCACCTGACAGGTCAACCGATGGATCACCGCAACCGTTTTCGCCTGGAGTCACTGGGTATTTTCCTGGTCGCTCTCTTGTTGTTCACAGTAGGTATCTGGGATCAGCAGCCCCAGGGTTTTGACGGGCGTTGGGCGCTGTTCCTGCAGGAAATGTATCGCCATGGCGCGAGTCTTTTCCCCACCACCTACGGCCAGCCCTATGCGGATTACCCCGGCACTGCGACCTTCTTCAGTTATCTATTCGCGCGCTTGTTTGACGCGCCGAACCACTTGGCGAATGTGCTGCCCACAGCGCTCGCGTCGGCGGGGGTGATCGCGCTGATGTATCGCCTGCTGGCGCCCTACAGCCGTGCCTGGTCGCTGCTGACGGTGCTGCTCACGCTGCTCACCGCCCAGTTGCTCGAGAAGTCGCGCTCGGTGTGCCTGGACCAGATGGTTGCATTGTTATGCGTGGGCAGTTTCTACCTGCTGCACACCGGCGAACGCCTTGGGTCGCGGCTGAGGCAACTGGCGGTGTTCCCGCTGTTCATCCTGGGTTTCGCCATACGTGGGCCGCTGGGGTTGATTGAAGTCTGCGCGGTGGTGTGTGTGTATTGGGCACTGAGCAAGCCGGGGGAGCGTGTCCGGCAGGTGTTGATCCACGGCATTGTCGGCCTGGTGTTGCTCGCCGCGTGCTGGTGGCTGCTGATGAAGCTTGCGCGGTTCAGTGGTGGCGATGCGTTTGCCGATGAAGTCTTCAAAATGCAAGTCGGCGGGCGTCTGGATGAGTCGGGTGAGCCGTTTTACTTTTATTTCCAACTGAGCTTGTACCGCTACTTCCCGGTGGTGCCGCTGGCGTTCGCGACCCTGTTTGCGTTGCGCCATCGCTGGCCCGAGCGTTGGGCCAATGAGCACCTGCAATTGCTGGTGCGGTTCGGGGGCTGCGGCTTGATGATTCTGCTCGGCCTGTCGGTACCGCATTTCAAGCGCGCTTATTACATTCTGCCGATGGTGCCGATGTTTGCGGCTGTCGCTGCCTATGGGCTGCTTCACGCGCAAGGCTGGCTGGTGGGTGTGCGCCGTTGCTATGAATGGCTCGTCGCGGCGCTGCCGGCGTTGTGCGTGGTTGTGTTGTTTGTGTGTCGACACGCCTGGCATAAACAGGGCTACTGGCCGGAGATTTCCTTGCCGTTGATGATCGGCGTGCTGGTGGTGCTGCAAGCCGCAGCGTTGATTGCCTGGCAGCGAGCATGGCGGTTGGTGTGGCTCAGTCTGATCGCGCTGGTGGCGCAATGGTTGTTGCTTGTGACAGTGATAGAGCCGGCCAAGGACCTGCAATTCGACACCCGGCGGTTTGTCAGCCAGGTGGAGGCGTTGCGCCAGACGCAGCCAGGTCCCTTGGTGTTTGTCGATCTGGCCCGGGATACCTGGGCGGTGCGCTACATGATGAACCTGGATCACGATGAACAGCCGCTGTTTGTCGGGCGTCACGAGCTTGAGAAGTTGGCGGCGCTGCCCCGGCCCTCCTGGGTGATCGTGTCGCGCAAGGAGACCGCGCTGTTGAAGGGGTCGCCGGTGGAGCACCTGGCGCCGAGCTATCAAGGGCGCTTGAATGACAACCCGTTGATGGTGTTCTTGCTCAAGTAAGGAGGCCCTTGAGCCAAGGGCCTGTCGAGCAGATGATTATTTGCAGCGGAAGCTTTCAGGCATCGTGACCGTGTAATTGCGCTGCACGCGGTCCTGGAAATTCAGATTCTGCAAACCCTGCTGTACCAAGAAGGCTTCTACCTTGGCGGCTTGGCAATCGTCGTTATAGGAAGACGCCCGTAGCAGGTAGACCGCGCGCCTGCTCACTTCATCACGAGCGGTGACCCGGAAGGTGGTGAGCGTGGTGTAGCCGGTGCGCTCCGAGGTCCCTACCGGGCCGTATGAGGTGTTTGGAGTGCTGGTGCAGGTCAGTTGGTCGGTCTTTTTCTTGTTCTTCTTGCATTGAGTGGTGGTGCTTTTTGCCACCTGCCCGTATTCGGTGGCGGTATAGCGATACGTCACCTGCTTGCTGTCGACGTCCAGGGTGACGGTCATTTTGATCGGCGCGTGGTTCTTGGGCAGGGTGGTGTCGGTGAAGACATTGCGAAAGCCCTGGTCCTGCATGGCGCGGACCATGTCACGCAGGTAGTAGCGAGCATTGAGTGAGTTTTCATCACTTCCGCCAGTGGAGGTCACCAGCACGGTTGCCTGCCGGTCGAAGTGATAGTCGGGATCAGGCGTCGCGTTGATCGCTACGTCCAGCTGCGTGGCACACCCACTGAGCAGGGCGGTCAGTAGTAACAGGGTGCAAAGCAAGAAGCGGGTCATGAAAAAACCTTACAACTGAGATTTGGGTAAAGGCTGAACGATTGAGTCCAGCCAAAAATAACCCTCAATCGTCCTGCTGCGACATCGTGTCCGTAAATGCGTGAGTCGCATTAAATCGCAGGCAATAAAAAACCCCAAGGAACGCATTGTTCCTTGGGGTTTCTCGGTATTTTGGTGCCCAGAGACGGAATCGAACCGCCGACACGGGGATTTTCAAAACCTGTGAATCTTCTACCTGATTTGAGAAAGCACTGGATATCCTGGCTCGATCTCAACGTCACTGCTGTAAAGCCCGGCCAGAAACGGGCCAGATGGCCTCAAAACCTTCCGGACGGTCCGGAGGAGCACCGGAGCGGGGTGGGCTGATTGCAGCTGCGTTTCCATGCACCGCGCGCACCGCGTGACTTTTGAGCCAGCAAGAAATGCTATTCCAGTTGGTAGTACAAGGCCTGAAAATTGGTGGTGAATTCTGGAAGGAGCTCTTTGAGGAGGCAGCAAGGGTTCTCGTCAAAGAAAAAAATGATGACCTCGCTTTCTCTCACGCCCTTGTTTGAAAGCTTGCCGGGCTTTAAGTCGTAAGGCTTGCTGATGTCTGCTGCTAGCTTGCGCAGTGCTTGTAGGCGCCGTTTTTTGTGGGCAGCAATGTCAAGACCGTCCTTGGGGATGGCAGCGTACTGGTTGATGCGTAGGTAGGTTCTCCCGGAGCGGGAGTCAACTCTCCATAACAACGTTTCGTTTATTCCCTCGTAGTAGTTCTTTCGTTGGCAAAAATCTAGCTGAGTCCATGGTGAACCGTTTTTATTTACTCCTTTCTTGAATTTCAAACAAGCATCACTGCCCTGCAATTGGTCATAGAGTTCACCGATGAAGTATCGTTGGCCTATGGCGCTTTTGAACGCGTCAGGACTCGAATTGGCTAAGCTCTTTAAGACATTTTCCTCCTTGGAAATCCAGTTGTCCTTTAGAAACGCGCAGTATTGATGAATGATTGGATGGAAGTGAGCTAAAAAGCTAACCGCGTTGTAGAAGTCATGGGCGGAGATGAGGTCATACTTTCCTAAGCTCTGTCGTTCCAATACGTCGATATAGCCGATCTTGAAGTAAATGTATTTGTAACAGTCGGGGAAGCGTTTATGGTAGGTGTTAAGTTGATCTGAGTGAATGGTTGACGAAGTTTTATTCTCAAATAAAATGTTGCGGCGTTCGTCATTCACGTCAAAGCTCAGCATTAAATCAACATTGCCGGACTGTAGTTTTGAGTGAATATTAACGGGCGTTTCGCCCTCTTTGGTGAACCCCAAAGCATTGAACACCTGTGAGCGATATAGGCTGATATCCGGATTTTCATCCAGTTCTTTGAAAAACCAAGCTAGGAAGGCGTCTGTACTGAGTTCCTTGCTGGCATACTTGAATAAATTGTTCAATGTCAGGGTCCATGCGCAATGGTACGTCAACGTTGAAGGCTAGGGTCTGACCACTGGAACCAGGCCTCAGGAATGTGTAATCAGCGATCGGATCATGAGGTTTGTACATCATGATCCGTGGGGACTTAATGCACTATTTCTTTGTATACTGGTCTTTTACGGGGACCCAGCGGAGATTAGGAAACTTTTCCTCCAGAATTGTTGTAAGCGAATCGAAAGTGGTCACTGAGTGTTCGACACCTGTTGCACAATAAGCCGTGAAGCGGTGACAGTTATTGAAGATTAAATGGTATACGCTTTTATTACCCACTTCGGCACTAGCTCTATCAGAGATTTCTGGGGTGCTAATGATTTTTCCATTAGAATAGGCGGCATAAATGGTTATGCCCGTTCGAAGTCCATGCGAGTTCATAAAGGCGTGCGGAGTGACTTTTTTAATTTCTCCGTCACCGTTTCGTTCTACAATGCGATTGTTTTTTCCAATATATATCCCCGTGTGATCAGCAAAGCTCCCCGCAAGATCACATACAACTATACAGCCTGGCACAAGATCCGCTTCTTTATCCAAGCCTGCACAGATGATTGCTTTTACTAGGCTTCGTTCAGTTCGCTTAGTTGAAGTAAGCTTGAATGTTGGATTGATAGTGGTGCGGATGCTTGGAACTAATAAGGTTTTCAAAATTTTTCCCAGCATTTTTGTCCCTAAAAAGCTGTAATCGATATGCACTCTATGGCGAAGCTTATGGCACCGATAATCATGCTGCCATCATTATATATCCATTAGTAGGTGGACTGGTTTTCTTGGCTCAATCTCAATTGGAGGGGTATTTTTTCCGGCCAGAAACGGGCCATGTAACACCAAAACACTCCGGACGTGCCGGAGGAGCACCGGAGCGTGGAGGGCTGCTTTCTGCTGCTTTTCGACGCACCGCGCGTACCGCGTGACATATGAGCGAGCAAGAAATGCCACTTCAGTTGGTAGTGCACGGGAGCCTTGTGGTGAGGTCTGGGGCGCACTCGCAGAGTTTTTGTAAGTGATTCACCAGTGTTGGTCGGGCGAGTGGAGGCGCAAGCCCTGCTTGCAGCACTCAAAAGCTCGGCTGACGCTTAGAGTGCATAGAATGTGAGTCAAGGGCTAGGTTCCTGTTGCAGGGGCTCAGTGGGCAGGGCTACTCTATTTCTTGCGTTGAGAAATTAAAGCTCTGATCATCTTCGCTTAGTTTATTTAGTCTAAATTCAGTTATGTCAGCTGTGGTTTTAAAGCCAGCTGCGTTCGCTGTATGTGATTTATTTATAAAGTGATTGTGCTCCACAAGAATACATTTCCTGTTTGCGCTTTTATTCTTATTCAGTAGATGGCAGGCATGTGCGGTAGTGCCGGTTCCGGCAAAGTAGTCGAGTACAGTTGCCTCTGGGGATGAGCAGCAGTCAATCAGGTCCATTATTAGGTTTATTGGTTTTGGGGTTTCAAATACCCTTTCTCCAAAAATGGATTTTACTTCCCTTGACGCTCTGTCATTGAGATATTCAGGCTTGTCCAAAATGCTGCGTATTTTTATTCTTTTATTCGGTGCTGAATAGTTTTTTACGTATATTACACCTTTTGGAGATGCATATAATTTCCAGCTTTCAGACTGAGCTTTTTCTGGCCCCCAAAGCCACCTTCTTTCTGCTCCTTTTGAGTCGACAGGCCAAGCTTCACGGAGGTCTTCACTTATTTTACTTGCATAAACTTTACCATCTTGGGAGTAGTAAAGTGGGTAGAACATATTAGGGCGATCTTCACGTTTGCTCGCATCGCCTTTTTTTCTAAACAGTCCATCTATAGTGAAGCGGCCATGCTCGTCTTCTTTATTGTATTTTTCTAAATCTTGGTCCTCTACCCCACGCAATGTGGATTGCTCACTTTTTCCATACAATAAGACATATTCATGGTTGACGGCCACATTAGCTTTGCTGCCTTTTCCATTTTTGCTTCGACATACCACTAAGGTGGCAATGTAGTTGTTTTCTCCGAATACTGAATCCATCAAGATCTTTAAATATGGGTACTCGTAGTCGTCAATGCTTATCGCAATAACACCATCGTCCGCAAGGAGTAACTGGGTTGCCACTAGTCTGGGCAGCATGAATGCTAGCCAGTCGTGATGCTTTGACCAAATACTTGCACTTTTAGCCTGTCGTTTATCGTGGTATACGAAAGTGCTACCGGTATTGTAGGGAGGGTCGATATAGCAAAAATCAATGTCCCGTTTGTTTTGGTCGAGTAGCCAGCTTAAGGCTGTTAAGTTATCAGCTTTAATTAAAGTGCATTGTTCTTCAGCTAGATGGGCAACGGGTGGATTTGAAAGCTCTAATGGAAGTTGGTGATCACTTATCCCTAAATTTTTTGCGATTTCGACGATTCGAGATTTAAGATGTATTGAGTTCATACAGTGTTGTCCACCTTTTAAGAGCGAAATTTTAGCACTTTCGAAGAGGGAAAGGGGCGTAAAATTCATTGGTTTTGTTAATGCATTAGCGCGCCATCACACAGTGGAGGTAGCTATGCCATCGAACAGATCTTGACGTCGGGTAAGTGAGGGAAGGTCTTCACGCGGGGTGGAAGTGATGGCATTCTGAAACACGGGTTTTCAGGAGCTAGGCAATGATTCCGCAGGTCAAGGTTTACAGCACAGACACCTCCGCTTACACACAAGGATCGGTAAGTGCTCGGATAGAGGCACTTTTTCTTAATAACCTAGGGAAGATCGTCACCCGGCAGCAAATCATCCGTGCGGCGACCAACCCGGAAACAGGAAGAGAGCCTGAAAACTGGCATCAGCGTCTTTCCGAGCTCAGGACAGACAAGGGTTATACGATTTTGTCGAAGCGGGACTGGTTATTGCTTACGCCAGAAGAGTACGTGATGCCGCATGCACAGCGACGCGCCATCGCCGGGCGGCGAGTCCTCCCGTCTGCCGCTTGCTGGCAGGGCGTACTTAGTCGAGCGAATCACCGCTGTGAATGGGCTGAAGACGGCCAACGATGCAACCTTGCTCCTGGCGATTTAGACCCTATAGGGGGCGGGACCGTCAAGCTAACACCTGATCATATGGTGCCTCATTCAATCGACCCTGCGACTGATACGAACGATTCATCCAAATGGCAAGCTCTGTGTGGGCGACATCAGGTGATGAAGAAGAATTACTGGGACTCCAGTACTGGAAAATTTAATCTGATAGGAATTCTTCAATCGGTAAATGAAAGGCAGAAGCGCGAAGCTTTGCAGTTTTTGACGGGATATTTTGGACATGAGTCCGAGTGATATTGTCGTATACGACCCGCTCGATGTCTTTGACTCCATCGAGCGTTTTCGACAACAGTATGGTCGCTGTGAGTGTGTGATGTTCGACCCTTGGTATAATAAGGGAGTTGGTGGCATACGTGATGACTATGTCGAGTACATAACTAGTGTTTTGGAGCGCTTGGCAGTCATCGCGGATCACATCTATTTCTGGGGCTTTCCAGAGATAGTTGCGCGCTTCATTGATCGAATACCGTCTGGCCATAAATTCACCGCGTGGCTTACTTGGTATTACAAAAACAATCCGTCTGTAATACGTGGTTGGCGCTCAGCTCAAATGGCCTGTCTCCATACGAGTGTTCCGGGGGCAAAACTCTTTCCTGAGCACTTTCTAAATGAAGCGCAGATAGAGAAACAATCGCAAGGTAAGCTTCGCTATATGCCTGGGCCTCCATCGGTGATTGAATCTGCTTTGATCATTGGGTTCGTGGGAAAGAAGGAGCAAACCGGACACCCGTCCCAGAAGCCAATGGCTGTATATAGCCCACTGATCGAAATGGTGACGAAGCCAGGTGATTTAGTGTTCGACCCTATGTGCGGATCTGGCACTACAGGCGCGGTCTGTAAAAAGCTCGGGCGCCGAGCTGTGCTAGCCGATATCAACCCTGAGTATCTTGCGATGGCTAGAAAGCGGCTTGAATTCGGGGAGGGCAACAAATTACTTGATTCCGAGGATGATGCTGACGGATTTCAGATGTCTTTACCCTTTTGATTTTTTTGTAAAGGTTTTTAATTGCTGATTGCTTAATTTCGTTGTTATTCCATAGTGCTAAGTTATTATTTGAATCTGTCTTGTAGGGAAAAAATGCAGTCAGGCTGCTGCAACGGACTGCAGGCCCGTCTCGCTTGTCCTTCGGAGCGGTGGGAGCCTTTTCTAGCTCCTTTGTGCTGATAGAAAGCATCTTAGCCATCGCCTATCAGTGATTACGACCTCTCGCCTTGCTGAGACACCTTTGGAATCTGCATGATCGTTCGCCGGCTTTAAGGTGGTTTGCGAAAATAAATTTCGAAGGGGTGGAACGATATTTGCTCAGGCCATTATGGGAAGGATGTCCTTGGGAAAACAGTTTTCAGTAACCTAGCCAACACACAAAGTGCTGTCCTCTCGGCGCCTCACTGAATAATATTTTGGTTCCCTTTCGCTGGCCTCTCAGGTACGTTTTCGTCAGTTGGTTGAGTCCACTGACCAGCTTTTAAGATATTAAGTAAAAATGTTAACTCGCTAAGTCTATAGCGAAGCAGTATCACTACTATTCTCTGGGATTAGTCCCGCTACTAGCTACTAGGTTGAAAAATTATGAATCTAAATTTAGCACGTATTCGTGAGGCAAATAGTCATGTCTGCAATAAAGCCAGTGAAGCAAACCGAAGTCCGTGATTCGGCTTTGAAAAGCCTAATCATTGTCACCTATCCAAAGTCTGGTAATTGCACTTATTACGTTCGCTCTCGATCTAATGGGCGTCGTCGGATGAAACTGGGTACTTCCAAAGAGTTGACTTTGGAAAAAGCCCGCATAAAAGCTATTGAGGTCATCAATTCTGGCTACAGCGCTATTGTCACCATCGACAAGGCTTTTGAGGCGTATGAGAAAACTGGCAATTACAGCGGTAAGCGCTCAATGGCACGTGAGCGTAAGCGCTATGACTTGGTGGTGGCACCTATCCTCGGTGACAAAGACATTAAGGCTATCACGTTAGCCGACATACAAGAGGTGATGGAATCACTACGTCCAACGCTGAAAGATGCTACCAAAAATCGTTATTTGGCGATGCTGCGCTCTATCTTCAGGTTCGCGGTTGACCTTGGTTATTGCGACAACGATCCGACGCGTAGCCTAAAGCTCAAGCGTGAAATGCCAGTTAAGCTCTATGAGGTTAATGCTGACCTCATTAGTCGCCTTTCCTATGCGGTCAAATGGCTTGAACCTCGTTATCCGCGCACCTCGTGTCTGGTCGAATTTCTGTTACTTACTGGCATGAGGGTAGGTGAAGCATTGAGTCTAAAGTGGACTGACTTGGATCAGACTCTATGCCGTATTACTTTAAGAATCACCAAGACGGGTCGTATACGCCATGTGCCAATCAACGAGAAGTGCTTTGACGTACTTGAGCGTCTAGCATTGGCTACGTCGGATTTCCCAGATGATGGCTGGGTTTTTCCATCGTCGTACAACAATTTCCATATGACGCGCCCAGTGCGTCCATGGAAAGAAGCCTGCAAAGCTGCCGAGCTCCCGAAGTCGTTTCGCTTCCATGATCTTCGTCATGTGTTCGCTTCCGCTTGCGTGAAGGCGGGAATCCCGTTGTATACCGTGCAAGGTCTACTAGGTCACTCATCTATACGGATGACCGAACGATACAGTGCTTTGGCCTCCTCGGACCTGCTGAAGGCAAGCAAATTGGTTTCGTCCTTCCTGATTTCTGGTCAGGAGGATTCGGAATGATGCGATTTCTATCGAACAGCCAGCTAAGTGCCGATATTGTTGACGCTGCGCACTTGGCAGGGGGTAAAGCATTGGATGGTGACACAAAACAGTTAACGGGTGTGACATCTGTAGAGTTTGGTGAGTCAACCGTGATTTTTTCTGTTCCCACTATCCATAGTAGTTATTCGTCTCTAGTGAGGGTGCTAGAAAAGAAATTTCTGATTTTCAAGACCAGTAAGGAAGTTTTTTTTCCATTCGATAATTCTAATTTTGAAGGCGAGCAGATTTTACGATTTTTTCAAAAGGCGCTAGGTCGTATAAAGGTGAGCATGTACGTCGGCAATATCCCGGCATCAACAGAGTATGGTTCTTGGGCTGTTCCTGTCGACGGTTCGGAGCCCAAGGTTGATCCGTTTGATTTTCTGCGCGTCGTTGAAGCCAGTAATATCGGTTTGCTGGAATCTATGTATGGGGACCGAGCCTACCCAGGGTTCGAGCTATCGTTGGATACGATTCGATTTCGAAAAAAGGATGATGTTAAAGATGTCGCTCCTAGTCTCTGGATAGATCAGATTTTGCGTGATTCAGAAACAGGTGAGGTCTTTGGTCGAGTTAACATTCTAAGTCGTTCGGGCAAGAAATATAGGGTCGTCTCTGAAGTTATTTCAAATGGTGACCTTCAAGAAATAAAAGTCCTTGCTGAAAAGGTGCTTTCGGTTGCTACTAGTGTTGTTGATAGGAAGTCTTTAGGGCAGTTTATTCCTCATTTACTGCGCTATGCGTTCAATGAACTGGAGGCACGGATCTGGGTTCGTTCTGAGGGCTGGCAGCTAGATGATAAATCAAATATTGAAGCCTGCGCGGTTGGTTGCGATCTGTTTTATGCTCCGAATTTCAATTCGGATAAATATTTTATAGATATTAAGTCCCCTCGACTTTCGCAGGTAGGAACACTTGATGGTTGGAACGATCTGGTGCTCGCTCCTGTAAGTAAAAATCCTATTCTTATGGGCGCTTTGCAGCTTGGGTTGGCTGCCTCTATGGTTGATTTTCTACCTGGGATTTCCTCTTGTATTTTTAACTTCTTCGGTGGCGCAGGTCGAGGCAAAACATTGTTGCTTTCAACAGTTGCCAGTCTGTATGGGAACACCGCCGCGCCGGGCCAAAGCACCGTGGGCCGTGCCGGAAAATCCATTATCGAGACGTTTGGTTCAACACAGCGAGCTCTTCAGGCCAAGGGCCAGCAGCTCTCTCTCGGCCCTTTATTGGTGGATGAGATCGGTAGTAACGGGTTTGGAGAGCTGGACACGTTCGTGTACGAAATTGGGAACGGCAGCAATCGTACCCGACTCAACAGTTCGGGAGACCTTCAGGAGTCAACGCCAAAAACATTATTTGGCATGACCTCCGGTGAGAAACCCATTATTTCCATGATCAGTCGAAATGCCCCTCAAGGTGTATTAGATAGAGGTGTGGATATCAATATTGGTGGTGATGTCAGTTTTGAAGGGCAAGACGATGAGGATTTTGCTTTTCTTCCAAGCGATATTAAGAGTGCGGTTTCTGTAGGTATTCAGAAGCAATACGGCACGGTTGCACCCGCTTTCATCAAAGCGCTGCTAGCGGAAATGGCTAACCAAGCTTGGGACGGTGAGCTAAAAGCATTGGTCTCAGATATTCATGAAGTTTTACCAAGCTATGTCGCTAATGATGGGGCTAAGCGTGTTGTAGTTCGATTTGCACTGGCTGCGTTAGCCGGGCAGGTTGCGCTGAGAAATAATGTGTTTAGCAGCAAGTATGTAAATAAAGAAAGTATTATGCACAGTGTTTTAGTCTGTACTTGGCTTTGGTATACAACTCGATGGAATCATCTACAGGTATTGGAAGAATTTCTGCTTTCTAAGTCACGTATTTCGATCGGCTCTCCAAAGTCAAAGCTGGCTATATATCGCCATAAGGACCAAACTGATGGCATGCCAACTCTTATGATCTCCAAGGCTTGCTTGGAAGAGATTTTTCCAGGGAACGGTCGAGTTGAGATTATCAGTAAGCGCTTCAAGGAGGATGGGCTTCTTGTACGTGCTGAAGCCGGTCGTAATACGGTAGGGAAAGACCCTTATTATCATATGCGTGTGAGTTGGTTGTTGGAACATGGTGTTTATTGGTCTGAGGATGACGAGTGCTTTTTAAAGAGTGACGATTAACCCAGTGAGTATTGTAGTTTAGGTGCTTATTTTCAGGTCGCTGCTCTACAGGGTGCTGGGCTTTGGCCTGATCAATCTTGACCCAATCGTTCCACCTTCCTGCGACTTTTAACTTTCTCAGCACTATGCCCTGCGTTCTTCTAGGAAGACGTGGGGCTTTTATTTTTTCGAAAGGCTTGTCACTAGCTGAAGTGTCCGCCCGGTACACCGCGGGCACTGCGTAACTTTTGAATAAAAAAAGCTCAGCCAATCGCTGAGCCTTTTTCATCAACGTGTACGGCGGCATGTATCTGATGGCTTTAGCGCTGGCATCGCAATGTACCGGTGCTTTCCATCTTGTTTGCTTCAGCTTTCTCGGTTTGCGCCAGGTACTTATCGAGGTCCGCTTCTGAGGCTCGTTGCCCATTCATGCTCGCTTCCAGCAATGCGGTGGTTTTTGAATGTTTCAGGGTGGAGGCTATATCTCGATAGCTGTAAGGCTGCATTGATCGGCCTTGGTCGTTGCTGACGTAGCTTGTGCCACCTCGCTTTTCACAGTTTTTGGCGAAGTACTGCATGCCCGAAAGTGACATCAGACTACTGGCGTGGGACTGAACACAGATCGACAGTAGCGATGTGGCGACGGTGGCAGCAAGAACGATTTTTCGCATGGTGAACTCCTGATGGGATATTGAGTGTCGCGGTGTTGAAAGAAAGCCAAGGCTACCTGACAGGTGGTGTCGGGCATTGGCTAGGTGGTTGCTGTTACGAGATCACTGACGCGATTGGAGGCCACCCGCAGGTTCTCGGAAGCAAGGTGTGCATAGCGCTGGGTGGTTTTGTTACTGGCGTGCCCCAGCAGGTGCTGGACTTCGTACAGGCTGGCGCCGTTGTTAATGGCCAATGAGGCGAAGGTGTGGCGTAGGTCGTGAATTCGTAGGTGAACGAGTCCGGCGACTTTTAAAGCGCGCTGAAAGCATTTACGAGCGTTGTTGAGTGGCTTGCCGGGTTTGGCGCCGGGGAAGAGATATTGACCGTTAGCCTTGCCCGGCAATTCGTTGATGACGGCCAACGCCGGTTCGCTGAGCATCACAAAGCGCTGGCGTCCGCTCTTGGTGATTGGCAGATTCCAAAGTAACCGCTCTTGATCAATGTCCTCCCATCGGGCCTGTAATGCTTCTTCGCGTCTTACCCCGGTGAGTAGCATCAGCTTGATGGCTTTGGCGGCAATCTGGTTTTGTTCCGTGCTGAGGACAGTCCATAAACGTTTGGCCTCATCGATGCTGAGGAAACGCTGAGATTGGTTATTCTCGGTGTGCATACGAATACCCGTCGCCGGGTTGGTGTCGAGGTAGCCCCACAAGATGGCGAGGTTGAAACTCCGCTTCAGGAGGGCAAGGTGTCGATTGGCGGTAGCTGGGGCTCTGCGGCTGATCAATTCGTCGTGGTAGCGTTGGATCTCCTGTCGGCTGATGGAGGCGAGCGGTCGAGCACCGAACATCTCGAAGAGGTGGGTTTTGAACTTTGAATCATCACTGTTTGCACTGCGCTTGCTGGCGTAGGCGTGGGGCAGGTAGTGGTCATCGATGAAGCGGCGAAAGGTCATCCCTGATTCGACAAGCGTTTCTTGTGGATCAATGCCATTTGAAAGCTGAGCCCTGTGTTTGAGCGCCAGTAAACGGGCATCGCCAATTTCTAGCTCTCCATAATTCCCCAGCTTCATGCTTCGTTGTCGCCCGGCATGTCGGTAACGCAGATAGAAGAACTTGCGTCCTTGTTTGTTGATCAGCAGTTTTAGTCCTGGAACCTCGGTGTCGGAATACTCGCTTTCCCTGGCTTTGGCATCGGTTGGTTGTGGGGGAAGTGCGTCAATCACACGCTTGGAAAGGCGGATGAGCTTGCTCATAGGGCACCTTTTTTGACACGCGTTTGGACTATCCCTGAGTCAGCTCAGAAAGCTGAGCCAGGGAAGTCATCAGTGGTCGGTAGGGTTGGGTGAATGGGGTGGTAACTTTGGCGCTGCTGATCGCGCCCGCCGCTCCGGTTCATTTCCGGTTCTTTCGGTGGAGGTACTGGTCAATGCGAACTCCATTGCGCGATCCGCGTGCTCATCTCTGATGGAAGAACGAGTCCTTTCGGAATCAGTACTTCCACCGAGAGCAAGTCAGACAGGAGGATGACGGCGGTATAGAAGTGACCATGGTCCTCGACGATTTCAAATGAGGCTACCGGATCATAGGGACTGTGCAGGAAGCTTCTAACGCCAAGGAATAGCCCTTTGTCGTAGGGATCATCGCCTTCGCCCCAGACAGCAAACCAGCCGATTTCATCGGGTTGCCACTGAGTGCCATAACCTTGTAGAACCCGAAACTGGTTCTCTACCCATTGGCGCATATCCTTATCCAGGATTTGGGCAGTAGCTTCACTCTGACGAATCAGCAGCATGCTCTGTCTCCTGGATTTTCCCTTGCTCCGTGTTTGGCTCCAACGATGAGTTGTTCGCCTGCGTTGTGGATAGGATCGGCTTACCATCAATCTGAACACGCATAGGCTTACCTTTGAGCGCAAGCACAGCTTTTTTCCAGCTGCTTGCGTCGTCGAGCACACGCAATTTGGATTCAAGCTTCCCATCTCTGCCCAGTAGCTTTTCAGCCAGTAGCGCGGCAGCAAGGAACGGAGCGTTATTGCTGGAGCGTCCTGTAAAGACCGGTAGGAGTACTTTGCTGGGGAACGCTTCTGCCCGTTGACCTAGGCTTTCCAGTATTTCGAGGATGGCGTCGGTATTGATCCACTCTCGGCTGAAGTAGCCTTGACTGCCACTGTCGATCAACGCAATGAACACCTGTTTTCTGTCGGTTGAAAGGGCGAGTTGATAGGTGATCTTTCCTTCGGCACCGGAGCTCAGTTTTGATGCTTGGGCTTCTTTTACCGCGATGAGATCCATAAAGCTGGGTTCGACGGCTTTGGTTCTGCTCATATTATTTCCGAAGTGTGTCGACGTGACGGGCTCAGTGTCCGCTCAGGCGGGTTGACGGCGTGGTCACGTTGATTAGTCTATTTTGAATACCCTCCAGTCGCTTAGATAAGGGGGTATTAACGAGGCTAAAGCTATGAAGCCTGTGCAACATGGGCTTTAGTGTGAATATGGTTTAAACGCCTACTTTTCGCGGCAAAACGTGCAGAACAGATCGTAGATACTGATGGCGACTTGAACGCGCGGGTCAGGGATGTTTCGGCCTGTGTCAACGGCGCTGGAAATCCAAGGGTTTTTGCATGTGCACATAGATTTCTCCTGGGTACTCACCCGACAGAGTGTTGGGATCATAGAAATATATATTCACGATATTTGCATAATTACGATTTTGGCGATTACGGTTTTGCTCAGGACTTCCAAGGGAAACCAAGTGAGGGTGGTTTTGTGTTGGATTGCGGGGGCTTTTTGTTTCTATTTATTTGATGAATACTGATTCTAGAAACTAATAAAAGAGGTGGCACCATGCCAGATGTACAGTTATTTGAATTGGCTAATGCGAAAATGCGAGACAAAATTAATCTGGTAATTAAGGAAAGTGATTTTATGAGGGTGTTTGCCAGGAACCGTCCAGAAGCTTACGATCTTATGGTGTTTAAAGATTTTTATTGTTTTAGGCTACCGGAGTGTTCGAAGGAGGAAAGGATCCGGCTAGCACGGAGTTTCGGGAAGGTCTTGGTGAAAGAGATGCCTGAATTGACTTCGGCGATGCGCCGCTACGAGTCAGACGGGCACCCGACCAGCAGTCAATTATTTAGGAAGGTGCTAGGTAAGAGGCGGCAAGCCTACTGCGAGTCTGAGTTGCAGAAGGTTGGGTACTACCGTTGTTCGATTTAATCTGGGGTGCCATGTCGTTGGACATGGCACCGGTTCGGGACACTGTGATAGTGGATTGGAGGACGTCATTCCGGTGTTGACGCTGATCCACTTTTAACCTAGAGCGCCAACTTTAATTGACCCGCCTGAACACCCAACAATCCGGCCAGTAGTGACGCTTTTTGAGGTCTGAGGTGGATTAATTAAATTCCGGCAGGTGGATCAAAAATCGGATCGGCGTCAACAAGTGGCATTCACATGTGTGAGGTACAGCACGGTTAAGCTCGTTCGTGTTGTACCTCTTAATGCGATGAGTGAGGCTGGCACAGTGACAGTGTCTTACGCGCCTAACTCAGTTTTGTTGTACCAACTCTCGACATGCTGCGGCAGCAGAGCTGCCTTGGTCTCAGGTTATTTATCACTAATCAACGGTCGTAGTGCATATCAACTTGAATTCCGAGGAGCTTGCTTTCAGGCGAGTCGTCCTTCAACTCAAGAACAATGTTGTCTTGTATTAGCGACTTGTATTCTTCAGGGGTGAAGTCCTCGCTCATGCCGGATATCTGGTCCGGGTTCAACGTTGCAATGTATTGTAAGTCATTCCTACGTGTGGTTTCGCTTGCTATTCTAAATAGTTCGGCCCTTTGGCGGACATCCATGTTGGAATACAATCGACTATCATGAAAGATGAAATTGATCCTATGGTTTTCTTGAAGCGATAGTAGTGTCATATCGTAGCAAAAGATTCTTGCTTCATTGATTCCGTCTGAGCTGTCATTCTCAATGCGTACATCAAAGTTAAATCGGATTTTATTTTTTTTACCCTCGTTGTTGTGCAGTGTTATGCCCGCTGGAGAGTTTGGGTAGAAACGATTTGCATATTCTTTAAAAACTTCGAAGTTTCCTTCTCGCTCATCTTTTGTTTCTTCAAGATAATTGTTGGTTTTAATTATCTCTTCGCTCATTTGAAGCTCTAGATTAGCTTCTTTGTTGCTGAGCTCAATTGAGAGTGAGTTGTAGTCTTTGAGTTTTTGCAACTGAGTCGTTAGATCTGCAATCTGATTAACTATCGCTGTATATTGGTCGAGTGCACGCGTCTTTCCGAGAAGTTGAAGCTTTGAATCAAGATCAGTTTGTTTTGATTTTAGTGACTTCTCTTCTGATTCTAGATCTCCAAGTATTCTAATTTTTTCTTGGCTAAGTCTAGAAATACGATTTTCAAGAAGCTTTTTATGAAACTCTGAAACTTCATCCAAACGCTTTAAAGCTTCGGGTTTAAATTGCTGCAATAGCTCGTTGTAGAGGTTTTTAATCCTTTCTACGGATAGGTCAGGCTGCTCTTTTATACTGCCATCAATATTTACTATCGCGCTTCTTAATATAAAAATATTATTTTTTATTTTTTCGGCGCTTTCAGATAGAGAGTCAGCTTCTTGTTGAATGTCATAGTAGTCTTCAGCAACTATAAACTCGTCGCGATTTTTCTCAAGTTCGGATATTTTTCTTTCCAGATGACTAAGGTGTATGTCAGAGTCTTTGCCTCCGGAGTAAAATTCTCGGATAAGTGGATCGGTTTTAAAGTTTTTTCGTAGGGTTTGAAGAGCATTGATTTCATCGCGGATTTTGCTCTTCAACGCAATGAGATGAACGTCGATCCCCAGCAGTAGTGCGTTTCTAATTAAACTATCATATTCGGAGTAATCACCTGTTTCCCTAGGGTCGCTGTACTGCTTCAAGCCTCTGCGTATGAATTTAGGAACAAGAGAACGAAATGAAAGCCCTGGCACTCCTCTAGGGATAAAGAAGCAGTGTTGTTCAAGCCATTGATTGAGGCTGGCAAGCTTGATTTCCTGCTCGTCAAGTAATACAACAGCTTGGTTGGATGTGTTTCTTGAAATTTTATGAAGATTAGTTGAGGTCTCTATTTCAAGAGAAAAAATCCAGTTAGGTATTTTTTTCTCGAACTCCTTGTTTTTATTTGAACCTAAGCAAAAGTGTATGATTTCTGCTATCAGTGACTTTCCTACACCGTTATAAGTAACAGACTTTGAGTCCTTGGTCTTAGACCCAACAATTATAGTAATGCCTGTTCGATTGAAATTAACAGTTTTGAATGTTTGATGGTTCGCAGATAGTCGGATCAGGCGCATTTTCTAAGCGCTCCCAGCTTTGTTGGTTCGATAGCACCGATAGAAAATAATACGTCCACTGCCAATACCAAACTTTCAAATGAATGAGGGGATGGATATTTCTGTTCTGTTCTTGCTTGTTTGAAAGATTTCCATAGCGCATCAATGCTCATAGGCTCATCTAGGCTTTCCAGTACGAAAGAGCCTAATCCAATCAAGGACTCAGAAAACTTAACATGCTTGTCAGGCATTAGCATAAGTTGGTTCCTCGAATATGTCGCAAGCTTCGAAAAAAAATGACATAACTACAAGGGCCGCATCTTGAAGCTCTTTAGAGACCCTTGGATTGTTATTGGTAGATTTTGGTGTTATTTCGTTAAGTATATAAAACAAGCGGTGGTCAGATTCGGTGGCGTCATCTGAGTTCGGAAAAATAATTTGCTTGCTGTCTTCGTAAATTGCCTTAAGTTTGTCTCTTACTTCTTGACGGGTGAAGTTGCTATTTGCGCTGAAATAAATTTCTAAGGTTCCGGTGCGATAGTTTGCCGTTGTTAGTAAAGGGGCAGTGGCCTTTAATTCATTGAAAACTATTTTTTCTTTAAATAGTGGGCTGGTTAGTGTTTGGTCGAGAGACGGGGTAGTAGGATTTTCGGCAATGTATTTAACAACCTCATCCACAAGGGAAAGACTTAGTACTTTGATATCGGCTGGATTAGGGATGTATCCAATGACAGAATAGATTTTGTCATCTTCAAGATCAAGAAGCTTATCTTCTAGGTCTTTGGAAAGAAAGGGTTTGCATACACTGAGGCTGTGCAGTTGTCGAATGTCTTCTAGCTTTGCTAGTGTAGTAGGATATGTGCCTAGTTGTATGCGATATGCGTCGTTTATTACAAAGTAAAACTCTTTTACGCCGATAGGGTAAACCTTGCCGTTGCCCCACTTCAAAAGAAGTCCGTCGAAGTCTTCAATGATCTTGGAAATAGCTTTTACTTCTTCAAATACCTCAGGAGCATAAACCTGATAGTACCTTCCCATTTGTGGCTCGTGGCCGTCATTTTTCCAGTCGCCCTCACTTCCTTGAGGTTTGACTGTGGTGAAATCAGTGGAGTGGTAAGTCATGATACTAGTAAAGAAATTTTGAAAGGCCATTCCAGCTAAGGTGGCGACTTTAGATTTGAATATGACTCGTGCTAATGTTTTTTCTATTCTATCCATGACTACCTCCATGTTCTGACATTATATTTTATGTCCCGCGCGGGATATATAGCATATTCTTATGGTTTTCGCTATACCTTTGAATTTTCGCAGTTGTAATTTTATGAGGGTGTACATTTGATAGATATAAAATGCTGATAGTTGTTTGTTGGTTGAAATACTTGAGTTTGATCTTTCCGTCTCTAAGTTGTTTCGATATGCAAGTGGCTTTTATTTGGTAAAAAAACCGAGGCCAACGCAGCTTTGCTGCCGAAGCGTGTCGAGGGTTGGTGGTGCGGTCTACGACGCTTGGCGCCTTCGGTACACGCCGCGCATACCGCGTGACTTGTAAGCGTCTGGAGTGCGAGATGGTAGAGGGTGCTCAGAGGCTCTGTGGCGTGCCTGGGGAAGCGAAAGGGCTGCGCTGGGGCGGACTGTATTGCCGGCGCCTCAGCTTGTCTGAGGGAGGCTCTCAACCTGACAATTTAAATCAGGTTAAAACTATTCAGTTTTGGCTCGGGTGCCGAAAGTCCGTTGAACGCCTTTCAATCACACTCCGAAGCGCCTTGGTCCAGAAATGGTCCAGCGACCATAAAATCGTAGGCAATAAAAAACCCCAAGGACACATTGTTCCTTGGGGTTTCTCGGTATTTTGGTGCCCAGAGACGGAATCGAACCGCCGACACGGGGATTTTCAATCCCCTGCTCTACCGACTGAGCTATCTGGGCAACGGGGCGCATTAAACGGGTTTTTCAGGGGGTCGTCAAGCAAGTTTTCAAAAAATATTTAATTATTACCGTCGCTTACGTGCAGACCCTGGTTTTTGATCAATTATTGAGCAGGCGGCACGTAGCCGTCGGCCTTGGCGTATTCCTCGCCGGAAAAGAACTTGTCCATTTCGCCGGCCAGGTATTTACGGTCTTCGGCGTTCATCATGTTCAGGCGTTTTTCGTTGATCAGCAGGGTCTGGTGTTTCAACCAGTCGCCCCAGGCTTTGGCGGAGACGTGCTCGTAGATGTCCTGGCCCTTGGCACCTGGGTACGGAGGGCGCTCCAGGGCTGGCAGTTCTTCTTTGTACTTGCGGCACATGATGGTGCGGGTCATGACGAAACTCCTGCGTTCAATACGTCGGCCGCGCGCTTCAGCAGTTTTTTCACCGGGGCGGCAAGGCCCAGGCGCGGCGGGGTGGCGAGGTTATACCAGAGCCAGTCGGCCTCGGCCACGTGATGGGCGGTTTCCTCGACCTGGACCAGCCAGGGTTCGATGGCCAGCTGGAAGTGGCTGAAGGTGTGGACCAGCCCGGGCAGTTCCTGATGCTTGCCCAGCGCCAGCGCGTGCTGGTTGGCGAGGTGATCCAGGTCTTGCAGGTCGTCCAGCTCCGGCAAGCTCCACAAGCCGCCCCACAAGCCCGTAGACGGGCGACGGTAAAGCAGGATCGCGCCCTCGGCGTTGGCCAGCATGGGCATCAGCGTGCGCTTTTGCGGGATGGTCTTGCGCGGCTTCGGGATCGGGTAGCGTGTTTCCAGGCCCAGCATGTGGGCTTCGCAGCCTTTTTCCAGCGGGCACAGCAGGCAACTGGGTTTGCTGCGGGTGCACAGGGTGGCGCCCATGTCCATCATGGCCTGGGTGTAGGCGTTGACGCGCTCAAAGGGTGTGAAGCGCTCTGCGGTGGCCCACAGCTGTTTGGCGACCTTGGGCTCGCCCGGGTAACCCTCTTGCGCGGTAAAGCGCGCCAGCACGCGTTTGACGTTGCCGTCGAGGATCGGCGCGCGCAGGCCCATGCTCAGGCTGGCAATCGCGCCAGCGGTGGACAGGCCGATGCCCGGCAGCTCGGTGAGCTTTTCCACGTCGCGGGGGAATTCGCCGCCGTGTTCGGCCACCACGATCCTGGCGGTCTTCTGCAGGTTGCGCGCCCGTGTGTAGTAGCCCAGGCCCGTCCACAGGTGCAGCACTTCATCTTCCGGCGCGGCGGCCAGGGCTTCGACCGTCGGCAGGGACGCCATGAACCGGTCGAAGTAGTTGAGCACGGTGCTGACCTGGGTCTGTTGCAGCATGATCTCCGACACCCACACCCGGTAAGGGGTGATGTCCTGTTGCCAGGGCAGGTCGTGGCGGCCATGGCGGTCGTACCAGTCCAGCACCGCTTGTGAAAACTGCTCGTTTCTCATCGGTTGAACAGGCCTTTCAATGCGTCTTTGAGCTTGGGGTTAACCTTGTCGAGTTTCTCTTCCAGCTTCTCGTTGAGGCGGTTGCCGGCAGCCTTGAGGGCGACCTGGCCCAGGCCGTCCTTGTCCAGGCGGCAGGCCTTGGCGCCAAGCTCAAGCGGGCCTCGGCAGCGCAGTGGCACCTCAATGCCCTGGAAGTTGGCGCCGACCTGGCAGGCTGGGTCCGGCACGTCGCGCTTGTCGCCTTCGACGATGATGCCGACGCGGTAGTCCATGCCCAGCACGCGTAAATCCACATCACCGTTGCCGTTGAGCGTCAGGCCAGCAATGCGTACTTTCAGGTCGGGGTTGCTGGCCACGCCGTTACGGAACGTGAGGTTGCCGCGCAGTTCCTGGAAGGGCGTGTCCTTGCCGCCTGGTGTGGCGCTCAGGGTCTTGCGGTTGAGCAGGGCGATGCCGGTGCACAGTTGCTGCTCGATGTTGGCATTGAGCAGCACACCGTTGTTGATCACGATGCTGGTGGTGCCGTTGAGGCTGTCGATCAAGGCCTTCTGGCTATTGCCACGGCCGTTGAGGTTACTGTCGAGGGTGAGCTGGCCTTTGACCGGCGGGTTTTTCCCTTGGGCCTGCAGGATGCGCTCAACGGGTACCTGCTTGATGTGGCTTTGCAGGGCCAGCACTGGCGTGTCCTGGCGTACGTCGAGTGTGCCGTTGGCCTGGAACGTGCCGTTGTAGAGAACGCCGCTAAGGGTGTCGAGCTTGAGTTGCCCGTCAATGCCAGAGGCTTTGAGCACCGCGTTCTGAATGGGCAACTGGCTCAGGGTCAGTTCGCCAAAGGCCAGGTCTGCATTCACGTCCAGGCTGCGCAGGCGCGTCAGCGGTAGCAGTTTGTCGTTGCTCCAGGCACCTTTGGTCGGCGCCTCCGGCAATGGCGTGTTGCCGCCTGCGGCCATGGCGCCGGCTTCGCTGCTCTGTACTTCGGCCTGGCGTGCAGCGGTTGCACCTTTGGCCGCTTCGGATTTGGCCGGCAAGTAGTTGTCGGCATTGAAGGTATCGGCCTTGAGCTGTACCCGCAGTGACTGCTTGGCGAAGTCCTCGACAGCGACGCGGCCGCTGAAGGTGCTTGCATCGAGTTTCAGGTTCAGGTTTTCCAGGGCCACACTGGTGGGCGTGCCCTTGAGGCGGCTGACCAGCTCGACCTTGCTCAGGCTGCCCGGGGCCATCGCAGGCAATGGGTGGCCGACGCTCTCAAGAAACTTGGCCAAGTCAAACTGGGCGACCGACAGCGCGCCGCTGATCTGCGGGGTTTTGTCCAGGTCATTGGCCTTCAGTTCGCCCAAGGCGCGCAACTGGTTGGCCGCCAGTTTCAGGTTGGTCCACTCGGCGACGTTGGCGGCGAGGTCCACCAACAATTGGCCCTGGGTGGAGAAGCTCACCGTCTTGCCTTGCAACGGCTCGCCGGTGGCCTCGCCACTCAAGCGCATGTCTTCGAACTGATAACGCTTGAGCGCGCGCTGGATGCGCAAGTTGCCGTTCAGTTCGGTCTTGACCCGCATCAGCGGTTGGTTGCTGCCCAGGAATGCCGTGAGTTTCAGCGGGATGCTGGCGCCTTCGTGGATGGCACCGGCACTCAGCTGGATGCTTTCGGCACTCAATTGCTTGCCGGTCTGTTCATCGGTGTATTCGACGCGGGCGTTGTTGATGGTCAGGCTGTCGATGTCCAGGCGGATCGGCTGCGGTGGCTTTTCCGGCTTGGTTTCAGCCACGGGTTCGACCGGCGCGGGAGCGGGGGTACCTGTGGTTTCGTCGGGCAGGTTCTTGCCGATGTCTTCCCAGTTGCCGTGGCCTTGCTTATCGCGGTTCAGGCGTAGGTTCAGGCCCTCGACACGCACATCGCTCATCTGCACTTCGCGGCGCAGCAGCGGCAGTACGCGCACCGACAGGCCGAGCATCTGCAAGTCGGCAAACGGTTGAGTCGGTGCGGTCAGGGTTGCGACGCTGGCTTCATGAAGCTCCAGGCCCAGCCAGGGGAACAGGCTCCAGCCGATATCGCCATTGAGCGTCAGCTCGATGTGGGCCTTGTCGCGGGCTATCTGGCGAATTTCTTCTTTGTAGTCGTTGGGATCGAAAAGGTGGGTCAGGGCAAAGCCGAGCGCCACAATGATCAGCAACAGCCCGAGAAGTACCAGACCCAGGATTTTGCCGAACGCTTTCATGGGCGAGTCCTTGTATGTCGATTTCAAAATTTAGCCGCAGAGTATAACGCCCGAAGGCCGGCGTCAGTTCACGGATCGTTACATTGTATCCACCGGTGCGGAAATGGGATTTTGACGTCAAGAAAATACAGATAATCGAAAAAAGGTAGTGGCAGTTTGATTTTTCCGTCATCCACTGGTGCTAATCTCTGCACGTTCGTCCGCCTTCTGCGACTTAACGTCGCGCCTAAAAGGGAGCTTCACTCAACAAAACGGCCACGCTTTGCGTGCAAGGCCGAGGGAGAGAGCGCCTGACGGACGCATACCAATAACTGGGGGAAACACCAATGAGCACTAGCACTGTGGCCGGCAATGCCGCCGCACAGCCTGCGTTCCTGTCCAAGGAGCGCATCATCGCCAAGCCGGGCTTCAACCGCTGGCTGGTTCCACCGGCCGCACTGGCCATCCACTTGTGCATCGGCATGGCCTACGGCTTCTCGGTGTTCTGGCTGCCCTTGTCCAAGGCGCTGGGTATCACCGCGCCGGTGGCCTGCGCGCCGGACATGAGCTTTATCGCCCAAGTCTTTTCGTCCCAATGCGACTGGCCCATCTCCATGCTGGGCTGGATCTACACCCTGTTCTTCATCTTCCTGGGCTGCTCCGCAGCGATCTGGGGCGGTTGGCTGGAACACGCCGGGCCGCGTAAGGCTGGTGTTGTCTCGGCGCTGTGCTGGTGTGGTGGCCTGCTGATCTCGGCCTTGGGTATCTATACCCACCAGATCTGGCTGATGTGGATCGGCTCCGGGGTCATTGGCGGTATTGGCCTGGGCCTGGGCTATATCTCTCCCGTCTCGACCTTGATCAAGTGGTTCCCGGACAAGCGCGGCATGGCGACCGGCATGGCGATCATGGGCTTTGGCGGCGGCGCGATGGTGGGTGCACCTTTGGCCGCGGCGCTGATGGGCCATTTCTCTTCACCGACCAGCGTCGGTGTATGGCAGAGCTTTGTAGTCATGGCGGCGATTTACTTCGTGTTCATGATCGGTGGTGCACTGCTGTATCGCGTGCCGCCAACCGGCTGGAAGCCTGAGGGTTGGACTGCTCCGGCGAAAAAAGCCAGCAATGCGATGATCACTCACCGCCATGTGCATGTGAATGTCGCGTGGAAAACCCCGCAGTTCCGCCTGGTATGGCTGGTGCTGTGCCTGAACGTGTCGGCCGGTATCGGCATCCTGGGCATGGCTTCGCCACTGCTGCAGGAAGTGTTCGGCGGCAAGTTGCTGGGTGTTGATGTGCCATTTGGTCAATTGGATGCGGGCCAGTTGGCCTCCATTGCAGCCATTGCCGCTGGTTTTACCGGCCTGTTGAGCCTGTTCAACATCGGTGGCCGGTTCTTCTGGGCGTCGTTCTCCGACTACCTGGGGCGTAAAAACACCTATTTTGTGTTCTTCGCCCTGGGCTTTGCCCTGTACGCGCTGATCCCGAACCTGGGGCACCTGGGTAACGTGGCGCTGTTCGTGGCCGCGTTCTGCATCATTCTGTCGATGTACGGCGGTGGTTTTGCCACGGTTCCGGCCTACCTGGCGGACTTGTTCGGCACTCAGATGGTTGGCGCGATTCACGGTCGCCTGTTGACCGCCTGGGCCGCTGCGGGCGTATTGGGCCCGGTGCTGGTGAACTACCTGCGTGAATACCAGTTGAGCATCGGCGTTGAACGCGCCGCGGCCTACGACATCACCTTGTACATCCTCGCCGGCCTGCTGGTGCTGGGCTTCATCTGCAACCTGCTGGTGCGCCCGGTGGCCGACAAGTACTTCATGACTGATGCAGAACTTGCCGCCGAACAGGCGCTGGGCCATGACAAAGGTGCCGATGCCACCACCGTGCTGGAGTGGAAGGCCTCCGCCGCCAGCAAGCCGCTGGCGATTGCTGCGTGGCTGGTAGTGGGTATTCCGCTGGCGTGGGGTGTGTGGGTGACCCTGCAGAAGACGGCGGTACTGTTCCACTGACACCGCAATAAGGGTGGGCCCGGCTCCTGTGGGGCCGGGCTTGTGTGGGAGCTGGCTTGCCTGCGATAGCATCACTGCGGTGTAACTGATACCCCGAGGTGTCTGCATCGCAGGCAAGCCAGCTCCCACATAAGCCCATGCTCACATGTATGCACATGTCTATCCCCGACATTCCTCGCTCCAACTCGTCAGTCTTATCCCCTTCGTTGTTTCTGTTTAGCGCCTGCGCCCCTATAATGGCTGCCTTTTTCGCCCAATGATTTTGCGGAGCTGGTGATGGCCGAACGTAAGGCATCTGTCGAGCGCGACACTCTGGAAACCCAGATCAAAGCCTCGATCAACCTGGATGGCACCGGAAAGGCCCGATTTGATATCGGTGTACCTTTTCTTGAGCACATGCTGGACCAGATCGCCCGTCACGGGCTGATCGACCTGGATATCGTCGGCAAAGGCGACCTGCATATCGACGACCACCACATGGTGGAAGACGTGGGCATCACCCTCGGCCAGGCGTTTGCCAAGGCCATCGGCGACAAAAAAGGCATCCGTCGCTACGGCCATGCTTATGTCCCGTTGGATGAAGCGCTGTCCCGTGTGGTCATCGACTTCTCCGGTCGCCCGGGTTTGCAGATGCACGTGCCGTACACCCGCGCTAACGTGGGCCGTGGCTTTGACGTCGACCTGTTCCAGGAATTCTTCCAGGGCTTTGTCAACCACGCACTGGTCAGCCTGCACATCGACAACCTGCGCGGCACCAACACTCACCACCAGATCGAAACCGTGTTCAAGGCTTTCGGCCGCGCACTGCGCATGGCCGTGGAAGTCGATGAGCGCATGGGCGGGCAAATGCCGTCGACCAAGGGCGTTCTGTAATGCAGACGGTCGCGGTTATCGACTACGGCATGGGCAACCTGCACTCGGTGGCCAAGGCCCTCGAGCATGTAGGTGCCGGCAAGGTGCTGATCACCAGCGATGCCAACGTGATTCGCGAAGCCGACCGCGTGGTGTTCCCCGGCGTTGGCGCGATTCGCGATTGCATGGCCGAGATCCGCCGCCTGGGCTTTGACAGCCTGGTGCGCGAAGTCAGCCAGGACCGCCCCTTCCTCGGTATCTGCGTGGGCATGCAAGCCTTGCTCGACAGCAGTGAAGAGAACGGCGGTGTGGACTGCATCGGGGTGTTTCCGGGCCAGGTGAAGTTCTTCGGCAAAGACCTGCATGAAGATGGCGAGCACCTCAAAGTCCCGCACATGGGCTGGAACGAAGTGCGCCGCACCGTCGATCACCCGCTGTGGCACGACATCCCGGACATGGCGCGTTTCTACTTCGTGCACAGCTACTACATCGCCGCCGGTAACCCGCGCCAGGTGGTGGGTGGCGGGCATTACGGCGTCGATTTTGCCGCCGCACTGGCCGATGGTTCGCGCTTTGCCGTGCAGTTTCACCCGGAGAAAAGCCATACCCATGGCCTGCAATTGCTGCAGAACTTCGCCGCGTGGGATGGTCGCTGGTAAATGGCCAGGAAGCCGAAGCCGCCGATCTTGAACCTCGCGCCCGAGCAGGAGCGTGAGGCTACCGACAAGATCAAGCGGTTCATGGAAGACCGCTTCGAGCTCAAGCTGGGCTCGTTCGAGGTCGCCGAAATTCTTGAGTTGTTCACCACCGAAGTGGCGCCGCATTATTACAACAGGGCGATTTTCGACACGCAGACGCTCCTTAAAGAAAGGTTCGAAAGCATCGAAAGCGACTTGTGGTCGCTTGAGAAACCCTGATTTCCCAAGCATTGCTGAATATCGAATAAGGTTTGCCAGATGCTGATTATCCCCGCTATCGATCTCAAGGACGGCGCTTGTGTCCGCCTGCGCCAAGGCCGCATGGAAGATTCCACCGTGTTCTCCGATGACCCGGTGAGCATGGCTGCCAAATGGGTAGAAGGGGGCTGCCGTCGTCTGCATCTGGTGGACCTGAACGGTGCCTTCGAAGGCCAGCCGGTCAATGGCGAGGTGGTCACCGCCATTGCCAAGCGCTACCCGAACCTGCCGATCCAGATCGGCGGCGGTATCCGCTCCCTGGAAACCATCGAACACTACGTGAAAGCGGGCGTGAGCTACGTGATCATCGGCACCAAGGCCGTGAAAGACCCAGCCTTCGTCGCCGAAGCCTGCCGCGCGTTCCCTGGCAAGGTGATCGTCGGCCTGGATGCCAAGGACGGCTTCGTCGCCACCGACGGCTGGGCTGAAATCAGCACCGTGCAAGTGATCGACCTGGCCAAGCAGTTCGAAGCCGACGGCGTGTCCGCCATCGTTTATACCGACATCGCCAAAGACGGCATGATGCAGGGCTGCAACGTACCTTTCACCGCAGCCCTGGCAGCGGCCACCAAGATTCCGGTGATCGCTTCCGGCGGCATCCACAACCTGGGCGACATCAAGTCGCTGCTGGACGCCAAGGCGCCTGGGATCATCGGCGCCATCACCGGCCGTGCGATCTATGAAGGCACCCTGGACGTCGCCGAAGCCCAGGCTTACTGCGATGCCTACAACGGCTGAGGACTGACCATGGCTCTGGCCAAACGCATCATCCCTTGCCTGGACGTCGACAACGGTCGCGTGGTCAAGGGCGTCAAGTTCGAGAACATTCGTGACGCCGGCGACCCGGTGGAAATTGCCCGTCGCTACGATGAGCAAGGTGCCGACGAGATTACCTTTCTCGACATCACTGCCAGCGTCGATGGCCGCGATACCACGCTGCATACCGTCGAGCGCATGGCCAGCCAGGTGTTTATCCCGCTGACCGTGGGTGGCGGAGTGCGCACCGTGCAAGACATCCGCAATCTGCTCAATGCCGGTGCGGACAAGGTCTCGATCAACACCGCCGCGGTGTTCAACCCTGAGTTTGTCGGCGAAGCCGCGCAACACTTCGGCTCGCAATGCATCGTGGTGGCTATCGACGCCAAGAAGGTCTCCGGCCCGGGTGAAACCCCGCGCTGGGAGATCTTCACCCACGGCGGGCGCAAGCCTACCGGGCTGGACGCGGTGGAGTGGGCGATGAAGATGGAAGGCCTGGGCGCCGGTGAAATCCTGCTGACCAGCATGGACCAGGACGGCATGAAAAACGGCTTCGACCTGGGCGTCACCCGCGCCATCAGCGATGCACTGGGCATCCCGGTGATCGCGTCGGGCGGCGTCGGCAACCTGCAACACCTGGCCGATGGCGTGCTTGAAGGCCACGCCAGCGCGGTGCTGGCAGCGAGTATTTTCCACTTTGGCGAATACACCGTGCCCGAGGCCAAGGCCTACATGGCAGCGCGCGGTATCGTCGTGCGCTAAACGCTGCTGGACACCATGGCAGGCTCGCGGCACTCTCTGCGCTTGCCATGGATTCCGGTAGCCTTCATGTTCAAACACCTGCTGCTCGCCCTCGCCAGTTCCTCCATGTTCATGGTGGCTACGGCGCACGCCGAACAACCGTCTGACGCCTCCCTGGTGTTGCTGACGGAAAATTTCCCGCCCTACAACATGGCGAAAAACGGCAAGAACTTCGCCAAGGACGAGAACATCGAAGGCATTGCCGTGGACATCGTGCGCGAAACCTTCAAGCGCGCTGGCATTTCCTACAACCTCACTCTGCGTTTTCCTTGGGAGCGAATCTACAAGCTCGCCCTGGAACAGCCAGGTTACGGCGTGTTTGTAATGGCGCGGTTGCCAGATCGTGAAGCCTTGTTCAAATGGGTCGGCCCTATCGGCCCGGACGATTGGGTGTTGCTGGCCAAGGCAGACAGCAAGATCGAGTTGGAAAATCTGGAGCAAGCGCGCCGCTACAAGATTGGCGCCTACAAAGGCGATGCCATTGCCGAAAGCCTGGACAAGCAGGGGCTCAAGCCGATAGTCGCCCTGCGTGACCAGGATAATGCGCAAAAGCTTATGGAAGGCCAGATCGATCTTTGGGCCACTGGCGACCCTGCTGGGCGTTACCTGGCGCGGCAGGTGGGAGTGAACGGGCTCAAGACGGTATTGCGCTTCAACAGTGCGCAGCTTTACCTGGCGTTGAACAAGGACGTGCCGGATGAGGTGGTGGCCAGGCTCCAGGCCGCATTGGATGAGTTACGCAACAGCGGCCGTATAGACGAAATCATGGCGCAATATCTGTAAGTGAGCTGTTGTGGCGAGGGAGCTTGCTCCCGCTGGGCTGCGTAGCGGCCCTAAAATCGTGGGAGCGCTTCGCACTCCAGCGGGAGCAAGCTCCCTCGCCACAGTGACTGTCAGCGATAGATGCCGTTCTTGCCGTGGGCACTCATCGCCCGATTACTGCGCACGCTGATCATCAACTTGATATCGATCCACTCCACGCCCTGCGCCTTGAGCTTGGGCAACTCGCGCTCCAGCACCGCCAGCGTCTGTGGGTAAGGATGCCCGATCATGACTGCCGAACCCTGTTTATGCGCCAGTTTGATCGCGGTCTGCAGTTGCGTGGTAATCGCCGCCTCGGTGCGTTCGTCATCGAGAAATACATCCCGCGACACATGGGCCAAACCGATCTTCTGCGCCTCGGCGGCGGCGACGGTTTGCGCGCTGGTGCGGCTGTCGACGAAGAACTTGTGACGCCGTTGCAACTCACCCATCAGCCAGGCCATCGCTACCGGTTGTGCGGTCATGCGGCTGCCCATGTGGTTGTTGATGCCGGCGGTGTAGGGCACGGCTTCAAATGCCGCGTCCAGGCGCTTGCCCAGTTCTTCGATGGACAGCTCCGGGTGCCAGGCGAATGGGCCGGTGGCCGGGTCCATGGGCATGTGCAGGATCACGATCTTGCCAGCCTTGTGGGCCTCACGGGCAAATTCGGCGGCGTGGGGAGTGTCCGGCATGATGGCGGCGGTCACCGGGCCGGGTAGCGCAAGCACGCGACGATCCCGAGGCAGGTTTTGCCCCAGGTCGTCGATGATAAGCGTCAGGTAGGCTTTGTGCGGTTCGCTGGCAGTGGCCGCTTGAGCGACCCCTGCCAGGCTGCACAGCACAGCGAAGATCAGGGCAAGACGCATGATCAACGGCTGCGGGTGATGCTCAAGCCCTTGAGCAGGCTGAGCGCCTGGGCCAGTTGGTAGTCATCGTCCTGCGGCATCGGCTTGGCCTTGGCGCGGCTGCCGGTTGGCTGGTCGGCACCGCCGTTGCCATTGCCCAGGTGGCCTTGCAGGTCGGCCTCTTTGTAGTATTCGCCATCGATCTCGTTGGTGATCTTGGCGCGGCGTACTTCGATGTCCGGCACGATGCCCTGGGCCTGGATCGAGCGGCCGTTCGGCGTGTAATACAGCGCCGTGGTGATCTTCAGTGCACGGTCGTTGTTCAGCGGCAATACGGTCTGCACCGAGCCTTTGCCGAAGCTGGTGGTGCCCATCAGCACGCCGCGCTTGAGGTCTTGCAGGGCGCCGGCGACGATTTCCGAGGCCGAGGCGCTGCCGCCGTTGATCAATACCGCCAGTGGCACGTTCTCGCTGAGGTCGTTGCCGGTGGCCGAGAAGCGCAACTCGGAGTTGGCGATACGGCCCTTGGTGTAGACGATCAGGCCCTTGGTGACGAAGTGGTCGACCACCTCGACCGCCGACTGCAACACGCCGCCTGGGTTGTTGCGCAGGTCAAGCACGATGCCGTTGAGCTTCTTGCCGTTGTCCTTGCGCAGCTTGGCCAGGGCCTTGGCCACTTCGTCGCCGGTCTTGACCTGGAACTGGGTGATACGGATGTAGCCGTAGCCCGACTCCAGCAACTGGCTTTTCACGCTCTTGACCGTGATGGTTGCACGGGCCAGGGTCACGTCAAACGGGTTGCCGCCGTCGCGTACCAGGGTCAGGGTGATCTTCTGGCCGAGCTTGCCGCGCATCTTGTCGACGGCTTCGGTCATGGTCTGGCCACGGGTCGGCTGGCCGTTGATCTTCACGATCAGGTCGCCGGCCTGGATGCCGGCCTTGGACGCCGGGGTGTCGTCGATAGGCGAGACCACTTTTATCTGGCCGTCTTCGGAGCCCACTTCGATGCCCAGGCCGCCGAACTCACCGCTGGTGCTTTCCTGCAGCTCGGCGAAATCTTCCGGGCCCAGGTAAGCGGAGTGCGGGTCGAGGTTGCTGAGCATGCCCTTGATGGCATTTTCCAGCAGGGCCTTGTCGTCTACGGGTTCGACATACGCTGCCTTGATCCGGTCCATGACCTCGGCAAAGGTGCGCAGCTCGTCCAGCGGCAATGGCGCCTTGGTCGTCGCAGCCATGGCAGGTGCAGCCGGTGCGGCCTGGTCGGCAAAAGCCAGAGGCGCGCCGATCACCAGGGCGATCGTCAGGGCCAGCGAAGTGAGGCGGGACAAATGCAGCATGTCGAACGAACTCCTAATGTAGATGCGACCCTATCCTTGGGACCGGCACCATTGTGCAGGGTCGCTCGGGCGGCCCTGCTGACGAATAGCGAAGTACAGCGCCGGGGTGTCCTGGCCGCCACTGTTACCGACAGTGGAGATGGATTCACCGGCTTTTACAACATCACCTGCCGACTTGAGTAGTGTCTGATTGTGGCCGTAAAGGCTCAAATAGCCATTACCGTGGTCAAGAATCACCAGCAAGCCGGCGCCCCGCAACCAATCGGCGAACACCACGCGCCCACCGTGCACCGCGTGGACCTGGCTGCCGGCAGAGGCGCTGATCATCACGCCATCCCACTTGGCGCGGGTGTCATCGCCACGGGTTTCCCCAAAGCGTGCCAGTAATCGACCATCAACCGGCCATGGAAGTTTGCCTCGTGCTGAAGCAAAAGGGCCGCCGAACGACTCGCCGCTGCTGGAAACCAACGGGCCAGGGGCTGCACGCGCCGGTTTGCGCGGCGCCGGAGCGTCGGTGGTGGCAGCCAGTTCGGCCTCACGCTGACGCTTTTTTTCGGCTTCCTGCTGGGCGATCAGCGCTTTTTGCCGCGCTTCTTCGGCCTCGCGTGCCTGGCGGGCCAGGGTTTCTTCAATGGTCTTGAGGACTTTGGCCAGGTCGGCCTGGTCTTGCTCGCGGGCCTGCAACTTGGCGTCGCGGGCTTTTACGTCGCTGTTGAGCTTGGCCAGGGCCTGCTGACGTTCCTTGCGTACTTTATCGAGCTGGTCGCGCTGGGTGTCGAGGGCAGTTTTCTGGTCGAGCAGCTGCGATTGCTGGTCGGCGATTTCCTGTTCGACATTGGCCAATTGGCGCAGGGTTTCGTTAAACCCCTTCAATTGCGCCAGGCGCGCCTGGCTCAGGTAGTCGTAATAGGTGAGGGTACGGGCGAATTTTTCCGGGTTCTGCTGGTTGAGCAGCAGCTTGAGGTACTCCTGGCGGCCGCTCTGGTACGCGGCACGGGCCTGGATCGCGATCAGGCGTTGCTGTTCAACGCGTGCGCTCTGGAGTTTTTTTTTCTCAGCGTCGAGTCGCTCCAGTTCCGACTCGCTCTTCTTTAGTTCTTTTTGCAGCTCCTGGACCTGCTTCTCCAGCTTGCCCATTTCGGTTTCCGTGCCGCGCAGGTCTTTCTGCACCCCGGATTTTTCTTCCTGGAGCTTGCCGAGCAGCTTTTTCAGCTCGGTAATGTCCTGACGCGTAGCGTCCAACTGTTGTTGGGTTTGTGCGCGCTCATCGACAAACGCCGGTTGGAGCAGGCAGACAAGAGCAAGGGTTATCAAGGCGCGAAGCATAGAGGCGGGCGACACCAGGGGAAAAGGACGGCCTAGTATGCCCGCCAAGCGCTGCAAAAAAAACGCCCAATTGGGGCTGGTGGGCAAGATAGGTGCCGAGTGGTGCTGGTATGGCAAAAAGATATCTCTCAAAGCGCCACAAACCAATGTGGGAGCGGGCTTGCCCGCGATTGCGGTGGGTCAGCGACATAGATGTCGACTGATTAGCCGCTATCGCGGGCAAGCCCGCTCCCACACCGTTTTGTGGCGTACTTTGGATCAGACCAGGATCGAGGTCCCGGTCATCTCCTTCGGCTGTTCCAACCCCATCAGCTTGAGCATGGTCGGCGCCACATCCGCCAGCACGCCACCTTCACGCACTTTCAGGTCACGTTTGCCGACGTAGATGAACGGCACCGGTTCGGTGGTGTGCGCGGTGTGCGCCTGGCCGGTGGATTCGTCGGACATCTGTTCGCAGTTGCCATGGTCGGCGGTGATCAGCGCTTCGCCGCCGACTTTTTCCAGCGCGTCGACGATGCGGCCAACACATTTATCCAGGCATTCCACGGCCTTGACCGCCGCTTCCAGGTTGCCGCTGTGGCCAACCATGTCGCCGTTGGCGTAGTTGACGACGATCACGTCATAACGCTGGTGATCAATGGCGTCGACGATCTTGTCGGTGACTTCCGGTGCGCTCATTTCCGGCTGCAAGTCGTAGGTAGCGACTTTTGGCGACGGGATCAGGATGCGCTCTTCGCCGGGGAACGGCTCTTCGCGGCCACCGGAGAAGAAGAACGTCACGTGGGCGTATTTCTCGGTTTCGGCGATGCGCAGTTGGGTCTTGCCGTTCTTGGCCAGGTAGTCGCCCAGCACGTTCTCCAGGCTGCCCGGGGCGAATGCCGACGGGGCAGGGATGTTGGCGGCGTATTGGGTGAGCATGACGAACTCGACCTTCGGCTGGCGCGCGCGTTCGAAGTCCTTGAAGCCTTCATCGACGAACACATGGCTCAGTTCACGGGCGCGGTCGGCGCGGAAGTTCATGAACACCACGGCGTCGCCGTCTTCGACTTTCACCGGCTCGCCGATGGTGGTGGCTTTGACGAATTCATCGCTTTCACCGCGGGCGTAGGCCGCTTCCAGACCTTCCTGGGCGGTGGCCGCGTTGAATTCGGCCTGGCCGTCGACGATCAGGTTGTAGGCCTGGGCGACACGGTCCCAGCGGTTGTCGCGGTCCATGGCGAAGTAACGGCCCACCAGGCTGGCAATACGGCCCTTGCCCAGGGCGGCGAAGGTGGTATCCAGCAGTTCGATGGAGGATTGCGCGCTTTTAGGCGGCGTGTCGCGGCCGTCGAGGAAGGCGTGCAGATAGATTTTGTCAGCGCCGCGCTTGAACGCCAGTTCGGCCATGGCGACCAAGTGATCCTGATGGCTGTGTACGCCGCCGTCCGACAACAGGCCCATGAAGTGCACGGCCTTGCCGGCGGCAACGGCTTTATCGACCGCGGCGCAGATGGTCGGGTTTTCGAAGAACTCGCCATCGCGGATCGCCTTGGTGACACGAGTGAAGTCCTGGTACACCACTCGTCCGGCACCTAGGTTCATGTGGCCGACTTCCGAGTTGCCCATCTGGCCGTCCGGCAGGCCCACGTCCATGCCGGAACCTGAGATCAGGCCGTTGGGCACGCTGGCGGTCAGGCGGTCCAGTACCGGCTTGTTGGCCGAGTACACCGCGTTGTCGTGGTGGCTTTCACTGTGTCCGAAGCCATCGAGAATTATCAGGACCAAAGGTTTAGGCGTGGTAGTCATAGATCCTCTCGCGGCGCTAATAAAGGAAGACAATTGAAAAGGGAGTGGCAGTTTAAAGCGAAGTTCCAACCACGTCACCGCTTTACGGGGGTTGGCCCCCCCTGGCGGCTGTGTATACTTACCGCCATTTTAACGCCCTGGAACCTCCTTGATGGTTGATCACCTGATTGCATTTGCCACTGCCCACTACCTGCTTGTGGGCGCCTTCGTCATCCTGCTGGCGCTGCTGATCGCTCACGAACTGAGCCGCGGTGGTCGCAGCCTGAGCACGTCGGAGCTGACCGCGCTGGTCAACAAGGATGAGGCCGTCGTCGTCGATATTCGCCCGGCCAAGGATTATGCCGCCGGCCATATCGTTGGCGCCCTGAACATTCCCCAGGACAAGCTGATTGCGCGTCTGGGCGAACTGGAGAAGCACAAGGCCAAGACCATCATCCTGGTCGATGCCCAGGGCCAGCACTCCGGCACCCACGCCCGTGAGATGCTCAAGTCCGGCTTCACCGCCGCCAAGCTGTCGGGTGGTATCAGCAGCTGGCGTGGCGATAACCTGCCGTTGGTGAAGTGATATGAGCCAGGTTGTCGTGTATTCCAGCGATTGGTGCCCTTACTGCATGCGGGCCAAGGCCTTGCTTGAGAAAAAGGGTGTTGCCTTTGAAGAGATCAAGGTCGATGGCAAGCCCCAGGTGCGCGCCGAAATGGCCCAGAAGGCTGGCCGCACGTCGGTCCCGCAGATCTGGATCGGCACCCGGCATATCGGTGGTTGCGACGACCTGTTCGCTCTGGAGCGCGCCGGTAAACTTGATGCGCTGCTGTCCGCCTGACGCCTAAACCCTCAAGAACCCAAGATAAAGAAGGATCTGCGATGACTGATCAACAGAACACCGAAGCAGCAGAAGCTCAAGGCCCACAGTTCTCGCTGCAGCGGATCTACGTGCGTGACCTGTCGTTCGAAGCGCCGAAAAGCCCGGCCATCTTCCGTCAGGAGTGGACCCCAAGCGTTGCGCTGGACCTGAACACCCGTCAGAAATCCCTGGAAGGTGACTTCCACGAAGTCGTGCTGACCCTGTCGGTCACCGTCAAGAATGGTGAAGAAGTCGCTTTCATCGCTGAAGTGCAACAGGCCGGTATCTTCCTGATCCAGGGCCTGGACGAAGCGTCCATGAGCCACACCCTGGGTGCGTTCTGCCCGAACATCCTGTTCCCGTATGCCCGTGAGACCCTGGACAGCCTGGTCACCCGTGGTTCGTTCCCGGCCCTGATGCTGGCTCCGGTGAACTTCGATGCCCTGTACGCCCAAGAGCTGCAGCGCATGCAACAGGAAGGCGCGCCAACCGTTCAGTAATTTGCTGAGCGATGCCGTTCTAAAATGTGGGAGCGGGCTTGTGTGGGAGCTGGCTTGCCTGCGATAGCATCACTGCGGTGTGACTGACACACCGAGGTGCCTGCATCGCGGGCAAGCCCGGCTCCCACACAAGCCCGCTCCCACATTTGTTATGCGGTGTTATTTAAAGCCCAGTTGGCGCCAGCCTTCATAGACGGCAACGGCTACGGTGTTCGACAGGTTCAGGCTGCGGCAGCCTTCACGCATCGGCAAGCGCAGGCGATGGCCATCGGGCAATGCGTCAAGCACCTCGGCCGGCAGGCCTCGGCTCTCCGGGCCGAACAGGAACGCGTCGCCCTCGGCAAAGCTGGCATCATGAAACGGCCGCGAGCCCTTGGTGGTGAACGCGAACAGCCGAGGGTGGCCCAGGCTCTCCAGGCAACTGGCGAGGTCGGCATGGCGCTTGAGGGTGGCGTACTCGTGGTAGTCCAGCCCGGCACGGCGCAGGCGCTTGTCGTCCATGTCAAAGCCCAACGGCTCGATCAAATGCAGGTGGCAGCCACTGTTGGCGCACAGCCTGATAACGTTGCCGGTATTCGGCGGAATTTCTGGTTGAAAAAGGATGACGTGAAACATGCACGGCTCCGAAGACAAAGATGCGCTGCATTCTACCCCCGAAGACGACCCGAGACCGAAGCTATTGCCGAGGGTGTTGGGCTCATTGGCGATTGTCGGCTTGATGATTGGCTTGATGATCGGTCGCTTGACCACCCCCGAGCCGCTTGAGCTGCAACAGGTAGAACCTGCGGCGGATGGTTTGGTGGTGTGGTTCAACGACGAACCCAAGCTGCACGGCGAGCATATCGACGGCACCGTGGCGCTGCTGTTTGACGCCCAGGGCAAGGCTGCCAACGGGCAGCTCAAGGTCAACGGCAAGGACGTGAATTGGCGCATACGCAAGACCGACGCCGGCCTGCTGCTGAACCTGGTGGCGGCTCGGCCGTTGCGTGGGGAGTGGAGCGGTGCAGAGGTCGATGGCCGCTGGCGGCTGGAGATCCATCTCCAAGAGCAATAAAAGAGGGAGTTCCCGGCCTGCCTGTACCAGGGCTCCCAAAACGGGGTGAAGCCTAAGGCTTCGGTGTTAAAGAGGGGATTCTCGGCCTGCCTGTACCAAGGTCCCCGAAACTGGGTAGTACTGGGGTTACTGCAGGGGGCGTGCCAAAACTTGCAATTGCTGCTGGAAAAAAATGCCAAAAAGCGCAAAGCCCCGGAATACGGGGCTTTGTTTGTTTCTGCTACCAAGAAATTTGTAGCGAAAGCGATATGCAGGTTTTCTGGTCTGTGCTCAATGCCGGTTCATCGTGCATTGAAGCGGTGCACAGTCTGCAGGCATTGCACAAAACCAATGTGGGAGCTGGCTTGCCTGCGATGACGGCGTGTCAGCCCTATACAGGGTGGCTGACACACCGTCATCGCGGGCAAGCCCGGCTCCCACACTGGGCCTTCAGCGGTCTTGGGGTTCAGGCCTCATCACCCTCATCATCATCCCCACCATCCACCTTCATCCCCAATTCCTTGATCTTGCGCGTCAGGGTATTGCGCCCCCAACCCAGCAGCACGGCCGCATCGCGACGACGGCCGGCAGTGTGCTTCAGGGCAGTCTCGATCATGATCCGCTCGAACGCCGGCACGGCGCTGTCCAGCAGGTTCGACTGGCCGCGTGCCAGGGCCTGGTCAGCCCATTGGCGCAGCGCCTGTTCCCAGTTGGTCACGGGGGCCGAGTCCTGCGGCAGGCTCAGCAGCTCCGGTGGCAGGTCGCTGATGTGCACTTCGCGCCCGGACGCCATCACGGTGATCCAGCGGCAGGTATTCTCCAGCTGGCGCACGTTGCCGGGCCACGGCAGGTTCTTTAGGTATTCCTCGGTCTCGCTTTTGAGCAGCTTGGGCTCGACGGCCAGCTCCAGGGCGGCGCGGCTGAGGAAGTGGCGGGCGAGGGTGGGGATATCTTCGCGACGGTCCGACATGCGCGGGATGTGGATGCGGATCACGTTGAGGCGGTGGAACAAGTCCTCACGGAATTTACCCGCATGCACCAGTGTTTCCAGGTTCTGGTGGGTGGCCGCGATGATGCGCACATCCACCTTCACCGGCGTATGCCCGCCCACACGGTAGAACTCGCCGTCAGCCAGCACGCGCAGCAAGCGAGTCTGAGTATCGGCCGGCATGTCGCCGATCTCATCGAGGAACAGCGTGCCGCCGTCCGCCTGTTCAAAGCGTCCGCGACGCAGGTTGGCCGCGCCGGTGAATGCGCCTTTCTCATGGCCGAACAACTCGGACTCCATCAGGTCCTTGGGGATCGCCGCCATGTTCAGCGCGATAAACGGCGAGGCCGCCCGTGGGCTGTGGCGGTGCAGGGCGTGGGCCACCAGTTCTTTACCGGTCCCCGATTCGCCGTTGATCAGCACAGTGATGTTGGAGTGGCTCAAGCGCCCGATGGCGCGAAACACTTCCTGCATCGCCGGCGCTTCCCCGATGATTTCCGGGGTGCGGGTCAGGGTCGGCGGCGCTTCCTGGTTCTGTTGTTCCTGGGCGTGCTGGTTGGCGCGCTTGACCAGCGCCACCGCTTCATCCACATCGAATGGCTTGGGCAGGTATTCAAAGGCGCCGCCCTGATAGGACGCGACAGCGCTGTCCAGGTCCGAGTGGGCGGTCATGATGATCACCGGCAGGCGCGGGTGCTGCTCGCGAATGCGCGCCAGCAAGTCCAGGCCACTGGCGCCAGGCATGCGGATATCGGAAATGATCACGTCCGGCTGCTGACGTGCCAGGCGGCTCATCACCCCATCGGCGCTGTCGAAGCTCTGGGTGGTCATGCCTTCTTGTTGCAAGGCTTTCTCGAGGACCCAGCGGATAGAACGGTCGTCATCGACGATCCAGACAGTTTCACTACGGCTCATGTCGTGGGGGCTCCTTGTTCCAATGGCAGGAAGATCGAGAACGTGGTGTGGCCAGGGTGGCTCTCACATTCGATCAGGCCCTGGTGCTGGCTGATGATGTTCTGGGTGATGGCCAGGCCCAGCCCGGTACCGTCCGGGCGGCCGCTGACCATGGGAAAGAAGATGGTTTCCTGCAGCTCCGCAGGAATGCCGGGGCCGTTGTCGATGATCTCGACCTTGGTCACCAGGCGGTGGCGCACATGGCCGATGGTGAACTGGCGCAGGGCGCGGGTGCGCAGGCTGATGCGGCCCAGGCGTAGCTCATTCTGGCTGCTGATGGCCTGCATGGCGTTGCGCACGATGTTGAGCACCGCCTGGATCATCTGTTCGCGGTCGATCAACACGTCGGGAATACTCGGGTCGTAGTCGCGCACCAAGGTGATGCAGCCCTGGCTTTCGGCTTCGACCAATTGGCAGACCCGCTCCAGCACCTCATGCACGTTGGTCATCGCCAGGGACGGCAGCTTGTTGGAGCCGAGCATGCGGTCTACCAGGTTACGCAGACGGTCGGCTTCTTCGATGATGACGTTGGTGTAGTCCTTGAGGTGCTCGTCCGGCAGCTCACGGGACAACAACTGTGCCGCGCCGCGAATGCCGCCCAACGGGTTCTTGATCTCGTGGGCGAGGCCGCGCACCAGCATCTTGCTGGTTTCCTGCTTGGACAGCTGTGCTTCCTCCTTGGTGATGCGCAGCAGGCGGTCGCGAGGGTGGACTTCGAGTAGCAGCAGGGTCGCGCCATTGCTCAGGATCGGGGTCACGGCGTAGTCGACGGTCAACGTTTGCCCGGTGAGCGCGGTGAGCATCGCTTCGCGCTTGGTGAACGGATGTGCCTGCTCCACGGCCTGGCGCAACGAACTCAAGGCTTCGGCCGACTCAGTGAACAATTCGCTGATGAACTGCCCATGGCTGCGCTGGCCGCTGATCGCCAGGAGCATCTCCGCCGCCGGGTTCATGTACTCAAGGCGCAGGTCGGCATTGAGCAGGATGGTCGCGGTGGTCAGGTTGTCGAGTAACAAACGGTGCAGTGCATCGCTGATGGTCATCGGGACCTCTTTTGGAGCAAGGCGTGGGCTTGAGGCACACGCTGATACAAGGAAAATGCAAAAACCAAACCAAGGCTCCGAAAAGAAGCGCTAATGCCCTGAAATAAGGGTTTGAGGCGCGAAACTGTGGCGTTCTGCCAGCCTCAACGGGAAGTTTCGAACCAAAATGGGCTGGGCAATTGAGAAGGGTGCAGGCTATCGCACCAATATAGTGCGGTTTTGTGAAGGTTGTTCAGCAACTGAAGATTTAAGGCGAATCGCAGTCAGTGTGGGAGCTGGCTTGCCTGCGATAGCGGTGGTGCATTCAACATCGCTATCGCAGGCAAGCCAGCTCCCACATGTTTGAATGGGGTTGCAGTCACTCGCCTTTGTAGATGCACAGCTCGGCGGTGGCGCGGATCATCGCCAGTTGGCGCAGCGGATCATTCAGCGGTTCGTGCACGGCCTCGGCCAGCCATTGGGGGCATTTGGGGTCTGTGCGCAGGGGGGTGAAGTCGGCCAACTGCTGCAGCAGCCTTTTTTGCAGATCGTCCAGTTGCGGGCGGATCTGCTGGACCAGGTCCGGGCGCGGGTCGTCGGGAGCTTTGCCCTGGAACTGCCAATCGGACAGGTGGGTGTATTGCACCAGTTTATTGGCTTCGATCTGCGCGGCGAAAAACTGCTCGGCAGAGGCCGAGTCCAGCTTGTAGCTAGGTGCTTGGGCAGTGACGCTGGCGATCACCTCTTGCTCGCGCTTCTTGTCCTCCACGGGCTTGTGGCTGTCCCACTTGCTCAGTGCTACCTGGTCGGCAATCTCCAGGCGTTCGGCGATGCTGTTGAGCAGGGGTTCCAGCGTAGGCGGCGCTGCGCTCGCACTGGCACTGATGAACAGCAGGGCAAATACAAGTCGATGTTTCAAGGGCGATCCTCTGTAGGAGCGAGCTTGCTCGCGAAGGTCGCTAACGATAACGCGCCAATGTTGAAAAAATGCGGTGTCTTTGCGTTTTTCGCGAGCAAGCTCGCTCCTACAGGAGGGGGACGTAAATAATCTCAGGCAAAAAAAAGACCTCCCGAAGGAGGTCTTTCTCATCACGCTACCTCAAGCAGCGCTACCGGATTAGCAGCTGTAGTACAGCTCGTATTCCAGTGGGTGTACGAAGGTGCGTACTTTGATTTCTTCTTCGCTTTTCAGGGCGATGTAAGCATCGATGAAGTCGTCGCTGAAAACGCCGCCTTTGGTCAGGAACGCACGGCCCTTGTCCAGCTCTTCCAGGGCTTCTTTCAGGCTGCCGCACACTTGTGGGATCTCTTTGGCCTCTTCAGGCGGCAGGTCGTACAAGTTTTTGTCGGCGGCGTCGCCAGGGTGGATCTTGTTCTGGATACCGTCCAGGCCGGCCATCATCAGGGCGGCGAAGGCCAGGTAAGGGTTGGCAGCCGGGTCTGGGAAGCGCGCTTCGATACGACGGCCTTTAGGGCTGTTGACGTAAGGAATACGGATCGAAGCGGAGCGGTTGCGTGCCGAGTAGGCCAGCATCACCGGCGCTTCAAAACCTGGGACCAGACGCTTGTAGGAGTTGGTCGACGGGTTGGTGAAGCCGTTCAGGGCCTTGCCGTGCTTGATGATGCCGCCGATGAAGTACAGAGCGGTGTCGGACAGGCCGGCATAGCCTTCGCCGGCGAAGGTGTTCTTGCCGTCTTTGGAAATCGATACGTGAACGTGCATGCCCGAGCCGTTATCGCCGTACAGCGGCTTAGGCATGAAGGTAGCGGTGCGGCCATAGGCATCGGCAACGTTGTGCACGCAGTATTTCAGGGTTTGAACTTCGTCAGCCTTCTTCACCAGCGTGTTGAATTTCACGCCGATTTCGTTCTGGCCGGCAGTCGCCACTTCGTGGTGGTGAACTTCAACGGTCTGGCCCATTTCTTCCAGTGCGTTGCACATGGAGGTACGGATTTCATGGTCGAAGTCGAACGGTGGGACTGGGAAGTAGCCGCCTTTCACGCCTGGACGGTGGCCTTTGTTGCCGCCTTCCACGTCCTGGTCGGACATCCACGAGCCTTGCTCGGAGAAAATCTTGAACATGGAGCCGGAGATGTCGGATTTGAACTTCACCGAGTCGAAGATGAAGAACTCTGGCTCAGGGCCGAAGAATGCGGTGTCGCCGATACCGGTGGACTTCAGGTATTCCTCGGCACGGTGGGCGATGGCGCGTGGGTCGCGGTCATAGCCTTGCATGGTCGAAGGTTCGATGATGTCGCACACCAGGATCAGGGTCGGCTCTTCGGTGAACGGGTCGAGTACGGCGGTGCTGTCGTCTGGCAGCAGGATCATGTCGGAGGCTTCGATGCCTTTCCAGCCAGCGATGGAGGAACCGTCGAACATCTTGCCGACTTCGAAGAAGTCATCTTCCAGCGCATCGCGAGCCGGCATGGTCACGTGGTGCTGAGTGCCTTTTGTGTCCGTGAAGCGCAGATCAATCCATTTAACGTCATGATCTTTGATGAGTTGAACCGACTTCGACATGGTGTCCTCCGGGTGGCTTCGGGCTTGGGTAGTGGAGTTAGCCCTTAGAATTTGGGTGATGCCGGCGCGGATACTCCGCCAAGGCAACCTGCCTCACAAGAGAGCAAATTGCATGCCAGTGCGCCAACATGGCCGTTTTGCCTCAAAATAGCCCCTATAACGGTGCAATCGGCAAAAACGGCATAAATCGCGCACTGCAATGTAGCGTTTATTTGTGTAAATGACCCGTTTTGGTGCATTGCGTATGCAATGCATATTAACTGGTTAAACCTTGAGCGATTTCCGCTATAATCCGCGCCCCCCTTTTTCAGCAGGCCCGGCGCGCGCTGTTTCCATGAAATTAATCGTTAAAGTCTTCCCCGAGATCACCATCAAAAGCCGACCGGTACGGACGCGTTTCATCCGTCAGTTGGCCAAGAACATCCGTGCCGTGCTCCGTGACCTGGACCCGGCTGTGGTGGTGAACGGCGTGTGGGACAACCTCGAGCTGGAAACCCGCATTACCGACGCCAAAGCCTTGAAGGACATGACCGAGCGCCTGAGCTGCATGCCGGGCATCGCGCATTTCCTGCAGGTGGATGAGTACCCGCTGGGCGACTTCGACGACATCACCGAAAAGTGCAAGCAGCACTACGGTAGCGCGCTTGAAGGCAAGATTTTTTCGGTGCGCTGCAAGCGTGCCGGCAAGCACCCGTTCAGCTCCATGGATGTCGAGAAATACGTCGGCAGCAAGCTGCGTCGTGAGTGCGGCGCCGCTGGAATTTCCCTCAAAGCGCCACAAATTGAAGTGCGCATGGAAATTCGCGACCAACGGTTGTTCGTGATCCACAGCCAGCACAACAGCATCGGCGGCTACCCGCTGGGTGCCCTGGAACAGACCCTGGTATTGATGTCCGGCGGTTTCGATTCCACGGTGGCGGCTTACCAGATCATGCGCCGCGGCCTGATGAGCCACTTCTGCTTCTTCAACCTGGGCGGGCGTGCACATGAATTGGGCGTGATGGAAGTCGCGCACTTTATCTGGAAGAAATACGGCAGCTCCCAGCGCGTGCTATTTGTAAGCGTACCGTTCGAGGAAGTGCTGGGCGAAATTCTCGGCAAAGTCGATAACAGTCATATGGGCGTAGTATTGAAGCGTATGATGTTGCGCGCTGCGTCCCGAATCGCCGATCAATTGCAGATCGACGCCCTGGTGACCGGCGAAGCGATTTCCCAGGTTTCCAGCCAGACGCTGCCTAACCTGTCGATCATTGACTGCGTGACCGAGAAGCTGGTGCTACGCCCGCTGATCGCCAGCCACAAGCAGGACATCATCGACCTGGCAGAGCAAATCGGCACCGCCGACTTTGCCAAGCATATGCCTGAATACTGCGGGGTCATTTCGGTGAACCCCAAGACCCACGCCAAGCGTCACCGCGTGGAGCATGAAGAAAAAGAATTCGACATGGCGATTCTGGAGCGTGCGCTCGAGAACGCCAAGCTGGTGCCAATCGATCGGGTGATCGACGAATTGGGCCAGGATGTGCAGATCGAAGAAGTCAGCGAAGCCCTGGCGGGCCAGATCGTCGTCGACATCCGTCATCCGGATGCCGCCGAAGATGAGCCGCTGGAAATCGCTGGCATCGACGTGCAAACGCTGCCGTTCTACGCACTGAACGCGCGTTTCAAGGAACTGGATAACAGCCGTCAGTACCTGTTGTATTGCGACAAAGGCGTGATGAGTCGCCTGCATGCCCACCATTTGCTCAGTGAGGGGCATGCCAATGTGCGCGTTTATCGACCGAGCTAAGAGCCCGGGGCTGTTTGCCTGTGGCCTGCGTCACCGGCCCCCCGACTCTGCCGTCAAGCTGTAACGGCAAGGCCTGACTCTACTGTTAATCGCTGCCACGACCTGTCAGCACACCGAATCCTCTGATCGAGATACACAAGTGATCGAAAATCTACGTAACATCGCCATCATTGCTCACGTTGACCATGGTAAAACCACCCTGGTAGACAAACTCCTGCGTCAATCCGGCACCCTGGAGCGCAACGAGCTCAACGACGAGCGCGTGATGGACTCCAACGACCAGGAAAAAGAGCGCGGTATTACCATCCTGGCAAAAAACACCGCTATCAACTGGAACGGCTACCACATCAACATCGTGGATACCCCGGGCCACGCCGACTTCGGCGGCGAAGTAGAGCGCGTAATGTCGATGGTTGACTCCGTTCTGCTGCTGGTTGACGCTCAAGACGGCCCTATGCCGCAAACCCGTTTCGTGACCAAGAAGGCTTTCGAAGCCGGCCTGCGTCCGATCGTGTGCATCAACAAGGTTGACCGTCCAGGCGCGCGTCCGGACTGGGTTCTGGACCAGATCTTCGATCTGTTCGACAACCTGGGTGCCACCGAAGAACAGCTGGACTTCCAAGTCATCTACGCTTCGGCCCTGAACGGTATTGCTGGTCTTGACCACACCGACATGGCTGAAGACATGACTCCGCTGTACCAGTCGATCGTCGACAACGTACCAGCACCGAAAGTCGACCGTGAAGGCCCGTTCCAGATGCAAATCTCGGCACTGGACTACAACAGCTTCCTGGGTGTTATCGGCGTTGGCCGTATCGCTCGTGGTAGCGTCAAGCCGAACACCCCGGTTGTCGCTATCGGCGCCGACGGCAAGAAGCGTAACGGTCGTATCCTGAAGCTGATGGGTCACCACGGCCTGCACCGCATCGACGTTGAAGAAGCTTTCGCTGGCGACATCGTATGCGTGAGCGGTATGGACTCGCTGTTCATCTCCGACACCCTGTGCCAGCCGGACAACGTCGAGGCGATGAAGCCTCTGACCGTTGACGAGCCAACCGTTTCCATGACCTTCCAGGTAAACGACTCGCCTTTCTGCGGTAAAGAAGGCAAGTTCGTGACCTCCCGTAACATCAAGGAGCGTCTGGACAAGGAGCTGCTGTATAACGTTGCTCTGCGCGTTGAAGAAGGCGACTCGGCTGACAAGTTCAAGGTCTCCGGCCGTGGTGAGCTGCACCTCTCGGTACTGATCGAAACCATGCGTCGCGAAGGCTTCGAAATGGGTGTTGGTCGTCCGGAAGTGATCATCCGTCAAGTTGACGGCGTGAAGCAGGAACCGTTCGAAAACGTCACCATCGACACCCCGGAAGAGTCCCAGGGCAAGGTCATGGAAGAGATGGGCCTGCGTAAGGGCGACCTGACCAACATGGTGCCGGATGGCAAAGGCCGTGTGCGTCTGGAATACAACATCCCTGCTCGTGGTCTGATCGGTTTCCGTAACCAGTTCCTGACCCTGACCAACGGTGCTGGCATCCTGACCTCGATCTTCGATCGCTACGACACCATGAAGTCCGGCGACATGTCCGGCCGTCAGAACGGTGTTCTGGTATCGGTAGAAACCGGCAAGGCGCTGACCTACTCCCTGGAAACCCTCCAGGCGCGTGGCAAGCTGTTCGTTGAACACGGTCAAGAGATCTACAACGGCCAGATCGTTGGTCTGAACAGCCGCGACAACGACATGGGCGTGAACCCAACCAAAGGCAAGAAGCTCGACAACATGCGTGCTTCGGGCAAAGACGAAACCATCGCTCTGGTTCCACCTGTTCGCTTCACCCTGGAACAGGCCCTGGAATTCATCCAGGACGACGAGCTGTGCGAAGTCACGCCTAAGTCGATCCGCCTGCGTAAGAAGATCCTGGACGAAGGCGAGCGTACCCGCGCTGCCAAGAAAGCCAAGAACTGAGTTAACTCAGGCTGAATGAAAAACGCCCCCGGTCGAAAGGCCGGGGGCGTTTTTTTATGCCTGCAGTTTGTGTGTTGTGATCGTTCCCACGCTCCGCGTGGGAACGCCGCTTGGGACGCTCCGCGTCCTGCTTTCAAGAGCGGACGCAGAGCGTCCACAGCTGCATTCCCACGCAGAGCGTGGGAACGATCAAAAACTTAGAACTTGTCGAGGGTCTTGAAGTTGGTCTCGCGCACCACTTCCTTGGGCTTATACGCGCAATACCCCGGCCGCGGCCCGATTTTCGGGTGGTTGCGGCACGTATCCGGGCGCTTGTCATAAATAGTGCAAAAGCGCGTCTTACGATCCAGGTACAGGCAGTCGTTGTTGCTCATGCGCTGCAGGGTAAAAATTTCGGACTTGTTGTTGTACCGCTCGACGATGCCTTCTTTCTGCAAACGCTTGGCGATGTTCTTCGGCGGATCGCCGCGCTCGAACTCATCGACGATGCCAATGCGGATCAGGTCCTTGATCTTCACCTCCACCGGCAGCGTGCAGCAGCTGGACACGCAGCCGCCGCACATATGGGCGGAATATTTCTGCCAGGTCTCTAGACGGTCGAGTTCCGCGGCGGCGATCAGTTGAGGCTTCATCAAGGTTCCAAGGTGGGGCGTTATCCGGGCGCGCGATCATACCGGGATTGGTGGTTTTTTGAACAATATTTTGCAGGTTTCAGCTCAAAGGTTTAGCCACGGTCTGATCGGGCACGACCCCTGCATCAAATTCAGCCCATGGCGAATGAGTTAAAAAACTGCCGAACCAGCACGTCTACCGTCTGTCAGACCGACTAGGCTCTAGCAACTCCTTCAATCTCGCCCGAGGTCGCACCGATGTCTCAGGAACCGCTTGCACGAGAAGCAGAGGTAGCCGCATTCCGCGATGCTGTCTTGACCAAACTCACCTACGCGGTGGGCAAGGACCCGGATCACGCCTTCGACCATGATTGGTTCGAAGCCATTGCGCTGGCCGCCCGCGACCAGATGGTCGATCACTGGATGGACCACACGCGACGTATTTATCGCAAAGGCCAGAAGCGCGTTTATTACCTGTCCCTGGAATTTCTCATTGGCCGGTTGCTCTACGACAGCCTGAGCAACCTGGGTGTGCTGGAGATCGCTCGCGAAGCGCTGTCGGAGCTGGGCGTGGATCTGGAACGCATCCGCCTGCTGGAGCCCGACGCGGCGCTCGGCAACGGTGGCCTGGGCCGGCTGGCGGCGTGCTTTATGGAAAGCATGTCGACCCTCGGCATTGCTGGCCACGGCTATGGCATTCGTTATGAACACGGCCTGTTCCGCCAGGCCATTGTCGACGGTTGGCAGCAGGAACAGACCGAACGCTGGCTGGATTTCGGTAACCCTTGGGAATTCGAGCGCGCCGAAGTGATTTACCCGATTGGCTTTGGCGGCAGCGTCGAAACCGTTGCGGACGCCTCCGGCAAGATGATCCAGGTATGGTCGCCCAACGAAACCGTACGTGCTGTTGCCTATGACACGCCGGTCGTCGGTTGGCGCGGCGCCAGCGTCAACACCCTGCGCCTATGGCGTGCGCGGGCTGTAGAAGACCTGCATCTGGAGCGCTTCAACGCCGGTGACCACTTGGGCGCCGTCGCCGAGGTGGCCCGTGCCGAAAGCATCTCCCGAGTGCTTTACCCGGCCGACAGCACCGAAGCAGGGCAGGAGCTGCGCCTGCGCCAGGAATATTTCTTCGTCTCCGCGTCCCTGCAGGATTTGCTGCGCCGCCACAAGAACATGCACGGTTCGGTGCTCAGCCTGGGCGAGCACGCCGCCATCCAGCTCAACGACACCCACCCGTCCATCGCCGTGGCCGAGTTGATGCGCCAACTGGTCGACCTGCACGATGTACCGTGGGAAGCCGCGTGGGATGTCACCGTCGAGACCCTTTCGTACACCAACCACACCTTGCTGCCCGAGGCCCTGGAAACCTGGCCTGTCGGTTTGATGGAGCGCATGCTGCCGCGGCACATGCAGATCATCTACCTGATCAACGCCCAGCACATCGACTCGCTGCGTGCCAAAGGCATCCACGACTTTGATGTCTTGCGCGCTGTGTCGCTGATCGAAGAAGACAACGGCCGCCGCGTGCGCATGGGCAACCTGGCATTCCTGGGCTCCCATAGCGTCAACGGCGTGTCCGGTTTGCATACCCAGCTAATGCGCAGCACGGTGTTCTCCGAACTGCACAAGCTCTACCCCGAGCGCATCAACAACAAAACCAACGGCATTACCTTCCGTCGCTGGTTGTACCAGGCCAACCCCAAGTTGACCGATATGCTGGTGGAAGCCCTGGGCCCGGATATTCTGGACCAGCCCGAGCAGCGTCTTATCGAGTTGGAACCCTTTGCCGAGAAACCGGCCTTCCGCAAAGCGTTCGCTGAACAGCGCCTGCACAGCAAGCGCGCACTGGCGCAGATCATCCATGAGCGCCTGGGCATTGCGATCAACCCGGCGGCGATGTTCGACGTGCAGGTCAAGCGCATCCACGAATACAAGCGCCAACTGCTCAACCTGCTGCACACCGTGGCGCTGTACCAGGCGATCCGTGCCGAGCCGGGCATCGATTGGGTGCCGCGGGTGAAAATCTTCGCGGGTAAGGCAGCGGCCAGTTATCACCAGGCCAAGCTGATCATCAAGCTGACCAACGACATCGCCCGCACCGTCAACAATGACCCGACCGTGCGCGGCCTGCTCAAGGTGGTGTTCCTGCCCAACTACAACGTCAGCCTGGCGGAAAGCATCATTCCGGCAGCGGATTTGTCGGAGCAGATTTCCACGGCCGGCTTCGAAGCGTCCGGCACCAGCAACATGAAGTTCGGCCTCAACGGCGCGCTGACCATTGGCACCATGGACGGCGCCAATGTGGAGATGCACGAGCGGGTCGGCGCCGAGCACATGTTTATCTTTGGCCTCAGCGCCCAGCAGGTAGAAGCCCGCAAGCACGCCGGCGAGTTCAGCGCCGGGCCGGACATCGCCGCGTCCCATCGCTTGAACGACGTGCTGCAAGCGATCCGTGGTGGGGTATTTTCGCCGGATGACCCGGGCCGCTATGTGGGCCTGATCGATGGGCTGATCGACTACGATCGCTTCCTGGTGTGTGCCGACTTTGACGCCTACTGGGACGCCCAGGCGCGGGTCGAAGCGCATTGGCACGACTCCAAGGCCTGGTGGCGCTCGGCGGTGCTCAACACGGCGCGCATGGGCTGGTTCAGCTCTGACCGCACCATCCGCGAGTACGCCACCGAGATCTGGAAAGCCCTCGACTAACTGATACCCCTGTAGGAGCGAGCTTGCTCGCGAAGAGCTCCAACGATAACGCGTGCTTGCTGAATGAACGCGGCGCGTGTGAGTTTTTCGCGAGCAAGCTCGCTCCTACAGAGGGCTATTGCATTGGGTCGTGAACTCTATTGGCGTTAAATCCTCTGATTAGAGGAAATCAGCCCCGACTCGCGCTAAACTGCGCGGGTTTTTAGCCCCCCATTCTCCGGAGCCTTCCATGTCCCGCGTTACCTTGAGTCGCTATTTGATCGAGCAGACCCGCAGCAACAACACGCCTGCCGATCTGCGCTTCCTTATCGAAGTGGTGGCGCGTGCTTGCAAGGAAATCAGCCACGCCGTTTCCAAAGGCGCACTGGGCGGTGTCCTGGGCAGCATGGGCACTGAAAACGTGCAGGGCGAAGTGCAGAAGAAACTGGACGTTCTGTCCAACGAAATCCTGCTCGAAGCCAACGAATGGGGCGGCCACCTGGCCGGCATGGCGTCCGAAGAAATGGACAATGCCTACCAGATCCCAGGCAAATACCCGAAGGGCGCATACCTGCTGGTGTTCGACCCACTGGACGGTTCGTCCAACATCGACATCAACGCACCGGTCGGCACCATCTTCTCGGTACTGCGTTGCCCCAACGAATACCTGAGCCAGAACGAAGCCCTGAACGAAAAGGCTTTCCTGCAGCCAGGCACCGAGCAGGTTGCTGCCGGCTACGCGATCTACGGCCCACAGACCATGCTGGTGCTGACCCTGGGCGACGGCGTCAAGGGCTTCACCCTGGACCGTGAAATGGGCAGCTTCGTGCTGACCCACGAAGACATTTCGATTCCTGCTTCTACCCAGGAATTTGCCATCAACATGTCCAACCAGCGCCACTGGGAAGAACCGGTGAAGCGCTACGTCAACGAGCTGATGGAAGGCGAAGAAGGCCCGCTGAAGAAGAACTTCAACATGCGCTGGGTGGCCGCGATGGTTGCCGACGTACACCGCATCCTGACCCGTGGTGGGCTGTTCATGTACCCACGCGACAGCCGCGAGCCGTCCAAGCCAGGCAAGCTGCGCCTGATGTACGAAGCCAACCCGATGTCGTTTTTGGTTGAACAGGCAGGCGGTGCGTCCACCGACGGCCACCAGCGCATCCTCGACATTCAGCCTGAAGGCCTGCACCAGCGTGTGGCGGTATTCCTGGGTTCGAAGGAAGAAGTTGAGCGCGTGACGGCCTATCACAAGAAGTAAGCCGTAACGAGCGGTGAGCCGCTGTATTGTGAGATGGATCACCGTTAAAGAAGCCCCGAAACGTTTCAGCGTTTTCGGGGCTTTTTTGTTTTCGCTCGTCGGGAACCAGACACCCCTTTTCCCTTCTAAGCTTCTGGCAGATACCCCAGCTGCTTTGTCTCTCCAGGAGCTTTTCCATGTCTATACGCCGTCTCGCCCTGCTGGCTTTTTGCGTGCTCTTAGCCGCTTGCAGCAAGGTCACCCAAGAAAACTACCAAAAGCTCTCGGCCGGCATGGCCAAGGCCGAGGTGGAGTCGTTGCTGGGCAAGCCAACCGATTGTTCCGGCGCACTGGGCATGTCCAGCTGCACCTGGGGCGATAAAAACAGCTTTATCAGCGTGCAGTACGCCGGTGACAAAGTTCTGATGTTTTCCGGGCAAGGCCTGAAGTAAACCGGGGCGCGAGCCTGCGGGAGAAGAAGAATGATGCGTTTTGTTTTGTTCCTTTGCGCCAGCCTGTTTTTGGCGGGCTGCGCCAGCCATTCTGGCGATGATCTGCAACCCAAGACTGCGAGCAACGTCAACCTCAAGCGTTACCAGGGCACCTGGTATGAGTTGGCCCGGTTGCCGATGTACTTCCAGCGCAACTGTGCGCAATCCGAAGCCCGCTACACCTTGCTGCCTGATGGTGACATGTCGGTTTTCAACCGCTGCCTGACGCCTGAGTGGAAGTGGCAAGAGGCCAAAGGCACGGCAACGCCGCAGGTGCCAGGCAAGACCGACAAACTGTGGGTGGAATTCAATAACTGGTTTACATCGCTGTTGCCGGGCGTTGCCAAGGGCGACTACTGGGTGCTGTATGTCAGCGATGACTACAAGACCGCCATCGTCGGCAGCCCGAGCCGTCGCTATATGTGGATCCTGTCGCGCACGCCGACGGTGAGTGCCGATACCCGCGAAGACCTGCTGAGCAGGGCGCGACAGCAAGGCTATGACACCACGCGGTTGATCTGGCGCACGTCGGATAAGCAGATGGCGAAGACGTCTCAGTAATTTGCGGCCCCTCAATCAAATGTGGGAGCTGGCTTGCCTGCGATAGCATCAACCCGGTGTAACTGAAGCGCCGAGGTGTTTGTATCGCAGGCAAGCCAGCTCCCACAGTTGTTATGGGTTGGTCGTCAGTTCAGCAAGTCCTTCAGGACCTGGGTGAATGCCCGACTGCTGTCTTCTTCGCCAGCATGATGCCCATCTCGCACCACCCATTTGCCATTGACCAGTACATCGCGCACTTGCCGATCACCACCGGCAAAAAGCCAGCGGTTGAGAATCCCATCCTCACTGGCCGTCGCCAAGTACGGGTCGCTACCGTCCAGCACTATCCAGTCCGCACGCTTGCCCACTTGCAGTCGACCAATCGGCTGGCCCAGCGCTTGTGCGCCACCGTCCAGCGCAGCATCGAACAGCGTGCGACCCACCATCGGCTGATCGCTGCGATACAGGCGGTTGCGCCGTTGATCGCGCAGGCGCTGGCCGTATTCCAGCCAACGCAGTTCTTCCACCACGCTCAGTGACACATGGCTGTCGGAACCGATGCCCATGCGGCCGCCCTGAGCGAGGAAGTCCACCGCCGGAAAAATCCCATCGCCCAGGTTGGCTTCGGTGGTCAGGCACAAACCGGCAATCGCTCGGCTGTTGGCCATGCGCGTGACTTCGTCGGCATCGGCATGGGTGGCATGCACCAGGCACCAGCGATCATCCACCTCGACATTGTCATACAGCCACTGCAACGGGCGCTTGCCGCTCCAGGCCAGGCAGTCGTCGACTTCTTTTTGCTGTTCGGCGATGTGGATATGCACGGGGCAGTTTTTGTCACTGGCGCCCAGCACGGTCTGGATTTGTTCGGGGGTTACGGCGCGCAGGGAGTGGAAGCACAGGCCCAGTTGCTGGGCCGGTTGTGCCGCCAGAATGGGCTGCAGGCGTGCTTGCAGGTCCAGGTAGTGTTCCGTGCTGTTGATAAACCGTCGCTGGCCTTCATTCGGCGCTTGGCCACCAAAACCCGCGTGGGTGTAGAGCACCGGCAGCAAGGTCAGGCCGATCCCGCTGCTGGCGGCCGCCTGGCTGATCTGGCGGGACAGCTCCGTACGGTCGGCATAGGGCTGGCCGCTGAGATCGTGGTGCACGTAATGAAACTCGGCTACCGAGGTGTAGCCGGCCTTGAGCATTTCGATATACAGCTGACGGGCGATGACCTGTAACTGCTCGGGGTTGATCTTGCCGACCATGCGGTACATCAAGTCGCGCCAGGTCCAGAAACTGTCGTTGGGGTTGCCGGCCACTTCGGCCAAGCCCGCCATGGCGCGTTGGAAGGCATGGGAGTGCAGGTTCGGCATGCCCGCCAACACCGGGCCCCTGAGCCGTTCCGCGCCTTCTGCACTGGCATTGGGCTCAACCTTTGTCAGCAGGCCATCGGCGCTGACTTCAAGACGTACATCATTGGCCCATCCATTAGGCAGCAGTGCGCGTTCGGCAAAGAAAGCGGACATGATCAAGGCACCCCGGTCGTGTGTTTATTTGTATATACATATACAGACGTTTGCCTGCTCGGTAAACTCCGGCAATCTATGCATCTTTTTCCCCTGCAAGGATTCCCTGTGCCGACTCCGCCCGCCAACTCTTCGCTGGCTGCCCACATGGACGAAAGTCCGGCGCCCTTGTATGCCCGCGTCAAACAGATGATCAGCCAGCAGATCCTCAACGGCAACTGGCCGCCCCATTACCGCGTGCCGTCGGAAAGCGAGCTGGTCAGCGAGTTGGGCTTCAGCCGCATGACCATCAACCGTGCCCTGCGCGAGCTGACCGCCGAAGGCTTGTTGGTGCGTATGCAGGGTGTGGGTACGTTTGTTGCCGAGCCGAAAAGCCAGTCGGCCCTGTTTGAAGTGCACAATATCGCCGATGAAATCGCCTCCCGCGGGCATCGGCACACTTGCCAGGTCATCACCCTGGGCGAAGAAGCTGCTGGTTCCGAGCGCGCCGTCGCCTTGGAAATGCGCGAAGGCGGGCGGGTGTTCCACTCGTTGATCGTGCATTACGAGAACGACATTCCTGTGCAAATCGAAGACCGTTTCGTCAACGCCCTGGTCGCGCCGGAATACCTGCAGCAGGACTTCACCCAGCAAACCCCGTATGCCTATTTGAACCAGGTCGCGCCGTTGACTGAGGGTGAGCATGTGGTTGAGGCGATTCTCGCCGATGCCGCCGAGTGCAAGTTGTTGCAGATCGAGCCGAGCGAGCCGTGCCTGTTGATTCGCCGACGCACCTGGTCGGGTCGCCAGCCGGTGACTGCGGCGCGGTTGATCCACCCCGGTTCCCGTCACAGCCTCGAAGGACGCTTCAGTAAATGAGTGAGATCAACGTCTGGCGCGCCGCCGACTACGTGCGCATGCCGTGGAAGAACGGCGGCGGCAGTACCGAAGAAATCAGTCGCGACGCCGGCACCGGCCTGGATGGATTTGGCTGGCGTTTGTCGATTGCCGATATCGCCGAGTCGGGTGGGTTTTCCACCTTCGCCGGTTACCAGCGAGTGATTACGGTGATCAAAGGCGCCGGCATGGTGCTGACCGTAGACGGTGAGGAGCAGCGCGGGTTGTTACCGTTGCAGCCGTTCGCGTTCAAGGGCGAAAGCCAGGTGTCATGCCGTTTGATCACCGGGCCGATTCGCGATTTCAATCTGATCTACTCGCCACAGCGTTACCACGCACGCTTGCAGTGGGTGGATGGCGTGCAGCGGTTTTTCAGCACGGCGCAGACGCTGTTGGTGTTCAGCGTGGCGGATGAAGTGACGGTGCTGGGCGAGAAGCTGGGCCATTACGATTGCCTGCAAGTGGACGGTAACACTGAACTGCTGGAAATATCGGTCACAGGCCGCTGCTGCATCATCGAACTGACCGCACGCGGTTAAAAACTGTGGGAGCTGGCTTGCCTGCGATAGCGGTGTATCAGGCTAGGATGTGCTGACTGACACACCGCTATCGCAGGCAAGCCAGCTCCCATATTTGTTTGTGCGCTGTTCCCAAGACCGCGCACCAATTTGTTACCGAACGCCCCAGCGTGACGCAAAGCCACGCTGTCGTGACAAATCCTCTTTGCTGTAAAACGCCTCCGTAAGAAATTTCATCAAACCTCCAAGCCTTGATTATCAAGGCTTGCGCGCGCCTTTGGAAAAAATCTGCGAGGCTCATTTCAAAAGTTGGCCGCTCGATTGCATATGCTTGTACATACAAGTAAAGATGTGTGCGTAAGACTTCGCACCATCCATGTTCGCGCATCGATCGCCGAGGAGTCCTAGCTGTGACCAAGCCTACAAAATACCGTGACGTCGAAATCCGCGCCGCCCGCGGTAACAAGCTCACCGCCAAAAGCTGGCTGACCGAAGCGCCGCTGCGCATGCTGATGAACAACCTCGACCCGCAAGTGGCCGAGAATCCCAAAGAATTGGTGGTGTACGGCGGTATCGGCCGTGCGGCGCGCAACTGGGAGTGCTACGACCAGATCGTCGAGAGCCTCACCAATCTGAACGACGACGAAACCCTGCTGGTGCAATCCGGTAAGCCAGTCGGCGTGTTCAAGACCCACAGCAACGCCCCGCGCGTGCTGATTGCCAACTCCAACCTGGTACCGCACTGGGCCAGTTGGGAGCATTTCAACGAACTGGATGCCAAGGGCCTGGCCATGTACGGCCAGATGACCGCCGGCAGCTGGATCTACATCGGCAGCCAGGGCATCGTTCAAGGCACCTACGAAACCTTCGTGGAAGCCGGCCGCCAGCATTACAACAGCGACCTGACCGGCCGTTGGGTGCTCACCGCCGGCCTCGGCGGCATGGGCGGCGCGCAGCCATTGGCCGCAACCCTGGCCGGCGCCTGCTCGCTGAACATCGAGTGCCAGCAAGTCAGCATCGACTTCCGCCTGAACAGCCGCTACGTCGACGAGCAGGCCACGGACCTCGACGACGCCCTGGCGCGTATCGCCAAGTACACCAAGGAAGGCAAGGCCATCTCCATCGCCCTGCTGGGCAACGCCGCCGAGATCCTGCCGGAATTGGTCAAGCGCGGCGTGCGCCCGGACATGGTCACCGACCAGACCAGTGCCCACGACCCACTCAATGGCTACCTGCCGGCCGGCTGGACCTGGGACGAATATCGCGCTCGCGCCAAGACCGAGCCGGCCGCCGTGATCAAGGCCGCCAAGCAGTCGATGGCCGTCCACGTCAAAGCCATGCTCGAATTCCAGAAGCAAGGCATCCCGACCTTCGACTACGGCAACAACATCCGCCAGATGGCCCAGGAAGAGGGCGTGGAAAACGCGTTCGACTTCCCAGGTTTCGTACCGGCTTACATCCGCCCACTGTTCTGCCGTGGCATCGGCCCGTTCCGTTGGGCGGCGCTGTCCGGCGACCCGCAAGACATCTACAAGACCGACGCCAAAGTCAAAGAACTGATCCCGGACGATGCCCACCTGCACAACTGGCTGGACATGGCCCGCGAGCGCATCAGCTTCCAGGGCCTGCCGGCACGTATCTGCTGGGTCGGCCTGGGCCAGCGTGCCAAGTTGGGCCTGGCGTTCAACGAAATGGTGCGCAGCGGCGAGCTGTCCGCGCCGGTCGTGATCGGCCGTGATCACCTGGACTCCGGCTCGGTCGCCAGCCCGAACCGCGAAACCGAAGCCATGCAGGACGGCTCCGACGCTGTGTCCGACTGGCCACTGCTCAACGCCTTGCTCAACACCGCGAGCGGCGCCACCTGGGTCTCGCTGCACCACGGTGGCGGCGTGGGCATGGGCTTCTCCCAGCACTCGGGGATGGTGATTGTGTGCGACGGTACTGACGAAGCGGCCGAGCGGATTGCCCGCGTGCTGCACAACGACCCGGCGACCGGGGTGATGCGTCATGCGGATGCGGGTTACCAGATCGCTGTCGACTGCGCCAAGGAACAAGGCCTGAACCTGCCGATGATCAAGTAACTCAATGTGGGGTGGGCTTGTGTGGCGAGCAAGCTTGCTTGCGCTGGGGTGCGAAGCAGCCCCAAAAAGCCGGCTCCAGCTTCGCTGTCGAACGAGAGCAAGCTCCCTCGCCACAGCAAGCCAGCTCCCACAGAAGAGCAAGATGCATACAAAACAATCCATCAGAGGTTGAACAACATGGCTGCAAACGACACCACCCCGTTGATCGAGAAACGTTCGATCGACTACATCCCGGAAGCGGAAAGACATGGTCGTCTATTCAGTCAATTCACCCTGTGGATGGGTGCCAACCTGCAGATCACTGCGATTGTCACCGGGGCGCTGGCCGTGGTGCTGGGCGGTGATGTGTTCTGGTCGTTGATCGGCTTGCTCATCGGTCAATTGATCGGCGGTGGCGTCATGGCGCTGCATGCGGCGCAAGGGCCCAAGCTTGGCCTGCCGCAGATGATTTCCAGCCGGGTGCAGTTCGGCGTGTATGGCGCGGCCATTCCGATTGTGCTGGTGTGCTTGATGTACCTGGGTTTCACCGCCACCGGTACCGTGTTGTCGGGCCAGGCGCTGGGCCAGTTGTTCGGGGTCAGCGACAGCGTCGGCATCCTGATCTTCGCCAGTGTCATCGTGCTGGTCACGGTGCTGGGTTACCGGGTGATCCACTTCATCGGCCGGGTCGCCAGCCTGATTGGCGTGGTTGCCTTTGTGTACCTGTTCAGCCGCCTGATGAGCCAGACCGACGTTGGCGCGCTCCTGCAGATCCGCCACTTCAGCTGGAGCAGTTTCCTGCTGGCCGTGTCGCTGGCGGCCTCTTGGCAGATTGCGTTCGGCCCTTACGTGGCGGATTACTCGCGTTACCTGCCGAGCCACACCTCATCGGTCAAAACCTTTCTCGCTGCTGGCGCAGGTTCGGTCATCGGGGCCCAAGTGGCGATGGTCCTCGGCGTGTTTGCCGCGGCCATGTCCAACGGGCAGTTTGCCGGTCACGAGGTGGCGTACATCGTTGGCTTGAGCGGCACGGGGGCCACCGCTGCGTTGCTGTATTTCAGCATCGCGTTCGGCAAGGTCACCATCTCGACGCTCAATTCCTACGGCAGCTTCATGTGCATCGCCACTATCATCAGCGGCTTTCGTGGGCGTCTGGAGGTCACGCGTCTGCAGCGTCTGGTATTCGTGTTGATGATCGTCGGCACGGCCACGCTGATCGCGTTGCTCGGCCAGCATTCGTTCCTCGGTGCATTCAAGTCGTTCATCCTGTTCCTGTTGGCGTTCTTTACGCCCTGGAGCGCGATCAACCTGGTGGATTACTACTGCATCACCCGCGAGCGTTATGACGTGCCGGCGCTGGCCGATCCGAACGGTCGCTACGGCCGCTGGAACCTGCTGGGCATCAGCGTTTATGTGTTCGGCGTACTGGTGCAGTTGCCGTTCATCTCCACCAAGTTCTACACCGGCCCCCTGGTGGCCGCGCTGGGTGATGTGGATATCTCCTGGATCATCGGCCTGGTACTGCCGGCGGCCCTGTATTACGTGTGTGCGAAAAAATGGCACGGCACGGTACCCGATCACCTGATCCTGCCAAAAGAGCAGGGCGCTTCACCCATAACAAACGAGCTGGCTGCACAAGCCTGATGGGACGTGGACAGGGCAGGACGCCTACTGACTGCCGTAATCCATTTCAAGATTGGGAGCGTCACAACAATGACTATGAATAAGACCTTGCTGGCTACTTTGTTCGCGGCCGGCGTGCTGGCAAGTGCCGGCGCCCAGGCGGCCGGTTGGTGCGAGTCGGGTAAACCGGTGAAATTCGCCGGCCTGAATTGGGAAAGCGGCATGTTGCTCACCGACATCCTGCAAACCGTGCTCGAAAAAGGCTACGACTGCAAAACCGACAGCTTGCCGGGCAATTCCATCACCATGGAAAACGCCCTGGGCAGCAACGATATCCAAGTGTTCGCCGAGGAGTGGGTAGGCCGCAGCGAGGTCTGGAACAAAGCCGAGAAGGCCGGCAAAGTCGTTGGCGTCGGTGCCCCGGTGGTGGGCGCGGTCGAAGGCTGGTACGTGCCGCGCTATGTGATCGAAGGTGACGCCAAGCGCAAGCTCGAACCCAAGGCCCCGGACCTGAAAAGCATCGCCGACCTGGCCAAATACGCCTCGGTGTTCAAGGACCAGGAAGAGCCGTCCAAGGGCCGCTTCTACAACTGCCCGGCCGGCTGGACCTGCGAGCTGGACAACAGCGAAATGCTTAAGAGCTACGGCCTGGAAAGCACCTACACCAACTTCCGCCCGGGCACCGGCCCGGCGCTGGATGCGGCGGTACTGTCGAGCTACAAGCGTGGCGAGCCGATCCTGTTCTACTACTGGTCACCGACACCGCTGATGGGCCAGGTCGATCTGGTCAAGTTGGAAGAGAAGCCCGGCGTGGACAAAACCGTGAGCATCAAGGTCGGCCTCTCCAAGACTTTCCACGAACAAGCCCCGGAGCTGGTGGCCGTGCTGGAAAAGGTCAACCTGCCCATCGACCTGCTGAACCAGAACCTGGGCCGCATGGCCAAGGAGCGGATCGAGTCGCCGAAACTGGCGAAAATATTCCTCAAGGAACATCCTGAAGTCTGGCACGCCTGGGTGAGCGAAGACGCAGCCAAGAAAATCGACGCGGCCTTGTAGGTCAAGTGTGCACGGCTACCCTCAAGGGTGGCCGGGCGGCTGGCCACAACCCACTGGATCGAGAGCACGATATGTTTCCTGAGAGCTTTACCTTTTCCATCGCCGACTGGGTCAACGGTTGGGTGGACGCACTGGTCACCAACTACGGCGATGTGTTCCGGCACATCTCCGATACGCTGCTGTGGGCCATCGTCAACCTGGAAGGCCTGCTGCGCGCAGCGCCCTGGTGGCTGATGCTGGCCATCGTCGGGGGCATCGCCTGGCACGCCACACGCAAGGTGGTGACCACGGCGGTGATCGTCGGTTTGCTGTTCCTGGTGGGCGCCGTTGGCCTGTGGGACAAGCTGATGCAAACCCTGGCATTGATGATGGTGGCCACGGTGATTTCGGTGTTGATCGGCATCCCCCTGGGTATCTTGTCGGCGCGCAGTAATCGCCTGCGTTCGGTGCTGATGCCGCTGCTGGACATCATGCAAACCATGCCCAGCTTCGTGTATCTGATCCCGGTGCTGATGCTGTTCGGCCTGGGCAAGGTCCCGGCGATTTTCGCTACAGTGATCTACGCCGCGCCGCCGCTGATTCGCCTGACAGACCTGGGTATTCGCCAGGTCGATGGCGAGGTCATGGAAGCCATCAACGCCTTCGGCGCCAACCGCTGGCAGCAACTGTTCGGCGTGCAATTGCCGCTGGCGCTGCCAAGCATCATGGCCGGGATCAACCAGACCACCATGATGGCGCTGTCGATGGTGGTGATCGCCTCGATGATCGGTGCCCGTGGCTTGGGTGAAGACGTACTCGTCGGCATCCAGACCCTCAACGTTGGCCGTGGCCTTGAAGCCGGGCTGGCGATCGTGATTCTTGCAGTGGTCATCGACCGCATTACCCAGGCTTATGGCCGCCCACGGCATGAGGCGAGCAAATGACGACTGTCAGCAAAATCGAAGTCAAAAACGTCTTCAAGATTTTCGGCGCACGCGCCCAGGATGCGCTGGCCATGGTCGGCCAGGGCAAGACCAAAGACCAGGTACTGGCCGAGACCGGTTGCGTGGTCGGCGTCAATGACTTGTCCCTGAACATCGGCACCGGTGAGATCTTTGTGATCATGGGCTTGTCGGGTTCGGGCAAATCCACCCTGGTGCGCCACTTCAACCGCCTGATCGACCCCACCAGCGGCGCGATCCTGGTGGATGGCGAAGACATCCTGCAACTGGACATGGAAGCCCTGCGCCAATTCCGTCGGCACAAGATCAGCATGGTGTTCCAGAGCTTCGGCCTGCTGCCGCACAAGAGCGTGCTCGACAACGTTGCCTACGGCCTGAAAGTGCGTGGCGAAACCAAGCAAGTCTGCGCCGAACGTGCGTTGCACTGGATCGAAACCGTGGGCCTCAAAGGCTACGAAAACAAATACCCGCACCAGCTGTCCGGTGGCATGCGCCAGCGCGTGGGCCTGGCCCGCGCCTTGGCGGCCGACACCGACATCATCCTGATGGACGAAGCCTTCAGCGCCCTCGACCCGTTGATCCGCGCCGAGATGCAGGATCAGTTGCTCGAACTGCAAAAGACCCTGCACAAGACCATCGTGTTCATCACCCACGATCTCGACGAGGCCGTGCGCATCGGCAACCGCATTGCGATCCTCAAGGACGGCAAGCTGATCCAGGTCGGCACGCCGCGAGAGATTCTGCATTCGCCGGCGGATGAGTATGTGGACCGCTTTGTTCAGCGGCGGGCGGCGGTGGTCTGATCCGGGCTTGAACGTTCTCACGCTCCGCGTGGGAACGCATTTCGTGACGCTCCGCGTCACTTGGGGGGACGCAGAGCGTCCCAGGCGGCGTACCCACGCAGAGCGTGGGAACGATCAATGCTGCCTAAGAATTGAAGAAGGTATGAAGATGTCCCAGGCAACCAAAATCATCATCGCCGACACCCCCATGCGCTGGCAGGACGTCGCCGCCGTCGCCCGCCACGGCGCCATGCTCGAACTGTCGGGCCACGCCTGGGCGCGTATCGACAATGCCCAGGCCATCGTGCAGCGCATCGTCGCCAGCGGCGAGCGTGCCTATGGTGTCAACACCGGCCTGGGCGCGTTGTGCAACGTCTCGCTCAAGACCGAGCAACTGAGCCAACTGTCGCGCAATACGCTGTTGAGCCACGCCTGCGGCGTCGGCCCGGTGCTCAGCGATGAGCAAACCCGTGCGATCATCTGCGCGGCGATCATCAACTACAGCCACGGCAAATCCGGCCTGCATCCGCAGGTGGTACACGCGCTGCTGGCGCTGCTCAACCACGGCATCACCCCGCAAGTACCGTCCCAAGGCTCGGTGGGGTACCTGACCCACATGGCCCATATCGGCGTGGCCCTGCTGGGCGTTGGTAATGTGAGTTATCGCGGCCAGATCGTCACGGCGCAACACGCGTTGCAGGCTGAAGGCTTGCAGCCGGTGGTGCTCGGCGCCAAGGACGGCCTGTGCCTGGTCAACGGCACGCCGTGCATGACCGGCCTGAGCTGCCTGGCCCTGGCCGACGCGCATCACTTGCTGCAGTGGGCCGACGTGATCGGTGCCATGAGCTTCGAAGCCCAGCGCGGCCAGATCGACGCCTTTGACGAAGAAATCATTGCTCTCAAACCGCATCCTGGCATGCAGCACGTAGGTATCAACCTGCGTGCCCTGCTCGATGGCAGTGAGGTGATTGCCAGCAGCAAGGGTATTCGCACCCAGGACGCCTTGAGCATTCGCTCGATCCCGCAGATTCACGGCGCGGCCCGCGACCAGGTGGAACACGCCACGCGCCAGATCGAGACCGAACTCAACAGCGCCACCGACAACCCGCTGGTGCTGGGCACCCCAGACAGCTACCGCGTGGTGTCCCAGGCCAACCCCCACGGACAGTCCGTCGCGTTGGCGGCCGACATGCTCGCCATCGCCATGGCCGAGATCGGTTCGGTGGCCGAGCGTCGCCTGGACCGCCTGGTCAACCCGCATGTCAGCGGCCTGCCAGCCTTCCTGGTGAGCAACCCGGGCGTCAACTCCGGAATGATGATCGTGCAGTACGTCGCCGCGTCCTTGTGCGGGCAGAACCGCCAGTTGGCGCAACCGGCGGTGCTCGACAATTTCGTCACCTCAGGCCTGCAGGAAGACCACTTGAGCATGGGCACCAACGCCGCGCTCAAGTTGCACCAGGTGCTGGCCAACGTCACCCAGATTCTTGCTATCGAGTACCTGCTGGCGGCCCAGGCTTTCGAGTTTCTCAAGGACCAGCGCTTCGGCGCCGGTACCGACCGCGCCTGGCGTTTGCTGCGCGAAGTGGTCCCTGCTTATGAACAGGACCGCTGGCTGGCGCCGGATATTGCCGCCGCTGCCCAATTGCTTAAAGACACTGCTTTACCGAATTTGCACTGAACACCTAAGAACAATTCACAAGGAGTATGAATGTGACTGCGCTAAACCTGATTCCAGGCCAACTGAGCCTCGCCCAACTGCGTGCCATCTACCAGCAGCCAGTAACCCTCAGCCTGGATGACAGCGCCTCGGCCCAGATCGAAGCCAGCGTTGCCTGCGTGGAGCAGATTCTCGCCGAGAACCGCACCGCCTATGGCATCAACACCGGTTTTGGCCTGTTGGCCTCGACCCGCATCGCCAGCGAAGACCTGGAAAACCTCCAGCGTTCCCTGGTCCTGTCCCACGCCGCCGGCGTCGGTGAGCCGATCAGCGATGCACTGGTGCGACTGGTCATGGTGCTCAAGGTCAACAGCCTGAGCCGTGGCTTCTCCGGGATTCGTCGCCAGGTGATCGACGCGCTGATCGCGCTGATCAACGCCGAGGTGTACCCGCACATTCCGCTCAAGGGGTCAGTGGGTGCTTCCGGTGACCTGGCGCCGCTGGCGCACATGTCCCTGGTACTGCTTGGCGAAGGCAAGGCGCGTTACAAGGGCGAATGGCTGGAAGCCACCGAGGCACTGAAAATCGCCGGCCTCACGCCGCTGACCCTGGCCGCCAAAGAAGGCCTGGCGCTGCTCAACGGCACCCAGGTGTCCACGGCCTATGCCCTGCGTGGCCTGTTCGAAGGCGAAGACCTGTTCGCCGCTGCCCTCGCTTGCGGCGGCCTCACTGTGGAAGCGGTACTGGGTTCGCGTTCGCCGTTCGATGCGCGTATTCATGCGGCGCGTGGCCAGCGTGGCCAGATCGACTCGGCAGCGGCCTATCGTGACCTGCTCGGTGAGAGCAGCCAGGTGTCCCAATCGCACCAGAACTGCGACAAGGTGCAAGACCCGTATTCCCTGCGTTGCCAGCCGCAGGTCATGGGTGCGTGCCTGACTCAATTGCGCCAGGCCGCCGAGGTGCTGGTGGTAGAGGCCAACGCAGTGTCCGATAACCCGTTGGTCTTTGCTGCCGAGGGCGATGTGATTTCCGGTGGCAACTTCCACGCCGAACCCGTGGCCATGGCCGCCGACAACATGGCGCTGGCCATTGCCGAAATCGGCTCCCTGAGCGAGCGCCGGATCTCGTTGATGATGGACAAGCACATGTCGCAACTGCCGCCGTTTCTGGTGGGCAATGGCGGGGTGAACTCCGGCTTCATGATCGCCCAGGTGACCGCTGCCGCGCTCGCCAGCGAGAACAAGGCGCTGGCCCATCCCCATAGCGTCGACAGCTTGCCGACTTCGGCCAACCAGGAAGACCACGTGTCCATGGCACCGGCTGCGGGCAAGCGTTTGTGGGAAATGGCCGAGAACACCCGGGGCATCCTCGCGGTGGAATGGCTCGCGGCGTGCCAGGGCCTGGACCTGCGCGACGGCCTGAAGACCTCGCCCAAGCTGGAAAAAGCCCGTGGCATCCTGCGCGACAAAGTGGCGTTCTATGACAAGGACCGCTTCTTCGCCCCGGACATCAACGCCGCCAGCGAGCTGCTCGCCAGCCGCTGCCTGAATGAGCTGGTGCCGGCCAAGTTGCTGCCAAGCCTCTGACCGGGACTCGGTCTGTGCCTGATCATTCCCACGCTCCGCGTGGGAATGCATCCTGTGACGCTCTGCGTCACCGCTCTAAAAGCGGACGCGGAGCGTCCAGGTCGGAGTTCCCACGCCGAGCGTGGGAACGATCTTCTCCTCATAAGAATAATTAGGGACGAGAAATGCACCAGCCAGAAAAAGGTTTGAAACGCGGGCTCAACGCCCGACATATTCGATTCATGGCCCTCGGTTCCGCGATCGGCACCGGGCTGTTCTATGGCTCTGCCTCCGCCATCCAAATGGCCGGTCCTGCCGTGCTGCTGGCCTACCTGATCGGCGGCGCTGCTGTATTCATGGTGATGCGCGCCCTCGGTGAGATGGCCGTGCACAACCCGGTGTCTGGCTCCTTCGGCCACTACGCCAGCACCTACCTGGGGCCCATGGCCGGGTTTATCCTCGGCTGGACCTACGCCTTTGAAATGATCATCGTCTGCCTCGCCGACGTCACCGCGTTCGGCATCTACATGGGCTTCTGGTTTCCCGAAGTGGCCCGTTGGGTCTGGGTGCTGGGCATCGTGTTTTTGATCGGCGGCCTGAACCTGTGCAACGTCAAAGTCTTTGGCGAGATGGAGTTCTGGCTGTCGTTGCTCAAGGTCGGTGCCATTGTGGCGATGATCCTCGGCGGCTTTGGCATCATGTTGTTCGGCATTCACTCGGCGGGCGAAACCCAGGCCAGCGGCCTGAGCAACCTGTGGGCCCACGGCGGCTTCATGCCCAACGGCATTGGTGGGCTGATCGCCTCGTTTGCCGTGGTGATGTTTGCCTTTGGTGGCATCGAAATCATCGGCATCACCGCCGGTGAAGCCAAGGACCCACAGCGGGTGATCCCCAAGGCGATCAACGCTGTGCCGCTGCGTATCCTGCTGTTCTACGTGCTCACCCTGTTCGTGTTGATGGCCATCTACCCGTGGCCGCAGATCGGCAGCCAGGGCAGCCCGTTCGTGCAGATCTTCAGCAACCTGGGGATAGGCTCGGCGGCGACTATCCTCAATATCGTGGTGATCTCGGCGGCGGTGTCGGCGATCAACAGCGACATCTTCGGCGCCGGGCGCATGATGTACGGCCTGGCTCAACAAGGGCAGGCGCCCAAGGGCTTCGCGCAATTGTCCAAGCAAGGCGTGCCATGGATGACCGTGGTGGTCATGGGCGCCGCCTTGCTCGGCGGTGTGGTGCTCAACTACCTGATCCCGGAAAACGTGTTCTTGCTGATCGCCTCGATTGCCACCTTCGCCACCGTGTGGGTATGGCTGATGATCCTGTTTACCCAGGTCGCCATGCGCCGCTCGATGACCAAGGCGCAGATCGCCGAACTGAAATTCCCGGTGCCGTTCTGGCCTTATGCGCCGGCGGCGGCCATTGTGTTCATGCTGTTTGTGTTTGGTGTACTCGGTTACTTCCCGGATACCCAGGCGGCGTTGATGGTAGGCGCCGTGTGGATCGTGCTGCTGATCATCGCCTACTGGCTGTGGGTCAAGCCTGCCGCCGGGCAAACGGCCAAGGTCGATTACGACCCGGTTTTGTCTCATCGATAACTTAGGGAGGCGTTGATGAAAACGCTTTGGCAACACTGCCACGTCGCAACCATGGCCAACGGCAAATACTCGATCATCGAGGATGCCGCCATGGTGACTGCCGGCTCGCTCATCGAGTGGGTCGGCCCCCGCAGCCAGGCGCCAACCGCGGATTACGCCCAGGTGCATGACCTGCAAGGCGCGTGGGTCACCCCCGGGCTGATCGATTGCCACACCCATACGGTGTTCGGTGGCAATCGCAGCGGCGAATTCGAGCAGCGCCTCGAAGGTGTCAGCTACGCCGAGATCGCGGCCAAGGGCGGCGGCATTGCCAGCACTGTGCGCGCAACCCGTGCGGCGAGCGAAGATGAGCTGTTCTTGAGCGCTGAAAAGCGCCTGCGCAGTTTGCTGCGTGACGGCGTGACCACGGTGGAGATCAAGTCCGGCTACGGCCTGGACCTGGCCAACGAACGCAAGATGTTGCGCGTGGTCCGGCGCCTGGGTGAAGCGCTGCCGGTCAGCGTGCGCGCCACCTGCCTGGCCGCCCACGCGTTACCGCCGGAGTACAAGGACCGCGCCGACGATTACATCGAGCACATCTGCAGCCAGATGCTGCCGGCCCTGGCCGCCGAGGGGTTGGTGGATGCGGTCGATGCCTTCTGTGAATACCTGGCATTTTCCCCCGAGCAGGTTGAGCGGGTATTCAAGGTCGCCCAGCAACTTGGCTTGCCGGTGAAGCTGCACGCCGAGCAACTCTCGTCGTTGCATGGCTCAAGCCTGGCGGCGCGCTACCACGCGTTGTCGGCCGACCACCTGGAATTCATGACTGAAGAAGACGCCATCGCCATGGCTGCGGCCGGTACCGTCGCCGTGCTATTGCCGGGCGCGTTCTACTTCCTGCGTGAAACCCAATTGCCGCCCATGGACGCCCTGCGCAAACACGGCGTGAAGATCGCCATCGCCAGCGACCTCAACCCCGGCACATCACCGGCGCTGTCGGTGCGGCTGATGCTGAACATGGCCTGCACCCTGTTCCGCATGACCCCGGAAGAAGCCCTGGCCGGCGCCACGCAACACGCGGCCACCGCGTTGGGCCTGGGCGATACCCATGGTTCCCTGGAAGTGGGCAAGGTCGCGGATTTTGTCGCCTGGCAGATCGATCGCCCCGCCGACCTGGCCTACTGGCTGGGTGGCGAACTGGATAAACGCGTCGTGCGCCACGGCGTCGACGTCACTGTTTGAGAGGATGCAGTTGTGGATAAGGTTCTGACATTCAAACAAGGCCGCGTGCCGCTGCTGATCAGCATGCCCCACGCCGGCCTGCGGCTCACCCCTGCGGTGGAGGCCGGGTTGATCCCCGAGGCGCAAAGCCTGCCGGATACCGATTGGCATATCCCGCTGTTGTATGACTTTGCCGAAGAGCTGGGCGCCAGCACCCTGGCGGCGGAGTACTCGCGGTTTGTCATCGACCTCAACCGGCCCTCCGACAACGCGCCGCTGTATGCCGGTGCTACTACCGGCCTGTACCCAGAGACGCTGTTCGATGGCGTGCCGTTGTTCCGTGAAGGGCAAACGCCCTCCGAGGAGGAGCGGGCCAGTTACCTGCAAAAAATCTGGGGTCCGTACCACCGTCAACTGCAGGAAGAACTGGCACGCCTCAAGGCCGAGTTCGGCTACGCGCTGCTGTTCGACGCGCACTCGATCCGCTCGGTGATCCCGCACCTGTTTGACGGCAAATTGCCGGACTTCAATTTGGGTACCTTCAACGGCGCTGCGTGCGACCCGCAGCTGGCCAGCCAGCTGGAAGCCATCTGCGCTCAGCATCCGCAATATACCCATGTGCTGAACGGGCGCTTCAAGGGCGGCCATATCACCCGTCACTACGGCAACCCGGCGCAGGATATTCATGCGGTGCAGCTGGAGTTGTGCCAGAGCACCTATATGGAGGAGTTCGAGCCGTTCCGTTATCGCCATGATTTGGCCGAGCCGACGCAGGTGGTGTTGAGGCAGTTGCTGGAAGGGCTGTTGGCTTGGGGGCAGAAGCACTACCGGTAATTGTTGGTGCTGCTGCAATAGCTTTCGCGAGCAAGCCCGCTTGACCGCGCTCTATCATGAGAATGCGCTCGAAATGTGGGAGCTGGCTTGCCTGCGATAACGGGGGTTCAGCAACACTTTTATCAACTGACACACCGCCATCCCGGCAAAGGGCTGGCCCACGGTTGTTTGCGGGCACGCGGCCAGGTGCCGGAGGTGGATCGGCTGTATGACTATCTGCTTGGTTACCTGAGGCGCGAACTGCTGACACAGGTCTAAGTGCTCAAGGACATGCTCATTGCACAATTCGGGTTTATGATGCCAGACGGCAAAATAATAGACGTCCCCCCAGGGATGAACTCGACACCCTACGGAGCACGCAATGCAGACTTGGTACCCGCAGATCAAACCCTACGCCCGGCACGATCTGGCTGTCGATGACACCCACACCCTGTACGTCGATGAAAGTGGCTCCCCCGAAGGCTTGCCTGTCGTGTTCATCCATGGAGGCCCCGGCTCCGGTTGCGACGCCCAGAGCCGCTGCTATTTCGACCCGAACCTCTACCATATTGTCACCTTCGACCAGCGTGGCTGCGGCCGCTCTACGCCAAGGGCCAGTCTCGAGAACAACACCACCTGGGATCTGGTCGCCGACCTTGAGCGCATCCGCGAGCACCTGGGCATCGACAAATGGGTGCTGTTCGGCGGCTCCTGGGGTTCGACCCTGGCCCTGGCCTACGCGCAAACCCACCCCGAGCGCGTGCATGGCCTGATCGTGCGCGGCATCTTCCTCGCCCGCCCGCAGGATATTCGCTGGTTCTACCAGGAGGGCGCGAGCCGCCTGTTCCCGGACTACTGGCAGGACTATGTGGCACCCATCCCGGTGGAAGAGCGCCACGATATGATTGCCGCTTACCACAAGCGCCTGACCGGCAACGACCAGATCGCCCAGATGCATGCGGCCAAAGCCTGGTCGGGCTGGGAAGGCCGTATGTTGGGCCTGTGCCCGAGCCCGCAGCATGTGGAACGGTTTTCCGAGCCGCAGCGCGCCTTGTCCATCGCACGTATCGAATGCCATTACTTCACCAACAACTCCTTCCTGGAACCCAACCAGCTGATTCGCGACATGCACAAGATCGCCCATCTGCCTGGCGTCATCATCCATGGCCGCTACGATATGATCTGCACGCTGGATAACGCTTGGGAGCTGCATCAGGCCTGGCCCAACAGCGAGTTGCAGGTGATCCGCGAAGCAGGGCACGCGGCGTCCGAGCCGGGCATCACCGACGCGCTGGTGCGTGCGACCGGCGAAATGGCCCGGCGCCTGCTCGACCTGCCGCCTGAAGAAGCATGAAGGGCTTGTTGCAGCGGGTGCGTGGCGCCCGGGTTGAGGTCGCAGGGGAGGTGATAGGCTCGATTGACCAGGGTTTGCTGGTGCTGGTGGCCGTCGAGCCTTCAGATACGCCCGAAAGCGCCGACAAACTGCTGCACAAGCTGCTTAACTATCGGGTGTTCAGTGACGAGGAGGGCAAGATGAACCTGTCCCTCAAGGACATCGGCGGCGGTTTGCTGCTGGTGTCGCAGTTCACCCTGGCGGCGGATACCAAAAGCGGGCTACGGCCCAGCTTCTCCACAGCGGCTCCTCCGGCCCTGGGAGCGGCGCTTTTTGAGCACTTGTTGTTACAAGCGCAACAATTGCATGGCAAGGTGGCGTCGGGGCGTTTTGGCGCGGATATGCAGGTGCACTTGGTCAATGATGGCCCTGTGACCTTCCTCTTACAGACATGAATGTATGAAAAACGACGTTAATGCCTAAAAACGCAGGGTTTCGCTACAAATACTTCACTGTCCCTGATGCGTTGTCTCGCGGGCTACTAGATAATCGCGCGCTACGGGGATCAGCGTTGTTTGGTCCATTTTTGACTTAGGTAGAGCCTTGTCCGACAACCGCATGGGGAATCATTTCGCCCCAGAGGAGTCGGAACATTGCTCGCCAACCTGGCATATAGATAGCTGGCCGTTGGTTTTTTGATCTGTTTTCGGCGAGGGTTGCTCGTGATTGTTAGTCCCTGTAATGCACCAAAATTGTCTGCCAAACGGTTACGAAACGCACTGGTGACGGGCTCTGCCCTGTTTTGCCTGTTCGGCGCGGGTCAACTGTGGGCGTTCAGTCTGGATGATGTGTCGGCCAAGGCAAAAGAGCTGGCTGGGCAGAAATACGAAGCTCCGCGCAGCAATTTGCCGAACGAATTCCGCGAAATGAAATTCGCTGACTACCAGAAGATTCGTTTCCGCAATGAAAAAGCCGAGTGGGCCGATCAGAACACCCCGTTCAAGCTGTCCTTCTATCACCAGGGGATGCATTTCGACACCCCGGTGAAAATCAACGAAGTCACCGCCGACAGCGTGCATGAAATCAAGTACGACCCGACGCGTTTCGATTTCGGCGACGTGAAATTTGATCCTAAAGCCACCGAACAGCTGGGTTACGCCGGTTTCCGTGTGCTTTTCCCGATCAACAAGGCCGACAAGCAAGACGAAATCATGACCATGCTCGGCGCCAGCTATTTCCGCGTCGTGGGCAAGGATCAGGTGTACGGCTTGTCTGCCCGTGGCATGGCGATCGACACCGCGTTGCCGTCTGGCGAAGAATTCCCGCGTTTCACCGAGTTCTGGATCGAGCGTCCAAAGCCGGGTGACAAGCACCTGGTGATTTTCGCGCTGCTGGATTCGCCACGCGCCACTGGCGCTTATCGCCTGATCCTGCGTCCTGGCACCGACACCGTAGTGGACGTCAAATCCCAGATGTTCCTGCGTGACAAGGTCAGCAAGCTGGGCGTTGCGCCGTTGACCTCGATGTTCCTGTTCGGCGCCAACCAGCCGTCCAAGGTCCTCAACTACCGCCGCGAGCTCCACGATTCCAGCGGCCTGTCGATTCACGCCGGCAATGGCGAGTGGATCTGGCGTCCGCTGAACAACCCTAAACACCTGTCGGTCAGCAACTTCAGCGTCGAGAACCCGCGTGGGTTCGGCCTGCTGCAACGTGGCCGCAACTTCAGCCACTACGAAGACCTGGACGACAACTACGACAAGCGCCCAAGCGCCTGGATCGAGCCTGAAGGTGACTGGGGCAAAGGCTCTGTCGACCTGGTCGAGATCCCGACCGCCGATGAAACCAACGACAACATCGTGGCGTTCTGGAGCCCGGCCGAACTGCCGGAAGTCGGCAAGCCGCTGGACGTGGCCTACCGCCTGCACTGGACACTGGACGACGCGGCCTTCCATTCGCCGGACAGTGCCTGGGTCAAGCAGACCCTGCGCTCCACGGGTGATGTGAAGCAATCGAACCTGATCCGTCAGCCGGATGGCAGCGTGGCCTACCTGGTGGACTTCGAGGGCCCGTCCCTGAAGAAACTGCTGCCGGACGCCCCGGTGCGTAGCCAGGTGAGTGTGGGTGATAACGCTGAACTGGTTGAAAACAGCGTGCGCTACAACGAACACACCAAAGGCTGGCGCCTGACCCTGCGTATGAAGATCAAGGACGCAAGCAAGCCGACCGAAATGCGCGCGGCACTGGTGCAGGATATCGTGCAGCCTGAGGCTGAGTCGGTTTCCAACCATGTGCTCAAGGCCGATAAAGTCTTGGCCAAGCAGCATGAGAAACAGGCCAAGAAAGACGCCAAGGACAAGGAAGCCAAACAGCCTGAGGCTGCCCCAGCCACGCCGGAGCCGATCAAGACCGAGCAAGTCCTGACCGAAACCTGGAGCTATCAGTTGCCTGCCGATGAGTAATTCTCAAGTCAAGCCAGAGACTCTGTCCGAGTATCTGGCGCATCTACCCATGACGGCTGAGCAGCGCGCCGAGCTGGCGGGCTGCAAGTCCTTCAGCGAGCTGCACGAACGTCTGTCGTCCAAGACCTTCGACGCACCGACCGACGCTGCCCAAGCGTCGGTTGGCCGCCGCTTGACCCTCAACAGCGCCGAAGAGCTGCAAGACGCCGAGATGCTGGCGCTCGATGCCAGCGGTCGTGTGTGCCTAAAGGCCACGCCGCCGATCCGTCGGACCAAAGTGGTGCCCGAGCCTTGGCGCACCAACATCCTGGTGCGCGGTTGGCGCCGGATGACCGGGCGCACCAACCCGCCCAAGCCACCGAAAGACGAGCGGGTACTGCCGGCTGCGCGCTGGCGTACCGTGGGCTCGATCCGTCGTTACATCCTGTTGGTGCTGATGCTGGGCCAGACCATCGTGGCCGGCTGGTACATGAAAGGCATCATGCCGTACCAAGGCTGGTCGCTGGTCGACTTCGACGAGATCCGCAACCAGACCCTGCTGCAAACCGCTACCCAGGTACTGCCTTACGCGCTGCAAACCAGCATCCTGATCATGTTCGGGATTCTGTTCTGCTGGGTGTCGGCCGGTTTCTGGACTGCGCTCATGGGCTTCCTGGAGCTGCTGACCGGTCACGATAAATACCGTATCTCCGGTAAAAGCGCCGGTGACGAGCCGATTCCAAAGGATGCGCGCACCGCCCTGGTGATGCCGATCTGTAACGAAGACGTGCCGCGTGTATTCGCCGGTTTGCGTGCGACGTTCGAATCGGTGGCCGCAACCGGTGACCTGGACCGCTTCGATTTCTTCGTGCTCAGCGACAGTAACGACGCCGACATCTGCATCGCCGAACAGCAAGCCTGGCTCGACGTATGCCGCGAAGCGGGTGGTTTCGGCAAGATCTTCTATCGCCGTCGTCGCCGTCGCGTAAAGCGCAAGAGCGGCAACCTCGACGACTTCTGCCGTCGTTGGGGCGGTGACTACAAGTACATGGTCGTTCTTGACGCTGACTCTGTGATGAGCGGCGAGTGCCTGACCAGCCTGGTGCGCCTGATGGAAGCCACGCCGGATGCCGGGATTATCCAGACTGCGCCGCGTGCGTCGGGCATGGACACCCTGTATGCGCGCATGCAGCAGTTCGCCACTCGCGTCTATGGCCCGTTGTTTACCGCCGGCCTGCACTTCTGGCAGTTGGGTGAATCCCACTACTGGGGCCACAACGCCATTATCCGTATGAAGCCGTTTATCGAGCACTGCGCCCTGGCGCCGCTGCCCGGTAAAGGCGCGTTTGCCGGTGCGATCCTCTCCCACGACTTCGTTGAAGCCGCGCTGATGCGCCGTGCCGGCTGGGGCGTGTGGATTGCCTACGACCTGCCGGGCAGCTACGAAGAACTGCCGCCGAACCTGCTGGACGAACTCAAGCGTGACCGTCGCTGGTGCCACGGTAACCTGATGAACTTCCGCCTGTTCCTGGTCAAAGGCATGCACCCGGTGCACCGTGCGGTGTTCCTCACCGGCGTGATGTCCTACCTGTCGGCGCCGTTGTGGTTCTTCTTCCTGGTGTTGTCCACGGCCTTGCTGGCGGTGAACACCCTGATGGAACCGCAATACTTCATGGCGCCGCGCCAGTTGTACCCGCTGTGGCCACAATGGCACCCGGACAAGGCGGTAGCGCTGTTCTCCACCACCATCGTGCTGTTGTTCCTGCCTAAACTGCTCAGCATCATCTTGATCTGGGCCAAGGGCGCCAAAGAGTTCGGTGGCAAGTTCAAGGTGACCCTGTCGATGCTGCTGGAGATGTTGTTCTCCATGCTGCTGGCGCCGGTGCGGATGATCTTCCACACCCGTTTCGTCCTCGCCGCCTTCCTCGGCTGGGCCGCAACCTGGAACTCGCCGCAACGTGACGATGACTCCACACCATGGAGCGAAGCGGTCAAGCGTCATGGTCCGCAAACCCTGCTGGGCTTCCTGTGGGCCCTGCTGGTGGTGTGGCTGAACCCGAGCTTCCTGTGGTGGTTGGTGCCGATCGTCGGTTCGCTGATGCTGTCGATCCCGGTGTCGGTGATTTCCAGCCGGGTCAAGCTGGGCCTCAAGTCCCGCGACGAGAGCCTGTTCCTGATCCCTGAGGAATACAATCCGCCGCAAGCCTTGCTCTCGACCGAGAAGTACACCCACGAAAACCGTTGGCACGCCCTCAACGACGGCTTTGTGCGTTCGGTGGTAGACCCGCAGCAGAACGCCCTGGCCTGCGCCTTGGCGACCTCGCGGCACCGTGAGGCCGAGCCCATCGAGTACCTGCGCATGGAACGGGTTCGCCACGCGTTGAAAGTCGGCCCGGCCGGCCTCAACAACAGCGAACGCCTGGCCTTGCTCAGCGACCCGGTGGCCCTGGCTCGCCTGCATGAGCAGGTGTGGAGCGAAGGCCACGCCGAGTGGCTAGGCGCTTGGCGTGCCTCGATCAAGGCCGATCCGCACGCGCCGTTGCTGCCCCTGCAACCACAGTCGTCCCAGGCCCAACCGGCCTGATTCAGGCACCCCCGAAGGCTCACTTCGGGGGTGTTTCAAACGTTGGTCCTACAGCGTTTTTCGCTTCTTCCTTTTTATCGCTAACTCCTTGTTATTTCGAAACAAAAGACCTTTGATCGAGGCGTATTGCCGTGCCCGCGGCTGGGTTAGGATCGCCCCCCAAATTGGACTCGCCACGGGGGCATTCATGATCAAAAGGTATTGTTTGGCATTGCTGATGGGCTTTTTCCTGGGGGGGCACGCAGGCTTGCTTTACGCGGGCGCACTGGACAACGCTGTGCGCCGTGGGGTGCTTAAGGTCGGCACAACCCCCAATAACGTCCCTTTCGAAATGCTCGATAAGCAGGGGCGCATCGTCGGCTTTGAAATTGACTTGCTCCATACCATGAGCCGCGCACTTGGCGTAGAGCTTGAATTGGTGGCAGTGCCTTACACGGATCTGTTGCCGGGGCTGACGACGAACAAGTTTGATCTGATTGGCAGCGGCATGACGGTCACTCAAGAGCGCAACCTCAAACTCAACTTCAGTGATTCATTTGTCGTGGTGGGCCAGACAGTGCTGCTGCACCCACGCATGGCGGGGAAGGTTTCCAGTATTGAAGAACTGGACGACGCCAGTTACCGCGTGGTTACCACCCAAGGCACCACCGGTGAAGCCGCAGCACAGCGCTTTCTTGTATCTGCGCGGCTCAGCAGTGTGCCCAACCCGGAAGAAGGCGTGCGGCAGGTCGTTGAAGGCAAGGCCGATGCTTTTATCCATGATGCGCCCTACAACCTGATCGCGATGAGTCGGCCACAGAACAGTACATTGTTGGCACTTGAGCAACCCTTCACCTTTGAGCCCTTGGCGTTCGGCCTGAAAAAAGGGGATTACGACAGCCTCAATTGGATCAACCATTTTCTCAACCAGATCGCCCAGGACGGCACCTACGATCGCCTGCATGACAAGTGGTTCAGGGATACGGCCTGGATAGCCGAGATCGACTGATCGTCATAACTGCTTACACATCAATCCCTGATCGAGAGGCCGCGCTGAAGCGTCTGCGCCTGTGTTTGGCCGGGTCGCTGTCAGGGTTTTCCGACACACGCCGATAACATTTACCGGTGAAACCTTTGTGGCGGACAACGAGTGGGTTAGGATCGCACCCCGAAATGGCGCAGCCCTCTTGTGCGCCAACCTTATAAGAATCGTTCAGGGGTCTTGATGATGAAAAAGTATCTTTCGATGCTGATGCTCGGCGTCACTGCGCTGGTCGCTGCCACTGCGGCCCAGGCCGGCGCCATTGATGAGGCTGTCAAGCGCGGCACGTTGAAAGTTGGCATGGACCCCACCTACATGCCGTTCGAAATGACCGACAAGCGCGGTGAAATCATCGGTTTCGAAGTCGACATCCTCAAGGCTATGGCCAAGTCCATGGGCGTCAAGCTGGAGCTGGTGTCCACCGGTTACGACGGCATCATCCCGGCCTTCCTGACCGGCAAGTTCGATATGATCGGCAGCGGCATGACCCTGACCCAGGAACGCAACCTGCGCCTGAATTTCAGCGAACCCTTCATCGTGGTCGGCCAGACGTTGCTGATCCGCAAGGAACTGGAAGGCACCATCAAGTCCTACAAAGACCTGAACGACGAGAAATACCGCCTGACCTCCAAGCTCGGCACCACCGGTGAGATGGTCGCCAAGAAGCTGATCTCCAAAGCCAAGTACCACGGCTACGACAACGAGCAGGAAGGCGTGCTCGACGTGGTCAACGGCAAGGCTGACGCGTTCGTCTACGACGCACCGTACAACGTGGTGGCCGAGAAGAAAGTCGGTAACGGCAAACTGGTGTTCCTGGAAGAACCCTTCACCTTTGAGCCCCTGGCGTTCGGTTTGAAGAAAGGCGATTACGACAGCATCAACTTCATCAACAACTTCCTGCACCAGATCCGTAACGACGGCACCTACGATCGCATCCATGACAAGTGGTTCAAGAGCTCCGAGTGGCTCAAGGACATGGAATAAGGCCTGACACCGAGTTGCCTGTATCGCAGGCAAGCCAGCTCCCACATTTGACTGTATTCACACATCAACCTGTGGGAGTGGGCTTGCCCGCGATGGCGGCCTATCAGGCGACACCTATGCGGAAAGTGAAATGAAACAGAAAAAAGCCCAATGGCCCTGGCACCTGCTGACGGTGGTCGTGCTGGTCGGCCTGGCGGGTGCCTTGTACTACGCCACGTCGTTGATGTCTTACGAATGGCGCTGGAATCGCGTCCCCCAATACTTCGCCTATCAAGCCGAGACCTCCCAGCGCGCCGCGGATATTTCCACCGTGGTCGAGTTGGTGCGCAAAGGCGATACGGCCGAAGTCACCCTGCGCAACGACGCCGGAGTCGAGCAAAAGCTCACAGTCGCCGATAACAGCCTGCAAGTGGCGCGCGGCGACGATGTGGCTGAAGGCGATGTGGTCGGCGTGACCCGGCAATGGGCATTGGGACCATTGATGTGGGGCTTGTGGACCACGCTGTGGCTGTCGGTGGTGTCCGGCATCCTGGGTTTGGCGATTGGCTTGGCGACCGGGCTGTGCAGGCTGTCGAAAAATCCCACCTTGCGCGATCTGTCGACAATCTATGTCGAGCTGGTGCGGGGCACGCCGCTGCTGGTGCAGATCTTCATTTTCTATTTCTTTATCGGCACGGTGCTCAACCTGTCCCGGGAGTTTGCCGGGATTGCCGCGCTGTCGTTGTTCACGGGTGCCTACGTGGCCGAAATCGTGCGCGCCGGCGTGCAGTCCATCACCCGTGGCCAGGATGAAGCGGCGCGTTCCCTGGGCTTGAGCGCCAGCCAGTCGATGCGCCACGTGGTACTGCCGCAGGCCTTCAAGCGTGTGCTGCCGCCCCTGGCCGGGCAATTTATCAGCCTGGTCAAGGACACGTCTCTGGTGTCGGTGATCGCGATTACCGAGTTGCTCAAGAGCGGCCGCGAAGTGATCACCACCTCCTTCTCGCCGTTTGAAATCCTGTTTTGTGTGGCGGGCTTGTACCTGCTGATCAACCTGCCGCTGTCGAAGATGGCCAGCCGGCTTGAGCGGAGGCTTGCCCAAAGTGATTGAAGTACGCGATCTGGTAAAAGTCTTCGATACCCGTGGGCAGCTGGTGCGCGCGGTGGATCACGTCACCACCCAAGTGGCCAAGGGCGAGGTGCTGGTGGTGATCGGTCCTTCGGGTTCCGGCAAGTCCACCTTCTTGCGCTGCCTGAATGGGTTGGAGGCGTTCGATTCGGGTTCGGTGAGCATCGACGGCCTGCAACTGGCCGACCCTAAGACCGACGTGAATGCCTACCGCCGTGAAGTCGGCATGGTGTTCCAGCACTTCAACCTGTTCCCCCACATGACCGTGCTGGAAAACCTGTGCCTGGCGCAAAAGGTCGTGCGCAAGCGCGGAAAGCAAGAGCGGGAGGCCAAGGCCCTGGCGCTGTTGGAAAAGGTCGGTATTGCGCAGAAGGCCCACGAGTTTCCATCGCGCCTGTCTGGCGGCCAGCAGCAGCGAGTCGCCATTGCCCGAGCCCTGGCCATGGAGCCCAAGGTGATGCTGTTTGACGAGCCCACCTCGGCCCTCGACCCGGAAATGGTCGGTGAAGTGCTCGACGTGATGAAGACCCTGGCCCTGGAAGGCATGACCATGGTGTGCGTCACCCACGAGATGGGCTTTGCCCGGGAAGTGGCAGACCGGGTGTTGTTTTTCGATCACGGCAAACTGCTGGAAGACGCCGCCCCGGCCGAGTTCTTCAATGCGCCAAAAGACCCGCGTGCCCAGGCCTTCCTGCGCCAAGTCCTGTAGAAATATTTGCCTCTGTGGCGAGCGAGCTTGCTCGCGCTGGAGTGCGAAGCGCTCCCAAGATTTTGGGCCGCTGCGCAGCCCAGCGGGAGCAAGCTCCCTCGCCACAGGTCAGAGCTTGAATTTGTCGACCAGCGTCTGCAAGTCCAGGCTCAACCTTGTCAACTGAACACTCGCGGCCGCCGTTTCCTCGCTGGCGGCGGCGGTTTGTTCCGACACGTCCCGCACCTTCAACACACTGCGGTTGATCTCCTCGGCCACAGCGCTTTGCTGTTCCGCTGCGGCGGCGATCTGCGGGTTCATTTCCTGGATGATCGACACCGTGCGGGCAATGGCGCTCAGGGCGTCGCCGGCGTCGCGGGTCAGGGCGACGCTGTTGTCGGTCAGGTTGCGGCTGCTGTCCATGATGTCTGCCACCTGCTGAGTACCATTGTGCAGGCCGAGGATAAGCCCTTCGATCTCCTCGGCCGATTCCTGAGTGCGTTGGGCCAGGCTGCGCACTTCGTCGGCGACCACCGCAAAGCCTTGGCCGGCAGTGCCCGCACGTGCCGCTTCAATGGCGGCGTTCAGGGCCAGCAGGTTGGTCTGCTGAGAAACAGACTTGATCACGTCCAGCACACTGGCGATCTTCTGGCTCTCCTGTTGCAGCGCGAGCATCGCACGGCCTGACAGCGCCATTTCACTGGCCAGGTTGCCAATCTGCTCCACGGCCTGGGTGACCACCTGCTCACCGGCGCCGGCCTGATGGTCGGCTTCTTGGGCCGCCACCGAGGCGCGTTCGGCGTGGCGCGCCACTTCCTGGGCAGTGGCGAGCATTTCATTCATTGCCGTCGCCACCTGGTCGGTTTCATCTTTCTGCTCGTTGAGCCCGCTGCGGGTCTGCTCGGTGACGGTGGATAACTGCGTGGCCGCTCCGGCGATCTGCCGGGCACTGTCACCGATACTACTGATCAGGCTACGCAGGCTGCGGGTCATTTGCCCGATGCTTTGCTGCAACTGGCCGAGTTCGTCGCGACGGTCGACCGCCATGTCATGGCTGAGGTCGCCCTCGGCAACACGGTGGGCGGCGCCGAGAATTTCTCGCAGTGGCGCCGCAATCTGCCGGGCGATCCACCAGGCGGCCAGCGTGCCCAGTGCCAGGGCGGCCACTGTCACGCTGATCAGCAACGCACGGGTTTGGTCCGCCTCGTTGTTGCGCCTGGCATTCTGGCTCTGGCTCAGCAGATTGCTCTTGTCCCGCAGCTCGTTGAGTTGCTGTTCGAAGCTGTTTTGCACGGTTTCGGTATCGAGCTGGGCTTGCTCGAGCTTTAGCAGTTGTTCACGGTAGTTGGCCAAATCGGTCTTGAGCAGCGTCGAGTCCACCGGGAGCGCGGTGACGGAAGCCAGCGCGGCCTGCAGTTCATCAAGCGACTGGTCGAACGCATCGGCGTAGGCCTTTAAGGTAACGGCCGCCCAGGCGGGGCTCTGCGCTCGATCTTCGGCTTGCTCCATGGCCTGGCGCAGGTTCTCGATGGCGTCGAGGGCCTTCTCGTCATTTTGATCGGGCAAGTCACTGGCCAGTTGAGCGAGGGTGTCGCTGGCCTGCAGGGCGGACTTCTTGAGCGCCGGACGGATCTGCTCGCGCGCGGCCAGCAACGGTGGCAACTGTACGAGCGCGGCTTTCGAGCCCGACACCAACAGAGCCGCTTCTTCCAGCCATTGTCGGTCGGTGGCGGCTCGCAAGCGGCTCGAAAGGCCGGTCAGATACTGGTCGATCTGTTCAATCCTTTGGTTCATCTTGTCCAGGCTGTTGCTGTCCATCAGCGTGCGGTACACGATGCGGTCGGCGCGCATGGCCTCGGCTTCGACAGCCAGATGGCCCAGGACCGTCAGGCTGTCGGATCGGTAAAGCACGGCGCTCAAGGCTTGCCAGCCGGTGGCTGCGATCAGGAAACTGAGGATCAGCACTTGGCCAAAACCCAGGGCTAGCTTGAGGCGGACGCTGGCATTGACCAGCACGCGGGTCAGCCGAAGAAACATGGTGAACCTCCGAATCAGAGAAAGCGTTTCGCGACACATGAAACGCTAATTCGATTCGGGACCGTGGAGGGCTGATAACTGTGTAGGAGATTTCACAAGTTGCGGCGGCTTTGGTAAGCCGCCGTGTAGGGTAATTCAGACTCGGAAGCGCCCGACGAGGGTCTGCAGGTAGATCCCCAGGCGCGCCAGTTCGGCACTGGAGGACGCAGTTTCTTCGCTGGCCGACGAGGTTTGCTCGGAGATGTCGCGCACATTCAGCACGCTGCGGTTGATCTCTTCAGCCACGGCGCTTTGCTGCTCGGCGGCGGTGGCGATCTGTGAGTTCATGGCCTGGATGGTCGAGACGGTACGGGTGATATTGCCCAGCGCGTGGCCGGCCCGGCGCGTCAGCTCAACACTGCTCTCGGTCAGCCCGCGGCTGTTGTCCATGATGGTTGCCACCTGCTGGGTACCACTTTGCAGGCCGACGATCAGCTCTTCGATCTCTTCAGTGGACTTCTGCGTGCGCTGGGCCAGGCTGCGCACCTCGTCGGCCACCACGGCAAAGCCGCGCCCGGCCTCACCGGCACGCGCCGCCTCAATGGCGGCGTTAAGGGCCAGCAGGTTGGTTTGCTGGGCCACGGATTTGATCACGTCGAGCACACTGCCGATCTTGTCGCTTTCGCGCTTGAGTTCACCCATGGCCACCGTGGAATTACCCACTTCGGTGGCCAAGCGCTCGATCTGGGCGATGGCTTCACCCACCACCTGGTCGCCTTCACGGGCTTGCTGGTCGGCAGCCACGGCGGCTTCCGAGGCCTCTTCGGCATTGCGCGCCACTTCCTGCACGGTGGCCGCCATCTCGTTCATGGCGGTGGCCACCTGGTCGGTCTCGACCTTCTGGCTGTTGACCCCGGCGCTGGTTTGTTCGGTCACGGCCGACAACTGCTCAGCGGCGCTGGCGATCTGGGTGACCCCGTCGCTGATCCCGCCGATCAATTCGCGCAGGCCCACGGTCATGCTTTGCATGGCACGCTGCAATTGACCCAGTTCGTCCTGGCGGCCCGATTCCAGGTTGTGGCTCAGATCGCCGGAGGCCACACGCTCGGCGACTTCGAGGGTCTGGTTCAGCGGGATGACGATCTGGCGGGTGATGGCCCAGGCCGCGAAGACGCCGACGATCAGCGCCAGTACGGTGGCAAGCAGCAACAGGTATTTGGCCTGCGCGGCATCTGCGTCACGCACGGCGGTCTGGGAGACGGTGAGTTTTTCACTGTGGCCCAGCAGGATGTCGCCTTGGGCGATCATGGTTTTCAGCGCTGCTGCGCTGGCGACCTGGGAATCGCGATACTGGCTGACGGCAGCGCGGTAGGCTTGCAGTGAAGCCCCGGCTTCTTGCAGGTTGGCCTGGTATTGCGCAGGCAACTGGCCTTGCAGTTCGGTGATTTTTTTCAGGGCGTTGTCGATGGCATCCAGGGCCGGTTGCTCGGCTTCGACCTTGCCGCTGTAGGTGTAGCCGCGTACCTGGAAGCGCGATTGCTGGATCAGCTTGCTCTGCTCGACCACGCTGTTGAACTGGGCGACGCTGTCACCTTGCAGCAGGGCTTTTTCGATTTCGTTGATCTTGGCGACGGCATTGTCGGCGGTGTCTCCGAGCTTGCTGCGGGCGCCCTCACGTTTGAGGCCCGCCTGGACCATGGCGGCGAAGGCCTTTTTGTATTGGTTCAAGGCTTCCTGCTGTTGCTCGACCAGGGCTTTGTCGTCAGGTTGCTCGATCAGCTCGGCGGCGGTCTTCAGGCCGCTGTCGAGGTGGGCGAGCAGGCCGTCGACCTTGTCCGTGCCTTGCTCGCCACGGCGCATATCGAAGTCCAGGCGCGCCAGGCGCAGGTCTTTGGTCAGGCCATTGAGGCTGGAAATGAAGCCCAGCTTGTCGCCGCGACTGATCACATCGCCCAGTCCGGTCCAGCCGGTAAAGGTGATCAACAGCGTCAGGAGCAACACCAGGCCAAAGCCCACGCTCAGCTTGCGGTTGACGCTTACATTCCCCAACTTCTCGGCTAACCAACGATACATGCTGCGAACTCCCCTGGAACAAGGCTTGGACTTATTCAAAGGCTATCGGCAACGCACGGGGATACTTGATCGTTCCCACGCTCTGGCGATCATTCCCACGCTCTGGTGATCGTTCCCACGCTCTGCGTGGGAATGAATGGCGTGACGCTCTGCGTCACAAGGGTGGACGCAGAGCGTCCTGAGCGGCATTCCCACGCAGAGCATGGGAACGATCAGTCGGGGGGTTAGAACAGGCGGGCGAGCAGGGCCGTTACGGCGGTTTCGACGCGTAAAATACGTGCACCCAGTTGCACCGGCTGTAAACCGGCCTTGGTCAGCAGGTCCACTTCATAGGGAATCCAGCCGCCTTCCGGGCCGATCGCGAGGGTCACCGGTTCATCGAGGGCTCGGGGGCAGGACGGGTAATCGCCCGGATGGCCGATCAGGCCCAAGGTGCCAGCCGCCATGGCCGGCAGACGATCTTCCACAAACGGCTTGAAGCGTTTCTCGATAACGATCTCGGGCAGCACCGTGTCCCGCGCTTGTTCCAGGCCGAGAATCAGTTGCTCGCGCACCGCTTCCGGCTCCAGGAACGGGGTTTGCCAGAAGCTTTTTTCCACGCGGTAGCTGTTGACCAGTACCACCTTGGGCACGCCCATGGCCGCCACGGTTTGCAGCACCCGGCGCAGCATCTTCGGGCGGGGCAGGGCCAGCAGCAAGGTCAGGGGTAGTTTGCTCGGTGGCGGTTGGTCGAAGCTCACTTGCAGTTCGGCTTCAGTGGCTTCCAGGCGCAGCAGTTGGGCATTGCCCATCAGCCCGCCAATGCGGCCCACACGCAGGGTGTCACCGACGGCGGCGCGGTGAACCTCCTGCATATGCACCAGGCGACGATCACGCAGCACTACGCGGTCGGCCGCGATAAAGTCGGCCTCTTCGAGCAGCAGCAGGTTCACGGCTGGGTCGCTGGCGGTTGGTCGTCGTCGGCAGGTGCGTCATCCGGGTGTTCGCCACGCTTGCTGATCAGGCCGCTGAACAGGATGCCCACCTCGAACAGCATCCACATCGGCACGGCCAGCAAGGTCTGGGAGAAGATGTCCGGTGGCGTGAGAATCATGCCGACCACGAAGCAGCCGATGATCACGTACGGGCGGATCTTTTTCAGGTACTTGACGTCGACCACGCCGATCCACACCAGCAACACTACCGCTACCGGAATTTCGAATGCCACGCCAAAGGCGAAGAACAGCGTCATCACGAAATCGAGGTAGCTGGTGATATCGGTCATCATTTCCACGCCGGCCGGGGTGGCGGCGGCGAAGAACTTGAAGATCAGCGGGAACACCAGGAAGTAGGCGAAGGCCATGCCGGTGTAGAACAGCAGGATGCTCGATACCAGCAATGGCACAGCGATGCGCTTCTCGTGCTTGTACAGGCCCGGCGCGATAAAGCCCCAGATCTGATGCAGGATCACCGGGATCGCCAGGAACAGCGAGACCATCATGGTCAGCTTCAAGGGGGTCAGGAACGGCGACGATACATCGGTGGCGATCATCGTCGCGCCGGCCGGCAGGTACTGGCGCAGAGGCGTCGAGACGAAGGTGTAGATCTGCTGGGTAAAGGCGAACAGCCCGGCAAAGATGATGAAGATCGCCGCCACGCAACGCAGCAGGCGGGTTCGCAACTCGGTGAGGTGCGAGACCAGCGGCATGTGCTGGTCGTTTTCCGGTTTATCAGCGCTCATGGGGCTCGCGGCGGCAATGTAGGGTCATGGGGCGCGGGCGACGCGACGGGCGTCGGCGCAGGCGTCGGTGGGGCGGGCGCTGCCGGTGTGGCGTCGGCCACAGGGGCTGGCGCGATGCTGTGCTCGGCCACCGGCGTTAGCGGCTTGGCCGGCTCTTGCACCGGGGAAAGAATCTTGCGGGCTTCCTGCTCCAACGAGAGGATGTGCTCGTTGTGCAATTGCCGACGGATTTCGTCGGCACCGATTTCCCGTTCAACTTCCTGTTTGATCGCGTTGAAACTGCGCTTGAGGCGCCCGATCCACAAGCCGGCGGTGCGTGCGGCACCGGGCAGGCGTTCCGGCCCCAGTACCAGCAGGGCCACCAGGCCGACGAGCAGCAGTTCAGAGAAGCTGATACCAAACATTAGTCAGTGCTCACGAGTCTTTGCGGGTCGGCTCTTGGACCTTTTCAGCCTGCACGTCGAAGGTACGGCGCTCGGTGATCGGCTGGGTGGCCTGCGGGTGAACAGGCTGGGCCGGTGGCACCGGGTTGGCGCTTGGCTCGGCCGGCTTTTCATCATCGTTCATGGCTTTGCGAAAGCCCTTGATCGACTCGCCCACATCGGTGCCCAGGTTCTTGAGCTTCTTGGTGCCGAACACCAATACCACCACCACCAGAATGACGATCCAGTGTTTCCAGTCAAAAATGCCCATGCTTCAAATCCTCAAGTCTCAGTTATTCAGGCGGACGGGCGCGAGGCCTTCTCGGCGTGCCCGGACAAGCCGAAGCGACGGTCCAGTTCATCCAGCACGGCCTGTGGGTGCTGCCCCAGTTGGGCGAGCATCACCAGGCTATGGAACCACAAGTCTGCGGTCTCATAGATTACATCGCTGTAATCACCGCTGATTTGCGCGTCCTTGGCCGCAATGATGGTCTCGACGGATTCTTCGCCGAGTTTTTCCAGAATCTTGTTCAGGCCCTTGTGGTACAGGCTGGCGACGTAGGAGCTGTCAGCATCCGCGCCTTTGCGGTCTTCCAGCACCTGGGCCACACGGTTCAGGGTATCGCTCATGTTCAGTGTCCTGCTGGGTAGATGGCGTGCGGGTCTTTGAGCACCGGCTCCACAACCTTCCATTCGCCATTCTCGAACACGCGATAGAAGCAACTGTGGCGGCCAGTGTGGCAGGCAATGCCGCCGATCTGCTCGACCTTGAGGATTACCACGTCGGCATCGCAGTCCAGGCGCAGCTCGTGCAGGGTTTGCACGTGCCCGGACTCTTCGCCCTTGCGCCACAGTTTGCCACGCGAACGTGACCAGTAGATGGCGCGCTGCTCGGCGGCGGTGAGGCTCAGGGCCTCGCGGTTCATCCAGGCCATCATCAGCACGCGCCCGGTCTTGTAGTCCTGGGCAATGGCCGGCACCAGGCCGTCACTGTCCCACTTGATCTCATCCAGCCAGTCTTTCATGTTCGGCTCCGGCAATTTGCGACAGTGTATAACCGGATGGGCTATCGACGCACGATCAGATAAACGCCCACGGCGACCATGATGCCCGCTGGCCAGTGGCCTAGTTGGTTCAATGGCCCACCAATCGCCAGCATCACGCCGCCCACCAGGTGCGCGGCGCCGAGCAGGCGCAGGAACCAGTCGTCCTTGCGCTTGCGCCACGGTGGCTCAGGGTCCTTGGCATGGGGCTGGGACATGCGCTCCAGCAGGTCGCGGGTCATGTTGGCCAGGTGCGGCAGTTGCTCGAACTGGCTGTGCAGGTTGCCCAGCATGGTTTTCGGGCTCATGCGCTCGCGCATCCAGCGTTCCAGGAAGGGTTGCGCAGTGTTCCACAAGTCGAGGTCCGGGTAGAGCTGGCGGCCCAGGCCTTCGATGTTCAGCAGGGTCTTCTGCAACAGCACCAGTTGCGGCTGCACTTCCATATTGAAGCGCCGCGCGGTCTGGAACAGGCGCATCAGCACTTGGCCGAACGAAATATCCTTTAACGGTTTTTCGAAGATCGGCTCGCACACGGTGCGGATCGCCGCTTCGAACTCGTTGAGTTTGGTTTCCGCTGGCACCCAACCCGAATCAATGTGCAACTGCGCCACACGGCGATAGTCGCGCTTGAAGAAGGCAAACAGGTTGCGCGCCAGGTAATCCTGGTCTTCCGGGGTGAGGCTGCCGACGATACCGCAGTCGATGGCGATGTACTGCGGGCTCCACGGGTTGACGGTGCTGACGAAGATGTTGCCCGGGTGCATGTCGGCGTGGAAGAAACTGTCGCGGAACACTTGGGTGAAGAAAATCTCCACACCGCGTTCTGCCAACATCTTCATGTCGGTGCGCTGGTCGGCCAGGGTCGCGAGGTCGGTGACCTGCACGCCGTAGATGCGCTCCATCACCAGCACTTTTGGCCGGCACCAGTCCCAATACACCTGCGGCACATACAGCAGTTGCGAGCCTTCGAAGTTGCGTCGCAATTGGCTGGCATTGGCCGCTTCGCGCAGCAGGTCGAGTTCGTCGTAGATGGTTTTTTCGTAGTCGGCGACCACGTCCACCGGGTGCAGCAGGCGCGCATCGGCGGAGAAGCGTTCGGCGGCGCGGGCGAGGATAAACAGCCATGCCAGGTCCTGGCCGATGATCGGCTTGAGGCCTGGGCGAATGACTTTCACCACCACTTCTTCGCCGGTCTTGAGCTGCGCGGCGTGCACTTGCGCCACTGACGCCGAGGCCAGGGGCTCGACGTCGAAGCGGCTGAACACCTCGCTGATCTTCTGGCCCAGCTGTTCTTCGATCAGCGCCATCGACTGCTGCGAATCGAACGGCGGCACGCGGTCCTGCAGCAGCATCAGCTCGTCGGCGATGTCTTCGGGCAACAGGTCGCGGCGGGTGGAGAGGATCTGCCCGAACTTGATGAAGATAGGCCCCAAATCCTGCAACGCCAAGCGCAGGCTGGCGCCACGGCTCAACGGCGACGGCTTGCGGGGCAACCAGCGCCACGGCAGCACATAACGCACCGCTAGCAGGAACCACGGCAAGGGCAGGGCAAACAGCAGGTCATCAAGACGGTAGCGGATTACGACGCGCTGGATACGAAACAAACGGCGGACGGCGAGCAGCTTCATGCGTTATCGCTTGGATCAAGGGAACGGCTCAAGCGCTCGAAGCGGGCCTCGAGGCGTTCCAGGTCGATTTTGGCCTTGTCGAGCTCGCGAAAGCGCGCTTGCGCTTCCCGTTGCCCGACCAGGGTGCGCGATTCTTCGCTCAGGTATTCGGCAAGGTTCTGGTTGAGGCTGGCGAACCCTTGCTGGTACCAGCGCGAGCGGCTGCGCAGGTGCCCGCTGATCAACTGGGTGGCGACGGGGCCGATCCAGCGCGACAGTTCGTATTCCCAGTCCAGCTCCAGGTCTTGCAGTACGGCGGCCAGGTCCATCAGCACGGCGCTGTCGCCTTCCAGCTCCACCTCGGGGCTGTGGAGGATGGCAGTCTTGTTGCGGCTCAGCGCCAGGTGCAACAGGCTTGAGGCTGGTGCACGCAGGGTGCAGTCGGCTTCAGCGGCCCATTGGGTGGCGAGCAGCAGGCCTTCATCGCTGGGCAGGATAAACAGCTGTACGGCGGGGCTGCGGCAATCAACGGCAATGACTTTGCCGGTCAGGTGCGCGAGCCGCGCCAGGGCGGTGCTGTCCAGGCGCAGTACACGGTTGAGACCGTGCTCAACGCTGGCGAGAAGACCTTGCAGCAGCATCAGGGCTTGATGCCGCGGTGCAGGGCGACGATGCCGGACGTCATGTTGTGGTAGGTCACGCGGTCGAAACCGGCCTCCACCATCATCGACTTCAGGGTTTCCTGGTCCGGGTGCATGCGGATCGACTCGGCCAGGTAGCGGTAGCTCTCGGCGTCGTTGGTGATCAGCTTGCCCATCAGTGGCATGAAGGCGAACGAATAGGTGTCGTAGACCTTAGACATCAGCGCGTTGGTCGGCTTGGAGAATTCCAGCACCAGCAGGCGGCCACCCGGCTTGAGTACGCGCAGCATCGAGCGGATCGCGTCTTCCTTGTGAGTCACGTTACGCAGGCCGAACGCGATGGTCACGCAGTCGAAATGGTTGTCGGGGAACGGCAGCTTCTCGGCATCGGCCTGGACGAACTCGATATTGCCGGCCACGCCTTTGTCGAGCAGGCGGTCGCGGCCAACCTTGAGCATCGAGCCGTTGATATCGGCCAATACCACCTGGCCGGTCGGGCCAACCAGCTTGGAGAACTTGGCCGCCAGGTCGCCTGTGCCACCGGCGATGTCCAGCACCCGGTTGCCGGTGCGTACGCCCGACAACTCGATGGTGAAGCGCTTCCACAGGCGGTGCATGCCGCCGGAGAGCACGTCGTTCATCAGGTCGTACTTGGCTGCCACGGAGTGGAACACCTCAGCGACTTTTTCCGCCTTTTGGCTTTCCGGGACGTTCTTGAAGCCGAAGTGAGTGGTGGGTTCGGCATCGCTGCCTTTGCGCTGATCAGTCATATCGCTGTCACCAAAAGAGAATGCGGGACATGATAATCCCCAAGGCCTGCTTTGTCTTGGCAAGGCTGCAGGTAAGATAGACGCTCATCGAGACCTTTTGCCGCATGGCGGGTGTTCTGAGTCGTTATAAAGAGGAGTCATTGCAATGGCCCGTATTACCGTTGAGCGTGAACATACCCTGGGAAAAGAACAGGCGCGGGCCAAGGCGGAGCAATTGGCGCGCAAACTCGAGGATAAATATGGGGTGGAGTCTTCGTGGGCTGGCGACACCCTGAAGCTCAAGCGCTCCGGGGTTAAAGGCACGGTATTGGTGGCCGATGATTCGCTGCGCATTGATGTGGAACTTGGCCTGCTGATGTCGGCCATGAGTGGCACGATCAAGTCCGAAATCGAAAAGGCCCTGGATAAGGCCCTGGCTTGATACGGCTGTGCTTAGGGTGCCGATTCTAATTTTAAACCTTACTTTGTGCCCAAGCCCTCAACTCTTGCGGGCCGTCCGCCACCCAATTCTGTGTGAGGTGCACCATGGCCAAAGTTATTTTGAAGAAAAAAATCGACGTTCAGACCACCCCCCTGAGTGAGGTTAAAAGCTACGCCCGCAAGATCTGGCTGGCGGGTCTTGGCGCCTATGCCAAGGTCGGCAGCGAAGGCGGCGAGTACTTCAAAGAACTCGTTAGAAGCGGTCAACGTGTTGAAAGTAAAGGTAAAAAAGTTGTAGTTGAACAACTTGATGCCGCCAACAGTCAGATTGACCAAGTAAAGAGTAACGTCTCCGGCGTCAAAGGCCTGGTCGAAGTTCAACTGGATAAAGTTGAAAAAGCTTTTGATACTCGTGTCGGCAGTGCCTTGAATCGGATCGGCATTGCGTCTAAACATGACGTGGAGACACTCTCTGCTAAGCTCGAAGAGCTGACGGCATTGCTCGAACGTGTCGCGCGTAAACACTAAGGAGACATCGGGATGGCTGTTAAAAAGACTACTCAGAAAGAAGGCAGCTCGTGGGTCGGGAAAGTTGAAGAATATTCCCGCAAAATCTGGCTCGCTGGTTTAGGCGTGTACTCGAAGATCGACAGTGACGGCAGCAAACTCTTCGAGACCTTGGTCAAAGACGGCGAGAAGGCCGAGAAGTTGACCAAGAGCACGGTCGGTAAAAAAGTCGACGCTGCCAAGGCGAGTGCGGGTTCCGCCAAATCGAGTATTTCGGATACCTGGGGCAAGTTGGAAGAAACGTTCGACAAGCGCCTCAACAGTGCTATTTCGCGACTGGGCGTACCGAGCAAGGCTGAGTTGAAGGCGCTGCATAGCAAGGTTGATACCTTGACCAAGCAAATCGAAAAGCTCACCGGCGCCAAAGCGGCTCCCGCCAAGACCGCCGCGGCCAAGCCTGCAGCAAAACCGGCGGCCAAACCTGCGGCTAAAACCGCCGCTGCAAAACCCACCGCCAAAACTGCCGCCAAGCCTCTGGTTAAAGCCGCCGCCAAGCCAGCTGCCAAACCCGCTGCCAAAGCGCCGGCCAAAGCCGCGGCGAAACCTGCGGCCAAGCCAGCGGCTAAAACTGCTGCCGCCAAACCGGCTACCAAGCCTGCCGCTAAGCCAGTGGCCGCTAAAGCCGCCGCGAAACCTGCGGCTAAACCGGCTGCCAAACCTGCGGCTAAAACCGCTGCCGCTAAACCTGCTGCCAAGCCCGCCGCTGCGAAACCAGCTGCCAAGCCTGCAGCGGCCAAAAAGCCTGCGGTAGCGAAAAAACCGGCAGCCGCAAAGCCAGCCACGGCACCAGCACCGGCCGCTTCTACCGCCAATTCGGTGTCCGCGCCGACGCATGCGGCTGCTACCCCGACTGCAACGCCGGTTACCCCGACGCCATCCAGTCAGTCCTGATTTTTACGGGACACATAAAACGCCCGGTCTGCGAAGATTGGGCGTTTTTTATGCAAGCCTCAAAAACGCCGCATTCCCCATTTTGTAGGAGCGAGCTTGCTCGCGAAAAACTCAAAGACGCCGCGTTTATTCAGGAGGCACTCGTTATCGTTGACGTTTTTCGCGAGCAAGCTCGCTCCTACATGTTTAATCGGTGTCATCCAGGTACTTCAAGGCGAACCGCTCGGTCGCCTGCCGCGCCGTTGGCAGCAGATGCGGCGCCACCAGCATCATGATCTGGTACACCACCACCCGTACCTCACCTTCACGGTCCAGAATCCGTTGGTAATCCAACGAAAACAGCAATGTCAGGGTGATCTGCTCCACCAGTTGCCCCAACGCCTGGGTATCACTGACCAGTTGCCCCGCCGCCTTCAAGCGCGCGAGCAATGACGCCAGTGTGCGCTTGAGCGCCGTGAGCAAGTGGCGGATCCCCTTGGCCAGCTTCGGTAGGCGCCCCGCCAGGTTCGACAAGTCCTGGAACAGGAACCGGTAGTGGGCCATGCGCTCGACAATCAGGTGCAAAAACAGCCAGTAGTCCTCAGCTCCCAGTTGCGCATCCGCAGGAGGGTCCAGCAGTGGCGCCAGCTCACACTGAAAGCGCTCGAACAGCCCCAGCACCAACGGCTCCTTGCCATGGAAGTGATAGTAGAGGTTGCCGGGGCTGATCCCCATTTCATTGGCCACCTCCATGGTCGATACGTTCGGTTCGCCCTTGTGGTTGAACAACTGCAGGGCGCATTCAAGGATACGGTCGCGGGTCTTCATCCAGTCTTCTTAAAGTTGATTGCTGAGCTCAGCGCACACGCACGTAAGTACCCGGCGCCGCTTCCATCGGTGGGTAATTCTGGTTGCCCAGGGCGGTGAGGGTTTCGCGTTGTACGCCGGAGCGTTTTTGTACCCACTCCAGCCATTGTGGCCACCAACTGCCTTCGACGTGCTGGGCGTCGTAATACCAGGCCCGTGGGTCGCTGCTCAGCTTGAGGTTCTCGACATAGTTGGCCTTGGGGTTGCCCGGTGGGTTGAGGATGCTCTGGATATGCCCGCTGTTGGAGAGCACAAAGCGTCGCTCGCCGCCCAGCAGTTGCGTGGAGCGGTACACCGCGTCCCACGGCGTAATGTGGTCATTGATGCCGGCCACGCTGAAGCTGTCCACCGAGACCTTGCGCAAGTCGATGGGCGTGCCGCATACCTCCAGGCCACCGGGATGGCTCAGGGGGTTGTGCTTGAAGAAGTCCAGCAGGTCGCCGTGCAGGGCGGCGGGCAGACGCGTGTTGTCGTTGTTCCAGTACAGGATGTCGAACGCCGGCGGTTCCTTGCCCAGCAGGTAATTATTGATCCAGTAATTCCAGATCAGGTCGTTGGGGCGCATCCAGGCAAATATCTTGGCCATGTCGCGGCCATCCAGCACGCCTTGCTGGTAGGAGCGGCGCTTGGCGGCTTCCAGGGTTTGTTCATCAGCGAACAATGTTGCGGGGCTGTCGATTTGGCTGTCCAGCAGGCTTACCAGGTAACTGGCGCTGGAGATGCGCCGCAACTGGCGCTTGGCTTGCAGGTGGCCTTGCAGCGCGGCGATGGTCAGGCCGCCGGCGCAGGCGCCCATCAGGTTGACCTCGCGGGCGCCAGTGATGGCCCGGCATACGTTGAGCGCTTCTTCCAGCGCCGCGACGTAGGTGGACAGGCCCCATTCGCGATGCCGCACGTCCGGGTTGCGCCAGCTGACCATAAAGGCCTGCAGGCCGTTTTTCAGTGCGTATTGCACAAAGCTGTTGGCCGGGCTCAGGTCGAAGATGTAGTACTTGTTGATCTGCGGCGGCACCACCAGCAGCGGCTTGGCGTACTGTTTTTCGCTCATGGGCTTGTACTGGATCAGCTCCAGCAGCTCGTTGCGAAACACCACCGAGCCGGGCGTGGTCGCCACGGTCTTGCCCACTTCAAAGGCGTGCTTGCTGACCTGGCGCGGCAAACCGTTGTTGTGCAGCAGATCTTCGAACAGGTTACTCACGCCGCGTACCACGCTGTTGCCGCCGGAGTTGAGCAACTCCTTGATCGCCAGCGGGTTGAGCAGCGTGTTGGAAGGGGACACGGCATCGTTGAGCAGGGCGAAGGCGAACTGCGCGCGGGCGCGATCATCGTCACTGAGGTTGCTGTCATCGATCCAGTGGCGCGTCTGTTTCTGCCAGCTCAGATACGCTTGCAAGCTGCGCCGGTACAGCGGGTTGAGCTTCCAGGTGGGGTCGCTGAAGCGATGGTCCCTGGGGTTGGGTTCGTGCACGGTCTCACCCAGCAGCACGCGGCCCAGCTGGCCGCCCAGGGCCAGGGCGTGGCGGGCGGTGTGCACCGGGTTGCGCAGGCCGTGCGCGGCGACGGTACGCAGGGTCGACAGCAAGTCCCGGCCGCGCAGGCCGGTGATCGCATTTTGCGCGTTGATGAACGCAGCGGGGGTGGGCGCCGGGTTCGTCACGGGTCTTTCTCGCATGAGCCAACACTCCTTCGTCAAGTCATCAAGCAGGCACGCCAATCCAGAACCATAGTCGGTTCCTGGCAAGTTGCGCGGTGGTGTGGTCCTTCACACCGCCGGTCGCGGATGTATCACGGCGCGCAGGCGCTCCTCTTCGAGAAACTTCATGATGATCGGCGCCACGGCTTCGGCCCGGGTGATCAGGAACAGGTGGCCGTCATCGATGATGTGCAACTGTGCATTGGGGATGCGCCAGGCGAGCATGCGCATGTTGACCAGCGGGATCAGCGGGTCATCGTCCCCGGCCAGCACCAGGGTGGGCTGGCGGATCTTGTGCAGCCAATGAATGCTGGTCCAGCCCAGCCCGGCAAAAAGTTGCCAGTAGTAGCCCAGCTTGCCGGCCGAGCGCACTTTGCTGGCGTGCTCGGCGGCCAGTTTGGAATCACGGCGGAACGAACCGCCATAAATCATCGGTGCAATGCGCACCACGTGGGACGGCTGGATATAACGCCTGGGGCTTGCCATCAGCCACAAGACTTTCGGTTTGCCCGGCACCATGAAGGCACCGGCTGCGGTGGCTGCCAGGATCAATTTCTTGCAGCGCTCGGGGTAGTCATACGCAAATTGCTGGGCCAGCGCTCCGCCCCAGGACACGCCCACGGCGTTCACTTGGCCATAGTCGAGGTAATCGAGCATACGCGCGGTGAGTTTGGCCAGGCCGGGGAAGCGATAGGGTCGGTTCGGCGTCGAGGAACCGCCCACGCCGGGCACGTCGAAGGCGATCACTTCCAGGTCCGGGTCCAGGGCCTGGACGAACGGAAACACCAGCTCAAGGTTGGCGCCGATGCCGTTGAAGATCAGCAGCGGGGTCAAGTGCGGCTTGCCCGGGCGTACCGCCGTGCGGATGGTCTGGCCATCCAGGTCGATGGTGCGGAAGATGAACGGTTGCGCCATGCTCAAGCCCTGTGAAGTGGTGCTATTGGTCTGTAGGAGCTCGGTCAGTGTGGGAGCTGGCTTGCCTGCGATGGCATTCTTTCAGGCCGCGATTAGTGAGCAGGCCCATCGCTATCGCAGGCAAGCCAGCTCCCACATCTGATCTCATTTCAATCACAAGAATGCCTAGCGTTCATGTACATAGGTACCCGGCGCCGCTTCAGCGGCTGCATAGGTTTTATTGCCTAATGTCGTCGGGGCTTTTTTCAGTTTTCCCGCCCGCTCCGCCTGCCACACCTGCCAGTGCAGCCACCACGAATCGGTGTGCTTGGTCGCATTCTCCTGCCACTCCAACGCACTTCCGGCCAGGCCCTCACTGGTCTGGTAGCGTGCCTTGGGGTTGCCCGGCGGGTTGAGGATGCTCTGGATATGCCCGCTGCTGGACAGCACAAACTCGACCTTGCCGCCGAACAACTGCGCTGACTTGTAGCAGGACTGCCACGGCGTGATGTGGTCGTTGGTGCCGGCCAGGGAGTAGATATCGGCGGTGACCTGCTTGAGGTCGATGGGCGTGCCGCACACTTCCAGGGCGTTGGCGCGTACCAGTGGGTTGTTCTTGAACAGTTCGATCAGGTCGCCATGGAACGCGGCCGGCAAGCGTGTGGTGTCGTTGTTCCAGAACAGGATGTCGAACACCGGCGGCTCGTTGCCCAGCAGGTAGTTGTTGACCCAATAGTTCCAGATCAGATCGTTGGGGCGCATCCAGGCAAATACCTTGGCCATGTCGCGGCCTTCCAGCACGCCGGCCTGGTAAGAATGGCGCTTGGCCGCTTCCAGGGTCTGTTCATCCACAAACAGCGCCACCTGGGTGTCCAGGGTGGTATCCAGCACGCTCACTAGCAGCGTCAGTGCGTTGACCTTCTTCTCGCCCAGCGCCGCGTAGTGGCCCAACAGTGCGGTGCAGGTGATGCCGCCGGAGCAGGCACCGAGCATATTCACATCCTTGCTGCCCGTAATCGCCGTGACCACATCCACTGCTTCCTTGAGCGCCTCGATATAAGTCGACAGGCCCCATTCGCGTTGGGCCTTGGTGGGGTTGCGCCAACTGACGATAAAGGTCTGCTGGCCATTGCGCAGGCAGAAGCGCGCCAGGCTCTTATCCTGGCACAGGTCGAAGACATAGAATTTGTTGATCTGCGGCGGTACCACCAGCAGCGGGCGTTCGTGTACCTGTTCGGTGATGGGCTTGTATTGGATCAGCTCCAGTACATCGTTGCGAAACACCACCGCGCCTTCGCTGGTGCCCAGGGTCTTGCCGACTTCAAAGGCGCCCATGTTGACCTGGCTGGGCATACCGCCGTTGTGCACCATGTCCTTGGCCAGGTGGGAAAGGCCGTCGAGCAGGCTTTTGCCGCCGGTTTCAAAGAAGCGTTTGACCGCCGCCGGGTTGGCCGCGCTGTTGGTGGGGGCCATGGCTTCGGTCATCAGGTTGATCACGAAGTGGCCGCGGCTGATGTCTTGTGCCGACAGGTTGCTGTCGTCGATCCAGTCGTGAAGCTCCTTGCGCCACGCCAGGTAAGTCTGCAAATAACGTTTGTAGAGCGGGTTCTGGCTCCAGGCTGGGTCGTTGAAGCGACGGTCGTCGCCCTCGGGCACCAGCGCGGATTTGCCGAACATCACATTCTTCAATTCAACGCCAAAGTGGGCGACGTGCTTGACGCTGTGCAACGGTTGCTTGATGGCTTGGGTCAGCACCATCTTGGCCGAGGCCAATAAATCCTTTTTGCGTAACGCGATGATCGGGTTCAACCCCAGGGTGTTTTCCGAGGCCTGGCGTTTCAAGTCATCGTTATTCTTGTTACTCATCTACGACGCTCCATTGTCCGAAAGACGAGTACCGGCGATTGCTGCGCACCCAATTTCGATACACGACACCAGCCTGGTACTGCGACTCGGGTGACCGTTGATACCGCATCGTCAAATGCAGGGAACTTGCCAGCTCCATTGGTTACCCGAGTTTATTTTTTTTCGCAAGCGGGCCAATCGTTGGCCACGCGACAGGGCATTCAAGCAGATGAAATTAGAAAATGCGCTCTAAACAGCAAGACCCCTGTGCTAGAGCATCAGCCGCACGACCGACTCACTCGGGTCGCGGGTTTTTCCAGCGGCTTTGAGCTCGGCCAGGTAGTCGGCCCATAGAGCGTCCTGACGTACGGCCAGCTGATAGAGATAGTCCCAGGTGAACAGTCCGCTGTCATGACCGTCGTCGAAGGTCAATTTCAGTGCGTACTGGCCGGCGGGTTCCAGCTTGATCAACCGGACGTTGAGCTTGCCGAATTGCAGGATGGGTTTGCCGTGGCCCTGGACCTCGGCAGAAGGGGAGTGCACCCGCAGGAATTCGGCGGGCAACTGGTAGGTTTCGTCTGGCCCGTAGGTCAGGCCGAGGGTATTGGAGGTTTTATGCAGGTTTACAGCAGTAGGAAATTTCGACATTGGAGAAAACCCTGTAGGAACCGGCTCAAAATGTGGGAGGGACCAATGTGGGAGCCGGGCTTGCCCGCGATGCAGGCACCTCGGTGTTTCAGGAACACTGAAGTGATGCTATCGCAGGCAAGCCAGCTCCCACACAAGCCACTCCCACATTGAGTGAGGCTTACAGGATATAACGAGACAAGTCTTCGTTCTGCGCCAATTCGCCCAGGTGACCGTTCACATACTCGGCATCGATCTTGATCGCTTCGCCATTCTGCGCACCGGCCATGTCGCCGGCGCTGAAAGACACTTCCTCAAGCAGGCGCTCAAGCAAGGTATGCAGGCGACGGGCACCGATGTTCTCGGTCTTCTCGTTGACCTGCCAGGCGATCTCCGCCAGGCGCTTGATACCGTCAGCCTGGAATTCGATACCCAGCCCTTCGGTTTTCAGCAGCTCGCGGTACTGCTCGGTGAGCGAGGCATGCGGTTCGCTGAGGATGCGCTCGAAGTCGCCCGGCGTCAGTGCCTTGAGCTCCACCCGAATCGGCAGGCGGCCTTGCAGCTCGGGCACCAGGTCGCTGGGCTTGCTCAGGTGGAAGGCACCGGAGGCGATAAACAGGATGTGGTCAGTCTTGACCATGCCCAGCTTGGTGTTGACCGTGCACCCTTCGATCAGCGGCAGCAGATCGCGCTGCACGCCTTCGCGGGAGACATCCACGCCGCCGGAGTTGCCACGCTTGGCCACCTTGTCGATCTCATCGATAAACACAATGCCATGTTGCTCGACCGCTTCCAGGGCCTTGGCCTTGAGTTCTTCCTCATTGACCAGGCGCCCGGCTTCTTCGTCGCGCACCAGCTTGAGCGCATCCTTGACCTTGAGCTTGCGGCTTTTCTTCTTGCCCTTGCCCATGTTGGCGAACAGGTTTTGCAACTGGCTGGTCATTTCTTCCATGCCAGGCGGGGCAGAGATATCCACGCCGGACACTTCGGCCACTTCGATCTCGATTTCCTTGTCATCCAACTGGCCTTCACGCAGGCGCTTGCGGAACAGCTGACGGGTGTTGGAATCCGACGAAGGTGCGGCGTCTTCGTTGAAACCCATGCGTGCCGGTGGCAGCAGGGCGTCGAGGATGCGCTCTTCAGCGGCGTCTTCCGCGCGATGGCTGACCTTGGTCACTTCCTGTTCGCGCAGCATCTTCAGGGCGGCGTCAGCCAGGTCGCGAATGATCGACTCGACATCGCGGCCCACATAACCGACTTCGGTGAATTTGGTCGCTTCGACCTTGATGAACGGTGCATTGGCCAATTTGGCCAGGCGTCGGGCGATCTCGGTTTTGCCGACGCCGGTAGGGCCGATCATCAGGATGTTCTTGGGCGTTACTTCAACGCGCAGTTCTTCCGGCAGTTGCATCCGGCGCCAGCGGTTACGCAGCGCAATGGCAACGGCGCGCTTGGCATCGTCCTGGCCGATGATATGGCGGTTAAGTTCATGGACGATTTCGCGGGGAGTCATGGACATAGTGTTTGGCGGCCTCAAGCCTGAATAAGCCCAGGGCTTATTCGGCGAGGTCCTGCTCCTCAATGGTCTGATTGTGGTTGGTGAACACGCAGATATCGCCAGCGATACCCAGGGCGGTCTCGACGATTTCACGGGCCGACAGGTCGGTTTTCTTCAGCAGCGCGCTGGCCGCAGCCTGGGCGTAGCCGCCACCTGAACCCATGGCGATCAGGCCATGCTCGGGTTCAACCACATCGCCGTTGCCGGTGATGATCAGGGAAGCGTCTTTGTTCGCAACCGCGAGCATGGCCTCCAGGCGGCTGAGGGAGCGGTCGGTGCGCCATTCTTTGGCAAGTTCCACAGCGGCGCGCACCAGGTGGCCCTGGTGTTTCTCAAGCTGGCCTTCGAAACGCTCGAACAGGGTAAAGGCGTCGGCGGTTGCGCCTGCGAAGCCGGCAAGTACCTGGCCGTGGTACAGGCGGCGCACTTTCTTGGCGTTGCCTTTCATCACGGTGTTGCCCAGGGAAACCTGGCCGTCGCCGCCCATGACAACTTTGCCGTGGCGACGTACTGAAACGATGGTGGTCAAGGGGAGAGTCTCCACGCAGCGGGGCGAAAATGCCCTGATGGAAACTCATATGGGGGTGGCGAGGGGGATTTCAACCGTAGGAAGGCAGGGCAGACGAGTGGTGATCGTTCCCACGCTCCGCGTGGTAATGCCGCCTTGACGCTCTGCGCCTGCTCTGTGACGCAGAGCGTCAAGGGACACGTTCCCACGCGGAGCGTGGGAACGATCAGTGAGTATGAGTCAGCGGCTCTGGCGTTGTTGTAACAACAGGTTGCTAAACCCGGCGCCGGCCAATTGCTTTTGCGCCACGGTCAGCTGTTCGCGGTTGCTGAACGGCCCCACCAATACGCGATACCAGGTCGCGTCCTTCACCGTGCCGGACTCAACCGATACCGATTGGCCCAACAGAATGATCTGTGCGCGTACACGGTCCGCATCCGCCTGTTTCGGGAACGAGCCCGCTTGCAGGAAGAACTTGGTCACCGGCGCAGCCTTGGTGGCTGCCACTGGCGGTGCTGGCGGCGGCGTGATACCGGCCAGCGCGGCCTGGGCGCGCGCCGTGTCGATTTTTGCCGCTTCCGCTGGGGTTACCGGCGTGGTCGGCACTTGTGGCGTCGGCAGGGTTTTTTCCGGCACGGCGTCAGGCGGCACGATCACTTCCGATTCCGGCAGCAGCGTGTAGAAGTCGTACTTGGGCTTTACCGGTGCGGTCGGGCTCGGCGCGGTCTTGTTGGCTTCGGCGATTTTCGTGGCCTTTTGCTGCTCCTGTTTGACGCGCTTGACGTCATCGCCCTGACCGGGCTCCAGCTTCATCAGAAACACGATAAATGCGCCGACCGTCAGGCCGATGGCCATCCACAGCCAACCCGGAATCGGTTGCTTCGCCGGGGCCTGGTAGCGGCTGGCGCCGCGCTTGGGTGCAGGTTTTTTCTTGGCAGCCAACTTACATACGCTCCAGAGTTTCCAGGCCCAAGAGTTCCAGGCCTTGCTTGAGGGTGCGTCCAGCCAATGCGGCAAGGCGCAGGCGACTTTGTTTCTGGGCTTCGTCGTCGGCGGTCAGGATCGGGCAGTTCTCGTAGAAACTGGAGAACAGGCCGGCCACTTCGTACAAATAGGTGCACAGGATGTGCGGCGTGCCTTTTTCGCCAACGCTGTTGAGCACCTCGCCAAATTGCGCGAGCTTGGCCGCCAGTTCCTGTTCATGGACGGCGTCCAGCGCGATCTGGCCTTCGACTTCGCTGAAGTCCTTGCCCAGCTTGCGGAACACCCCGGCCACGCGGGTGTAGGCGTACAGCAGGTACGGTGCGGTGTTGCCTTCGAAGTTGAGCATCAGGTCGAAGTTGAAGCTGTAGTCGCTGGTGCGGTGCTTGGACAGATCGGCGTATTTCACCGCGCCAATGCCCACCACGCGGGCGATGTTGCGCAGGTCGGCCTCGGCCAGCTCCGGGTTCTTTTCCTTCACCAGGTTGTAGGCACGTTCCTGGGCTTCGGTCAGCAGGTCGATCAGCTTCACGGTGCCGCCGTCGCGGGTCTTGAAGGGGCGGCCATCGGCGCCGTTCATGGTGCCAAAGCCCATGTGCTCCATGTGCATCGGGTGGGTGACGAAACCGGCGCGACGCGCCACTTCGAACACCTGCTGGAAGTGCAGGGCCTGGCGCTGGTCGACGAAGTACAGCGCACGGTCAGCCTTGAGCACGCCACTGCGGTAACGCACGGCGGCCAGGTCAGTGGTGGCGTAGAGGTAGCCGCCATCGGCCTTGACGATGATCACCGGCAGCGGCTCGCCGTCGGCGGTCTTGAATTCTTCGAGGAACACGCACTGGGCGCCGTTGCTTTCGACCAGCAGGCCCTTGGCCTTGAGGTCGTTGACCACGTTGATCAGGTCGTCGTTGTAGGCGCTTTCGCCCATCACGTCGGCCATGGTCAGTTTCACATTGAGCAGCTCGTAGATTTCCTGGCAATGAGACAGGGAAATTTCACGGAAGCGGTTCCACAGCGCCAGGCATTCTTCGTCGCCGGCTTGCAGCTTGACCACCAGGCCGCGGGCGCGGTCAGCGAACTCTTCGGATTCATCGAAACGCTTTTTGGCAGCACGGTAGAAATTTTCCAGGTCGGCCAGCTCGTTGCTGGTGATCGGGTTTTCCTGCAGATAGGCCATCAGCATGCCGAACTGGGTACCCCAGTCGCCCACGTGGTTCTGGCGGATCACGGTGTCGCCGAGGAATTCCAGCACGCGTGCCACGCCATCGCCAATGATAGTGGAGCGCAGGTGGCCCACGTGCATTTCCTTGGCCAGGTTCGGTGCCGACAGGTCGATGACCACGCGCTGGCTGTCGCCGGCCTTGCGTGCACCGATGCGCGCATCGGCCAGGGCGGCATCCAGGCGTGACGCCAGGGCCTGGGTGTTCTGGAAGAAGTTGATAAAGCCTGGGCCGGCGATTTCGGCCTTGGTGACACTGGCGTCAGCCGGCAGGGCTGCGATGATTTTTTCTGCCAGGTCACGCGGCTTCATGCCGGCCGGCTTGGACAGCATCATCGCGATGTTGCTGGCGAAGTCGCCATGGGTCTTGTCGCGGGTGTTCTCCACCTGGATCGCCGGCGACAGGCCTTCAGGCAACACACCTTCGTTGACGAGTTGGGTGAGGGCTTGTTGGATCAGCTGGCGAATGGTGTCTTTCATGGTGTTCTCTTTCGACCGCAAGCGGCGGCGCGCGATGCGCAGGTGGAAAAACTGGGCATTATCCGTGGCGAGGGCGGGCTTGCCAACCGTTCAGACTATATGGCGGACCTGCGGGCCTCTTCGCGGGCAAGCCCGCTCCCACATTTAAGGGTATTCACATTTCATAATGTGCGAGCTGGCTTGCCTGCGATGACGTAATTACCCTCAATACAAATCTACCGGGTCTACATCCAGCGACCATCGCACCTGCCGACCGCTGGGCAGTTGCTCCAGCTCAAGCATCCAGCGACTTAATAGCCGATGCAGCGGGGCGCGGGAGGTTGCCTGCAAGAGTAGCTGAGCGCGATAACGTCCGGCGCGCCGCTCCATGGGCGCTGGCACCGGGCCGAGTAGTTCGATGCCACTGAGGGCCAGTTCGCCCAATAAACGTTCGGCGGCGCTGCAGGCCTCATCAAGAAAGCCTTCGGCCTGCCCGGGTTTGTGGGCTTCGGCACGCAGCAGCGCCAGGTGCGCAAAGGGCGGGAGGCCGGCGGCGCGGCGTTCGCTCAAGGCCTGTTCGGCGAAGGCAAAGTAGCCTTGTTCCGTCAGTTGAATCAGCAGCGGGTGGTCGGCCAGGTGCGTCTGGATAATCACCCTGCCTGGCTCTTCGGCCCGCCCGGCGCGTCCTGCCACCTGCACGATCAACTGCGCCATGCGTTCGCTGGCGCGAAAATCCCCGGAGAACAACCCACCGTCGGCATCCAGGATCGACACCAGGGTGACCCGTGGGAAGTGATGCCCTTTGGCAAGCATCTGCGTGCCCACCAGGATGCACGGTTGGCCTTTGTGGATGGTGGCGAACAGTTGGTTCATGGCGTCTTTGCGCGACGTGCTGTCGCGGTCCACCCGTAGCACCGGGTAGTCCGGGAACAGAATGCCGAGGCGTTCTTCGGCGCGCTCGGTGCCGGCGCCCACGGGCCGCAGGTCCACCTTGCCGCACTGCGGGCAATGGCGCGGTACCCGTTCCACATGGCCGCAGTGATGGCAGCGTAACTCGCCGTGGCGCTGATGCACCGTCATGCGCGCATCGCAGCGCTCGCACCCGGACATCCAGCCGCAGTCATGGCACAGCAACGTCGGGGCAAAGCCGCGGCGGTTGAGAAATACCAATACTTGCTGGCCGGCGGCCAGGGTCTGGCCAATGGCCTGTTGCATCGGGCCGGAAATACCGCTGTCCAGCGGGCGGCTTTTCACGTCCAGTCGCAGGAAGCGCGGTTGTTTGGCGCCGCCAGCACGCTCGTTCAGGCGCAGCAGCCCGTAACGGCCGGTGTAGGCGTTGTGCAGGCTTTCCAGGGACGGCGTGGCCGAGCCCAGCACAATCGGGATGTCTTCCTGGCGGGCGCGTACCAGCGCGAGGTCGCGGGCGTGGTAGCGCAAACCTTCCTGCTGTTTATAGGAGCCATCGTGCTCCTCGTCGACGATGATCAGCCCGGGGTTTTTCATCGGCGTGAACAGTGCTGAGCGCGTGCCGATAATAATGTCGGCCTCGCCATCCCGCGCCGCGAGCCACGACTCCAGGCGTTCACGGTCATTGACTGCCGAGTGCACCAAGGCGATCCGGGCATTGAAGCGTTGCTCGAAACGCGCCACGGTCTGCGGGCCCAGGTTGATCTCGGGGATCAGCACCAGTGCCTGCTTGCCCGCCTGCAGGGTTTCGCGGATCAGCTGCAAATAGACTTCGGTCTTGCCGCTGCCGGTGACGCCGGCCAGCAGGAATGCATGGAAACTGTCGAAACCGGCGCGAATCGCCTCATACGCGGCGCGTTGCTCGGGGTTCAGCGGCAACTCCGGCTGGGCCAGCCAGTGTTCGTGGCGCGGGTCCGGGGCGTGCTTGCGGATTTCCACCTGCACCAGGCCCTTGGCCAGCAGCAGGTCGAGGCTGTCTTTGCTCAGCATCAGTTTGCTTAATAGCTGATGGGCCACGCCGTGTGGGTGCTGTGCCAAGGTGGCCAGGGCCTCACGCTGGCGCGGGGCGCGGGCGATGCGCGGGTCGTCGAGGCGTGCGCCCGGCACCATCGACCAGAAACGCTCCTGGCGCGCTTCGGCCAGTTCGCCCTGGCGCAGCAGCACCGGCAGCGCCCAGCTCAAGGTATCGCCCAGGCTGTGTTGGTAATACTGCGCGGTCCACAGGCACAGCTTGAACAGCGCGGGCGGCAGCGGTGGTGTGGCGTCGAGCAGGGCAATTGCCGGCTTGAGCTTTTCGGCAGGCACTTCGCTGTGGTCGGTGACTTCCACCAGAATGCCGATCATTTCCCGGCGTCCGAACGGCACGCGCACGCGCATGCCCGGTTGCAACTGCGCACGCGACACGCCGGGCGGGGCCCGGTAATCGAACAGGCGGCGCAGGGGCGAGGGCAGGGCTAGGCGCAAAATGGCGTCGGGCACGCGAGGATTCTCATCAATAAAGGCAAGCGGTGGCGCAGGGGCGCGAGCCTAGCAGACCGGGGGTGTCCCGTCTTCAGTACTGGAATCGGATCTCCAGAACGGCTCAGCCTCCTGTGGGAGCTGGCTTGCCTGCGAAAGCGCTAGTGCAGTAACAGATGCAGTGACTGACACACCGCCTTCGCGGGCAAGCCCGGCTCCCACATTGACGGCGGTGTGTGAGGAATATCTGATGAAAGGAAGTTTTCGACCATTCCCGCCGCTTGCGTGATTAAAAAGGTCTGGTAGAATCCGCGGCCTAATTACGTGCGGTATTCGACAATAGTGTCGAGTGGCGGCACGCTAGCCCGAGGAAGTGCCATGAAAGCCGATATCCATCCAGCGTACGAAACCATCGAAGTCACCTGCAGCTGCGGCAACAAGTTCGAAACTCGTTCGAACCTGTGCAAGCCACTGGGTACTGACGTATGCAACGAGTGCCACCCGTTCTACACCGGTAAGCAGAAAACTCTGGACACCGGCGGCCGCGTACAGCGCTTCGCAGATCGCTTTGGTGCTTTCGGCAAGAAGCCTGCTGCTACTCCAGCAGAGTAAGGTTCAAGAGCCTTATGGGCTTTTACCTGCTGTTGAAAAAGGCGTCCCTTGTGGGCGCCTTTTTTGTGCCTGGGATTTGGCTGGCGACCGCTCAGGCCAACCCCTTCTGCCCCGCCCCGGCGGCCATCGTGCGTGTGGAGGTACAGCGTGTGGTGGATGGCGACACGGTGCGCCTCAAGGACGGTCGCAGCGTGCGTATGATCGGCCTCAACGCGCCGGAAACCGGCAAGAAGGGTCGCCCTGACGAGCCATTCGCTGTCGCCGCCCGTCAGCGCCTGCAGGCGTTGGTCAAGGCCAGCGATGGGCGTGTCGGCCTGGTGCCGGGGCGCGAAGGCAAAGATCATTACGGGCGCACCCTGGCTCACCTCTACGGCGCCAATGGCGAGAACCTGGAGGCGCAACTGCTGGCCGAGGGCCTGGGGTACCAAGTGGGCGTGGCGCCGAATGTGGACCTGGTTCCTTGCCAGCAGGCGGCCGAAAACAGCGCCCGCCAGGCACGGCTCGGCCTGTGGCGCCAATCGCCAGTGCAAAGCGTGGCGAATCTCAAGCGCTCCGGGTTTGCCCTGGTGGCCGGTCGGGTCAGCAAGATCGAGCGCAATCGCGGTGGAATCTGGATTGAACTGCAGGGTTCACTGGTATTGCGTATTGCGCCCGAGCTGATCAGCCAGTTCGATACGGCCATGCTCGATGGTCTGCAAGGCCGCACCATTGAGGCGCGCGGTTGGGTGCAGGATCGAGCCCGCCGTGGCGGCCTGAAAAAAGGCCAAGCGCGCTGGCTGTTGCCAATAACCGACCCCGGCATGCTGAAATCGGCGCTTTGAATAAAAAATTGTAGACATTTTTTATTTCGATTGTGAACAGTTGAGCCCTTGTATCCCGTGGCTCTTGGCCAAAAGTCGTAGCGCAGGGCCCTTGACACCTGTGACTGCCCAGTCTTGTAGGGACTTTACGACACGCGTATCCTCGGCGGTCCGTCGACCAACAGTAAAAGCGGAATGCCGATATGTCTGATTTGAAAACTGCCGCTCTCGAATACCATGCCCATCCTCGTCCAGGAAAGCTGAGTGTAGAGCTCACCAAAGCCACTGCCACTGCCCGCGACCTGTCGCTGGCCTACAGCCCTGGTGTTGCCGAACCCGTACGTGAAATCGCCCGTGACCCAGAGCTGGCGTACAAGTACACCGGCAAAGGCAACCTGGTTGCAGTGATTTCCGATGGCACCGCGATTCTGGGCCTGGGTAACCTCGGCCCATTGGCTTCCAAGCCAGTCATGGAAGGTAAGGGCGTGCTGTTCAAGCGCTTTGCCGGCATCGACGTCTTCGACATCGAAGTCGATTCCGAAAGCCCGCAGGCGTTCATCGACACCGTCAAGCGCATTTCCATCACGTTCGGTGGCATCAACCTGGAAGACATCAAGGCACCTGAGTGCTTCGAGATCGAAAAGGCCCTGATCGAGCAGTGCGACATTCCGGTATTCCACGATGACCAACACGGCACCGCGATCGTTACCGCAGCCGGCATGATCAACGCCCTGGAAATTGCTGGCAAAACCCTGGGCGAGGCGAAAATCGTCTGCCTGGGCGCCGGTGCCGCGGCCATTTCCTGCATGAAGCTGATCATCAGCATGGGCGCCAAGCTGGAAAACATCTACATGGTCGACAGCAAGGGCGTGATTCAGTCCGAGCGTACCGACCTGAACCAGTACAAGGCGATGTTTGCCCATCCGTCCTCCAAGCGCACCCTGGCTGACGCCCTCGACGGTGCCGACGTGTTCGTTGGCCTGTCCGGCCCGAACCTGCTGAGCGCTGAAGGCCTCAAATCCATGGCGCCGAACCCTATCGTGTTCGCCTGCTCCAACCCGGATCCGGAAATCTCTCCTGAGCTGGCCCACGCCACTCGCAGCGACGTGATCATGGCCACCGGCCGTTCGGACTACCCGAACCAGGTCAACAACGTATTGGGCTTCCCGTTCATCTTCCGTGGTGCCCTGGACGTTCGCGCCAAGCGCATCAACGAAGAAATGAAAGTGGCCGCTGCCAACGCCCTGCGTGAACTGGCCAAGCTGCCGGTACCTCAGGATGTATGTGACGCCTACGGTGGCGCCAAGCTGGAATTCGGTCGTGAGTACATCATTCCGAAACCAATGGACAAGCGCCTGATCACCCTGATCTCCGATGCCGTGGCCAAGGCCGCTATCGAGACTGGTGTGGCTACCCTGCCGTATCCAAAGAACTACCCGCTGCAAAGCGTGGATGATGTGTTCAACGGCTAAGCCGTTGTAGACGCACCCGCAAAAAAAGCCCCGACTGAGTGATCAGTCGGGGCTTTTTTGTGGCTGATGTCCCGTGGCTGATCTTTCCCACGCTCTGCGTGGGAATGCCCACCTGGACGCTCCGCGTCTGCTTTTAAGGTCGTGACGCAGAGCGTCACAGGATGCACTCCCACGCGGAGCGTGGGAACGATCGGCCGATCAGCGTGATCAGGTCAGAACAAATCGATCGGCGCGCCTTCATCCGCCGGCAGCGGGCTGCCCGGCACTGCGCCGTTGCCCAGTTCGTTGACCGATGGCGGTGTGTCTTCGCTCTTGAACAGCTCGAAGTACGCATTCGGCGTGCTCGGTGAAGCTGCGCGGCCACTGATCGGGTCGATGCGCAGGCTGAGGATGCCTTCTGGCTCTGGCTGGGTGTGCAGCGGCTTGTCCTTGAGCGCTGCGCCCATGTAGCTCATCCAGATCGGCAGGGCGACGGTGCCACCAAACTCGCGGCGGCCCAGGCTTTCAGGCTGGTCATAGCCGGTCCACACGGTGGTCACGTAGTCGCCGTTGTAGCCGGAGAACCACGCGTCCTTGGACTCGTTGGTGGTACCGGTCTTGCCAGCGATATCCGCACGGCCCAGGGCCAGTGCGCGGCGGCCGGTGCCCTTCTTGATCACGTCTTGCAGGATGCTGTTGAGGATGTAGGTAGTGCGGCCGTCCACGATGCGCTCGGCAACCGCTGGCGCTTGCGGTTCGGCCGGTGCGCCGGCGTTTGCGGCCGGCGGTGTGCCTGGCGTCGCCTCGATGGTGATACCGCCGTTGCTCGGTACCGCAAGCCCGTCGGTCGCGGCCACACCATTGACCACGTCGCCGGGTACCCGTGGCGGGTTGGCGGTGAACAGGGTGTCGCCATTGCGGCTTTCGATCTTGTCGATCAGGTACGGCGCGATCTTGTAGCCGCCGTTGGCAAAGGTGCTCCAGCCGGTGGCGATTTCCATCGGCGTGAGGGTCGCGGTACCCAGGGCCAGGGACAGGTTTGGCGGCAGGTCCGACTTGGCGAAGCCAAAGCGCGTCATGTAGTCGATGGTCTTGCCTACGCCCATCGCCTGCAACAGGCGGATCGACACCAGGTTGCGTGACTTGTACAGCGCCTCGCGGATACGGATCGGGCCGAGGAACGTGTTGGTGTCATTCTTGGGGCGCCAGACCTTGTCCAGATATTCATCGACAAACACGATTGGCGCGTCGTTGACCAGGCTGGCGGCGGTGTAGCCGTTGTCCAGCGCGGCACTGTAGACAAACGGCTTGAAACTGGAGCCCGGCTGGCGCTTGGCCTGGGTAGCGCGGTTGTAGTTGCTCTGCTCGAAGGCAAAGCCGCCGACCAGTGCGCGGATCGCACCGTTCTGCGGGTCCAGGGACACCAGGGCGCCCTGGGCGAGCGGCACCTGGCTGAATTTGAGGCTGTCATCCTTTTGGCGTTGCACGCGGATCAAATCACCCACCTGGGCCACGTCGGATGGCTGCTTGGGCATCGGGCCCATGCTGTTGGTGTTCAGGAACGGGCGTGCCCACTTCATGCTGTCCCAGGCTACATGGGCTTCGCCAGAGCGGGTCAGCACTTGGATGCCGTCCTTGGTTACCTGGGTGACGATGGCCGGGTCCAGGCCGCTGATCGAACGCTGTTTGCCCAATTCGGTGGTCCAGGCACTCAGGGTCTTGCCCGGCAGGCGCGACTCGGGGCCACGGTAGCCGTGACGCTGGTCATAAGTGATCAGACCTTCATGTACCGAGTGGTTGGCGATTTCCTGCAAGTTGCTCGGCACCGTCGTGGTGACGCGGAAACCTTCGGTGTAGGCCTCGCTGCCATAACGGCCAACCATCTCGGCGCGGGCCATTTCGGCGATATAGGGTGCATTCACTTCTGGGGTCGGCACGTGATAGCTGGCGTTCAGCGGCTCGGCTACGGCACTTTCATAAGCGGCCTGGTCGATCTTGCCCAGTTTGTACATGCGGCCCAGGATCCAGTCACGGCGTTCTTTACTGCGCGCCGGGTTGGCCAGCGGGTTGAAGCGCGACGGTGCCTTGGGCAGGCCGGCGATCATCGCCATTTGCGCCAGGCTGGCGTCACGAATCGACTTGCCGTAGTAGACCTGGGACGCGGCCTCGATGCCGTAGGCGCGGTTGCCCAAGTAGATCTTGTTGACGTACAGCTCGAGGATTTCATCCTTGGTCAACTGGCGTTCGATCTGCAGCGCCAGCAGGATTTCGGTGGCCTTGCGGGAAAAGCTGCGTTCGCTGGTGAGGAAGAAGTTCTTCGCCACCTGCATGGTGATGGTGCTGCCACCCGATTGAATGTGTCCACTTTTTACCAATTGCGTGGCTGCACGCACCAGGCTGCTGGGGTCTACGCCGTAGTGGTTGGCGAAATTATCGTCTTCGGCAGACAGCAAAGCGCTGATGAAATTGGGTGGAATGTCGGCGAAACGGATCGGTGTGCGGCGCATTTCGCCGAACTCCGCGATCAGTTTTTCATCGCTGCTGTAGACCCGCAAAGGAATCTGCAACTGGATACTTCTGAGGGCCTCTACGGAGGGCAAACCCGGACTAAGGTAGAGGTAGGCCCCGCTGAGTACGAGCAGCAGCCCGCAAACGATGGCGACAATGGAGTACCCGAAAAACTTCAGCAGACGAATCAAGGCTTTTGGATTTCCAGAGAAAAGAATGAGTTACGCGTCGGGGATGCATGGCAAACGATGGATCGACCCGGGCAGCAGATAAAAAGCGGGAAAAAACGCTGGGCATTAAAGCATTTTTCAGCTTGGGGCGTCATTCGCGAGCCTTGAACAAGCCGACCGAATGCAAGGTGCCTGGCAGCAATCAGGCGAGATGACAGCCGGTATGACAGGGAAAGTTTTGGGGAGTTTTATGGGAAAGGGATTTTTCAGGCGAAAAGTCGACACGGTGTTGGGGGTCGATATCAATGACAGCGGCATCAAGCTGATCGAACTGGGCCGTTCATCAGGCGGTTTCAGCGTCCAGGGCTACGTTATGCAAATGCTGCCGCCCCAGGCGGTGGTGGACGGCACCTTGCTGGACCTTGAGGGAGTGGGCCGTATGCTGCAACAGGCACTGTCGCGCCTGGGTACCTCGGCCCGGTACGCCGCCGTGGCGGTTGCGGGCCCGTCGGTAATTACCCGGCTGATTGACATGGACGCCGGCCTCAGTGATGAGGAAATGGCCTGGAAGATCCAGATGGAAGCCGACCAGTTCATCCCCTATCCATTGGACGAGGTGGCCATCGACTTTCAGGTTCAAGGGCCATCGGCTCAAGGCCCGCAGTGGGTAGAGGTGATGCTGGCGGCGTGCCTGCGTGAGCAGGTCGAAGCGCGCGAGGCGGTTTTGGCCTTGGCGGGGCTGGTGCCGCGGGTGGTCGATGTAGAAGGGTTTGCATTGGAGCGCGCTTGCCTTCAGGATTTTGCCAGCTTCACGCCGGGTCATAGAGTCGATGGTGCACAATGGGCCTTGGATGCCCAAGGGATGGGAGTGGCTTGCGGGCTGGCCCTGAGGAGTTTCGCTGGATGACACGAATCAATCTTTTGCCTTGGCGCCAGGCCCTCGCGGAGCGCAGGCGCAAATACCTGTTGGTGCTATTGCTGGCGTTTGCCTGCGTGGCGCTCGCGGCACTGTGGTTGGCTGATCAAGTGATCGACCAGGCGATAGACCGGCAGGTAAGCCGCAACAGCCGCCTGGAAGAGCACATCGCTACCCAGGACTCGCGGATCAGGACCATCGACGACTTGCAGGCGCGAAGCCAGCAACTGGCCGAACGCATGAAGGTGGTTCAGGACCTGCACGATGCCCGCTCTTCCGGTGCCCGATTGTTCGAGCAATTGGCTCGCTCGGTGCCTGAAGGTGTCCATCTGCATGAGGTGGTTGCGAACGGCGACACCATCAGCATTCGCGGCACGGCAGAAAGCAACCAGGATATCGCCCGTTTGATGCAGCAGCTCAAGCCAATCCACGGCTCCAGTTCGACCCGTCTGCAGCGCGTGCAATCCGAAGGTGCACGCGGCGAAAGTGAATTCCAGCTGATGGTGCGCCAGGGAGAGTCCAGTGAGGCGCAACCATGAGCCTGCCCAGGCTCGATTTTTCCACGTTCTCTTACAACGCTGCCAAATGGTCCCTGCCGGGCAAGGTGCTGCTTGGCTGTGCGCTGGCCGGCATGGTGTTAGTGCTAGGCGAGGTTTCGCATGGGGGGCCGCAGCGGGAGCGATTGCACGGGCTTGAGGCGCGGGAGCAGGCGCTGCAGCAGCAACTCACAGAAAAGACCGGCCTGGCCGCGAGCCTTGAGCTGCGCACCCGGCAAGTCCGGAGCATGGAAGACAATCTCGCCAGCCTTCTAGGGCAATTGCCCGGCGAGTCCGAGGTGCCTGCCGTGCTGGAAGACATCGCCCGGCTGGCGGCTGTTCATGGGGTGTGGGTCGAAGGCATCACCGTGCTGGATGAAGCGCCTCGGCAGCTTTATATCGAACAACCCATGCAGATAAGCGCGTCCGGGGTTTACCACGACCTGGCGAAGTTTGTCAGTGCCTTGGGTGGGGTGCCGCGGGTCGTTACCGTGCAGGATGTTGCGCTCGGGCATCAGGGTGCCTTGTTGCGTCTGAACATGCTCGCCAAGACCTATCGCAGCACCCTGCAAAACGGCAAGGCCCGTCAGGTGCTCGACCCAGGGCCGCAATTTGTCTACGAACCCTCGTCCTTGCGCGACCCGTTCACGCCGCCCGCCTTGCAGGCACCGCACGTTCCGGGCCGCCCGGCCTTTGCCCCGGATTTCACCCGGCCACGGGGACTGTTGGAGGGTATGCGCCTCGATCAGTTCGAAATGGTCGGTACGTTGTCCCGTGGTGCGCAGGCCTTTGCCTTGTTGCGGGCTGGGGCCAGGGTGTATCGGCTGGCGGTGGGTGATTACCTGGGGCCGGACCATGGCCAGGTCACGGCCATTCAAGACGCTGCTGTCGAGCTGGTGGAGCTGTTTCCCGATGGACAGGGCGCCTGGCTGGAACGCCCGCGAACCCTTGTGCTGAACGTCAACTCATAACGGAATCAAACAATGAAAAGGACCTTCTCGTCCTTCGGTGTGGCGCTATGGATAGCGTTCACGGCACCGATGGCTGCTGCTGTGCCCAATCGCCTGGACCTTATCCAACTGCCGCCGCCCGACAGTGCCCAGCCGGTCAGCTATACAGGCGCCAAGCTGACCCTGAATTTCCAGGACATCGACCTGCGCGCGGTCTTGCAGCAAATTGCCGATGTCGCCGGGCTCAACCTGGTGACCAGCGATGATGTGCAGGGCTCGATCACCCTGCGGCTCAAGGATGTGCCCTGGGACCAGGCTCTGGACCTGGTACTGCAAACCAAGGGCTTGGACAAGCGAGTCAAGGCGGGCGTGTTGCTGGTGGCGCCCGCCGATGAATTGGCTGCTCGCGAGCTGTTGATGCTGGAGTCGCGCAAGCAGATGGCCGAGCTGGCGCCCTTGCGTCGGGAGCTGCTGCAGGTCAATTACGCCAAGGCCGCCGACCTGGCCAAGCTGTTCCAGTCGGTGACCGGCTTTGAGGGCGCCACCGATGAGCGCGGTTCGGTGGCGGTGGATGACCGCACCAACAACATCATCGCCTACCAGACTGGCGAGCGGCTCGAAGAGCTGCGGCGCATCGTGGCGCAACTGGATATCCCGGTACGCCAGGTCATGATCGAGGCGCGGATTGTGGAGGCCAATGTCGACTACGACAAAAGCCTGGGTGTGCGCTGGGGTGGGCGGCTCACCCGCGGCAACAGCGGCGTTGGCGGTATTGGCAAGCCGCTGGCGGAGGGTGCCGAGCCGCCGCAAAACCCACCCAGTTCACCCTTTGTCGACTTGGGGTCGCTGGCCGGAACCTCGGGCCTGGGGATCGCCTATATCACCGACAACCTGTTGCTGGACCTTGAGCTGACCGCCATGGAAAAAACCGGCAACGGTGAGATCGTCTCGCAGCCCAAGGTCGTCACCTCCGACAAAGAGACTGCACGCATCCTCAAAGGCACCGAGATTCCTTATCAGGAATCCACCTCCCAGGGTGCCACCTCGGTGTCGTTCAAAGAGGCCTCGCTGTCGCTTGAAGTCACGCCGCAAATCACTCCCGACGACCATGTGATCATGGCGGTCAAGGTCACCAAGGATGAGCCCGACTACCTGAACCGACTCAATGACGTGCCGCCGATCAAGAAAAACGAGGTCAACGCCAAGGTTCTGGTCAGGGATGGCGAGACCATCGTCATTGGCGGGGTTTTCTCCAACACCCAAAGCAAAGTGGTAGATAAAGTGCCATTTTTGGGCGATGTGCCGTATCTTGGCCGCCTTTTCCGGCGCGATGTGCTGGCGGAGAAAAAATCCGAGCTGCTGGTATTCCTGACTCCGCGTATCATGAATAACCAGGCGATTGCTGTGAGTCGTTGATTCTGTGCGAAATTTGATTCTTGTAGGGCCGATGGGGGCTGGAAAAAGCACCATCGGCCGTTTGCTGGCCAAAGAGCTGCGCCTGCCGTTCAAAGATTCCGACAAGGAAATTGAATTGCGCACGGGTGCCAATATCCCATGGATCTTCGATAAAGAAGGCGAGCTGGGCTTTCGTGACCGCGAGCAGGCGATGATTGCCGAGCTGTGCGGCTGCGATGGCGTGGTATTGGCGACCGGCGGTGGCGCCGTCATGCGCGATGAAAACCGTCGGGCGCTGCATGCCGGTGGTCGGGTGGTGTATTTGCACGCGTCGGTCGAACAGCAGGTGGGCCGTACCGCCCGTGATCGCAATCGCCCGTTGCTGCGCACCGCCGACCCGGCGAAAACCCTGCGGGACCTGCTGGCGCTGCGCGATCCGCTGTATCGGGAAATCGCCGATCTGGTGGTGGAAACCGATGAGCGGCCACCTCGGATGGTCGTACTTGACATCCTTGAGCGCCTGCAACGGTTGCCACCCCGTTAAAGCCTGGCCCGAAATGCGCTATTCTCGGCGGCGCGCCATGACCTTATAAGGTATGGCGTAGAGCCACCAGGCGGTGTCGAGATGTCGACAGTGCCGGTCGTCAATACATCTTCAACGCGGGGACACATGCAGACACTTAAGGTCGATCTAGGCGAGCGCAGCTACCCGATCCACATTGGCGCAGGTCTGTTGGACCAGCCCGAACTGCTTGCGCCGCATATTGCCGGCCGACAGGTGGCAATCATCTCCAACGAAACGGTCGCGCCGCTGTACCTTGAGCGTCTGAGCCGCAGCCTGGCGGCGTACTCGGTGATCTCCGTGGTGTTGCCTGACGGCGAAGCCCACAAAAACTGGGAAACCCTGCAACTGATCTTTGATGGCCTGCTGACTGCGCGCCATGACCGTCGAACCACTGTGGTCGCCCTGGGCGGCGGTGTGATTGGCGACATGGCCGGGTTTGCCGCGGCCTGCTACCAGCGCGGCGTGGATTTTATCCAGGTGCCGACCACCTTGCTGTCCCAGGTCGATTCGTCGGTGGGCGGCAAGACCGGTATCAACCACCCGCTGGGCAAGAACATGGTCGGCGCGTTCTACCAGCCTCAGGCTGTGCTGATCGACACCGCTACCCTCAACACCTTGCCGCCGCGCGAGCTGTCGGCGGGCCTGGCGGAAGTCATCAAGTACGGGCTGATCTGCGATGAGCCGTTCCTGACCTGGCTGGAAGAACACATGGACGCCTTGCGCGCCCTCGATCAGGTAGCCCTGACCGAAGCGATTTCCCGCTCCTGCGCGGCCAAGGCGCTGGTGGTCAACGCCGACGAGCGTGAGTCCGGCGTGCGGGCCACGCTGAACCTGGGCCACACCTTCGGCCATGCGATCGAAACGCACATGGGCTATGGTGTGTGGTTGCATGGGGAAGCCGTAGCGGCTGGCACCGTGATGGCATTGGACATGTCGCAGCGCCTGGGCTGGATCAGCGCCCAAGAGCGTGATCGCGGTATCCGCCTGTTCCAGCGTGCCGGTTTGCCGGTCGTTCCGCCCACGGAGATGACCGAGGCGGATTTCCTTGAACATATGGCGATAGACAAGAAAGTGATCGACGGTCGACTTCGACTGGTACTGCTGCGCCACATCGGCGAAGCCGTGGTGACCGACGATTATCCAAAAGAGATTCTACAGGCCACGCTGGGAGCGGATTACCGCGCCCTGGCCCAGCTCAAAGGTTAATAAGACCCGATGACTAGTTTGCATGCCGACGAGGCGTTCCTCGGCCATTATCACTTGAGCCACGACCCCTTCGCACCACGGGTGCCGGGTTTCAAGTTCTTCCCCGCCCAGCGCAAGCCGGTACTTGGGCAGTTGCATCACCTTGCGCGCTACAGCCAGTTGCTGCTGGTGGTGACCGGCCCTCTGGGCAGCGGCAAGACCTTGCTGCGCCAGGCGCTGGTGGCCAGCACCAACAAACAATCGGTGCAGAGCGTGGTGGTGTCTGCCCGCAGTGCCGGTGATGCGGCTGGCGTACTGCGCGAGGTGGCGCAAGCGTTGAACGTCTCCAACGCCGAGCCGAACGCGATTCTCAAGCAGGTGGTGCAATTGGGCCTGACCGGCCAGGAAGTCTACCTGCTGGTAGACGATGCCGAGCAGCTCGACGAATCGGCCCTGGAAGCCTTGCTGGCCCTGGCAGCGGGTACGCCGGAAGGTCGCCCGCATGTGTTCCTGTTCGGTGAGTCGTCGTTGATCGCCGATCTGGAGCAGATCAGCGGTGAGCAGGAGCTGTTTCACGTCATCGAGTTGCAGCCGTACGAAGAGGAAGAAACCCGCGAATACCTTGCACAACGTCTTGAAGGCGCAGGGGCGGGTATCGAACTTTTCACCGCTGCGCAGATCTCTGATATTCACGAAAGCTCCGATGGCTGGCCTGGAAACATCAACCAGGTTGCCCGCGATGCCATGATCGAAGCCATGATTGCCAGCCGCTCTGCGGTCAAGCGTCCAAAGATGGGGTTCACTATGCCTAAGAAGCACGTATTGGCTATTTCCGCCGTTGTCGTGGTCGCTGTTGCCGCCGCCTGGTTGATCCCGGGCCGCAACAAAGCACCGACAACCACTGGCGCGCCAACCGAACAGGCGCAGTTGCCACTGGGCAAGCCCACGCCAAACGTCGAATTTGCCAACTCCGGCCAACCGACCAACCTGCCGATGGTCGGCCAACCTGTGATGCGCGGCCCTCTGGCAGAAGAAGCCGGTGGCATCTCCGAAGGTGACGACGGCGTGCCGGTGGAAGGCTCCAGCGCCACGCCGCCGACCGTGACCACCACCGCACCACCTGCAGGCGTACCGGCCGGTGTGCCAGCGACGCAGGTTGCTCCGGTCGCCAAGCCGACTCCGACGCCGGCGCCCACCGTTGCTACCGCCAAGCCTGCTCCGGTGACCAAGCCTGTCGCACCAGCGCCAGCCGCCAAACCAGCCCCGGCCGCCAAGCCAGCGGAAAAACCAGCCGCCACCGTTGCCAAGGCCGGCGCTGCTGGCAGCAGCTGGTACAGCAGCCAGCCTACCGGTAACTTTGTGGTGCAAATCCTCGGCACCAGTTCCGAAGCCAATGCCCAGGCGTTCGTCAAAGAGCAGGGCGGCCAGTATCGTTATTTCAAGAAAGTGCTCAACGGCAAGCCTCTCTACGTGATCACCTACGGCAGCTTCCCAAGCCGCGCCGCAGCCGATTCTGCCATCAAGGCCTTGCCAGCGAAGGTTCAGGCTGGTAAACCTTGGCCTCGCACTGTTGCCAGCGTTCAACAAGAACTGGCAGCAACTCGCTGAAGATCCGGCGGCCTTACCCAGGCCGCCCTCCCGGCACCTCAAAAAATCCGCAAGTGCGTGCAGTCTCCCGAGACCGCGCGCTTTGTGGTGTCTGCGTCACAGTGGCTTTTGAGTCGTAGCGGTCAGAATTAAAAAAGTTTTGACTAGCACAGCATATCGCTTTAAACCTTTCATAAATGCGACATAGATTTGCGACATTTCGTCGCTAAATTTGTGAGCGTCTGTGTCGGTGTGTACAATGACCTCCCTTTTGCCCCCGCTAAGCCGGCGTACGTTCGGCGTGGAAGGTAACCGGTTGAATTGAAAAGAAATTTGCCTCGGTAAAAGAGGCAGCCTGGTGAGAAAGTGTCTATGAAAGCAGGTCTGTACCAACCCGATGAATTCAAGGATAACTGCGGTTTCGGCCTGATAGCCCACATGCAGGGCGAACCCAGTCATACCCTTTTGCAAACGGCCATCGAGGCCCTGACCTGCATGACCCACCGCGGTGGGATCAACGCCGACGGCAAGACCGGTGACGGCTGTGGCTTGCTGATTCAAAAGCCCGACCAGTTCCTGCGCGCTGTCGCCAAAGAGCAATTCGCGGTCGAACTGCCCAAGCAGTACGCCGTGGGCATGGTGTTTTTCAACCAGGACCCGGTAAAAGCCGAAGCCGCTCGCGAGAACATGAACCGCGAGATCGCCGCCGCCGGCCTGCAAATTGTCGGATGGCGCAAAGTGCCCATCGACACCAGCGTACTCGGCCGCCTGGCCCTGGAGCGCCTGCCGCAGATCGAACAAGTGTTCATCGCCGGCGATGGCCTGAGCGACCAGGACATGGCGATCAAGCTGTTCACGTCCCGTCGTCGTTCGTCGGTGCTCAACGCCGCCGACACCGACCATTACATCTGCAGCTTTTCCCACAAGACCATCATTTATAAAGGCCTGATGATGCCGGCGGACCTCACCGCCTTCTATCCAGACCTGAGCGATGAGCGCCTGCAAACCGCAATCTGCGTGTTCCACCAGCGCTTTTCCACCAATACCCTGCCGAAATGGCCGCTGGCCCAGCCATTCCGCTTCCTCGCCCACAACGGCGAGATCAATACCATCACTGGCAACCGCAACTGGGCCCAGGCCCGTCGCACCAAGTTCGCCAACGATTTGATGGACCTCGAAGAGCTCGGCCCGCTAGTCAATCGCGTGGGTTCCGACTCCTCCAGCATGGACAACATGCTCGAACTGATGGTCACCGGCGGCATCGACCTGTTCCGTGGCGTGCGCATGATCATTCCGCCAGCGTGGCAGAACGTCGAGACGATGGACCCGGACCTGCGTGCGTTCTACGAGTACAACTCGATGCACATGGAACCGTGGGACGGCCCGGCCGGCGTGGTCATGACCGACGGCCGCTATGCGGTGTGCCTGCTCGACCGTAACGGCCTGCGCCCGGCGCGTTGGGTGACCACCACCAACGGTTTCATCACCCTCGCCTCGGAAATCGGCGTGTGGGACTACAAGCCTGAAGACGTGATCGCCAAAGGCCGTGTGGGCCCTGGCCAGATCCTGGCCGTGGACACCGAGACCGGGCAGATCCTCGATACCGACGCCATCGACAACCGCTTGAAGTCCCGTCACCCGTACAAGCAATGGCTGCGCAAGAACGCCCTGCGCATCCAGGCGACCATGGAAGACAACGACCACGGTTCGGCTTTCTATGACGTGGACCAGCTCAAGCAGTACATGAAGATGTACCAGGTCACGTTCGAAGAGCGCGACCAGGTGCTGCGTCCGCTCGGTGAGCAAGGCTACGAGGCCGTCGGCTCCATGGGCGATGACACGCCAATGGCCGTGCTGTCCCAGCGCGTACGCACGCCGTACGACTACTTCCGCCAGCAGTTCGCCCAGGTGACCAACCCGCCGATCGACCCGCTGCGTGAAGCCATCGTGATGTCCCTGGAAGTGTGCCTCGGCGCCGAGCGCAACATCTTCCAGGAATCGCCTGAGCATGCCTCCCGTGTGATCCTCAGCTCGCCGGTCATTTCCCCGGCCAAATGGCGCTCGCTGATGACCCTTGAGCGTCCGGGCTTCGATCGTCAGATCATCGACCTGAACTACGACGAGAGCCTGGGCCTTGAAGCCGCAGTGCGTAACGTTGCTGACCAGGCTGAAGAAGCCGTGCGTGCCGGTCGTACCCAGATCGTACTGACCGACCGCCATATCGCGCCTGGCAAGTTGCCGATCCACGCGTCCCTGGCGACCGGTGCGGTGCACCACCGCCTGACCGAAAAAGGCCTGCGCTGCGACTCCAACATCCTCGTGGAAACCGCCACTGCCCGCGACCCGCATCACTTTGCGGTGCTGATCGGTTTCGGCGCTTCGGCGGTGTACCCGTTCCTCGCGTACGAAGTGCTGGGTGACCTGATCCGTACCGGTGAAGTGCTGGGCGACCTCTATGAGGTGTTCAAGAACTACCGCAAGGGCATCACCAAGGGCCTGCTGAAGATCCTGTCGAAGATGGGTATCTCCACCGTCACCTCCTACCGTGGCGCGCAGTTGTTCGAAGCCATCGGTCTGTCCGAAGAAGTCTGCGAGCTGAGTTTCCGTGGCGTACCGAGCCGCATCAAGGGTGCGCGTTTCGTCGACATCGAAGCCGAGCAGAAAGCCCTGGCCGCCGAAGCCTGGAGCGCGCGTAAGCCGATCCAGCAAGGTGGCCTGCTCAAGTTCGTGCACGGTGGCGAATACCATGCCTACAACCCGGACGTGGTCAACACCCTGCAAGCCGCTGTGCAGCAGGGCGACTACGCCAAGTTCAAGGAATACACGAGCCTGGTGGATAACCGCCCGGTGTCGATGATCCGCGACCTGTTCAAGGTGAAGACCCTGGACACGCCGATGGACATCGCCGAAGTCGAGCCGCTGGAATCGATCCTCAAGCGCTTCGACTCCGCCGGTATTTCCCTGGGCGCCTTGTCGCCCGAGGCTCACGAAGCCCTGGCCGAAGCCATGAACCGCCTAGGTGCGCGTTCCAACTCCGGCGAAGGCGGTGAAGACCCGGCGCGCTACGGCACGCTCAAAAGCTCGAAGATCAAGCAGGTGGCCACCGGCCGTTTCGGGGTGACCCCGGAGTACCTGGTGAATGCCGAGGTGCTGCAGATCAAGGTGGCCCAAGGCGCCAAGCCGGGTGAGGGTGGTCAATTGCCAGGCGGTAAGGTCAACGGTCTGATCGCCAAGCTGCGTTACGCCGTACCGGGCGTGACCTTGATTTCGCCACCGCCGCACCACGACATCTACTCGATTGAAGACTTGTCGCAGTTGATCTTCGACCTCAAACAAGTCAACCCCCAGGCCCTGGTCTCGGTGAAACTGGTGGCAGAAGCCGGCGTCGGCACCATCGCAGCCGGTGTGGCCAAGGCCTATGCCGACCTGATCACCATCTCCGGCTACGACGGCGGCACCGGCGCTTCGCCGCTGACCTCGATCAAGTACGCCGGTGCACCGTGGGAACTCGGCCTGGCCGAAACCCACCAGACCCTGCGCGGCAACGACCTGCGCGGCAAGGTGCGAGTACAGACCGACGGCGGCCTGAAAACCGGCCTCGATGTGATCAAGGCCGCGATCCTCGGCGCCGAAAGTTTCGGCTTCGGCACTGCGCCCATGATCGCCCTGGGCTGCAAATACCTGCGCATCTGCCACCTGAACAACTGCGCCACCGGCGTGGCGACTCAGAACGAAAAACTGCGCAAGGATCACTACATCGGCACCGTCGACATGGTGGTGAATTTCTTCACCTACGTCGCCGAAGAAACCCGTGAGTGGCTGGCCAAATTGGGCGTGCGTTCGCTGGAAGAGCTGATCGGTCGCACCGACCTGTTGGACATCCTCGAAGGCCAGACCGCCAAGCAACAACATCTGGACCTCACGCCGCTGTTGGGCAGCGATCACATCCCGGCAGACAAGCCACAATTCTGCCAGGTGGACCGCAACCCACCGTTCGACAAAGGCCTGCTGGCCGAGAAAATGGTCGAAATGGCCGGCTCCTCGATCAACGACGCCAGCGGTGGCGAATTCGCCCTGGATATTTGCAACTGCGACCGTTCCATCGGCGCACGCATCTCCGGCGAAATCGCACGCAAGCACGGCAACCAGGGCATGGCGAAAGCGCCGATCACCTTCCGCTTCAAGGGCACTGCGGGCCAGAGCTTCGGCGTGTGGAACGCCGGCGGCCTGCACATGTACCTGGAAGGCGACGCCAACGACTACGTGGGCAAGGGCATGACTGGCGGCAAACTGGTCATCGTTCCGCCGGCTGGCAGCGTGTACAAGACCCAGGACAGTGCCATCATCGGCAACACCTGCCTGTACGGCGCCACCGGTGGCAAGCTGTTTGCCGCAGGTACTGCCGGTGAGCGTTTCGCCGTGCGTAACTCCGGTGCCCACACCGTGGTGGAAGGCACTGGCGATCACTGCTGCGAGTACATGACCGGAGGCTTTGTCGCGGTACTGGGCAAGACCGGTTACAACTTCGGTTCGGGCATGACCGGCGGTTTCGCCTACGTGCTCGACCAGGACAACACCTTCGTCGACAAGGTCAACCACGAGTTGGTCGAGATCCAGCGCATCAGCGGCGAAGCCATGGAGTCCTACCGGAACCACTTGCAGCACGTGCTGGACGAGTACGTCGAGGAAACCAGCAGCGAATGGGGTCGTAACCTCGCCGAAAACCTCGATGATTACCTGCGTCGTTTCTGGCTGGTCAAGCCCAAGGCTGCCAACCTGAAGTCGTTGCTTTCCAGCATCCGTGCCAACCCGCAGTGATATGCGCCTGAACAGTTTGATGAGGTTTTAACATGGCTGAACGTCTGAATAACGACTTCCAGTTCATCGATGTCGGGCGCAAAGATCCGAAGAAGAAACTGTTGCGTCAACGCAAGAAAGAGTTCGTGGAAATCTACGAACCCTTCAAACCCCAGCACTCGGCCGACCAGGCCCACCGCTGCCTGGGGTGCGGTAACCCGTATTGCGAATGGAAGTGCCCGGTGCACAACTTCATTCCCAACTGGCTCAAACTGGTGGCCGAGGGCAACATCCTCGCCGCCGCCGAGCTGTCGCACCAGACCAACACCCTGCCGGAAGTCTGCGGCCGGGTGTGCCCGCAAGACCGTCTGTGTGAAGGTGCCTGCACCCTCAACGACGGCTTTGGCGCGGTGACCATCGGTTCGGTGGAGAAGTACATCACCGATACGGCGTTCGCCATGGGCTGGCGCCCGGACATGTCCAAGGTCAAGCCGACCGGCAAGCGCGTCGCGATCATCGGCGCGGGCCCTGCTGGCCTGGGGTGTGCCGACGTGCTGGTGCGTGGCGGCGTGACTCCGGTGGTGTTCGACAAGAACCCGGAAATCGGTGGCCTGCTGACCTTCGGTATCCCTGAATTCAAGCTGGAAAAAACCGTACTCAGCCACCGTCGTGAAGTGTTCACCGGCATGGGTATCGAGTTCCGCCTCAATACCGAAATCGGCAAAGACATCACCATGGAGCAACTGCTCGCCGAATACGATGCGGTGTTCATGGGCATGGGCACCTACACCTACATGAAGGGCGGCTTTGCCGGTGAGGACTTGCCCGGCGTGTATGACGCGCTCGACTTCCTGATCGCCAACGTCAACCGCAACCTGGGCTTTGAAAAGTCGCCGGAAGATTTCGTCGACATGAAGGGCAAGAAGGTCGTGGTGCTGGGCGGTGGCGACACCGCGATGGATTGCAACCGCACCTCGATCCGCCAGGGCGCCAAGTCGGTGACCTGCGCTTATCGCCGTGACGAAGCCAACATGCCCGGCTCGCGCAAAGAGGTGAAGAACGCCAAGGAAGAAGGCGTGAGATTTCTCTACAACCGCCAGCCGATTGCCATCGTCGGTGAAGACCGCGTCGAGGGTGTGAAGGTGGTCGAGACCCGTCTCGGCGAACCGGACGCCCGTGGCCGTCGCAGCCCCGAGCCGATTCCGGGTTCCGAAGAGATCATCCCGGCCGACGCCGTGGTCATCGCCTTCGGTTTCCGCCCAAGCCCGGCGTCGTGGTTCGAGCAGTTCGAAATCCAGACCGACAGCCAGGGCCGCGTCGTGGCCCCGGAACAAGGCCAGTACAAGCACCAGACCAGCAACCCGAAGATCTTCGCCGGTGGCGACATGGTGCGCGGGTCGGACCTGGTGGTCACCGCGATCTTCGAAGGCCGTAACGCCGCCGAAGGCATCCTGGACTACCTGCAAGTCTGATGATCGTTCCCACGCTCTGCGTGGGAATGCCGCCAGGGACGCTCCGCGTCCCGAACAGCATGACGCGGAGCGTGGGAGCGATCCTGCGGCGGCATTGCCGCGACAAATTGACCCGATAGACAAAAGGCACGGTGCATTCCGTGCCTTTTGCGTCGCGCTCTGAGAAAATGCCCGCACTTTTTTTGCGGATGCCGACATGACTGCCCTCAAGAACGACCGTTTCCTTCGTGCCCTGCTCAAGCAACCCGTAGACGTCACCCCGGTGTGGATGATGCGTCAAGCCGGTCGCTATCTGCCGGAATACCGCGCCAGTCGCGCCAACGCCGGTGATTTCATGAGCCTGTGCATGAACCCGGAGTTCGCCTGCGAAGTCACGATGCAGCCGCTGGACCGCTACCCACAACTGGATGCGGCCATCCTCTTCTCCGATATCCTCACCATCCCGGATGCCATGGGCCAAGGCCTGTACTTCGAAACCGGCGAAGGCCCGCGCTTCAAGAAAGTCGTCAGCACCCTGGCCGATATCGAAGCCCTGCCGATCCCTGACCCACACAAAGACCTGGGCTACGTGATGGATGCTGTGAGCACCATCCGCCGCGAGCTCAACGGCCGCGTGCCGCTGATCGGTTTCTCCGGCAGCCCCTGGACCCTGGCCACCTACATGGTTGAAGGCGGCTCGTCGAAAGACTTCCGCAAGACCAAGGCCATGCTCTACGACAACCCGCAAGCCATGCACCTGTTGCTGGACAAGCTGGCGCAGTCGGTCACGTCCTACCTCAACGGCCAGATCATGGCAGGCGCCCAAGCGGTACAGATTTTCGACACCTGGGGTGGCAACCTGTCGTCGGCGGCGTACCAGGAGTTCTCCCTGGCCTACATGCGCAAGATCGTCAGCGGCCTGATCCGTGAACACGAAGGCCGCAAGGTTCCGGTGATCATGTTCACCAAAGGCGGCGGCCTGTGGCTGGAAAGCATCGCTGACGCGGGCGCCGATGCATTGGGCCTGGACTGGACCTGCGACCTCGGCGAAGCGCGCCGTCGCGTCGGCAACCAGGTTGCCCTGCAAGGCAACATGGACCCGACCGTGCTGTACGCCAAGCCAGAAGCGATCCGCGCCGAAGTCGGACGCATCCTGGCCAGCTATGGCAAGGGCAGTGGCCACGTGTTCAACCTTGGCCACGGCATCACACCGGAAGTGAACCCGGAGCACGCGGGTGCGTTCTTGCGCGCAGTGCACGAACTATCGGCGCAATACCACGAGTAAAACGCAAAACAAAATGTGGGAGCTGGCTTGTCGGGTCGCCGCATCGCTGCGATGGCGGCGGCGAATTCAACACCGCTATCGCAGGCAAGCCAGCTCCCACATAAAGCCAGTCGCCTCAGGCTTTCACATGGCCCAGTGGCGGCAACTTCGCCAGCTTCAACGCCACCAGCAACGCGCCAATCAGCAGCGCGACGATAAACCCGCCAATCCCGTTCCACCCGGCAAAGTGCCAGAAAAATCCACCCGCAGTCCCGGCAATGCTCGACCCCACGTAATAGCAGAACAGGTACAGCGACGACGCCTGCCCCTTGGCTTTCACTGCGCGGCGGCCGATCCAGCTGCTGGCGACCGAGTGGGCGCCGAAGAAGCCGAAGGTGAACACCAGCATGCCTGGCACCACCAACCACAGCGGGGTGAACAGCGTCAGGGCCATGCCGGCGAGCATCAGCACGATGGTGCCCCATAGCACGCGGCGGCGGCCGAGGCGGTCGGCCAGTGAGCCGATCTTGGCCGAGCTGTAGATGCCCGAGAGGTACACCACTGACAGCAAACCGACCACCGCCTGGCTCAGATCGTAGGGGGGGGCCAGCAGGCGATAGCCGATGTAGTTGAACATCGTCACGAACGCGCCCATCAGCAGGAAGGCTTCGAGAAACAGCCACGGCAGGCCGGCGTCCTTGAAGTGCATGACAAAGCCGTCCACCAGGCTGCGTGGCTTGAGGCTGCTGGCGCGGAAGTTGCGCGATTCGGGGAGGATCTTCCAGAACACCGTGGCAGCGATCAACGCCAGGGCGCCGATGATCAGCATTGCGGTGTGCCAGCTGACGAAGTCGATCAACACGCCGATGATCAGGCGCCCGCTCATGCCCCCAATCGCGTTGCCGCCGATGTACAGGCCCATGGCCAGGCCGATGTGCTGCGGGTGGATCTCTTCGCTGAGGTAGGTCATGGCCACGGCGGCCAGGCCGCTCAAGGACAAGCCCACCAGTGCACGCATCAACAGGATGCCCTCCCAGCTCGGCATCAAGCCGCTGGCGATGGTGGCCAGCGCCGCACAGAACAACGCAGCGACCATCACCGGCTTGCGCCCCAGCCTGTCGGATATCGGCCCGGTGATCAGCAGGCCGCAGGCGAGCATGGCGGTCGCGACGGACAAAATCAGGCTGCTTTGCGCCGCATTGATGGAAAACTCGTGGGACAGCGCCGGCATCATCGGCTGCACGCAATACAACAGCGCAAAGGTGGCGAAGCCGCCGGAGAACAGCGCCAGCACGGTGCGCATGAACATCGGCGTGCCTTTTTCGATGTACGCGTCGTTGAGCTGCGCCACCACGTCATCAAGGGCTGAGGGCGGGGTGTGTTGGGCAAGTGGAGCAACAGCAGGATTCACGAGGGACCTCGGGGAGGAAAGTCTGCCAGGACTGACAATACGAAAAAGCATATAGCTGGCTAATGATTCTTTCCAATATATTGTTCGACCTGTTTGATAGCTTTTACGACCTAATGAGGCTTGCATGGAATTTCGCCATTTGCGCTACTTCATCGCCGTTGCCGAAGAACTGCACTTCGGCCGCGCCGCGCAGGTGCTGGGCATCTCGCAGCCGCCCCTGAGCCAGCAGATCCAGGCGCTGGAACACGAGCTGGGCGCCCGCTTGTTCGAGCGTACCAATCGTCGGGTCGAGCTGAGCGAGGCCGGGCGCTTGTTCTTGCAAGAGGCACGGTTGGTGCTGGCCCAGGTCGACAAGGCGGCAGATGTGGCGCGGCGTGCGCAGTTGGGGGAACTGGGTGAATTGAAGATCGGCTTCACCTCGTCTGCGCCGTTCAACGCCAGCATTCCCCAGGCGATCTTTGCCTTCCGCCAAGCATTCCCGGCGGTGCATCTGAACCTGCAAGAAATGAGCAGCACCCAAGTAGCCGAGTCGCTGGTGGACGAGTCGATTCAGGTTGGGTTGATGCGGCCTTTGCCCTTGCCCGACTCACTGAACGTGATCGAGTTGATGCGCGAACCCTTGGTCGCGGTATTGAGCGCCGGCCACCCGTTGGCGCAAGGCAGTGAGCGCGGCTTGCATCTGGAGCAATTGGCCGAGGAGCCTTTCGTGTTCTTCCCGCGCAGTTACGGCAGCGGCTTGTACGCGCAGTTGCTCAACCTCGCTCGCGACGCCGGGTTCAGCCCGCACTTTGCTCAGGAAGCAGGGGAAGCAATGACCATCATCGGCCTTGTGGCGGCGGGGTTGGGGGTGTCGGTGCTGCCGGCGTCTTACCAGCGCATCCGCATTGATGGCGTGGTCTATCGCACCTTGCTCGACCCGCAGGCAGTGACGGCGGTGTGGCTGGTGCAGCGCAAGGGCGCGCAAACGCCAATGGCGAAAGGGTTTGTGGAGTTGTTGACGCGTAAGGCCGCTCAATAACCTGTGGCGAGGGAGCTTGCTCCCGCTGGGTCGCGTAGCGGCCCTAAAAAATGGGCCTGCTGCGCAGTCCAGCGGGAGCAAGCTCCCTCGCCACAAGGGGGTCAGTTTTGGGGCGAAGTATTTGCTTCATTCACGCTGTAAGTACGCAACCCCGCCAGAATATCCCGATCCAGCATGCTCACCCAACGGTTGTAGTTGCGATGGATCTTACCGTCCTTGTAGCCCAGGTCGCGGCTGTCGCGGTAGGTGATGGCGTAGCTGTTGCGGGTGTAGCGGATGTCGATTGCGGCGTAGAACTGGCCGCGCACGGTGATCTCGGCCTGCACCAGTTGCGGGCTCAGGCGTTGTACCGTCCACTCGCGTTTTTGCAGGGCGGCGACGATCACCTGTTTCATTTTTTCTTCGCTGACCTGGCTCGTGGCCGGCAACTCGTGCTGGGTGTTGAGCACCGGTTTGCTGGTGCAGCCAGCCGTGGTCAGCAGGGCCAGCGTGATCAGGGTAGCGCGTAGCAGGGAAGACATTCCGTTTTCTCCAGTCGATTAAAAAGTCAGCTCCAGCGGCGGAAGATCAACGAGGTGTTGACGCCGCCGAAGGCAAAGTTGTTGTTCATCACGTAGTCGTTGTGCATCTGGCGAAAGCCACCTTGCAGGTAGTCCAGCTCGCCGCATTGCGGGTCGACCGCGTCCAGGTTGAAGGTGTGCACGTACTGGTCGCGGTTCATCATCTCGATGCTGAACCACGATTCCAGCGCGCCGCAGGCACCCAGGGTGTGGCCGAGGAAACTCTTCTGTGAACTGATCGGCATGCGGCTGCCAAACAGGCTGCTGGTGGCCAGGGTTTCGGCGATGTCGCCCTGATCGGTAGCCGTGCCATGGCCGTTCACGTAGCCGATGGCGGACGGTTCAAGACCTGCGTCTTCCAGGGCCAGCTCCATGGCGCGGCGCATGGTTTTCTGTTCCGGGCGGGTGGTGTGCTGGCCGTCGGCGTTGCTGCCGAAGCCAACCAGTTCAGCGTGAATATGCGCGCCTCGCGCCAACGCGTGCTCCAACTCTTCGAGCACCAACATTCCGCCACCTTCACCGATCACCAGGCCATCGCGGCCGCTGTCGTAGGGGCGCGGGCTGGTTTGCGGCGCATCGTTTTTCAGGCTGGTGGCGTACAACGCATCGAAGACCATAGCTTCGGTGGGGCACAGCTCTTCTGCGCCGCCCGCGAGCATCAACGGCAGGCGCCCGAACTTGATTGCCTCATAGGCGTAGCCGATGCCCTGGCTGCCGCTGGTGCAGGCGCTGGAGGTAGGAATCAGCCGGCCCGTGAGACCAAAGAAGATGCTGATATTTGCCGCCGTGGTGTGGGGCATCATGCGTACATAGGAATTGGCATTGAGCCCCTCGGCCACCGAATTGAGCAGCATATTGCCGAACGCCTTGATCTCATCGGTACTGCCGGTGGACGAGCCACAGGCCACGCCCATGCGCCCGTCCTTGATCGACTCGTCACCGAGCAGGCCGGCGTCTTGCAACGCCTGCTCCGCCGCCCACACGGCCAGGCGCGAGACGCGGCCCATGCTGCGCAGTTGCTTGCGCGTCCAGTGAGCAGGCACGACGAAATCGTCGATAGGGCCGGCCAGGCGCGTGTTCAGTTCGGTGAAACGGTCCCACTCATCCATGCGCCGAATGCCGCTGCGGTTGGCGCGAAAGTTGGCGGCGATGGTGTCCCAGTCGCTGCCCAGGGAGGTCACGCCGGCCATGCCGGTGACGACAACGCGCTTCATCAGCACAGGCCCCCGTTCACGGCCAGCACCTGGCGCGTGATATAGCCGGCTTCGGCGGACATCAGGAAGTTCACGGCGCCGGCGACTTCTTCCGGCGTGCCCATGCGTTGGGCCGGGATCATTTTCATCAGTTCTTCTACCGGCACGTTTTCATCCAGCATCGCAGTGTCGATCAGGCCCGGCGCCACGCAGTTGACGGTGATCTTGCGCTTGCCCAATTCAATGGCCAGCGCCTTGGCCGCGCCGATCAAGCCGGCTTTGGAGGCGCTGTAGTTGACCTGGCCGCGGTTGCCGATCAGCCCGGACACCGAGGTGATGCACACGATACGCCCGGCGGCGCGGCGCCGAATCATCGGCATCATCACCGGGTGCAGCACGTTGTAGAAACCATCCAGGTTGGTGCGCATCACCACATCCCAATCGTCTTCCGACAGCGCAGGAAAGGCGCCGTCGCGGGTCAGGCCGGCATTGAGCACCACGCCGTAATAGGCGCCATGCTGCTCCACATCGGCCTCAAGGATCTCTTTGCACGCAGCGCGATCCGCCACGTCGAACTGCAGCACGCGTGCCTCGCGCCCCAGGGCTTGGACCTCGAGCTGTACCGCGTCGGCTTCGGCACGACCGCTGCGGCAATGCAGCACAATGTCATGGCCGGCCTGGGCCAGGCGCAGGGCAATGGCGCGGCCGATACCACGGCTGGAGCCGGTGACCAGTACGGATTCAGTCATGGCGTTTCGTCCTTCGATTCATCTAAATAGTTGGCCGCCTGGGGCGGTCGAAATACGTTCAAGCGCGCGCTGGCCTGGATACCGTCGCCGGTGAGGTGGCATTCGAACACGCCCATTCCGTTGTCGTCTTCCAGGGAGCGCAGGCCGTGGATATGCAGCTCGGCACCGACCGGAAAGTGCTCCACGTTGCACTCGAACTTACGTGTGCCCAACAGGAAACCGAGTTCCACGGCCTTGCCTTGCTGGCGTGCATGGCAACCGGCATACGCGGCGACGCTTTGCGCCATCAGCTCGATGCCGACCCAGGCTGGCAGGCTGCCGTCAGCACGGTTGAACAGGCCGCCGGGCTTGACGGTGACGCGGGTGTGGATCTGCTCTTCATCGAACGACAGCACCTGGTCGATCAGGATCATGTCGCCCGCATGGGGCAGCAGTTCGGCGAGTGGCCAATCGATCATGGGGCCTCTGCGATTATCAGGCTGACATTGTTTCCGCCGAATGCAAACGAGTTGCTCATCAGGCAGGGTTTTTTCAAGCTGTCGCCGCTGCGCACCCATTGCAAGGCGGGCAGCGCCGGGTCGGGATGGCCGTCCCATACGTGGGGTGGCAGCAGGCGATGGGTCAGGCTCAGCCAGCAGAACGCGGCTTCCAGTGCCCCGGCAGCGCCGAGGGTGTGGCCGGTCATGGGCTTGGTCGATGAGCAGGCGACGCCGCCGGGAAACAGGCTGGCGACCGCCAGGCTTTCCATGGCGTCGTTGTGTTGGGTCGCGGTGCCGTGCAGGTTCAGGTAGCCGATCTGCTCGGGCGAAAGCTTCGCGCAGGCTAAGGCCTTGCGCATGGCCAGCAACGCGCCCTTGCCGCTGGGCTCGGGCGCGGAGATATGGTGCGCGTCGCAACTGGCGCCGCTGCCCAGCAAGGCGATGGGGGCCGGCTCACGGCTCATCAGGAACAGCACCGCCGCTTCACCGATATTGATGCCGTTGCGGTTCACCGAGAACGGATTACAGCGCTCGGCAGACACTGCTTCCAGCGCGGTAAACCCGTTCAGCGTCAGCTTGCACAGGCTGTCCACGCCGCCGCAGATCACCGCATCGCACACCCCCAGGTCCAACAGGCGCTGGGCGCTCATCAATGCTCGGGCGCTGGAGGTGCAGGCGGTGGAAATCACATAGGCCGGGCCGCTTACTTTCAACCAGTCGGCGAGGAAGTTGGCCGGGGCGCTGAGTTCCTGTTGCTGGTAATCGTAGTCAGCGGGGAACTGCGTGTTCTGCAGGTAATGGGCAATGCCACGGCTGGCTTCGTCAATGCCCGAGGTGCTGGTGCCCAGCACAACCCCGACCCGGTCAGCGCCGTAGGTTTGGATGGCCTGACGAATCTGATCTTCGATCTGCAGCGCCGCTTCCAACAGCAACTGGTTATTGCGACTGCTTTGCTGGGCCAGTTCCGGGGGCAGGCGCGCCAGTTCGCCGTGTACGGCGGCCACCGGCACGACGCGCTCCGGCACCCAGCCGCTTTCGGCACGCATGCCCGAGCAGTCGCCGGCAAACAGCTTGCGGCTGACTTGCGCCTGGCCACGGCCAAGGGCGCAGATCACGCCAAGGGCATTGAGGTAGGCGGTCATCGGCTCACACCCAGCGGGCTGATGCGGTAACTCAGCGGCGGGTCGGCCATGTTCACGCTGAACACCTCCGAAGACTGGTAGACGATCTGCCAGTGGCCCGGCAGCGTGCGCGTCAGGTCCATGGCCTGGGCAGTGGGATACAACGCTGGTACGTCACCAGGCGCGGTCAGGGCAAACAGCAGCGCGGCAAATAGCGTGCGCGCCTGGGGGTTGGGCGGCAGCAAGCCGTCTGCCTGCCACTGCCCATCAAGCAGTTTTTGCCGGGCCAGCGGAATGCCCAGCGGGTCCATCATCGACCAGCGAATCGCGCGGCCTTCGCGCTGGATCACCAGCAGCCAGTCCTGGCTCTGGCTGTCCGCCAGGCGCTGCACATGCAATTGCATCGGCAAGGCCAGGGCCGGCATTTTTTCCGGCAGCGGCGCCTGGCTGGCACAGGCGCTGAGCAGCAACAGGCAACTTATCAACAGCAGGCGCATCATGGGGCCGCATTCTCCACAGGTTTACGGGCCACGCAGTTGACCAGGGTTTCCTCGCGCTGACCCACCGGCGGTGCCTTGCGCAGGCCCCAACGTTCCAGCAGGCCGAAGTCACTGGAACGGCTCCACCACAAGTAAGGGTACGAAATGTTCTGAGCAGCGAACTCAAAGCCCTGCTCGCGCAGCATCTCCAGGTACTCTTCGGCGCTTTTCTGCACATGCATCGGGTGGCGGAACAGCCAGCGAATCACCCAGGTGTCGATGTAGGCTTCGGTGGATTCGGCAAACAGCAGATAGCCGCCCGGCTTGAGCACCCGATAGAACTCCTTGAGTGCGCGATGTTGTTCCACCAGATGATGGAAGGTCTGGTGGCAGAACAGGATATCGACGCTGGCATCCTCTAGGTTGAGGGTCGCGCAGTCGCTGCCGATCAGCTCGACGTCCAGGCCCAGCCGCGCGGCTTCTTCACGGCTCAGTGCCAGGCTGTGAGGGTCGGCATCCAGGCCGATCAGGCGCGAAGGCGCGAACACCTGATGCAGCAACTGGAAGGATTTGCCCTGGCCGCAACCGGCATCCAGCAACACCGGCGCCACCGGCAGCGGCTCGCTGAACAGGCTGCGCAGGTCATTGATCGCCACGCGCAATACGTGATGCTGCCAGGTATGGCTGCGCAGGAACCAGAAGCCGAACTTGGTTTCTTCGACGTAGTTTTGACTCAGGTAGTTTTTTTCAACGCCAGGGCTGCTCATACCGCTTCACTCGCACAAATATCCGACAACATCCGCAAGCGCCGTTTCGGCTCGCTGACAAACGGGTTGCGTTCATCCCAGGCGTAACCGGCCAGGATAGAGCTGATCATGCGGCGAATCTCCGGTGAACTGCCAGGATGGAAAATCACGTCCTGGAACGTGCCCGCGTACCAGCCCTCGACGTAGCAACGGAAGGTATCGACACCGCGCTTGAGCGGTTCGGCGAACTCGGTTTGCCAGTCCACCGTTTCTCCGCTCAATTGGCGGTGCAGCACTCCTGCGGCCATGCTGGCCGAACGCATGGCAATGGTCACGCCGGAAGAGAACACCGGGTCGAGGAATTCCGCCGCATTGCCCAGTAGCGCAAAGCCTGGACCGTGCAGGGTTTTGACGTTGGCCGAGTAGCCGCCGATGGTGCGCGCCGGGGTATCCCAGACGGCATTTTGCAGCACGGCGGACAGGCTTGGGGTTTGCTCGATAAAGCCGCGCAGGCAGGCGTCGAGGTCGCTGTCGGCACCCTCGAAATGCTCTTTGGCTGCGACCACGCCTACCGAGCAACGGCCGTTACTGAACGGGATGGTCCAGAACCAGATATCGCGCTTGGTCGGGTGAGTGGTCACCAGGATTTTGCTGCGGTCAAAGCCTGGGTGTTCGATACGGTCTTCGACGTGGGTGAATACGGCCTGGCGCAGCGGGAAATTCGACGGTGCTTCCAGGTCCAGCAGGCGTGGCAACACACGGCCGTAGCCGCTGGCATCGAGCACGAACCTGGCCTTGAGGTGGTACTCGCTGCCATTCTGGCGGCGCACATGCAAATACCGGCTCTCGGCAGAAAAATCCACGCCGACAATGGTTTGGCCGTAGCGGATTTCCACGCCTTGCAACGCCGCCTGGTCGGCCAGCAATTTGTCGAACTCGCCGCGCTGCACCTGGAAGGTGGTGGGCTTGCCGTTGCTGAAGGTGTCGCTGAAATCAAAGGCACTGTAGCGCTCGCCCCAAGCGAATGCGGCGCCGGTTTTTACCTGGAAGCCTGCAGCTTGCACAGCGTCGAGCATGCCGGCTTCTTCGATGAAGTCGATGCAGTGCGACAGCAGGCTTTCGCCAATCGAGAAACGCGGGAAATGCTCGCGCTCGATGATCAATACATCATGCCCTTTGCGCTTTAACAGCGCGGCCGCGATGGCACCGGAAGGCCCGGCACCGATCACCACCACCTGGCGACGTTCCATTTCAACTGTGGGCACGAGGGCTCCTTGCCGCATGGGCGCTAATCACATTCATAAGGCGTGTTTCTGGCGGCTGGCCCAGGGTGCCAGCATAAAGCTGAACGCCAGGCCCAGGCTGACCGACAAGCCGAAATTGCTCACGGCCGGTGTACTGGAGACGGCCAGCAGGCCGAACGACAACCAGGTCGTCAGCGCCGCCAGCAGCGTTCCCAACAGGCTGACGGCAGGGCCGCCGATCTGCTCGCGCATTAAAATCGCATAGTCGACGCTGATGGCCGTGACCAGCAGCAGGCCAAACAGGCTGAACAAAGTCAGCGGCTGGCCCAGCCAACCGAGGCTGGCCAGGCTGCACAACGCAGCCAGCAGCGGCAAGGCAACGATACGCAAGGCGCCGCCAAAGCCGAAGGGCGCAATCAGCAATAGCACGATCAGCACGCAAGACAGCAACTTCAATTCGGCAGCGCTGATCTGCGTGTCGGCAAACACCCGGTTCAAGTCACCCAAGCGGTCCACCAACTGCACGCCGGGCAAGTCCAGTGCCTGCACCCGCAGCAGCGCCGGGTTGTTCAAGCCTTGCAGGCTGACCATGGCCGCCACGCCACCGTCCACCGGGCCGAGCCACAGCGTGCGCCAAGGCTCGGCCAGCGGGCCTTGCAATGCGGCGCCGATGTCTGCGGTGGGCAGCGCCTGCAACTGCGCCACTTCGGCTTGCAGGGCGCTGAGGGGCACGCCGAGGTCCAGTAGCGGTTGCCAGTGCGGCGCCAGGTTGTTCAGCGCCTCGCGCAACTGTTTTTGTTCGGCGGGGAGGTTGACCAGTTGATTGAGCGCCAGGTAGCCCTGGAGCTTGTCCATCTGCACCAACTGGTCCAAGCGTTTGCCCAGGGCGGCCTGGCGCTCCAGCAAATGCTGCTGATTGTCCGCTCGCACCAGGAAAAACTGGCTGGTGGGCTGGAACCCGGTGATGCGCGCCACGGCCTGGGCTTCGTGCAGCAACTGCGGCGGCGCACCGATCCATTGGCGGATATCGTTTTTAGTGTTCAGTTGCCACAGGCCCGCCGCGCAGAACAGCAGCACCCCCACCAGCAGTACCGAACTGGGCACGCGTTTGAGCAAGGCCGTGCGCAGCTGCCATAGGCTTTGGGCGACACGCAGCGGCCATTGCGCCGGGCGCAGTTCCACGCCCTTGAGCAGCGCGGGCAACAGGCACACGGCACACAAATAGGCACCGACCAAACCGGCAGCCGAAAACACCGCAATCTGGGTCAGCGCCGGGAACGGCGTCCAGGCCAGAGCCAGGTAGCCGATAGCGCTGGTGGCCAGGCTCAGGCTCAGCCCTGGCAGGGTCAGGCGCAACGCCGGCCAACTGCGCCACGGCTGCAGGCTCCAGCTTTTGGACAGGTAATGCAGCGGGTAATCCACTGCCACGCCGATCAGGCTGGAACCCAGCACCAGGGTCATCACATGCATATGCCCAAACAGCGCCACACATGCCACCGCGCCAAACAGCATGCCCACCAGTACCGGCACGAATGCCAGCAACACTCGCCAGCGTCGGAACGCCAGCAGCAGCAATAACAGGATGCCCAGGGTGGCGCCGCCGCCGACCCAGGTCATTTCCCGAGTGGCCTGCTGTTGCCCGTTGGCCGCATAGAGCAAACCGCTGGCGGCGAGCAGTTGCGCGCCGTGTGCGCTGGCTTGCTCGCGGCTGGCCTTCAGCAAGTCCGCCACTTGTAGCGGCAACTTCATGTCGAAGGCGTTGCCGGTAGTGCGGGCCCGCAGCAGCACCCAGCTTTTGCCGTCGGCATCGGCGATCAAGGCGCCGCTGCCGATGTCCATTTGCACCGCACCGTGTTGCGGTTGGCTGTTCTGGATGCGCCCGGTGAGGCCGAGCCAATCGTCCTGGCTTGGCACCAGGCTGAAACCGGTGAAGGGGTCGAACAGCGATTGCACGCGTTGCTGGATGAACGCCTCAGGCTGCTGGATCAGTTGTTCGCGGTCCTTGGACGAGAGCATCGACAAACGCCCACGCAGCAGTTGTTCGCGCAACGCTGGCAAGTCGGCTTGCAGGTTCCACTGCACCTTTTCAAACAGGCCGCTGGCCTGCCAACGCTCACCCAGTTGCTGCACCACGGCCACCGCTTGCTGGCGGTCGGCATGCCCCACCAGTACCAGCATTTCGCGGTTGAGCGGCTCTTGCATGCGCTGTTCGGCTTGCAGTTCCAAGGCGTCCGGCGTGCTGCCGGGCACCAGTTCCATCAGGTTGGCCGACAACGGCGCGCCGTCACGCCACTGCCAGCCTGCCAGGGCCAGCACGGCCACCAGCAAGGTCAGGAACAGGCGCGGCAGCAGGCGCTCACTGGGCAAAGTCGTGTTGCTCCGCATTGCTCAACGGCTGGTCGGCGGTACTGTCCTGCATGCGCAACAGCGTGCTGTCGCCTTGGGTTTCCAGCAGTTCAATGGTGCGCACCAGTGCGCCACCGTCGATATTGATCTGGGTGAACACTTGCTTGAGCAGCAGCGAACGCGGGGTCAGCGTGAGCTTCCATTGTTGGGCCTCGCCTTGCAGTTGCAGGTCGAAGTCGCGCTGCAGGCCACTGCTGTCGCCCTGCAGTACCGCCAGGAACAAACGATTCTGTTCGGCGCCGGCACTCTTGTTTGGCAGTAGTTGCCAGCCATTGGCGTCACGGCGGGCAATGCCTTGGGAGGTGATGCGGTAGTCCTGTTGCAGCGGAGTTTTCAACAGCCACAGCAGGCCGTGATCCTTGGCGAGCACGAAGGTGCCTTTGCTCACCAATGGCTGGGGCAGGGCGCGCAGGTGCTTTTCCTGGGTGAAGTTGCCGTGGATCACGGAGGGTTTGGCAAGCTGATCGCTCAACTGCTGCAAGTCAAAAGCCTGGGCGCTGAAGCTCAGCAACAACGCAGCCACCGTAGGAGCGAGCTTGCTCGCGAAAAACCTGAGGGCCCCACGGGGTGTCAGGCGCCCCGCGTTATCGTTGGCGATCTTCGCGAGCAAGCTCGCTCCTACAGGGGGTCTCATTCCAGGGCTCTCTCTACGGCGTCGGTAAAGACTTTGGGCGAGGCAAGCTGCATTTCGCGACTGGCGATTTGCACCGCCACTTGCACGGTGCTGGCGCGGGTCAAACGCTCGCCGCTGGCCAGGTCGGTGATCAAATAATTGACCTTCAAACGATTCTCCCACTCCACCAGGCTGGCGCGCACGTTGATGGTCTGGCCGAAGGTCGCGCCGCGTACATAGCGTAGCTGCATGTCGATCACCGGCCAGGCGTAGCCGGCTTCGAGCATCGCCGTATAGTTATGGCCGATCTTGTCCAGCAACGCACAGCGCGCCACTTCCAGGTACTTCACGTAATGCCCGTGCCACACCACGTTCATGGTGTCGATGTCGAAAAACGGCACGAGGATTTCAGTGTCGCTGTGCAACACGCCGGGGCTACGCATGCAGCCTCCAGTGTTGCGCGGCGATACGTTGCAGGCACAGGCGCAGTTCGCCTTCCAGGGCGCGGTCTTCGATGACCGGCGCAAAGTCCTGGGCCAGTTCGGCGTGCATCGCGGCCAGTGCTGGTGGCAGTGGGCGGGCATCCTCGGCCTGGGCGCGCAGCCACACGCCTTGGTTGGCGGCGAGCAGGGTCGCGGCGGCGACCTGTTCGGTCAACTCCAGCACGCGGATCGCATCGCGGGCAGCGATGGTGCCCATGCTCACCTTGTCCTGGTTATGGCACTCGGTGGAGCGCGAGAACACGCTGGCCGGCATGGTGTTTTTCAGCGCTTCGGCGGTCCAGGCGCTGGTGCCGATCTGCACGGCCTTGAAGCCGTGGTTGATCATCGCGCGGTCAGCCGGTGCGCCTGAGAGGTTGCTCGGCAGGCCATGGTTGTAGCGTACGTCCACCAACAGTGCGAGCTGGCGGTCGAGCAGGTCGGCAACGTTGGCGACCAGGGTCTTGAGGCTATCCATGGCGAAGGCGATATGCCCGCCGTAGAAGTGCCCGCCATGCAGCACACGTTCTTCTTCGGCGTCGATGATCGGGTTGTCGTTGGCGCTGTTCAGTTCGACCTCGATGAACGAGCGCAGCCAGTTCAGGCTGTCCGCCAATACGCCGAGCACGTGGGGCGCGCAGCGCAACGAATAACGGTCTTGCAGGCGATGCAGGGGGGCGGTGGGCGCGTCGATGGCCAGGTCCTTGCGCAGCCACGCGGCGACTTGCATCTGCCCAGGGTGCGGCTTGGCGGCGAACAGGCGTTCGTCGAAGTGTTCCGGGTTACCTTGCAGCGCCACCACGTTGAGCGCGGTGATGCGCGTGGCCAGTTGCAACAGGTAGTCGGCGCGGGCAAAGGCCAGGCAGGCCAGGCCAGTCATCACTGCGGTGCCGTTCATCAGTGCCAGGGCTTCCTTGGGCCGCAGTACCAGCGGCTCCCAGCCCAGCTCGCGGTGTACGTCGGCCGCCGGGCGGCGTTCGCCACGGAACAGCACTTCACGTTCGCCGGACAAGGTCGCAGCCACATAGGACAGCGGCGTCAGATCACCACTGGCGCCCACCGAGCCTTCTTCCGGGATCAGTGGCAGCACATCGTTTTCGAGGAAGGCATGCAGGCGTTCCAGCAGTTCCACACGCACCCCGGACACGCCATGGCACAGCGACTGCAAACGCGCCGCCAGTACGGCGCGAGTAGCCTGGGCATCAAGCAATTTGCCCAGGCCGCAACCGTGAAAGGTGTACAGATGACGCGGCAAGGCTTCGACGTGCTCCAGCGGCACCGCCACTACGCAGGAGTCGCCGTAGCCGGTGGTCACGCCGTAGATCACGCCTTCCTTGTCCAGCAGCGAGTCGAGGAACTGCGCGCCCTTGGCGATGCGTTGGCGGTACGCGGCATCGTCCTGCAGGCGAGTGGGCACCTGGCGGTTGGCCAGGGCCAGCACGTCTTCGATGCGCAGGGGGCGTTCACCAAAGGTGATGGGCTCAAGAGGCGTCGTCATCGGTCTTCCAGAAAGGGTAAAAGTTGAACCATTGTTGGGGCGCTTGCAGGCAGAACTGGCCCAGGCGTGCGGCGTAGCGGGTGGTCCATTCGGCAATGACTTGCTCACGGGTGCTGCGCTTCCATTCGATCAAATCGGCAAAGGGCTCGATAGTCAGGCGATAGCGACCCTGGTGCTTGAGACACATCAGCAGATTGACCGGGCACTTGAGCAAGCCCGCCAGCAGCCATGGGCCTTGGGGAAATGCCGCCGTGTGTCCGAGGAAGTCCACGCGCACCGTGCGCCCGCCGTGCAGCGGGATGCGGTCGCCGGCAATCGCCAGCCACTCGCCGTCGTCCAGGCGCTGGCTGAGCAGCAGCATGGTGGCCGGGTCCAATTCGCTGACCTGGATCAGGCGCAAATGGGTCGCGCCGGCCTCGCCCAGCAGACGGTTGAAACGCTCGGCGTGCTTGGTGTGCACCAGCACATTCATGGTGACCTGCTCACCAATCTCCGCGAGGGCGCGGCACACTTCCAGGTTACCCAGGTGCGCACCCACCAACATCTGCCCGCGTTCGCCACGCAGTTGACTGCGCAACTGCGCCGGGTCGTTGATCTCGATTTGCTCCAGGCGCAGCTTGCCGTTCCACACGTCCAGCTTGTCGAGCAGCGAATCGGCGAAGGCCATGAACTGGGCAAAGACTGTGCGGTGGCTCGGCAGCAAGTTATTGCGCCCGCTCCATTGCGCCAGCCGCTGCTGGTATTGCCAGGCGCTGTGGCGTGCGGTGCGGCCGAACAGGAAGAAGTAAAAGACGATGCTGTAGAGCAACGGGCTCAATAGGCGACGGCCGAGGACTTTGACCGCGACCGCGGTGAATTTCATCAGCCAGAAGCTGCCGCGTTCCTCGCGGTCGGCCCAATGCTTGGTGCTGTCGTTCATGCTTGCCACCGTCGCCACAGGATCATCGGCGCACGCACGAGCATGCCGAAGAACAACCGCGTGTGCATGGCGCTGATGCGCAGGTTGTCGCGCAACAAGCGAAAGTGCGACAGGCCGTCGGCGGGGTAGTGCACCTGGGTGGGCAGCCAGCGCATCGGCTGGTTGCGCCAGGCCAGGCGCACCAGGATGTCCGAGTCGAAATCCATGTGCGTGCCGATGTAGGCCGAGTCCATCAGCGCCAGCGTCGGCGCCAGCGGGTACACGCGAAAGCCGCACATCGAGTCGCGAATCTCAAGCGACAGGGTGTTGATCCACACCCACACGTGGGTCAGGTAACGTGCGTACAGGCGACCCTTGGGCACGCTGTCGTCGTATTCCGGGTAGCCGCAGATGACGGCGTCGGGGTGCTGGCGTGAGGTGTGGATAAAGGTCTGGACTTCGCGCAGGTCGTGCTGGCCATCGGCGTCCACTTGCAGAGCGTGGGTATAGCCCAGGCGCGCTGCTTCGCGAAAACCGGCCATCACGGCGGCGCCCTTGCCCTGGTTGCTGGGCAGGGTCAGCAGGGTGACGTTATCCAGCGTCGCCAACTGCGCCAGCACGGCTGCGCACGCGGCGCTGCTGCCATCGTCCACCAAGAGGCAGGGCAGGCCGCTCTTCAGCACACTGTGGACCACGGCCGGCACGGCGGCTTCGTGGTTGTATACCGGGATCAAAGCGCAGGGGTTATGCATATTCAAAGCCTGCGCAAACCCCGTGGCGAGGGAGCTTGCTCCCGCTGGGCTGCGAAGCAGCCCCAATGGAGGCGACCGAGATCATCCTGGGAGTGGGTGATGCCTGGGTTGGGAGCGCTTCGCACTCCAGCGGGAGCAAGCTCCCTCGCCACAAGAACAGGTTATGCATGCGCGGCCTCCAGCACGATCCGCCCGCTTGAGCACGCTGCAACCCCATTGCGATAGGCGAAGTACAGTTTGCTACGCTCCCGATCAAAGCGCAGGTGCAGTTCGATGTGATCGCCCGGGCGCACCAGTTGTTGGAACTTGAGCACTTCCATGCCGGCGAACCTGGTTGGCAGGTCAAGCAGTTGCTGGCCCAGGTTGAAGGCCCATTCCACTTGCACCACGCCGGGCAATACCGGCGTGACCGGGAAGTGCCCGCTGAAATAGGCCAGGTCCGGCGGAACGCTCAGTTGCAAGGTCCATTCACCCTCTGTTTCGACTTGCGCCAACACTTCTGGGCTCTTGGGGCGAGGCGCCAGTAGCAGAGCTTCGACATCGGCCTGGGGCAGCTTGCCCTGGCTGTTCAGCGGCAGTTGGCGCAACAAGCGCCAGCGGCGTGGCAAGGCCAGGGCTTCGCAGTGTTGGCTCAGGTGCTGGCGCAGGGTCTGGGTGAGCGTGCGGCGTCCCTGGTTGCGCAGGGCATGCAGCCCCGCGTCGGTGAGCACCACCACGGCACCCAGGGACGCACGGTTTTCCTGCACCACGCCCAGGCGGGTGTCGGCCACCCATTCATGGGCGATCAGCGCTTGTTCCAACATCGGCAGGGAGATGCGTTTTTCTTCCAGCTTGACGATACGGTCCAGGCGGCCCAGCAGTTCGAAGCGCCCATCGGCATGCAGGCGAACGGCGTCGGCGGTCTGTTCGACGTGCCCTTCGGGCAAGTACTTTGAGGCGATGCGTAAAGCGCCGTCGGCATCCTGGCTCAGTTGCACGTCGGCAAACGGCTGCCAGGGTTGCGCACCCTGGCGCCAGGCGATGCCGCCGGTTTCCGAGCTGCCGAGGATTTCTGTGGGCCATTGCTGTAAACGGTCGTAGAGGCTGCCGGCCGCATCAACCGGCAACGCGCCACCGGAGGAAAATACCCGTGCAACCTGGCTCAGTGCCGGCCAGTCGAGGTTGTCGCCCATGCGCTTGAGCAGCGCCGGGCTGGCCACCCAGGCAAATTGCGGGTGCTCACGGCTGGCGCGCTGCATGTCTTCGGGGAACGCCAGTTGCTTGCGTACAAAGGTGCGGCCGGCACACAGCGGCCACAACACGCGAAACAGCAAGCCGTAGATATGCTGGGTAGCGACGCTGCCGATGATGCAGGCGTCCTTGAGATCTTTGCCCCACAGGGCTTCCAGCGCCTCTACTTCATTGGCCAACTGGCGCAGGGACTTGTCGATGCGCTTGGGCTCGCCGCTGGAGCCGGAGGTGCACAGGCTCAGTTGGCAGTTGTCCAGGTCGAGGGCGGCGGCACTCAAGGGCGCTTGATACAGCGCGTCCAGGTCGCTGGCTTCGACCAGCCAGGCATCCACGGCGTCGGCCCAGCGCTGGCGCGTCTGGGGTTGCAGGTCGGCGGGCAGCAGTACGCTCGCACCGGCCCGCCAGGCGCCCAGCAGCGCAATCGCCAGCAGGCCGGCGTCTTCCAGGTGCACGGCCAGGCGCCGGATACCCCGGGCCTTGATGCCTGCGGCGAGGCTCAGGGAGTGCTCGCACAGTTGCGCGTGATTCATGAGGGGCTCGGCGGTCACCCCGCGATCTTGCAGTGGCTCAAGCAGCAAGTGCTCAAGTTTCAACCCTTTCATACGCGGCCTCGAACCCTTTGTCGTACCAGCCATTCCACGGCAAACAACAAGCCCATCAACCCGTAGGCGATCAGGCCGTTGTACAACGTCCACCAGCTCAGCGGCGCCCACAGGGTGAGCGCGGCGGCGAGCAGGCCATTACAGAGAAAAAACACACTCCACACCAGGGTGACCCGGCGGGTATACACCACCGCGTGGGGCGGCAGGTGCGGGTCGGTCATGCGTGCCAGGCGCTCGACTATCGGCGGGCCGTACTTCAGGCTCAGGCCGAACAGCGCCAGCATGAATCCGCTGACCAGGCTCGGGTACCAGCGCAGCCACTGGGGGTTATCGAACCATGCCAGTGCCAGGCAAAACACGATCACCACCACCGCCATCCAACGGCTGCCCGGGCGCCGCGCAGCGGTGAGCGCGCGCAACAGCCACAGGCTGCCCAGCAGCAAGCCGAACTGCCAAGGTGCAAAGTGCTCGGTGCCGTAATACACCGCGAAGGGGTACAGCAGCCCCGCCAATAACAGGCCAAGGCCGATCAACCGGCTCATGCGGCGGGCTGGACCAGACGGTACACCGCCTCTACCACGTCGTTCACCGTGCGTACCGCCTTGAACTCTTCGGCGGCGATTTTCTTGCCGGTCTGGCGCTTGATGTGGTCGATCAGGTCCACGGCGTCGATGCTGTCGATTTCCAGGTCCTGGTACAGGTTGGCGTCGAGGGTGACGCGTTCCGGGGGCAGTTCAAACAGTTCCACCAAGGCGTCGCGCAGGGTGTTGAAGATATCGTCACGAGTTTGCATGGTACGGTCTCAAGCTGCCTGTCGGGCCGTGACGAACGCCGCAAGGCTGGCCACGTTGGTGAAGTGATTGCGGGTGTCCTTGGCGTCGGCATCGATTTTGATGCCGTATTTTTTCTGGATCGCCAGGCCCAATTCCAGCGCATCGACCGAATCCAGGCCCAGGCCTTCGCCAAACAGGGTCTGGTCGCTGCCAATATCGTCGGGGCTGATGTCTTCCAGGCCCAGGGCCTCGATGATCAGCGTCTTTATGTCGTGCTCAAGGCGGTGTTGGTCGCTCATCTTCGGCGAGCTCCTTAATGAAATAGTGATGCAGGTGATCGTTGAGCTTGCGTGAAGCCTGGGGCGCGGGCCCGACTGCGGCAAACGCTTGTGGCTCTATATCGGCGCCCACGCGCAAACTGAAGTGAAATCGACGGTGGGGGATGCGATACCAGGGTTCGGCCTTGGTCAGGGTGGTGGGGCTGACCTTGATCACCACTGGCGTGATGATTGTCGCACCACGCAGCGCAATGGCTGCACCGCCGCGATGAAAGGCCGGCGCTGCGCCCGGCGTGGTGCGGGTGCCTTCGGGAAAGATGATCAGCGTCTGGCCGGCGCGCAGGGCGTCGGCTGCGGCATCGAGCATGTCGGCACTGCCGTCGTTGCTGATATAGCCGGCATCGCGCACCGGGCTGCGGGTGAACGGGTTCTGGAACAGGCTCTGCTTGACCACGCAGTTGGTCTGGCGCATCAGGCCGATCAGGAACACCACGTCGATCAGCGACGGGTGGTTGGCGACGATCATCTGGCCAGGGCGGCCAAGCTTTTCGGCTCCCTCGACGCTGTAGGTGAGAATGCCCAGGCCCTTCATCAAGCGAATAAAAAACCAGAACAGGCAACTGATGGTGTGGCGTGCGCGCCGTTGATGCTGGCTGGCATCGCCCGGCAGGCAACTGAGCAGCGGAAACACCAGCAAACGCAGGCACAGCCCGCCGATGCCAAACAGGCAAAAGCTGAGGGCCGTGGCGAACAGGCGCCAGTAATAGGCCTGCCGTGGCTTGTGGGTCAGGGCTTGCGTTGCCAGTTCCATACTCGGTTCTTCCAGGCATGTTGGCAGGCGCCCTGTTCGGTCAGCAGGGTGCGCAGCAGGTTCAGGGCGTGGGGCCACTGGGTTTGAGTGAGTTGGACAGTGCTGGTGGTGAGTTCCAGTTGCCACTCGTCGCCCGGCGTGAGCAACAGGCCGAGGGCATAGGGGAAGGGCACATCTGTAATCCAGCTGGCGTAGGCGTGGGGCGGTTGTTCTTCGGTGATCACCAGCAATACGGCGGCGGCGCCTTCGTTGAGCAGAGCGGCGGCTTCGAGCAGGCCGTGTTCGAGGCCATCGCCGGCGGCGGCGAGGGCGGTCATCTCGCTGGTTTCATTGCGCAGGATCGACCACAGGCCAATTACCGCGTTATGCACCGACAGGCTGAACTGAGTCGGCGACAGCGGCTGCTCGTTGGCCAGGTCGCTGAGAATGTCCAAGGTGCGCGGGGTTTCACCGTGGCGGGAAATAAACACCAGTGGCAGGTCTTCAAGGCCCTCGGCCAGCGGCCAGCCGACGCTGAACGCCATGCGCGCCAGCCGGCTCAGACGACGGCGCTGCATGGCTGGCAAAAATGACACATCGGGGGACGCTTCGCTGACAGGCGGCAACACCGGGTCCCGGCACCAGGCGTACCAGTCGTCCGCACTCGCAAGGCCAGGAGCCCAGGCGCGCCATTGGGCGATGTTGAAGTTGATCACTGAGAAGTTATCCCGCCCCTGCGGGCTTCCATGTGCGGCCAATGGCCCCGGATTCCGGGACAGGGAGCAATGGCCGTATGGCGCGCATTATCCCGGTGCCGTGGGGTTCTAGCAAATAGTGGTGAAAGTTTGTTCACTATTGATCACAAATAAGTTGGAAGAATTTACAGATTATCGGCGAGCGAAGGCCGGACTCGATCGTTGCGCGGTTTCCATTCATTTGTGAGCCAGACAGCGCGTGAGGATGAACGAGGTAGCTAACCAGCGCTTTTGCGCTCTACACTCGGGGGATTCATTGATACACGGAGGTTTTTCCATGCGGCGCGTGGTGTTCAATCAAAAAGGCGGTGTGGGCAAGTCCAGCATCGCCTGCAACCTGGCGGCGGTCAGCGCCAGCGAAGGTTATCGAACCCTGTTGGTGGACCTCGATGCACAGGCCAACTCAACTCAGTACCTCACCGGGCTGACGGGCGACGACATCCCCATGGGAATCGCGGATTTTTTCAAGCAAACCCTGTCGACGGGGCCGTTTTCGAAGAAAAACAGGGTAGATATCTACGAAACCCCGTTCGATAACCTGCATGTGATCACCGCCACCCCGGAACTGGCCGACCTGCAGCCCAAGCTTGAGGCCAAGCACAAGATCAACAAGTTGCGAAAGCTGCTGGATGAACTGAGCGAAGATTACGACCGAATCTACCTGGATACGCCTCCAGCGCTGAATTTTTACGCGGTTTCAGCGCTGATTGCCGCCGATCGCGTACTGATCCCTTTCGATTGCGACAGCTTTTCCCGCCAGGCCCTGTATGGCCTGCTGGCTGAGATCGAAGAATTGAAGGACGACCATAACGAAGGCCTGGAAGTGGAAGGCATCGTGGTCAACCAATTCCAGGCACGGGCGAGCCTGCCGCAGCAGATTCTTGATGAGTTGATTGCCGAAGGGCTCCCGGTACTGCCGGTGTACCTGGCCAGCTCCGTGCGTATGCGCGAGTCGCACCAGGAGAGCAAGCCGCTGATCCACCTGGACCCACGGCATAAGTTGACGCAGCAGTTTGTGGACCTGCATAACCTGCTGGAAAACGCCTGACCCAACAGGCAACACCGAACACTGTGGGAGCTGGCTTGCCGGTTACGGCCTGACAGCCCACGCTGATCGAGATGAGGCACCGCGATCCAAATGTGGGAGCTGGCTTGCCTGCGAAGATATCGACTCGGTGTGCCTGAATCACCGAGTCGCCTGCATCGCAGGCAAGCCAGCTCCCACATTGACCGAGTTGATTGAGGGGGATGTTTACACCCCCTGGCTGCTCAACCAACTCATCAACTGCGGCAACGGGAATGCCCCGCTCTGGCGCGCCACTTCGCGGCCGTTCTTGAACAGAATCAAACTGGGAATCGAGCGAATCCCCAACTGCGCCGACAGCTGCTGGTTAGCCTCGCTGTCCAGCTTCGCCAGCCGGCACTTGCCTTCCAACTGCCCGGCTGCCTGTTCGAATACCGGCGCAAACGACTTGCACGGCCCGCACCAGTCGGCCCACACATCGACCAGCAGCGGCAGGTCGCCCTTGATCTGGTTGGCATAGTCACCCTGTTTCAAATCAAAGGGTTTGTTCAGCAACACCGACTGCTTGCAGCGCCCGCACTTGGGCGCATCACCCAGGCGTTCGCCGGGGATGCGGTTGAGGCCGTTGCAATGAGGGCAGGGGATGACAAGAGGTTCGGACATCGGAGGCTCCTGGGGTTTGGCCAGTTGGGTATTTGGTGTCGAGACAGAGGTTTATCAAGGATATAGATACTTATTCGCTCACATTTTCGTCCTCGCCAGCGTGAACGGTGTGGCTAGGCTTTTTGTTGTGCACCACCGGTCTGTTTGCGGCTATAGCAAATTGCGATAGTTCGAATTCAGGTTTAACCTTCATAGCAAGATGCGATAAGGACGTTGCATGCGAGTCATCAGTGAAAGCAGGATCTGGGAAGCAAAAGGAAAATGGCCGCGCTCTGCAACAGCTCTGGATCAGTGGTATCGCGTGATCAAGCGCAACGCCCCCAAGGACTTTGCCGCAATGAAAGCCATGTTTCCCGCCACCGACAAGGTAGGTGAATTTCATGTATTTGATATTGGCGGTAACAAGCTGAGGTTGATTGCGTCGGTGCAGTATCGAATGCAGCGCGTTTACATCAAACACCTGCTTGACCACCGTGATTATGAGAAAAACAAATGGAAGGAAAAAATCATATGAGCGCACTTATGCGAGTGGCGGCAGAGCACTGGCAGTTCGTTTCGCCTGTGCTGCGCAAGCCGGAAAACGAGGCAGACTACGACGCATTGGTATGCGGTTTGGATGAGCTATTGAGTCTGGTGGGTGAAGACGAGGACAGCCCGCTGATGAGCCTGGTCGACATTCTGAGCGACTGGATCGAAGCTTATGATCGTGAGCATCGCCCAATGCCCGTCGCCAGTGGGGTCGATGTGCTGCGCTACATGATGCGCGAGCACAATCTTACCCAGAGTGACCTTCCTGGCGTTGGGGCGCAATCGGTTGTCTCGGAGATACTGAGCGGAAAACGCCAGCTCAACGTGCGCCAGATTCGTTGGCTGGCCGAGCGTTTCGGGGTGTCGGTGGAGACCTTTATCTAAGGGGTCACGACGAACAACTAATCTCCAAATGCTTGCCCCAATCCGGCGGCCGTTGCGCGTACTGCTCCATGCCCGCTTGTTCCTCAAACGGCCTGGTCAGCACGTCATGCAGCCGCCGCACTTCGCTGTAGTCGCCTGATTCGGCGGCGGTGATGGCGTTTTGGGCCAGGTAGTTGCGCAGGATGTACAGCGGGTTGACCGCGTGCATGCGCTCACGGCGCTGTTCCTGGGTGTAATCCCCATCCCGTGCAACACGGGCCTTGTACCGCTCGGCCCAGGCATCAAACCCGGCCATGTCGACAAAGTCATCACGCAACCGCGCCACGGCTAACGTCGCCGATTCGTCGCCCAGGCGGCGGAAGAACAGCGTGTAGTCCACACCGCTGTTCTGCATCAGCTTGAGCAAACCCTCCACCAGCGTCTGGTCGTCTTCTTCGGCGGTGGTCAGCCCCAGCCGGCGGCGCATCAGGTCCAGGTAGTGCGCTTGATACAGCGGCAGGTACAGGCCGAGGGCTTCCTTCAGTGCCTCAACGCTGATGAATGGCGTGAGCGCCTGTGCCAAGGCGCTGAGGTTCCACTGCCCGATCGGCACCTGGTTGCTGAAGGAGTAGCGGCCTTCATGATCGGAATGGTTGCAGATGAAGTGCGCGTCAAAATCGTCGAGAAACGCGAAGGGCCCGAAGTCGAAGGTAATGCCCAGGATCGACATGTTGTCGGTGTTCATCACGCCGTGGCAAAAACCATAAGCCTGCCATTTGGCGATCATTTCGGCGTTGCGCTCGACGATTTCGCGGAACATCGCCAGGTAAGGCTCGGGTTGCTCGCGGCATTCGGGGTAGTGCAGGTTCAGCACGTGCTCGGCGAGTTCGGCCTGCTGCGCAGGCTTCTTGGTGTAGTAGAAATATTCGAAGTGCCCGAAGCGAATATGGCTGTGGGCCAGGCGTAAAACCATCGCCCCGCGTTCCTGTTTCTCCCGCCATACCGGCGTGCTGGAACCGATCACGCACAGGGCGCGGCTGGTGGGGATGCCTAGCGCATGCAGGGCCTCGGAGGCGAGGAATTCACGAATCGAAGAGCGCAACACGGCACGCCCGTCGCCCATGCGCGAGTAAGGCGTCATCCCGGCGCCCTTGAGGTGTAAATCCCAATGCTCGCCGGCCTCGTTATAGACCTCGCCCAGCAGCAACCCGCGACCATCTCCCAGTTGCGGGGTATAGCCGCCGAATTGATGCCCGGAGTACACCATCGCCCGTGGTTCTGCCTCGGCCCACAGCTTGTGGCCGCCGAACAGCTCAGCAAATACCGGGGTTTCGGCCACGGCCGAGTCGAGGTCGAGCAGGGCTATGGCGGCCTTGCTCGCGACGACCAGGCGCGGCTCGTCGAGGGGCTCGGGCAGTACGTGAGTCGAGAATGCGTCGCCCAGGCGTGCGAAGCGGTTGTCGAAGGTCAGTTCGTCGAGGGCTTTCACCGGCCATCTCCAGCAGAATGTCCGAGCATTCTGCTGGGGATAGGGCGTTTAGTCGAGTTTGCTGGGTGGCGGCTCTGGCGCATCCGCCACTTTGCCTGCGGGAGGCTCCGGGGCGTCGGGCTTGTCGATGGGCTCGGCGATGGTCTTGCGCTCGTCTTCGGCCGGCACCAATTTGTATTCCTGGCCGTGAAGATTCTTCAGGTAGATTTCCATCTGCCGGAACGAGATGTTGATGTGCTGTTTCTTGAATTCACGATTGATATAGCGGTTGACCTCGTCCAACACCGGGTTGCGGTCGCCCAGGTCGCGAACATGCATGCGCAGCTCGTGGTCGAGGGTGCTTTCGCCGAAGTTGAGGAAGTACACGTGGGGTTCCGGCTCTTTGAGTACCCGTGGGTTCTCTCGCGCCGCCTTGAGTAGCAATTCCTTCACCAGGTCCAGGTCGGAGCCGTAGTCCACGCCGAGTTTGAGGGTCACCCGAGTGATGGTGTCGGTCAGCGACCAGTTGATCAGTTGCCCGGTGATGAAGGTCTTGTTGGGGACGATGATGTCCTTGTTGTCGAAGTCGGTGATGGTGGTGGCACGAATGCGGATCTTGCTTACCGTACCCGACAGGTTGCCGATGGTAATGGTGTCGCCGATGCGCACCGGGCGTTCGAACAAAATCATGATGCCGGAGATGAAGTTGGCGAAGATCTCCTGCATGCCGAAACCCAGGCCCACCGACAGCGCGGCCACCAGCCATTGCAGCTTGTCCCAGCTCACACCGAGGGTGGAAAGGGTGGTGACAAAGCCCACGCCGGCAATGATATAGGACAGCAAGGTGGTGGTGGCGTAGGCGCTGCCTTGGGCCAGGTCGAGCTTGGACAGCACCAGGACTTCGAGCAGGCCGGGCAGGTTGCGCGCCAGGGCGAAGGTGATACCGATGATAATCGACGCGCCCAGCAGGTCGCCGATGCTGATGGGCACCATGCTGATATTCGCACCTGTGCCGCTGGTGTATTCGTACAGGGTGACGTTGTCCAGGTAGGAAAATACCGAGATCAGGTCCGACCACACCCAGTACAGCGCCGCGATAAAGCCGCCGAGCAGGGCCAGGCGGATCAGGCGCATGGACTGTTCGTTGACCTGCTCGATGTCCAGGGTCGGCTCTTCGATCACCGCTTCGCCGTCACCGGCCTCCTTGGCTGCCTGGCGTTTGGCCAGGGCCCGGGCGTAGGCCAGGCGCCTTGCGGCAACACCCAGGCCGCGCACGAAGGTGGCTTCGATCACCAGCCAGAACATCAGCAGGTACAGGGTATTGATCAGCCGGTCGCTGAGTTTCAGCGCGGTGTAGTAATAGCCAAAGCACACGGCAATAAACAGAGCGATGGGCAGCGCGGTGAACACCACCCCGATAGCTTTGCGAAACAGCGAGGCCTTTTCGTGGGTCGGGCTGTTCAGCAGCAGGCGGCCCAGCAGCCAGGCCATCAGCCCGTAGCAGGTCAGTACCACGGCGATACCCAGCACGTCGTCAGCCAGCGCGGCCGGTTGATGTTCGGCAATCGCGACCACGGCCACCAACGCCAGTACCACCAGCCCGAGCTTGCGTATCCAGCCTTGCAGGAATTCGACCTGCGGCCTTTCCCAGCGAAAGTGCAGCTCCGCCACGCCGCCCGGCGCGAGGATGCGGTAGGCGGTGTAGAACACCAGCCAGGCTTGGGCGATCTGCAGCAAGGCCGCGCCCAGGTTGGCGTTTTGCCCGCGGGCGTCGATCTGCAACGCGTAGCCGCACAGCGCCAGGCCCAGGGCCACGGGCATCGCCAGCAGGATGTTGATCAGGATGGCCTGCGGCGTATGCCACTGGCTGTCGCGCTTGAAGTGGCCGATGTCCTGGTGAACCTTTTTTAGGCGCACATACAGCGCATTGCGTCGCCACAACAGCGCGCCGATCAGCAACAGCAACGGCAGGAACAGCAGTGGGCGTTGGGTCAGGCCGTCATACAGCTCACTGACGCTGGACGCCCAGGGCAGGGTGGTGACCTGTTTGCTCAGATGCGCCGGTACGGTTTCCAGCCATTCAGTGTCCAGCGGCTTGTTGCTGGGGATCCAGAACATTTGCTCGTCGAGCGTGGCGCGCAGGGTGCTGGCGGTGCTGAGCAGTTGTTTCTGGTTCAGTTGCAGGGTGATGGATTCGTTGAGCAGTGCACTCAGCTCGCGGCTCAGACGCTCCAACAGGTCGCTGCGGGTGATCGCCACTTCCAGCAAGGTGCGGCGCAGTTGCGGGGTGACCTCATCCGGTGGCTGGTTCGCCAGCAGGTTGTCCACATAGGCGCTTGGGGAACTGATCAGCTCACGCTGTTGGTTGACCTCGAACTGGTACAGGCGAATGTTGGCGATGTCGTCGGCCAGGTCTTTGTCCACGGTGAGACGCGGCAGGGCCTGCTTTTGTTTATAGAGAATCTTGGACAGCAGCAGGCTGCCCTTGAGCACGTTGATCTGCTCGTCCAGGGCCGAATCGCTTTGGGTCACGGTGTCCAGTTGCTGCTTGGTCTGCAGGTTTTTCTGGGTCAGGTCGTTGAGGCGGTCGGTGCTTTTGAGCAGGTAGTCGGACAGCTTCAGGTTGTCTGCGCTTTCCTTGGCAAGGATGCTACTGCCGCCGGCTTTCTGCGCTTCGATGGACTGTTGGGTCACCGTCTGCTGGGACTGGGCCAGGCGTTTCTGGTTGATCAGGGTTTGCAGGTCCTGGATTTCTTGCTCCAGGCGTGCGGTTTTTTCCTGGATCAGGTCGTGCTGGCTGTTGCCCAGGTCTTGCAGCTGACTGTTGCCGGCCAATTCCTGGCGGCGCAGGGGAATCAAGGCATTCAGGGCCGCCAGTTCGGCGTTGAGCTGGTTGCGCTGGTCGCCGCTGAGAGGTTTGCCATTGTCTTTGCCGAGCTTGAGCGTCGCGTTGATTTGCTGGATGCGCGTCTGGCTGCTGCTGATTTCGGTCTGGGCGCGCTCGGGGCGGGTCTGGGCGGCGATGGTCAGGCTGTTGGCGTCGGCCAGTTCTTTTTGCAGGTCGCCTTGCTGGGTGCTGCGTTGCACCAATAACTGCTCAAGCTGCGGCACCGGCAGGCTGGCGTAGCGTTGGGCCACCGGAATGATTTTGGTGGCCTTGAGGCGCGCCAGCTCACGCTGGTTCTCATTGGTCTGGCGCGGGGCCTCTTCCAGCTGGCGCTTGAGGTCGGCCAGGCGCTGCTCGTAGTCCTGCTGATTGCCCAGGTAGGTCAGGGTCTGTTGCAGGGTCGCCTGCAGCGCCTTCATGTCGGCGTCAGGCAGCTTGCGGTCGGGCAGTTTATCCAGGCTTTGCTGGACGGCTTCGGCGCTGGGCGGGTCGGCGGCGTATACGCTGCCAACACAAAGGGTCAGGCCCAGCAGGGCAGTGGCGAGAAAAGTACGCAGGGTTGGCATAGAGACCGGTCTTGCAAAGTGAAGAATCGGGGCGTCGTTGTCCCGCAGTTTAGAGGAAGAGTCCGGGGCCCGGGCGACTTCCTTCGGGGAATCTGACGCCGACTTTGCCAATCTTGTTCCCGTCCATGACGGCGACGGTCCAGATGGTGTTGTTCCACTCCACCTGGTCGCCGACTACCGGTGCACCGCCAACCTTCTGGGTAATGAAGCGGCTCAATGGCATGTCCGGGTCGATACCTTCAAGCTTGAGCCCGTACAAGGCGGAAACCGCGCCCAGCTGGGCGTCGCCTTCCAGTACGAAGTCACCGAAGAAGCGCAAATCGAGGCCCCGTTGCGGCGCCTGGCTGAACAGTTTGCCCAGGGCCGGCAGGTTGTGTTCGTGGCCGATCACACAGAGCAAATCGCCGACTTCCAGCACCGTACTACCCGACGGATGGAGCAGTTGCTGGCCACGAAACAGCGCGGCGATGCGCGTGCCTTCGGGCATTTTCAGCTCGCGCAGGGCCGCGCCGATGCACCATTTTTCAGCGCCCAGGCGGTAGACGAACAACTCCCACTCGCTGGTAACGTGCACTTCCAGGGCCGCGCGGGAGATCGGTGCCGGGTCTGGCGGTACGGTGACTTTGAGCAACTTGGCCACCCACGGCAGGCTGGTGCCCTGCACCAACAGCGAGACCAGCACGATAAAGAATGCCAGGTTGAAGTACAGCTGCGCATGGGGCAGGCCGGCCATCAGCGGGAACACCGCGAGGATGATCGGTACCGCGCCGCGCAGGCCCACCCAGGCGATAAAGGCTTTTTCGCGCCCGTGGAACGCCTTGAATGGCAGCAGGCCAACCATCACCGACAGCGGCCGGGCAAACAGGATCATCCACAGCGCCAGGCCCAGGGCGGGCAGGGCGATGGGCAGCAAATCGTGAGGCGTCACCAGCAGGCCCAGCACCAAGAACATCCCGATCTGCGCCAGCCAAGCCATGCCGTCGAGCATATGCAAAATGCCATGCCGGCTGCGCACCGGGCGGTTGCCGATCACCAGCCCGCACAGGTACACGGCGAGGAAGCCGCTGCCGTGCAGGGCGTTGGTCAGGGCGAATACGAATAGGCCGCCCGCGATCACAAGGATCGGGTACAGGCCGTTGGCCAGGTTGATGCGGTTGACCAGCTGCAACATCAGCCAGCCGCCGCCCAGGCCTACCAGGCCACCGATGCCGAATTCGCGGATCAGGTGCGTGAGCAGGCTCCAGTGCAGGCCCGTCTGGCCGCTGGCGAGCATGTCGATCAGGGTGACGGTGAGGAACACCGCCATCGGGTCGTTGCTGCCGGATTCGATTTCCAGGCTGGCGCTGACCCGCTCGTTGAGGCCCTTGCCGCCCAGCAACGAGAATACCGCCGCGGCGTCCGTGGAGCCGACGATGGCGCCGATCAGCAAGCCTTGAATGATATTGAGGTTAAACAGCCAGGCCGCGGCCATGCCCGTGAGGCCGGTGGTAATCAACACCCCCACCGTGGCCAGGGACAAGGCCGGCCACAGCGCCACGCGGAAACTCGCCACCCGGGTGCGCAAACCGCCGTCGAGGAGGATCACGGCGAGGGCGAGGTTGCCCACCAGATAGGCGGTGGGGTAGTTATCGAAAATGATGCCACCGCCATCGACCCCGGCGGTCATGCCCACGGCCAGGATAATCACCAGGATGGGGATACCCAGGCGTGACGAAAGCGAACTCACCAGAATGCTCGCAGTCACCAGCAACGCGCCGATCAAGAACAGGCTGTTGATGGTCGTCGCATTCAAAGGCAGTACTCCAGGGCAGGGGAAGACGGGGCGCAAACTGACCATGCAGTCTGCGTGCCAGGGATTCTAACCTGTTGAATTGCTGCGCTGTCAAAAAGCTTTTGTGGCTGCACATCGCTCAAATGTGGGAGCTGGCTTGCCTGCGATTGCGGTGTGCCAGGCGCCATGGGCGTCAGCTGACAGATTGCTATCGCAGGCAAGCCAGCTCCCACAAGGTATGGGGTGTGAGCAAAGGCTTATTTCAGAGGCGGAACCTTCCGACCATCCCATTCAGATCCACCGCCAAGCGCGACAACTCACCGCTCGCCGCGCTGGTCTGGCTGGCGCCGGTTGCCGATTGCACCGACAGGTCACGGATATTCACCAGGTTGCGGTCCACTTCCCGCGCCACCTGGGCCTGTTCTTCCGCCGCACTGGCGATCACCAGGTTGCGCTCGTTGATTTCCACAATCGCCGTGTTGATGGTGTCCAGCGACAGGCCCGCGCCTCGGGCGATGTTGAGTGTCGATTCGGCGCGCTCGGTGCTGTTGCGCATCGAATCCACCGCGTGTTCAGTGCCTGTCTGGATGCTGCCGATCATGCGCTCGATTTCGCTGGTGGACTGCTGGGTGCGATGGGCCAGCGCCCGCACTTCATCGGCCACCACGGCGAAACCACGCCCGGCTTCCCCGGCTCGAGCTGCTTCGATCGCGGCGTTCAGGGCCAGCAGGTTGGTCTGGTCAGCCAGGCCACGGATCACGTCCAGCACTTTACCGATATCCCGCGATTCATTGGCCAGGTCGCCAATCAGGGAGGCGGTGGCCTGCACGTCGGTACTCATGCGTTCGATAGCGCTAACGGTTTCCTGCACCAGGTCGCGACCGTCACCGGCAGAGGTGGTGGCATTGCGCGAGGCTTCGGAGGTGCTCACCGCGTTGCGTGCGACTTCTTCCACCGCACTGGTCATCTCGTTGACGGCAGTGGCGGCCTGTTCGATTTCGTTGTTCTGCTGGGTCAGGCCACGGGCGCTTTCGTCGGTGACCGCATTCAGCTCTTCAGCGGCAGACGCCAGCTGGGTAGCGGAGCCGGCGATACGTTGCAGGGTGTCGCGCAGTTTGTGTTGCATCTTGGCCATGGCCGCGAGCAGGCGCCCGGCTTCGTCGTTGCCGTCCACACTGATCGGGCGCGTCAGGTTGCCTTCGGCCACTTCTTCGGCGGCTTCTAGCGCCTGGGCGATGGGCAGGGTGATGCTGCGGGTCAGCAACCAGGCAAACAGCAAGGTCAGCGCCGTGGCAATCACCAGCAGGCCTACCACCAGGTCAAAGGCCATGTCGTATTGGTCTTTGGCGCGCTGGTTGGTGGCGTTGGCGTCGTCGTTATTGATATCCAGCAAGCGGGTCAAGACCGCATTGACCTGCTCGGAGTTGTCCAGCAACTCGGTGTTGAGCAGGCTGCGCAGCTCGTTGACCTGATTGGCGCGAGACAGGCTCTTCATGCGCTCTTCAATCTGGCGGTACTGGCCCAGCAAGCGGACGTACTCGTTGTAGACGTTGCGCTCTTCGGTGCTGGTGATCAGTTTTTCGTAGATGTCCTGGGCTGTGCGAATCTGCTGATTGCGCAGTTCAAAGGCTTCCAGGGTCTTTTGCTGTACATCCGGCTCGCGGTTGGTCAGCAAGCGGTACGACAGCACGCGCAGGCGCAGGGTCAGTTGGGTGAATTCATCCAGGGCGCGAATGCTGGGCACGCTGGCCGAGGTGATGTCTTCGGTGGCTGCACGAATTTTGCTCATCTGGTTCAGGGCGAACACACCGAGCAACAACATCAAGGCGCCAATAAACGCGAAGCCGAGGAAGGCCCTCGGGGCGATATTCATATTACGAAGAGACATGCTGGAGTCCTGGGGGAGGCGCTATCCATGCGGCCATGAGACGAGGTGTGCCCGCCTTATCGGCCATGCGACTAAAGTCTTAAGGGGGCGCGCGCTTTTGTCGCATCGGACCAGGGGTTGGGTGAGTTCAGGAACCAGATCGGGTAAATGCAGTCACTAAGGCTCGAAAGTGCGGCCCGGCCTTGCATCATCGGGCTGCGCGGCCAGGGATAACCCTGGCATCCGAGGTGAATTTTCTTTATCGTCACCGCCCTTTTTAAAAGCCCGAGAAATCAAAATGTTAGAAGCATCCCTCAGCCAGTTGGAACAACTGGTCAGCGACCTCGTACAGCAGAATCAAGAATTGCTGGGCAGCAACGAATCCCTCAAGGCCGAGCTGGCCCGCGCCAAGGACGAAAACGACAGCCTGCAACTGAACCTGATGGAACAGGAAGAAAAGCACGGCGCCACCGCCGCCCGCATCCAGGCGCTGGTTGAGCGTGTAAGTGCAGGGCCTGTCAGCGCATGAGTGAGGGCATAAAGGTCGTTTCGATTCTCGGAGAGGATTACTCGATCAAGGCACCGGCCGGCGAAGATCAGACCCTGATGCATGCCGTGACCATGCTCAAGGCCTCCCTGGCGGTTACCAAGAAAAAGTACCCGACCCTGATCGGTGACAAGCTATTGGTACTGGCCGCGCTGAACCTGTGCGCCGAGCAGATTGAAATGCAACAGGCGCACCAGCAGGAACTCGACCGTTACCAAGAGCAAGTCAGCGCCACGGTCGATGTGATTTCCAAGGTGATCGGTCAGCCTTAGAACCACTCGTCTTGCATGCCCAGGCACGTATCGTCGCGTGCTTCCAGAATCGCCAGTTCATGATGGCAGCTCGGTACTTCCCAGGTCAGGAAGTACCGGGCGGCCTGGAGCTTGCCCTTATAAAAGGCCGCGTCAGCCGCTTCCCCCTTGGCCAGCCCTTCTTCGGCGCGGATCGCCTGTTCCAGCCAGCGCCAGCCAATCACCGTGTGCCCGAACACTTTCAAGTACAGCGCCGAGTTCGCCAGGCTGCTGTTGACCTTGCCTTGGGCGAGATCGGTCAGCAGGCCAATCGTGACGCTTTGCAGCCGGTTTACCAGTTGCTCCAGAGGCTCTCGCAGTGCCGTGAGTGAAGGGTGCTTTTGCGCCCGGGCTCCGGTTTCGGCGATCAGGCGAATCAACTGCTTTAAACCGGCGCCGCCGTTCTGCGCCAATTTGCGCCCGAGCAGGTCCAGGGACTGGATGCCGTGGGTGCCTTCATGGATGGGGTTCAGGCGGTTGTCGCGGTAGTACTGCTCCACCGGGTATTCGCGGGTGTAGCCGTGGCCGCCGAGAATCTGGATCGCCAGCTCGTTGGCCTTGAGGCAGAACTCCGACGGCCAGGATTTGACGATGGGCGTGAGCAGGTCGAGCAGTTCGTGGGCTTGCTTGCGCTCGGTGTCGGTTTGCAGGGTGGTGGTGTCGTCGAATAGCCGCGCCGCGTAGAGGCCGAGGTCAAAGGCGCCTTCCACATAGGCTTTCTGGGTCAGCAGCATGCGCTTGATGTCGGCATGCTGGATGATCGCCACCGGTGCGGTGCTCGGGTCTTTGCTATCCGGCAGGCGCCCCTGGGGCCGTTCGCGGGCGTAGTCCAGCGAGTAAAGGTAGCCGGCGTAACCGAGCATCACCGCGCCCATGCCTACGCCGATGCGTGCCTCGTTCATCATCTGGAACATGCAGCTCAGCCCCTGGTGCGGCTTGCCCACCAGGTAGCCGACACAGTTGCCGTTATCGCCAAAGTTAAGCGCCGTGGACGTGGTGCCGCGCCAGCCCATCTTGTGGAACAGCCCCGCCAGCAGCACATCGTTGCGAGCGCCCAGGCTGCCGTCATCGTTGACCAGGAACTTGGGCACGATAAACAGCGAAATGCCCTTCACGCCTGCGGGAGCGTCCGGCAATTTGGCCAGCACCATGTGCACGATGTTTTCCGACAGCGAATGGTCGCCACCGGAGATAAAGATCTTGTTGCCCTTGAGCCGATAACTGCCGTCAGCCGCGGGTTCTGCACGGGTCCGAATGTCCGACAGGGAGGAACCGGCATGGGGCTCGGTCAGGGCCATGGTGCCGAAGAAGCGCCCGTCGATCATTGGCTGCAGGAAGCGTTGTTTCTGCTCCTCGGTGCCGAAGCTCTCAATGAGGTTGGCGGCGCCCATGGTCAGGAACGGGTAGGACGTCGAGGCGGCGTTGGCCGATTGGAAGTGCGCGAAACAAGCCTGGGACAACAGGGTCGGCAGTTGCATGCCGCCTGCTTCAAAGCTACGTGCTGCGTTGAGGAAGCCGGCTTCAAGGAAGGCGTCCACGGCGGGTTTGACCTCCGGGATCAGGATCGCCTGGCCGTTTTCATAGCGTGGCTCGTTTTCGTCGTTCTTGCGGTTGTGAGGGGCGAAGTATTTTTCTGCGATATTGCGCGCCGTGCTGATCGCGGCATCGAAGGTTTCGCGGTTGTGTTCGGCAAACCGCTCGCGCTGGGTCAGGCCCTCGGCATCGAGGACTTCGTACAGCTCGAAAGCCAGATTGCGGGAACTGAGCAGCGTCTCGGACATGGCGGCGTACCTTTGAAGGAATTGGCCTGAGTCTAAGTCCGCGAATGGAGGGTGGATAGCAAGATTGATTTAAGTGATAGAAGGGCAGAACGCTGGCGAGGCATCGAGATCTTTCCCACGCTCTGCGTGGGAACGCCTCTTTTGACGCTCCGCGTCACGCTTCTGGACGCAGAGCGTCCTTGAGCTGCATTCCCACGCGGAGCGTGGGAACGATCAGCCGCGTTGTATCAGTTAGCCGATGGTCATCAGGCTGGCGTTACCACCCGCCGCGGCGGTGTTTACGCTCAACGCACGCTCGATCACCAGACGCTCCAGCGCAATCGCCGTTTCGCCTTGCGACAGGCCATGCACCCCGACAATCGCCCCACTGCGCTGCGCCACTTGCTGGCACACCGCACGCAGTTGGTCGGAATCACCGTGATGCAGCACGGCGTCAAACACTACGTCGTCCTTGGTCCAGTCAGCCACGCGCTTGATCTTCGCCTGAATCTCTTTAGGCAGGCGTGGGAACAAGGCCTTGGTCAGTTCGGTTTCCGGCCATACCGCCGAACCACCGACGGCCAATACCGCCGCCAGTTGGGTCAGCAGGTCGCCTTCCACTTCGGCCAGGCACAGCACGTGCTCGCGCGGCAGGATGGCGTAGCTGTTGCGCTCGCCAGTCGGGCCGGCCAGTTGGCGGGTGATACCGCTCTGCGATTGGGCGGCGAACTGCGTGCACAACGCGCTCAGTTCGCTGAACTTATTGCCGTCGGCCCAGGTTTTCAGGGCGGTCAGCGATTGGCTCATGGCATCACGCAGGCGCACGTCCGGCGCGGCCAGCTTGTCGCCCCGTACGAAGGATTGCTCGATCGCATCGGTAGGACGAGTCGACAGCAAGCGGTACAGGTACAGCGGGCCACCGGCTTTGGGGCCAGTGCCGGACAGGCCTTCGCCGCCGAACGGCTGCACGCCGACCACGGCGCCAACAATGTTGCGGTTGACGTAGACGTTACCGGCATTGACGTTGTCGATCACCTTGGCGATGGTCTCGTCGATGCGGGTGTGCACGCCCAGGGTCAGGCCGTAGCCGGAAGCGTTGATCTGGCCGATGAGCTGGTCGATCTCTTTGCGCTTGTAGCGCACTACGTGCAATACCGGGCCGAAGATCTCGCGTTGCAGTTCGTCGAAGCTTTCCAGCTCGATCAGGGTCGGCATCACGAAGGTGCCGCGCTTGATCTCTTCACCGTCGGCAATCGCCACCTGGTAAACGTTGCGGCCTTTGTCACGCATGGCCTGGATGTGTTTCTCGATACCGGCCTTGGCTTCGGCGTCGATCACCGGGCCAATGTCGACCGACAGGCGTTCCGGGTTACCCAGGCGGCATTCAGCCATGGCACCCTTGAGCATTTCGACCACACGGTCTGCCGAATCTTCCTGCAGGCACAGTACGCGCAGGGCCGAGCAACGTTGACCGGCGCTGTCGAAGGCCGACGATACGACGTCGATCACCACTTGTTCGGTCAGCGCCGAGGAATCGACGATCATCGCGTTCTGGCCACCGGTTTCGGCGATCAGCGGAATCGGGCGACCCTGGGCATCCAGGCGACCGGCGACATTGCGTTGCAGCAGGCGCGCCACTTCGGTGGAACCGGTGAACATCACGCCTTTGACGCGATCATCACCCACCAGACGGGCACCGACGCTTTCGCCCTGGCCTGGCAGCAATTGCAGCACGCCTTCCGGAATACCGGCTTCAAGCAGAATACGTACGGCCTGGGCAGCCACCAGCGGCGTCTGCTCGGCAGGCTTGGCCAGCACCGGGTTACCGGCAGCCAGCGCTGCAGCTACCTGGCCGCTGAAGATGGCGAGCGGGAAGTTCCACGGGCTGATGCACACCACCGGGCCCAATGGGCGGTGGGCGTCATTGGTAAAGTCGTTGCGCGCCTGCACTGCGTAGTAACGCAGGAAGTCCACGGCTTCACGCACTTCGGCGATGGCGTTGGCGAAGGTCTTGCCGGCTTCGCGGGCCAGCAGGCCCATCAGCGGCTGGATCTCGCCTTCCATCAGGTCGGCGGCGCGTTCGAGGATGGCAGCGCGTTCGGCGGGCGGGGTGGCCTGCCAGATCGGTGCGGCGCTGATGGCGCACTGGATGGCGTTGTCGACGTCTTCGACGGTGGCCTCCTGTACCTGGCCGACCACGTCACGCAGGTCGGATGGGTTCAGCACTGGTTGTGCCGCTTCATTGCTGGCGGCGCAACCGAGCATCGGTGCGGCCTTCCAGTTGTTGTGAGCGGTGGCCAGCAGGGCGCAGGACAGCGAGGCCAGGCGATGTTCGTTGGCCAGGTCGATACCGGCCGAGTTGGCGCGGTCGCTGCCGTACAGGTCACGCGGCAAAGGGATGCGCGGGTGTGGCAGGCCGAAACCGCCTTCCTGGGTTGCCATTTGCTCGATACTGGCCACCGGGTCGGCTACCAATTCCTGGATCGAGATGGACTGGTCAGCGATACGGTTGACGAACGAGGTGTTGGCGCCGTTTTCCAGCAGGCGGCGTACCAGATAGGCCAGCAGTGTTTCGTGGGTACCAACCGGTGCGTATACACGGCACGGACGGTTCAGCTTGCCTTCGGAAACCTTGCCTACAACCTGTTCGTACAGCGGTTCACCCATGCCGTGCAGGCACTGGAACTCGTACTGGCCGGGGTAATAGTTCTGACCGGCGATGTGGTAGATAGCCGACAGGGTGTGGGCGTTGTGCGTGGCGAACTGCGGGTAGATGACTTCCGGCACCGACAGCAGTTTGCGTGCGCAGGCAATGTAGGAAACGTCGGTGTATACCTTGCGGGTGTAGACCGGGTAGCCTTCCAGGCCTTCGACCTGGGCGCGCTTGATTTCGCTGTCCCAGTACGCGCCTTTTACCAGGCGGATCATCAGGCGATGGCGGCTGCGGCGGGCCAGGTCGATGACGTAGTCGATCACATACGGGCAACGCTTCTGGTACGCCTGGATCACAAAGCCGATGCCGTTCCAGCCAGTCAATTGCGGCTCGAAGCACAGGCGCTCGAGCAGGTCCAGGGACAGCTCCAGGCGGTCGGCTTCTTCGGCGTCGATGTTCAGGCCGATGTCGTACTGCTTGGCCAGCAAAGTCAGCGACAGCAGGCGCGGGTACAACTCGTCCATCACGCGCTCGTACTGCGCACGGCTGTAGCGCGGGTGCAGGGCGGAGAGCTTGATGGAGATGCCCGGGCCTTCATAGATCCCACGGCCATGGGAGGCTTTGCCGATGGAATGAATGGCTTGTTCGTACGAGGCCAGGTACTTCTGGGCGTCGTGTTCGGTGAGTGCGGCTTCACCGAGCATGTCGTAGGAATAGCGGAAGCCCTTGGCTTCGAATTTGCTCGCATTGGCCAAGGCTTCGGCGATGGTTTCGCCGGTGACGAACTGCTCGCCCATCAGGCGCATGGCCATGTCGACGCCCTTGCGGATCATCGGCTCGCCGCTCTTGCCGATGATGCGGCTCAGGGACGAGGTCAGGCCTGCTTCGTTGTGGGTGGACACCAGCTTGCCAGTCAGCAGCAGGCCCCAGGTAGCGGCGTTGACGAACAGCGATGGGCTGTTGCCCAGGTGGGGCTGCCAGTTGCCGGTGCTGATCTTGTCGCGGATCAGCGCATCGCGGGTGCCTTTGTCCGGGATACGCAGCAGCGCTTCGGCCAGGCACATCAGCGCCACGCCTTCCTGGGACGACAAGGAGAATTCTTGCAGCAGGCCCTGAACAATACCGGCACGGCCGCCGGCACTCTTCTGATTGCGCAGTTTTTCGGCAATGCTCGCGGCCAGCTTGTTGGTGGCTTCGGCCATCGGTGCCGGCAGGCGCGCCTGTTCGATCAGCATCGGTACCACTTCCGGCTCGGGGCGGCGGTAAGCGGCGGTGATTGCGGCACGCAATACCGATTGCGGCAGAATGCTCTCGGCGAACTCAAGGAAGCACTGGTGGGCGTGGTCGGCCTGGACCTCGCCGGCATCATCGGCCTCCTTGGTGCTCAAGCCATTGAGCTCGGACAGGGTTGCACCACCCTCGAGTTTCTCCAGGTAATTGAAAATCGCCTGCTTGATCAGCCAGTGCGGCGTGCGATCAATGGAGGTCGCGGCGGCCTTCAGGCGTTCGCGGGTCGGGTCGTCGAGTTTGACCCCAAGGGTGGTCGTTGCCATTTTTTTATCCTCATGGGTGCCACTACCGAGTGGCATCTGCTGGCGGCAAGATTAGCTTTGCCCATCCTGAGGTGCAACCGGGTGCAACCCTTTTGTTGGTTAAATGTTCGACGCTTGATCGGAAAAAAATAAACACACGACCGAATCCGCTTCGCGCTGGTGCATTTTCTTCTGAGATCGGCTGTTCTTGCTCCGAAAAGGAGCAAAAAAAGCGCGTTTGTCCTAAAACATACTTGGGTGCAACTTAAACGGCAGAAACTGGTTGCACCTTATTTGCTTTGTTGAATAGCATTCGCGCACCAAGGTGCAACCAACCCTCTGGGTGGGTTCATCGGCTGGCGGCTTTCCTGGGGAAACGTCAGTCATAAATGCGCGGCATGCAGGTTCGTCTATCCGGTTATCCACGGGTGGCCGTCCCCATGACCGTCGCTACATAAAAACAAAGCCAGGGCGTCACTCCTATGAGCGTTAGTAATCCAACCCTGATCACGTTCGTGATCTACATCGCAGCAATGGTTCTGATCGGCCTTATGGCCTATCGCTCTACCAACAACCTTTCCGATTACATTCTGGGCGGTCGCAGCCTCGGTAGCGTGGTGACAGCCTTGTCCGCTGGTGCTTCCGACATGAGCGGCTGGCTGTTGATGGGCTTGCCGGGCGCGATCTACATGTCGGGTCTGTCGGAAAGCTGGATTGCCATCGGCCTGATCGTCGGTGCCTACCTCAACTGGTTGTTCGTGGCCGGCCGCCTGCGCGTGCAGACCGAACACAACGGCGACGCCCTGACCCTGCCGGATTACTTCTCCAGCCGCTTCGAAGATAAAAGCGGCCTGCTGCGGATCATCTCCGCTGTGGTGATCCTGGTGTTCTTCACCATCTACTGCGCCTCCGGCATCGTCGCCGGCGCCCGCCTGTTCGAAAGCACCTTTGGCATGTCCTACGAGACCGCGCTGTGGGCCGGTGCTGCAGCGACTATTGCCTACACCTTCATCGGTGGTTTCCTGGCAGTCAGCTGGACCGACACCGTGCAAGCCACGCTGATGATCTTCGCGCTGATCCTCACGCCGATCATCGTGCTGCTGGCCACCGGCGGCGTAGACACCACCTTCCTGGCCATTGAAGCCAAGGACCCGACCAGCTTCGACATGCTGAAAAACACCACCTTCATCGGCGTTATCTCGTTGATGGGCTGGGGCCTGGGCTACTTCGGCCAGCCGCACATCCTCGCGCGCTTCATGGCGGCGGACTCGGTTAAGTCGATCGCCAAGGCGCGTCGCATCTCCATGACCTGGATGATCCTGTGCCTGGGCGGCACCGTGGCGGTGGGCTTCTTCGGTATCGCTTACTTCTCGGCGCACCCGGAAGTGGCAGGCCCGGTGACTGAAAACCCAGAGCGTGTGTTTATCGAGCTGGCCAAAATCCTGTTCAACCCATGGGTTGCCGGTGTGTTGCTGTCGGCCATTCTGGCGGCTGTGATGAGCACCCTGAGCTGCCAACTGCTGGTGTGCTCCAGCGCCCTGACCGAAGACTTCTACAAGGCGTTCCTGCGCAAAGGCGCTTCCCAGCTTGAGCTGGTATGGGTCGGTCGCATCATGGTGCTGGTAGTGGCCTTGATCGCCATCGCCATGGCCGCCAACCCGGAAAACCGTGTACTGGGCCTGGTCAGCTACGCCTGGGCCGGTTTCGGTGCAGCCTTCGGCCCTGTGGTACTGATCTCGGTCATCTGGAAACACATGACCCGCAACGGCGCCCTGGCCGGCATCCTGGTCGGCGCGATCACCGTGATCGTGTGGAAGCACTTCGAATTGCTGGGCCTGTACGAAATCATCCCAGGCTTCATCTTCGCCAGCCTGGCGATCTACTTCGTGAGCAAGATGGGCGCACCGACGGTGGGCATGGTCGAGCGTTTTGATGCTGCGGAAAAAGATTACAACTTGAACAAGTAATTCGCTGGGCGTTTAACGCCTACTGAACGAACAAGAAAGGCCCACGTCCGAAGGACACTGGGCCTTTTTTTGTGTGGGCTGATTGGTGCAATTGCCGTCGATGCCCGTGGGTTCCAGCGGCGCTCACGTAGGACCTTACTTATTTGCCGAGGCAGCGCTCGGCAAGGCGAACGGCTGGTGCAGAATCGACCGCCCACCCTTCGCAGAGAAACACCGGATGTTCGCTCCTGCCAACCAACCTGCATTTACCCTGGCCCTGGATGGGGCGCCGAGTGATTTCGAGGTGTTCGCGTTCGACGGCACCGAGGCCATCAGCCAGCCCTATCGTTTTGAACTTGAGTTGGTCAGCGAGCAGCCGGATATCGACCTGGAGGGCTTGCTGCATCGCCAGGTGTACTTGGGCTTCGACGATCAGGGGCATGGCGTTCACGGCCTGGTGTATCGGGTTGCCCAGGGCGACTCGGGCCGGCGCCTGACGCGCTACCAGCTCAGCCTTGCGCCGCATCTGGCGTACCTGGCACACAGCAGCCACCAGCGCATTTTTCAGCATAAGACGGTGCCGCAGATTGTTGCCCAAGTGCTGGCCGGGCAGGGGATTCACAGTGACCGCTTCGAGTTCCGGTTGAGCGGTGATTACCCTGAGCGTGAATATTGCGTGCAGTTCGGCGAGAGCGACCTGGCGTTCATCCAGCGCCTGTGTGCCGAGCTGGGGATTCACTATCACTTCCAGCATTCCCCCGCAGGGCACCTGCTGGTGTTTGGCGATGACCAGACCGTATTTGCCCAGGCAGATCAGCCCACGCCGTACCGGCCTGGTTCGGGAATGGTCGCTGCTACCACTGCGATCAAGCGCTTCACCTTGCAATTGGCGACCTGCACCACGGCGTTGAATCTTCGCGATTACGACTTTCGCAAACCCCATGTCGAGCTGGAAAGCGCAGCCGTCGACAAGTCATTGCCCAAGCTTGAAGCGCAGCACTACCCCGGCAACTTTTCCGACCGAGCCCAAGGCAGATGCCTCGCCCAGCGTGGCCTGGAGCGGTACCGCAGCGACTATCGTAGTGCCCATGGCCAGGGCGATGAGCCGGCGTTGGCCAGTGGCCGGTTTCTGCAGTTGCGTGAGCACCCCCGTGAGGACTGGAACGACCTGTGGCTGGTGACGCAGGTGCGCCATGAAGGCAAGCAGCCTCAGGTGCTGGAGGAGGCGGTCACCGAGGAGGACGGAGGGGAACTGCGCCAAGGGTATCGCAACGCATTTGTCGCCGCGCCATGGGATGCGGTGTTTCGTCCGCCCTTGCCGGAGCAGCCGCGCCCGACGGTATCGGGATATCAAAGTGCAGTGGTCACCGGCCCGGTTGACAGTGAGGTTCACTGTGACGAATACGGCCGGGTCAAGGTGCAACTGGCCTGGGATCGTGTCGGCGAGCACAACGACCATTCCAGTTGCTGGCTGCGGGTCGCCAGTGGCTGGGCCCATGACCGTTATGGCGTGGTGCTGATACCCAGGGTGGGCATGGAAGTGCTGGTGGGGTTCGTCAATGGCGACATGGATATGCCGCTGGTGGTGGGGTGCCTGCCCAACGCCGCCACGCCTGTGCCCCTCGACCTGCCCGCGGACAAGACCCGTAGTCTCTGGCGTAGCCAGAGCAGCCCTGGCGGTGGTGGCTACAACGAACTGCGTATCGAGGACCGCAAGGGCGCCGAAGAAATCTACCTGCGCGCCCAGCGGGACTGGACCCAGCATGTGCTGCATGATCAACAGGTACAGGTCGATAACCAGCGTCGCGTGCAGGTGGGCGGCGAGTCGCGCCATGAGTTGCAGGGCCAGGAGCAGCGCATCACCCACGGCAACCGTTTGACCGAGCTCAAGCAGGATGACCATCTGGTGGTTGGCGGTTCGCGGCACATGCGTGCCGGGCAAATCATTGCGCTGGGGGCCGGGCAAAGCATCATCATTGATGCGGGTGCCAGCGTGACGATCCAGGCGGGCGGGCAGTCGATCACATTGTCAGCGGGCGGGATTTTCAGCAGTGTGCCGATCCAGCTCGGCAGCGCGCCTGCCCCGACGCCGGCGCCGTTAATGCCTGGGTTGAAAGAGGCTGTATTGGCAGCGGTTCCCGCGCCGTTAAGCCGTGCACAAGTGTTCAGCCTCAAACGCAGCGCGCCGTTCTGCGAAGAATGCGAGCGCTGCAAGAGCGGCCAGTGCGACATCGACGCCCATACACGGAGTGCGTCCTGATGCCCGCGCTCTTGACGCCCAATGCCTGGCTGGCGCAATACCCGTTGCAGCCTGATGAACAGCTGTACGCCGTGCTGGGCAATGCCAGCGACGCCAAGCCGCTCGCCGCCTGGCAAGCCACGGCCGCTGCAAAGATGCCGCGACCGATCTGGGCGGGCACGGCCTACGCTGACTGGGATGAGGTCATGCCCTACGTTGGCGTCGTTGAGCCGAGCAGTGCCTTTCTCGATTGGATAGCCACCACCCAAGCGCCGGATTGGGGCTGGCTGGCGGTCTCGTCCAGCCCGCTGGAGGTGGTGATCGCGCATTTTAAGGGTTTGACCCAGGTGTACCTGCCGGAAAGCCAGCCGGTGTTTTTGCGTTTCTGGGATGGCGCGCACCTTTTGCCGATGTTGCAGTCATTAGGCGACGAGGCCGGGCGCGTGTTGCCAGTGTTCCAGCGCTACTTGATCAACGGCCAGCCGCTGTCGGTGGCGGCCAAACCAGTCACTGCGGCCCCAGCCAGCCCCTGGTGGCAGGTGCCGGAATCGTTGCTCAAGCATATGGCGCAGCAGTCACCGCAGGTGCTGGTCGACAACCTGCTGCAATGGCTCCAAGAGCAGCGTCCTGACCTCTATACCGCGTTTACGCCAGCAACCTTGCAGCATAAAGTCGCCTACTTCGCACGCAGGCCGCAAATCAGCCATGGTGCATTGGCTGATTACCTTGCCTCGCAGCTCAGTTGAGCCCCTGGCGATAGCGTCACTTCCGTGCCGCCCGCCATGCGGCCCTGCACCTTTGCACCGGTAGAAGGTAAACTTCGCCCCCTGCGCAGGAGCAACCATGAATTATCGTCACGCCTTTCACGCCGGCAACCATGCCGATGTCTTCAAACACCTGACCTTGACCCGCCTCATCGCCCTGATGTCGCGCAAGGAACAGCCGTTCGCCTACCTCGACACTCACGCAGGCATTGGCTTGTATGACTTGCAGGGCGACCAGGCCAACCGCACCGGTGAGTACCTGGAAGGCATCGCCCGCCTGTGGGGCGCAAGCGACCTGCCGCCGCTGACCGCCGACTACATGCGCGTGTTGCACGAGATGAACCCGGATGGCCAGTTACGCTACTACCCGGGCTCGCCGGAACTGGCGCGCCGCCTCACGCGGCCCCAGGACCGTGTGTTGCTCAACGAGAAGCACCCTGAAGATGGCGTGCTGCTCAAGGACAACATGAAGGGTGATCGCCGCGTCAAAGTGCATCTGGGCGAAGGCTGGCACGTGCCACGGGCCTTGCTGCCGGTACCGGAAAAGCGCGCGCTGATGCTGATCGACCCGCCGTTTGAAAAACTCGACGAAATGCAGCGTTGCGCCGCGTCCCTCAAGGAGGCTGTTAGCCGTATGCGCCAGACGGTGGCGGCGATCTGGTACCCGGTGAAAGACCAGCGCATGTTGCGCCGTTTCTACCAGGACCTGGCCGGTACCGGTGCGCCGAAGCTGCTGCGTGTGGAGTTGCTGGTGCATCCGCTGGACACGCCCAATACCCTTACCGGCTCGGGCCTGGCGATTGCCAACCCGCCGTGGGGCCTGGAAGAGGAATTGCGTGAGTTGCTGCCATGGTTGTCCAAGCAACTGGGCCAGACCCAGGGTGGCTGGCAGATGGATTGGCTGATCGCCGAGTAACCGATCGTTCCCGCGCTCCGCGTGGTAACGCAGCCTGTGACGCTCCGCGTCACGATGTTAAAAGCGGACGCGGAGCATCCAGTACGGCATTCCCACGCGGAGCGTGGGAATGATCATGGCACAAGGGTCAGATCGGGCAGGTCACGCCCGTGCCGCCGATCCCGCAGTAGCCCTGGGGGTTCTTCGCCAGGTACTGCTGGTGATACGCCTCGGCGAAGTACACCGTCGGGGCCTCTTCGATTTCCGTGGTGATCTCACCCAGGCCGGCCTTGCTCAGCTCTTGCTGATACGCCTCGGCACTGGCCTTGGCTGCCGCCAGTTGCTCAGGCGTGGTGGCGTAGATCACCGAACGGTACTGGCTGCCGATGTCGTTGCCCTGGCGCATGCCCTGGGTCGGGTTGTGCAGTTCCCAGAACATTTTCAGCAGGTCTTCGTATTTCACCTTGGCCTGGTCATACACCACCAGCACCACTTCGCTATGGCCGGTCAGGCCCGAGCAGACTTCTTCATAAGTGGGGTTAGGCGTAAAGCCGCCAGCGTAGCCGACCACGGTGCTGACCACGCCGTCGCGCTGCCAGAACTTGCGTTCTGCGCCCCAGAAGCAGCCCAGGCCGAAGATCGCAAAGCCGACGTCATCCAGGAACGGGCCCAGCAGTGGGTTGCCGTTGACGAAGTGCGTTTCCGGTAACTTCATCGGGGTTTCACGACCAGGCAACGCTTGTTCTTGAGTAGGCAGCACGTTTTTGTTCACCAGAATTTCCGAGCGCAAGACCATGATCAGTCCTCTCGTCAGGTTGAGTAACAGTAAATTGTCAGACAGCCAGTGTGCCCGAGTGTTACAGCGCTGTCAGGCGATTGGCCCGCGCGGGTAGCGTTTAAGCCTCTGCATCAGCTCGGCACCCGGGATCGGGCGGTCGAACAGGTAGCCCTGGCCCACGTCGCAACGGTGCCGGCGCAGGAACGCCAACTGCTCAGCGGTTTCGATGCCTTCGGCCACGACCTTGAGTTTGAGGTTGTGGGCCATGGCGATCACCGCCGAGGTGATTTCCATGTCGTCCTGGTTGTCCGGGATTTCATGGATAAAGCTGCGATCAATCTTAATGATGTCGATGGGGAATTTTTTCAAGTAGCTCAGCGACGAGTAACCGGTGCCGAAGTCGTCCATCGCCAGGGTCAGGCCAAAGCTCTTGAGCTGGTCCAGTTGCAGGCGCGTATCTTCAGTGGCTTCCAGCAGCAAGCCTTCGGTCAGCTCCAGCTCCAGCAGGTTGGCCGGCAGCTGTTCCTCCTTGAGGATGGTGGCAATCGAGGCCACCAGGTCCGGGTCGGAAAATTGCTTGGGCGACAGGTTGATGGCCACCTGCAAGTTGCCCAGGCCTGCGGCCGTCAATTGCCGGCTCATGCGGCAGGCCTGGCGCGCGATCCATTTGCCGATGGGGATAATCAGCCCGGTTTCTTCAGCCACGCTGATGAACTGGTCGGGGCGGATCATGCCTTTTTCCGGGTGGTTCCAGCGCAACAGCGCTTCCATGCCCAGCAGGCGACCGCTGCGCAGGCATAGCTTGGGCTGGTAGAACACGTCCAGCTCGTTCTGGGTCAGGGCACGGCGCAGGTTGTTTTCCACGAACAGCTTGTAGCTGGCCTCGGCATTCAGCGCTTCGGTAAACACTTGCACCTGGTGCTTACCGTTGGCTTTGGCCTTGTGCAGGGCCAGGCCGGCGTTGCGCATCAGGGTCTGCGGGTCGCGGCCATGCAGCGGCGCGCAGGCCAGGCCCACGGAACCGGTTACGCTGATCAACTGGTTGTCGACGAACATCGGCTTGTCGAGGGTGGTCAGCAACTGGCTGGCCACCTGCTGGCCGGTCTCAAGGTCGGCATCGTCCAACAGCACCGCGAATTCGTTACTGGCAAAACGCGCCAGGCTGCCGCCGCTGCTCAAGCTGTTGCGCAGGCGGCGCGCCAGGCTGATCAGCAACTTGTCGCCAGTCTGGTGGCCGAGGCTGTCGTTGATGCGCTTGAAGTTGTCGATGTCCACCAACAGCAGGCTGATCGGGCTGTCGCTGTCGCGGGCAAAGCGCTCGTCGAGGTTGCGAATGAACGCCGGGCGATTGCCCAGGTTGGTCAGGTTGTCGGTGTAGGCCAGGCGTTCGATGCGCTGTTGGGCCAGCTTGGTCTGGGTGATGTCTTCGTAGATGCCGATGTAGTGGGTCAGCTCGCGGTTGTCGCCATACACCTTGGAAATCGACAGCTGGCCCCAGTACGGTTCCAGGTTCTTGCGGCGGCTCTTGAACTCGCCTTGCCAGCTGTTGCTTTTGGCCAAGGCCGAAGGCGCGTCGAACAGCAATTCGCTGAGGTTTTCCAGGGCTGGCAGTTGGGCCAGGCGATGGCCGTGGACTTCTTCGGCGCTGTACTGGGTGATCGCGGTGAAGCTGGGGTTGACGTACTCCACCACGCCGTCGCAATTGACCAGCAAGAACGCGTTGGCGCTTTGCTCCACGGCGCGCTGGAACAGGTGCAGGGCGCTGGTGGCAGTGCGGCGGTTGTGGTTGTTGATGACTTGGGCGAACTGGTCTGCCAGCTCGCCGGCGAACGCGATTTCATCGGACTGCCAGGCGCGTGGGCTGCCACCTTGCTCCAGGCACAGCACGCCGACGACCTGGCCGTCGACACGGATGCTGGCGTCGAGCATCGCGTGGATGTCCTTGGCGCGCAGGCTTTCGGCCATTTCCCGGGTGCGTGGGTCGCGCAGGGCGTGGGTGGCGTCGATGGCGCGGCTGGAGTGCAGGGCCTCCAGATAATCCGGGAAGCCGCTGGCATCAATGGCTTCAGGCAGATGGTGTTGTTGATCGGCGCGGTGATAGGCGGAGATCGGTACCAGATGATGGCCTTCGAGGTTCCAGATGCTGGCGCAGTCGATCTGGTAAATGTCGCAGGCGCTGCGCGTGATCAGTTCAGCGGCTTCTTGCAGGGAATTTGGCGTTGTGTAGCGTTGGCGCGCCAGCAGCAGGATCAATTCCTGCTGGGCGCGCACTCGTTCCAGGTGTTGCAACTGCTCCTGCTGCGCTCGCTGGTTGAGCTCCAGGGCGATTTGCAGGCGGCTGTTCTGGTTTTCCAGGTCGACCGTCGGGGCGGGTGCGCTGGTCTCGCTGAACAGCCCCTCGACCACCATCAGGTAGCCGCGCACCAGGTGGCGGTTATGTTGTTTGTAGGCCTCGCCCATCTCCAGCACGCTCAGCGGGCCGTCATGGGTGTGCAGGTTGTAGCGCACCAGATAATGGGGGCTGTGGGCCAGTTGCTGCTGGATCGCATCGTGCAACTGGTAGCGCGCCTGGGGTTCCATCAGGCTGGCGTAGGGCGTGCCGATCAAGGCGCAGAGTTCAACCGCCGGCAGGCCGAACTGGCGTTCGCAATTGGGATCGAGGTAGAGCAGGGCCCAGCTTGCCTCATTAAGCCGCTCGAAACGCAGCATACCGAGGCGCGAAGGCACCGGTAATTGCGTCACTACCTCGGCCGCCATACGGGCGACATCGGGTTGGCTTTTCATGGGGAAACTCGCTTGGGAAAATGCGCACTGCGCTGGGCTCACGCCCTCTTGACTGTCGACTGCGGCAAGGTTGCATCATGCAGGACGCAGTGACAAGAGAGGATGAAGGCTAAGTGCTATAAGCCTGTTATCGGCCGCGCGAGGGATTTCTGTAATTGGGGTGATCGATGGTGCGTTGACGCAGGTAGGGTGCTTGCGTGTGGCGAGCAAGCTTGCTTGCGCAGCGGCCCCAAAATCTTGGGAGCGCTTCGCACTCCAGCGGGAGCAAGCTCCCTCGCCACAGCAAGCTCGCTCCTACAAAAGACAGGCAAAAAAAGCCCCGCCAAGTGGCGGGGTTGAGGTACGAGCGTGGCGCTCGGAAATCGGTGTGGCAAGGGCCTTCCAGGTAAAAGGAAGGCCCTGCGACTTACAGCAGGATGGTGCGGATGTCGTTCAGCAGCTGGCTCAGGCGCTGGGTGAAGCGCGCAGCCGCAGCACCGTTGATCACACGGTGATCGTAGGACAGCGACAGTGGCAGCATCAGCTTGGGTTGGAACGCTTTACCGTCCCACACAGGCTGGATGGTGGCCTTGGACACACCCAGGATCGCCACTTCCGGCGCGTTGACGATTGGCGTGAAGCCAGTGCCGCCAATGTGGCCGAGGCTGGAGATGGTGAAGCAGGCGCCCTGCATGTCGTCCGGGGTGAGCTTCTTGTCGCGGGCCTTGGCAGCCAGCGCAGCCGCTTCGCCAGCGAGTTGCAGGAGGCTCTTCTGATCGACGTTCTTGATGACCGGTACCAGCAGGCCATCCGGGGTGTCGACCGCAAAGCCGATGTGCACGTACTTCTTGCGAATGATCGCCTTGCCGCTTGGCGCCAGCGAGCTGTTGAAGTCCGGCAGTTCCTTGAGCAGGTGTGCACAGGCCTTGAGCAGCAGTGGCAGCACGGTCAGCTTCACGCCGGCCTTCTCGGCCACGGCTTTCTGCGCAACGCGGAACGCTTCCAGGTCGGTGATATCGGCCTGGTCGAATTGGGTCACGTGCGGGATGTTCAACCAGCTGGCATGCAGGCCTGCCGCGCCGATTTGCATCAGGCGGGTCATCGGCACTTCTTCGATTTCGCCGAAGCGGCTGAAATCCACGGTACGGATCGGCGGAATGCCCGAACCACCGGTAGCGCCGCCGGCAGCCGGAGCTTCCTTGGCTTTTTGCATCATGGCTTTGACGTAAACCTGCACGTCTTCCTTCAGCACACGGCCGTGAGGGCCGCTGGCTGCAACAGCGCTCAGCTCGACGCCAAATTCACGGGCCAGCTGACGCACGGCTGGGCCGGCGTGAACCTTGGCACCGCTTGGCGCAGGCGCAGCAGCCCCGGGGGCTGGCGCAGCTTCGGCTTTTGCGGCCGGAGCAGGGGCAGCAGCGGCAGGTGCCGCTTCAGCCTTGGCAGCCGGAGCAGCAGCCGGTGCTGGTGCTGGTGCGGCGGCTGGCGCAGCACCTTGTACTTTGAGCTTGAGGATGAAGTCACCGGTGCCGACTTCGTCTTCCAGCTTGACCGCGATGCTTTCCACCACGCCGGCAGCCGGCGATGGGATTTCCATGGAAGCCTTGTCGGACTCCAGGGTGATCAGCGACTGGTCGGCTTCAACGGTGTCGCCGACCTTGACCAGCAGCTCGATGATCTTGGCCTTGCCCGACGAACCGATGTCCGGGACGTGAATGTCCTGGACGGTCGCTGCGGCAGGTGCAGCGGCCGGGGCTGGAGCAGCCTCGGCAGCGGCAGGCTTTTCAGCAGCAGGTGCAGGTGCAGCGGCGGCCGGAGCAGCGGTCGCAGGGGCTGCATCAGCAGCGCCTTCGATTTCCAGCTCCAGCAGTTCGTCGCCTTCTTTCAGACGGTCGCCCAGCTTCACTTTCAGGCTTTTGACCACGCCGGCCTTGGGAGCAGGGATTTCCATGCTCGCCTTGTCCGACTCGAGGGTCAGGATGCTCTGGTCGGCTTCGACGGTGTCGCCGACCTTCACAAACAGCTCGATTACTTCACCTTCACCGCTGCCGATGTCAGGTACGCGAATGAGTTCGCTCACAAAAAATCTCCTCAGCAGTCCAGTGGGTTGCGTTTTTCCGGGTTGATCCCGAACTTGACGATAGCGTCAGCCACCACCTTGGGTTCGATCTCACCACGGTCAGCCAAGGCTTCCAGGGCTGCCAACACCACGAAGTGACGGTCGACTTCGAAGAAGTGACGCAGCTTCTTGCGGCTGTCACTGCGGCCGAAACCATCGGTGCCCAGGACTTTGAATTCCTTGGACGGGACCCACTGGCGAATTTGTTCAGCAAACAGTTTCATGTAGTCGGTAGAGGCAATGACTGGACCCTTACGGCCGGCCAGGCACTCTTCGACGTAGCTCTTGGCTGGTTTCTGGCCAGGGTGCAGGCGGTTGCTGCGCTCCACGGCCAGGCCGTCGCGGCGCAGTTCGTTGAAGCTGGTGACGCTCCATACGTCGGCACCGACGTTGAACTCGTCGCGCAGGATCTTCGCCGCTTCACGCACTTCGCGCAGGATGGTGCCGGAGCCCATCAGCTGTACGTGGTGCGCCGCTTCCTTGGTGTCTTCTTCGAGCAGGTACATGCCCTTGATGATGCCTTCTTCCACACCGGCCGGCATGGCTGGCTGCTGGTAGGACTCGTTCATCACGGTGATGTAGTAGAAAACGTCCTGCTGCTCTTCGGTCATCTTCTTCATGCCGTCCTGGATGATCACCGCCAGCTCATAGCCGTAGGTTGGATCAAAGGTGCGGCAGTTCGGGATGGTGGCAGCCAGGATGTGGCTGTGACCGTCTTCGTGTTGCAGGCCTTCGCCGTTCAGCGTGGTGCGGCCGGCGGTGCCGCCGATCAGGAAGCCACGGGTGCGGCTGTCGCCAGCGGCCCAGGCCAGGTCGCCGATACGCTGGAAGCCGAACATCGAGTAGAAGATGTAGAACGGCAGCATTGGCTGGTTGTGGCTGGAGTACGAAGTACCGGCAGCGATGAAGGAGCTCATGGCGCCCGCTTCGTTGATGCCTTCTTCGAGGATCTGGCCCTTCTTGTCTTCCTTGTAGAACATCACTTGGTCTTTATCGACTGGCTCGTAGAGCTGGCCGACGGAGGAGTAGATGCCCAACTGACGGAACATGCCTTCCATACCGAAGGTACGGGCTTCGTCCGGGATGATCGGGACGATGCGCGGGCCGATTTCCTTGTCCTTGACCAGCTGCGCCAGAATGCGCACGAAGGCCATGGTGGTGGAGATTTCACGGTCGCCCGAGCCGTCAAGGATAGCCTTGAGGGTGTTCAGGTCTGGCGTCGGTACGCTGAAGCTGTTGGCGCGGCGCTGTGGTACGAAACCGCCCAGTGCGCTGCGACGCTCGCTCAGGTAGCGGGCTTCGGCGCTGTTTGGCTCTGGCTTGAAGAACGGCAGGTTCTCCAGCTCTTCGTCCTTGACCGGGATGTCGAAGCGGTCGCGGAACAACTTCAGGCTGTCGACATCGACTTTCTTGGTGTTGTGCGCGGTGTTCTTCGCTTCGCCGGCACCGGTGCCATAACCCTTGATGGTCTTGGCCAGGATGACGGTGGGTTGTTCTTTGTGGTTGACCGCTTCGTGGTACGCCGCGTAGACCTTGTACGGGTCGTGGCCGCCACGGTTGAGCTTCCAGATCTCGTCGTCGGACAGGTCGGCAACCATGGCCTTGAGTTCAGGCGTGTTGAAGAAGTGCTCGCGAACGAACGCGCCGTCCTTGGCCTTGTAGTTCTGGTACTCGCCGTCGATGACTTCGTCCATGCGACGTTGCAGGATACCGTCGACGTCCTTGGCCAGCAGTGGGTCCCAGAAACGGCCCCAGATGACTTTGGTCACGTTCCACTGAGCACCGCGGAACACGCCTTCGAGTTCCTGGATGATCTTGCCGTTGCCGCGAACGGGGCCGTCGAGGCGCTGCAGGTTGCAGTTGATGACGAAGATCAGGTTGTCGAGCTTCTCGCGGCCGGCCAGGGAGATGGCGCCCAGGGATTCCGGCTCGTCGCACTCGCCGTCGCCCAGGAAGCACCAGACTTTCTGCTTGCCTTCCGGGATGAAGCCACGGGCTTCCAGGTACTTCATGAAGCGTGCCTGGTAGATCGCCTGGATCGGGCCAAGGCCCATGGAAACGGTCGGGAACTGCCAGAAATCAGGCATCAGCCAAGGGTGCGGGTAGGACGACAGGCCCTGACCGTCGACTTCCTGGCGGAAGTTGTTCATTTGTTCTTCGCTGATGCGACCTTCCATGAACGCCCGGGCGTAGACGCCTGGCGAGGTGTGGCCCTGGAAGTAGATCAGGTCGCCGCCGTGTTCGTCGGTCGGGGCCTGGAAGAAGTAGTTGAAGCCGATGTCATACAGGGTTGCGCTGGAAGCGAAGCTGGAGATGTGACCGCCCAGGTCCGAATCTTTCAAGTTCGTGCGCATTACCATCGCCATGGCGTTCCAACGTACCAGCGAGCGAATGCGGCGTTCCATGAACAGGTCGCCAGGCATGCGTGCTTCGTGGGTAACGGGGATGGTGTTGCGGTATGGCGTAGTGATGGCGTAAGGCAGTTGCGAGCCGCTGCGGGTCGCGAGTTCGCCCATACGGGTCATCAGGTAGTGAGCACGGTCTTCGCCTTCTTTGTCGAGAACCGATTCCAGGGCGTCCAGCCATTCCTGGGTTTCGACGGGATCGAGGTCTTGCATGGCTTGCTCCAGGGCGGAAAGGCTACCAGAATCGGTTGCCTGAAGTTTGCGACTGGCCTTGTGGGCAGACGACATAAATTCTTGGATGGCCGAAGGTTGCTTCGGCGTCCTGTAGTTTTACTACAAATCGTCGGCCATTTCAGCCTTTCGAATGTATATACGAGTAGTAAAACTACACAAGACTGAGCGTATGGCTCGGTCTTGCTGGTGAGCATAATCGTTATTGTTGGTCTATTGCGAACAAGAAAAGGTGAAACTTTGATGTTGCCTGCCAAGATTAATTTAATTTCAGCTATTTCTAACCTTTGTTCGACAGTCCTTCACCGAGCATGGCTCTTGCCTTCACAACTACACGCCATTTACACGCCGATCAAGGATAGACCATGAGCCTTCCAACGCTGGCCGAACTGCCGGCCATTCTGTTGCCTTACGCCAACCGGGCCGAGCAGTCATTTCGTGACGTGGTGGCCGCGCTGGATGACGATCATGGCCTTTCTGCGTGGACGCCGCAACGGTGGGCCGACTTCGCTCGCGTGTGCGCCGCCAGTGATTTCGTCATTGAACAGAGTGTTCGTGACCCTTTGATGTTGCTGGAGCTGGTGGCCTGGGGCGAGCTGGACCGCGGCTTTGCGCCCGGCGAGCTATGCAGCCAGATAGCCGGTGCCGTGCAACAGGCCGAAACAGAAGATGAACTGGGCCGCGTGCTGCGCCGCCAACGCACGCGCCAGCAGGTGCGCATCATCTGGCGCGACCTCACACGCCAGGCCGACTTGGTGCAAACCTGTCGCGATCTGTCCGACATGGCCGACGCCTGCATCGACCAGGCCTATCAATGGCTGTACCAGCGCCACTGCGCCCAGTTCGGCACGCCGACCGGCGCACGCAGCGGCGAGGCACAGCACATGGTCATCCTCGGCATGGGCAAGCTCGGTGCAGTGGAGCTGAACCTGTCGTCGGATATCGACCTGATCTTCGCCTACCCCGAGGGCGGTGAGACGGTGGGCGTGAAGCGCGCCCTGGATAATCAGGAGTTCTTTATTCGCCTGGGTCAAAAACTGATCAAGGCCCTGGACCCGATGACCGTCGACGGTTTTGTCTTCCGCGTCGACATGCGCCTGCGCCCCTACGGTTCGGCCGGCGCCCTGGTGCTCAGCTTCAACGCGCTGGAGCAGTACTACCAGGACCAGGGCCGGGACTGGGAGCGCTACGCCATGATCAAGGCGCGGGTGGTGGCCGGCGACCAGGCGGCTGGCGCGCAACTGCTCGACATGCTGCGCCCGTTTGTCTACCGCCGTTATCTGGACTTCTCGGCCATCGAAGCGCTGCGCACCATGAAGCAACTGATCCAGCAGGAAGTACGGCGCAAGGGCATGGCCGACAATATCAAGCTGGGCGCAGGCGGCATTCGTGAGGTGGAATTTATCGCGCAGGCATTCCAGCTGATCCATGGCGGCCGCGACCTCAGCCTGCAGCAACGCCCGCTGTTGAACGTGCTGGGCACGCTGGAAGGCCAGGGTTATTTGCCCGCAGCGGTGATCAGCGAGCTGCGCAGCGGTTACGAGTTCCTGCGCTACACCGAGCATGCGATCCAGGCGATTGCCGACCGCCAGACGCAAATGCTGCCGGACAGCCCCGAAGACCAGGCGCGCATTGCCTTTATGCTTGGCTTCAGTGACTGGGCCGCGTTCCACGAGCGCCTGATGTACTGGCGTGGTCGCGTGGACTGGCACTTTCGCCAGGTGATTGCCGACCCTGATGAGGAAGAAGGCGAAGAAAGCGAATTGGTGGTCGGTGGTGAATGGTTGCCACTGTGGGAGGAATCCCAGGATGACGACGCGGCGTGCCGTCAACTGAGTGAAGGTGGTTTCACCGATGCCCCCAAGGCCCTCAAGGCGTTGGCCAGCCTGCGCGCCAGCCCGCAGTTGCGCGCCATGCAGCGCCTTGGGCGCGAGCGCCTGGATGCGTTTATCCCGCGCCTGCTGGCCCAGGCCGTTGAACATGCCAACCCGGACCTCGTGCTGGAGCGCGTGTTGCCGCTGGTGGAAGCCGTCGCCCGGCGTTCGGCCTACCTGGTGCTGCTGACCGAGAACCCCGATGCCTTGCGCCGCCTGTTGACCTTGTGCGCGGCCAGCCCGTGGATCGCCGAGCAGATCACCCGTTTCCCGCTGCTGCTGGATGAATTGCTCAACGAAGGCCGCTTGTTCAAGCCGCCGCTGGCGCCGGAGCTGGCCGCTGAGTTGCGCGAGCGCCTCACGCGCATTCCCGAAGATGACCTTGAGCAACAAATGGAAGCCTTGCGCCATTTCAAACTGGCGCACCGCCTGCGGGTGGCCGCCTCGGAAATCGCCGGCAGCCTGCCGTTGATGAAGGTCAGCGACTACCTCACCTGGCTGGCCGAAGCGATTCTTGAACAAGTGCTGGCCCTGGCCTGGCGCCAGACGGTCGCCCGTCACGGCTCGCCGCAGCGACTGGACGGCACCCTGTGCGATCCTGGGTTCATCATTGTCGGTTATGGGAAAGTGGGCGGCATCGAACTGGGGCATGGTTCGGACCTGGACCTGGTGTTTATCCATGACGGCGACCCCCAGGCCGAAACGGACGGTGCCAAGCCGATCGATGGCGCGCAATTCTTTACACGCCTGGGCCAGCGCATCATTCACCTGCTGACCACCCAGACCAACTCCGGCCAGCTGTATGAAGTGGACATGCGCCTGCGACCTTCCGGCGCATCCGGCTTGTTGGTGAGTTCCCTGGGGGCGTTTGATCGGTATCAACAAAATGAAGCCTGGACCTGGGAACATCAGGCCCTGATCCGCGCGCGGGTACTGGTGGGCAGCCAGGATGTGGGCCAGGCGTTCGAGCAGGTACGGGCTAACGTGTTGGGGCGTGAGCGGGACTTGGAGAAGCTGCGCCAGGAGGTCAGCGAGATGCGTGCCAAGATGCGTGACAACCTGGGCACCAAGGCCACGACGGCCGGCAGGAGCGCCAATGCCTTCGAGGCCACGGCGCTGTTCGACCTCAAGCAGGACGCCGGAGGTATCGTCGATATTGAATTTATGGTGCAATACGCGGCTTTGGCGTGGTCTGCGCAACATCCATCGTTGCTGCGCTACACCGACAATATCCGCATTCTGGAGGGCCTGGAGCAGGTCGGGCTGATGCCCGCCGCCGATGCCCATTTGCTGCGAGAAGTGTACAAGGCTTACCGCTCAGCCGCGCACCGCCAGGCTTTGCAGAACGAGGCCGGTACGGTAGCCGGGGACCAGTTCGCCGACGAGCGGCGACAGGTGATGCGAATCTGGCAGGCGCTGGGCTTAAATTGAAACTCGACTGATTGGCGACGCCAATTTTTATATGGGATGCGGATTGATGTGGGAGCCGGGCTTGCCCGCGATGCAGGCGCCTCGGTTTATCAGGGATACCGAGGTGATGCGATCGCAGGCAAGCCAGCTCCCACATAAAGATGCTCCCTGGCGCACCGCGATCTACAGTCATTATCGAGGCGGGGAGGCATAGGCCTCCCCGCATCGTTTGTGGAAACTACATGAATATTCTGATCGTTGGGCCCAGTTGGGTCGGTGACATGGTGATGGCACAGACACTGTTTCAGTGCCTGCGTCTGCGCTATCCAGACTGCCAGATCGACGTGCTCGCCCCTGAGTGGAGCCGGCCGATCCTTGAGCGCATGCCCGAGGTGCGCAAGGCCTTGAGCTTCCCGCTCGGCCACGGTGCCCTGGAGTTGGCGACCCGCCGACGCATCGGCAAGTCCATGGCGGGCCAGTACGACCAGGCGATCCTGCTGCCTAACTCGCTGAAGTCGGCGCTGGTGCCGTACTTTGCCGGTATTCCCAAGCGCACCGGCTGGCGCGGCGAGTTTCGCTATGTGCTGCTCAATGACGTACGCACCCTGGATAAAGCCCGTTACCCGTTGATGATCGAACGCTTTATGGCTTTGGCCTACGAGCCGGGTGCTGAACTGCCCAAGCCGTACCCACGCCCCAGCTTGCAGATCGACCCGGTGACCCGCGACGCGGCGCTGGCCAAGTTCGGCCTCACCCTGGATCGGCCCGTATTGGCCTTGTGCCCTGGCGCCGAGTTTGGCGAGTCCAAGCGCTGGCCTTCGGAGCATTACGCCAAAGTCGCTGAAACCAAGATCCGCGAAGGCTGGCAGGTGTGGTTGTTCGGTTCCAAGAACGATCATTCGGTGGGTGAAGACATTCGCCAGCGCCTTATCCCCGGCCTGCGTGAAGAAGCGGTGAACCTCAGTGGCGACACGTCCCTGGCTGAGGCCATCGACCTGTTGTCGTGCGCCGACTCGGTGGTGTCCAACGATTCCGGCCTGATGCATGTGGCGGCGGCGCTGAACCGTCCGCTGGTGGCCGTGTACGGCTCCACATCCCCAGGCTTCACTCCGCCGTTGGCCGACAAGGTCGAAGTGGTGCGCCTGGGCCTGGATTGCAGCCCGTGCTTTGAGCGTACCTGCCGTTTCGGCCACTACAACTGCCTGCGCCAGTTGCTGCCCCAGCCGGTAACCGATGCCTTGCAGCGTTTGCAGGGCGACGTGGTCGAGGTTCACTGAGTTGCGGGTTCTGGTAATCAAGACCTCATCCCTGGGCGACGTGATCCATGCCTTGCCGGCCCTCACTGATGCAGCGCGGGCGATTCCCGGTATTCGGTTCGACTGGGTGGTGGAAGAAGGCTTTGCCGAAATCCCAACCTGGCACCCGGCGGTAGATAAGGTGATTCCGGTGGCGATTCGCCGCTGGCGCAAGAACCTCTGGCAAACCGTCAAGAGCGGCGAATGGCGGCGCTTCAAGCAGGCGGTGCAGTCGACTAAATACGACCTGGTGATCGACGCCCAGGGCTTGCTCAAAAGCGCCTGGCTGACGCGCTATGTGCGGGCGCCCATCGCTGGCTTCGACAAAGATTCTGCGCGTGAACCCCTGGCTGCGCGCTTTTACTCCCGGCGCCTGGCCGTGGCCCGTGGGCAGCATGCGGTGGAGCGCTTGCGCCAGCTGTTCGCCGTCGCGCTGGGCTACGACCTGCCCCAACGCCTGGGCGACTACGGCCTGAGCGTTGAAAAGCTGCTCGGCCTGCCGCCGAAAAAACCGTTCGTATTGCTGCTGCACGGTACTACCTGGGACACCAAGCACTGGCCCGAAGCCTATTGGCGCGAGCTGGCCGAACGCATGGGCCGCCTGGGCGTGGACGTAAAGCTGCCGTGGGGCAACGCCGCCGAAAAGGCGCGGGCCGAACGCCTGGCCCTCGGCCTGCCCAACGCCCAAGTGTTGCCCAAGCTCAACCTGGCGGGCGTTGCCCGTGTCTTGGCGAGCGCCCGTGCCTGCGTGGCCGTCGACACCGGCCTTGGCCACTTGGCGGCGGCATTGGACGTGCCGACCATTTCCCTGTTCGGCCCCACCAACCCAGGCCTCACCGGTGCCTACGGCAAGGGCCAGATTCACTTGGCCAGCGACTGGCCGTGTGCGCCTTGCCTGCAAAAACAGTGCACTTATCAACCCACTGCCGACGACCTGCGGCGGTTCGACATCGCCCGCGAGTCGCCCCTGTGCTTCACGCGCTTGAACCCTGAGCGTGTCGCAAGCCGGCTGAGCACGTTGTTACTGGCCGAGGAGCAGCACTGATGCAACTGGCTTTTGTTCTGTACAAGTACTTTCCTTTCGGTGGCCTGCAGCGCGACTTCATGCGCATCGCCCTGGAATGCCAGCAGCGCGGCCACAGCATTCGGGTGTACACCCTGATCTGGGAAGGTGATATCCCGCCAGGCTTTGAGGTGCTGGTGGCGCCGGTCAAGGCCTTGGTCAACCACCGCCGCAACGAAAAGCTCTACGCCTGGATCCAGGCCGACCTGGCCAAGCGCCCAGTGGACCGCGTGGTGGGCTTCAACAAGATGCCGGGGCTGGACCTGTACTTTGCCGCCGACGGTGTGTTCGAGGACAAGGCCCAGACCCTGCGCAACCCGATGTATCGCTGGTTCGGGCGTTACAAGCACTTTGCCGAATACGAGCGCGCCGTGTTCGATAAAAACGCCAAGACGCAGATCATGGTGTTGTCCGAGCATCAGCAACAGCTGTTTACCCAGTATTACGGCACCCAGGCCGAGCGTTTTCACCTGTTGCCACCGGGTATTGCCCGCGACCGCCGCGCCCCGCCGAACGCCGCCGAGATCCGCTCTGAGTTCCGCGCTGAATTCGGCTTGGCCGAGGATGATCTGCTGTTGGTGCAGATCGGTTCGGGGTTCAAGACCAAGGGCGTCGACCGCAGCCTCAAGGCGCTGGCCGCACTGCCCTCGCGGCTGAAGAAACGTACGCGGCTATTTGTAATCGGCCAGGACGACCCCAAAGTATTCCAATTGCAGAGCGCGGCGCTGGGCCTGGGCGACCAGGTGCAGTTCTTCAAGGGCCGCAATGATATTCCGCGTTTCCTGCTGGGGGCGGACCTGTTGATTCACCCCGCGTACAACGAGGCGGCCGGCATGGTGCTGGTCGAAGCGGTGGTCGCCGGCCTCCCGGTACTGGTGAGCCAGGTGTGCGGCTACGCGTTCTACATCGACAAGGCCCAGAGCGGCCGGGTGTTGGACGAGCCGTTCGAGCAAACCCAGCTCAACCAGTATCTGGTCGATATGCTCGACGACCCACAAGCGCGTGCGACCTGGAGTCGCAATGGTCTGGCCTTCGCCGAGACGGCCGACCTCTTTAGCATGCCGCAGTACGCTGCGGACCTGATTCTGGCGGAGCCAAACCGATGAAGTTGATTCTAGCCGAACCCTTCAAGACCCTCTGGGCTGGACGCGATGCGTTCGCCGAGGTCGAGAAGCTGGAAGGCCAGGTGTTCCGCGAGCTGGCCGCTCGCCGTACGTTGCGTACGGTGGTCGAGGGCCAGCCTTATTTTGTGAAGATCCACCGTGGGATCGGCTGGGGCGAAATCCTCAAGAACCTGGTTACTGCCAAATTGCCGGTGTTGGGCGCGGGCCAGGAGTGGGTGGCGATCCAGCGCTTGCAGGCGCTTGGTGTACCGACCATGACCGCCGTGGCGTTCGGTGAAAAAGGCAGCAACCCGGCCGACCAGCACTCGTTCATCATCACCCAGGAACTGACCCCCATCATCAGCCTGGAAGACCTGACCCTCGACTGGGTCAAGCAACCGCCCGTGCCGGCGATCAAGCATGCCTTGACCCTTGAGCTGGCGCGTACCGTGGGCGCGATGCACCGCGGTGGCGTCAACCACCGTGACTGCTACCTCTGCCATTTCCTGCTGCACACCGACCGGCCCATCAGTGTCGACAACCTCAAGCTGTCGGTGATCGACCTGCACCGTGCCCAGGTGCGTGCGACGATCCCGGTGCGCTGGCGCAACAAAGACTTGGCCGGCCTGTATTACTCCGCGTTGGAGATCGGCTTGACCCAGCGCGACAAGCTGCGTTTTCTCAAGGCCTATTTCCAGCAGCCGCTGCGCCAGATCCTGGCGGAGCAAACCGCGCTGTTGTCTGCGCTGGAACGCATGGCAGCAAAGCTGTATGCGCGTAAACAACGATACGGGGATGCAATCTGATGGCGGGTTGGAATCTGGAACCTGCCTACGCCGCCCTGGCGGATGACTTTGGAAGCCTGGACGCGGTGTTCGCCTTGCAAGGCGAGCGGCTGACCCGCGACCCGTTGTCGGAAGTGATTCGGGTGGAGCGTGGCGGGGTCAATTATTACGTCAAGCGCTACGTAGGTGCCGGCAAGGGCCTGCGTCGTTACCTGGGTCGGCCGCGGGTGAAGTCCGAATGGCAGAACCTCAAGCGTTTCGCCAAGTGGGGCATCCCCACCGCCGACGTGGTGGCCTGGGGCCTGGACCGCAAGGGCCTGGCCTATAACCGTGGCGCCATGATCACCCGTGAACTGCCCAAGACCGAAGATCTGTCGGTGCTGGCCGAGCGTCACGATGAGCGCCTCAAAGACCCCCGGTGGGTCGATGGCATCAGCCGCCAGCTCGCCGAATACACGCGCACCATGCACGATCACCGCTTCACCCATAACGACTTGAAGTGGCGCAACCTGCTGGTGGACGACCAGCGCACCCTGTACCTGATCGACTGCCCCAACGGTGATTTCTGGCGCGGCTTCTGGCTCAAGTACCGCATCACCAAGGACTTGGCCTGCCTGGACAAAGTCGCCAAGTATCACTTGTCGGCCACCCAGCGCCTGCGTTTCTACCTGCAATATCGCCAGCGCGCGCACCTGACCGCGTCGGACAAACAGCGAATTCGCCATGTGGTGAAGTTTTTCGAGGGACGCGAATGAGTGACTTCCTGGCGGCTGAAGACCGCGCTCTGCTTGAGCGCAACGGCCTGGCGACCTTCGACGCCCTGTGGGCCAAGCAACTGGATGCGGTGGACGAGCCGAACACCAGCGGCGACGGTTGGAGCAGTGTGTATCGCCTGGAGCTTGAGGGGCAGGGCTACTACCTCAAACGCCAGAGCAACTACCTCACACGCACCTTGCACCGGCCGTTTGGCGAGCCGAGTTTTGCCCGTGAGTTTCGCAACATCAGCCTGTATCGAAAGCTCGGCATCCCGGCCCTGCAAGCGGCGTTCTTCGGTGAGCGCAAGGTCAAGGGTGAGCGCCGGGCGATGCTGCTCACCCGTGCGCTGGATGGCTGGAATGACCTGGATTCGTTGCTGGAGCAGTGGGCGCAATTGAGCGCAGCCCAGCACAGTGCGATCCTGTTGGCCTGCGGCAAGCTGGCGCGTCATCTGCACAGCGTCGGGCAGGTGCATGGCTGTTTTTACCCCAAGCATATTTTCCTGCAGCCTGCCGGTGAGGGGTATGCCGCACAGTTGATCGACCTGGAGAAAACCCGCCCGCTGTTGTTTGGCTGGCGTGACCGGGTCAAGGACCTGGAACCGCTGCTGCGCCGTGCGCCGCAATGGTCGGATGCGCAGGTGCGCCAACTGCTGGCGGCGTACCTTGAGCAGCCCGAGGACGGTGCCCTGGTGTCCACTTGGCACCAGCGCCTGACCGCGCGCCGCAGCCACAAGGAGAACCGCTGATGCGTTTATCCGAGCTGAAATCGGCTGGGCGTACCCCCAGCCTGCCACTGACCCTCGACCTGGCGGATGCCGCCGGCCCTGGGCAATTGCAATTGCTGAGCCTGCTGCGGGTGTTGCCGGGGCAGCGCTACGTGGGTGCCGCCGTGTGGCGTGGTCGCCCGGTGTTGGCCAAGTTATTGGTGGGCAGCAAGGCGGCGCGGCATTTTCAGCGTGAGCTCACGGGTGTGCGTCTGTTGGCTGAGCAAGGCCTGACCACGCCGTTGCTGCTGGCCGATGGCTTGCAGGACGGCGAGGGTGGTTGGCTGCTGTTTGAATTTATCGAGGGGGCCCAAAGCCTGTCCGACGCTTGGCTCGCCGTCGAAAACCTGCCGCCGTTGGCGGACGAACAAACCGCTGTGCTCGCCGAAGCGCTGGGCGCGATCGCCCAGATGCATGCCAAGGGCCTGTGGCAAGAAGACCTGCACCTGGACAACTTGCTACGTAAGGATGGCAAGCTGTATCTGATCGATGGCGCCGGCATTCGTGTCGAAGAGGCGGGCAAGGCGCTATCGCGCAATCGAGTGCTGGAGAACCTCGGTGTGTTCTTCGCCCAACTGCCGAAAAACCTCGAGCCTTTTACCGAAGAGTTGCTGGTGTATTACTTGCTGGCCAACGGCGAACACGCCTTGCCAATGCAAGCCCTGGAAAAACAGGTGCGTAAAGTCAGCGCCTGGCGCTTGAGAGACTACCTGGACAAGACCGGCCGCGAATGCACGCTGTTCAGTGTGGTGCGCGGCGCTTTTGGCTTGCGTGCGATCCGCCGCGAAGAAGAAGCCGCCATGGTGCCGGTGCTTGAGCAGGCCGATGCGTTGCTCGACCAGGGTCACCTGTACAAGACCGGTGGCGCGGCGAGCGTGGCCAAGGTCGACGTGGCCGGCCGGCCGCTGGTGATCAAGCGCTACAACATCAAGGGTTTTGCCCATTGGCTCAAGCGCTTCTGGCGCCCGAGCCGCGCCTGGCACTCCTGGCGCGAAGGCAACCGCCTGGCCTTCCTGGGCTTCGCCACACCCAAGCCGCTGGCGGTGCTGGAGAAACGGTTCCTTTGGTTGCGCAGCCGCGCCTATCTGGTCACCGAATACCTGCCTGGGCCGGACATCATCGAGCGCTTTGCGCCGTATGTGGAGAGCGGCGAGGCGCCCGAGAGCGAGTTGCAGGCGCTGGACCAGTTGTTTGCCGACTTGATCCGCGAGCGCATCAGCCATGGGGATTTCAAAGGCCATAACCTGTTCTGGAGCGACGGGCACTGGGCGATGATTGATCTGGATGCGATGTGTCAGCACTCTTCCGCTGCCAGCTTTGCGTCGGCCTATGCCAAAGACCGTGCAAGGTTTATGCGTAACTGGCCGCAAGGCAGTGCGTTGTATCGCGTGATTGATCAGCGGTTGCCCAAAGAGGCCGGTGTCGGCAGTTAAACCTATCGCGGGCAAGCCCGCTCCCACACTTGATCTGTGAACGCGGTCAAAATGTGGGAGCGGGCTTGCCCGCGATGGCGCCCGTCCAGGCGCTGCATTCAGAACTGGTACTGCGCTCCAGCCCCCGCATACCACGAGCGCCCCGGCGCCGCTTCGTAATAGCGGTTATTGCCATCCCCCACAATCACCGATCCCACGTACTGACGATCCAGCAGATTATCCAGGCGCAGGGTCTGGTGAAAGGTCCAGTGCTCTACCTTCTGCTCAAACCGTGCGCGCCAGTTGAAGACGCTGTAGGCCGGCGCGGCGTGTTGTTGGTTGGTGTCTTCTACGTAGACCTTGCTGCGGTACATGCCTTCGATGGCGGTGCTGACCCAGTCCCGTGGTTTCCAGTTCAGTTCGGCGAACAGGGTGGTTTGTGGCACGCCGGGGAGGTAGTTGCCTTTGTCGATGGTGTTGGCGCCGCTGGTAAAGTCGCTGTCGTAGGTTGCGTGCAGGCGGGTGTAGGCCAGGCTGGTGCTCCAATGGTCGCTCAGCTGGCTTTCAACACCCAGTTCGAAGCCGCGGCGCAACGTGCGACCGGCGTTCTGGTAGCTGGTACGGCCACCGATGGATTGCTGCACCACCAGTTCGTCCTCGGTGGTGATCTGGAAAATGGCGGCGTTGATCCGCGTGTTGTTCAGTTGCGCTTTCACGCCCATTTCATATTGCGTGCTTTCAGACGGCTTCAAGCCGAAGTTGAAGCCCTCGGCGTTGCCCGGTGCATAGGCCAGCTCGGCCTGAGTCGGGGTTTCAAAGCCTTTGCCTGCGCTGATGTAGGCGTGCAGGTCGGGGGTGAACGCGTACATCACGCTCATCGAAGGGGTGTTTTTCTGGTAGGTCTTGTTGCCGCTGGCGTCGCCATTGCTCAGGAACTGATCGTCAACGTCCATCTGCATCGTGCTGTGGCGCACGCCGGCTTGCAGGGTCCAGCGGTCGAGGGCCCAGTTGGCTTGGATATACGGGTCGAGGCTGCGAGCCGTGTCGATTTCGTCGCGGCGTAGTTGGCCTTTCACGCCGAGGGTGTTGCCGCTGTAGTTCTGATAGCCATGGCGGCTGTCTTCGCTTTGGTCGAAGTCCAGGCCGGTAATGATCGTCAGCTCGCCAGGCGCGCTTTCGATGGGCTGCAGCCAGCGCACGCTGCCGCCGTAGAACTTTCGATCAAATTGCACTACGCCACCGCCGCGTTCGTTGGCGGGCGTGCCCTTGGGGATCGACAGGTACTGAATCACACTGCGCCGCCCGGTGTAGGCATTGACCTGCAAGGTCGCGCCACCGAAATACCGCTCGTAATTCATCCCCAATTGCTGGTGATCGATACTTTTACGCGTGTTGTAGTTCAGCGCATTGGCGCTTACCGAGCGCGGGTCTGCCTTGTACGCTGCCCAGGTCTGCCCCAGCGGATCCTGCGTACCGTTCTGCTCCAGGCTGCTGTAGATCAATGCGAGCTTGCTGTCGTCATCGGGCTCAACATTGAGCTTGGCGAAGGTCTGGTCGCGGCGCGCGCTGCTGTGATCCCGGTAGCCGTTGGTGTCCATGCGCGAGGCATCGAGCACAAACCCGGCGCCATTCACCGCGCCCTCGGCGCTGAGGTGGTTCTTGTTCAGGCCGTCGCTGCCCACCAGGGTTTCGGCGCCGATACGCGGCGGGCCCTCGCCGTCGCGGGAGAACATCTGGATCACGCCCCCGGCGTTACTGCCATACAGCGTCGCCGCCGGGCCGCGCAGCACTTCGATGCGCTCGGCCGTGTCGAGGTTGAACGTCGCGGCCTGGCCCTGGCCATCCGGGGTACTGGCGGGGATGCCGTCGGCGATCAGCTTGATGCCGCGCACGCCGAATGCTGAGCGGGCGCCGAAGCCTCGGGACGAGATCTGCAGGTCTTGCGCGTAATTCTGACGGTTCTGCACCACCAGGCCGGGCACGCGGGACAGGGCTTCGGAGGCGTTGATGCCGAGCTGGCCGTCGCTGATCTGCTCGCGGTTGATGCCGTCCACGGAATAGGGCAAATCGAACGTCGGGCTGGCGCTGCGCGAGCCGCTGACGACGGTGGGGGCGAGGGTTAGTGGCGAGTCATCGCCTTGCACTGTGCTGCTCAAGGCCAGCAGGCCAGGCAGCAAGAGGAAAAAGCGAGCGTGCGTTTTTTTCATGAGGCAGCCAGAGTCTTGGGCACGCATAGCGAAGGCGCGCAAAAAGTGCGCAAGTTTAAACAGTCAGGTAGGTTTTATCATTTCGGATTTTTCTTACGCAATGCGGCGGCGCTTCTCAGATGAATGAGCCAATCTCTCGGTGCTAGCTTGGCTGACCGTTTGCGAGGCTAGGATATGACAAGAAAAATAATGGCTGCGCTGTGTATAAGCGTCGCTGCGCTGTTATTAAGCGGCTGTGGAACGGTTAATAGCGTCATGCGCAAAGAGGGCGACACGGCGCGTGAGCTCAGGCTCGTAAAAACCTATTGCCCATCCATTCCCCGCGCGTACAGCGGTGTGGCCTTTGATTTTTGCATGCTGCACGCGGCCCCGGACCCCACCGGGTTCCTCATACCATTCGTGCTCGTGGATATTGCGGTGTCCGCGGTTGCCGATACGGTGGTTTTACCCTATACGATTTATCGACAATCGGCCGACGGTAATATCAGCATCTATTGGCGTCCAGGCCGTTCATAAGCCTATGGATATAAGAGCACGTGCCCAGCCCATCTATTTAGTGAAAGGAGTTGTTCGTGAGTCGTGGTTTCAGAGTCCTGCTGGTTTCAACCTTGTTATTGGCCTCCGGTTGCGGAACGATCAATACCGTCTTCCGTCCGGATGCCGTGGCCAGCCAGAATCTCAAGGAGTCGCGCAGCCACTGCGAAAACGTGCCGCGTATCTACAGTGGGGTGATCTACGGCTTTTGTACCCTCAATGGCGAGCCCGCACCGGATAAAAGCCTGAAGGACCAAAACCTGCTGGATCGCCAAGGCAATGCCTTCCCGATCATCGCGATTGAATTTGTCGCCTCTGGTGTCATGGACACCCTGATGCTGCCTTATACGATCTACCGCCAGAACAAGGACGGCAGCATCGAGATCTTTCGCTAGCCCCTCTCGGCGCTTGTCGCTAACAGCTTCCCTCTGCTTTTAAGCTATAATCCCGCCCTTTAGCTGTTTCCCGCCCCGGCGGGAAACACACTTTTTTCAGGCGCGATGCGCCTGCATGCAGACTAAAAGAGGCTAGACCCCAGTGGCATTGACGATTCTTGGCCTGTCCGGCGCCCTTAGCCATGATCCTTCCGCAGCCCTGTATATCGACGGCAAGCTGATTGCGGCCGCCGAAGAAGAGCGCTTCGTACGCGACAAACATGCAAAGAACCGCATGCCCTACGAGTCGGCGAAGTTCTGCCTGGAGCAGGCTGGCATCAAGCCTTCGGACGTTGACGTGGTGGCGATCCCGTTCGCCCCGATAAGCCTGTTCGGCGAGGCGCGCTGGCACTACGCCAAGCGTTACTGGTACGCCCCGGACCGCGCCCTTGACGCGATCCTGATGGGCAACCGTCGCTACAAGCGCTATCGCAACAAGATCGTCTGGTGCCTGGAGCAACTGGGCTTCGATCCGAAGAAAATCAAGATTGAACCCGTAGAACACCACCTGGCTCACGCATCCAGCGCCTACCACTGCTCGGGCTTCCAGGAAAAAACCGCGATCCTGGGCATTGACGGCAAGGGTGAGTACGCCACTACCTTCTTTGGCTACGGCGAAAACGGCAAGATCCACAAGATCAAGGAATTCTACGATCCGGACTCCCTCGGCGGCCTGTACGGCGCAATCACCGAGTTCCTCGGTTTCGAGATGCTCGATGGTGAGTTCAAGGTCATGGGCATGGCGCCGTACGGCGATGCCAGCAAATACGACTTCTCGCGCCTGGCCTCTTTTGAAAACGGCGAACTGGTGATCAACACCGACTACGCCAACGTCATCGGCCTGCGCCGCTACAAAGAGAAGGGCAAGGGGTTCTACTTCTCGCCAAAACTGATCGAGTGGCTGGGGCCGAAACGCGAAGGCGACATCGCCGACGAGCCGTACATCCACTACGCGGCCAGCATGCAGGCGCTGTTCGAGAAACTGGCTTTGCAGATGATCGACCACTACCTGGGCGACATCCTCAAGGACACCGGCAAGCTCGCCTTCGCCGGCGGCTGTGCGCTGAACGTCAAGCTGAACCAGAAAATCATTGCCCGTGACGACGTCAAAGAGCTGTTCGTACAGCCGGCTTCCGGCGATGCCGGCACCGCCGTCGGTGCGGCGGCCTACGTGTCCCATGCTCGTGGTGTACCGGTCGAGAAGATGGAACACGTCTACCTCGGCCCGTCCTACAGCAACGAAGACGTTATTGCCGCGTGCGCCAAGCACGAGAGCAAGCCGAACTGGCGCAAGATCGAGAACATGCCTAAGCGCATTGCCAAGATCATGGTCGACGGCAATCCGGTCGCCTGGTTCCAGGGCCGCATGGAGTTTGGCCCGCGTGCGCTGGGCGGTCGTTCGATCATCGGTTGCCCAAGTGCAACCGGCGTGGCGGATCGCATCAACCACCAGATCAAGTTCCGCGAGCGCTGGAGGCCTTTCTGCCCGTCGATGCTCGACACCGTGGCCCCGCAGATGATCAAGGTCGATCACCCGGCGCCGTTCATGACCTTCACTTTTGAAGTCGCCGAAGAGTGGAAGACCCGTGTACCGGAAGTGGTGCACGAAGACGGTACTTCCCGCGCCCAGGTGCTCAAGCGCGAATACAACCCGCGCTACTACGACATGATGAAAGAGCTGGAAGTGCTGACCGGTAACGGCGTGTCCCTGAACACCTCGCTCAACCGCCGTGGCGAAGCGATGATCTGCTCGCCGACCGACGCGCTGAACATGTTCTTCGGCTCGGACCTGCAGTACCTGATCATGGAAGACATTCTGGTGGTCAAGGACGGCGTGGACCCTTATGACGCCGTGGTTTAAATGCTGAACCGCTTCCAGGGCTGGCGTGAACGTGGCTGGGCGCCTGTCGAGGCCGAGGTTTACGCCCAGGCCTGGCAGCGTTACGGCGGCAGTGTGGCGACCCATCCCCAGGTGATTGAGCGGTTGGCCGGGCTGGCGCAGATACCTGTGCGCTACCTGGGCTGGGAGCACGGTGGTGAACTCAAGGGGGCGATCGCCACCTGGGGGCGCGACCTGGCGCTGTCCAAGGATGTGCTCAAGCGCAGCGGCAAGAAAGGCCTGTTTGACCTGGGCAACGCCGAGATCATCCTGCCGATTGCTGCCGATGCGCAGGTGCCGTTGCGGCATCGTGCGCGCTACCTGTCGACGCTCAATCAAGGGCGCGTGAGCACCCTCAAGCCCCAGGCCGAGCAATTGGCCATGGCGCGTACTCCCGAAGACCTGTCGAAGAAGTTTCGCTACAACCAGCGGCGTGAACTGCGCCTGTTGGAAGAGGCGGGCGGCTTGGTAAGGGCGGTCAGTGAGTTTTCCAGCGTAGAACTGGCGGCGATCTATTGCGACCTGTTCCAGCGTCGTTGGGGCTTCCCGGCGGCGGGCGCGGCGCGTCTGGCCGAGGTGCTGGAGTTGCTCAAGGAATTCCTGTTCGGCTCGGTGCTGTTTCTGAACGACGCGCCGATTGCAGTGCAATTGGTGTATCAGGTGCAGTCCAACGAATGGTTCAGTGCCGAGTATGTCAATGGCGGCGTCGACCCTGAAACCCGTGCATTCAGCCCCGGCAGCGTGCTGAGTTTTCTCAATACCCAAAGTGCCTGGGAGCAGGCGCGGGCGGCGAACAAGTCGCTGCGCTTCTCCTTCGGGCGTTCCGACCGTGAATACAAGGAGCGCTGGTGCAACCCGGTGCCGGTGTTCAGTGTATGAGCCGTAAACAGCAACTGCTCAAGCGCCATCGGCGTAACAAGCGTATTGCGCTATTGATTGGCGTGCTGGTGTTGGTCGCCACCGGCGTACTGGTCGCATGGTGGTTGCCGCTGATCCTTGCGGTGCTGCTGTGGGCCGCCCATGAAGCCTGGTTTGCCGATCACCTGTTTTACTCGCCCAAAGACAGCTATGAGTACGCGTTCCCGGCCGGCAGCGAACAGCCCGGCTTGCGCCTGGAGGCGGGCCGGCTGTTGCTGGATGCGCCGTTGGCGGCGGATGAAACCCTGATCGTCGGCATTGAGTTGAAAAGTACCTGGCTGGGGCGTTTCTTCGACCCTGCGGTGGACCTGTTGGGCCTGCAAAGCCCGGACCGGCAAGCCTTCGAGCGCGGCGTCGCTGGGCGGCGTTATCTGAACCTGACCGGCGCCGCCGAAGCCTTGGCCGCGGGCAAGCTCGAATTGCGCGGGCGTTTTTGCCGGATAAAGGGGCAGCCGACGCTGTGGCGCTTTCGCCAGCCGGACTATCGCCAGCAACGTGTGATGGTGATCGCGCCCCATGCCGACGATGCCGAGCTGGCTGCGTTCAGCCTTTACAGCCAGGCGACTGAAAGCTGGATCGTCACGCTGACGGCCGGTGAAATCGAAGCTGAGCATTATCAGAACATGGGCCTGCCCAAGGTTGAAGCTGCGCGCCTCAAGGGCCGTTTGCGGGCCTGGGACAGCGTCGCCGTGCCCCGCTGGGCGGGCGTGCCCGAGGCGCAGTGCGTGCAGTTGGGGTACTTCTGCATGCAATTGCAAGCCATGCAGGCCGCGCCAGATCAGCCTCAAGCCTCCCGCGAAGCCGGTTTGGCCGATACGCGGCTGTTCCGCCAGTTCAATGGTTTTGCCCTGCCTGGCGATGCTGATGGTGCACCGACCTGGCATAACCTGATCGCCGACCTGCGGGCGCTGCTGCTCAAGGCGCGGCCCCAGGTCATCGTCTTGCCCACGCCGTTGCTTGACCCTCACGCCGACCATATCTGCGCCCACGCGGCAGTGCTGGAAGCCTTGCAGGGCCTGGAGTGGCAGCCCGACACATTGCTCGGCTACGCCAATCACCTGCATGATAACGACCGCTGGCCAATGGGCGATTCCGGCGCTGGCGTGGCGCTGCCGCCACGTTTCGATGGTGCTGTGGAACTGGTGCCGTGCAGTTTCGCTCTCGCCTTGAGCCAGCAGCAGGACAAGGCCATGGCCCTGGGCATGATGCACGACCTGCAGCCGCCAGCGCCGTTCAAGCGTCGAGTGCGTAGGTGGTTGCAGCAACTGCTGGCGGGCCGTAGTCCATCGCCCTATGGCGAGAACGAATTCTTCCGCAAGGCCGTGCGCCGTCACGAGCTGTTGTGGGTCCTGAAGCAGGACTGAGAGCCGATTGAAGGCAGGCCGTTATGCGCCTGTCGCCCTTTTTACCGGGCTGCATGCCCGTAGCCAGATCGCTGCATGGAGAGTTATGAAGCCTCGTTTCAAGGTTTTGCAGTTACAGCCGGACTACAACGTCAAGACCCATGACTTCGCGGACTTGGGTGAGCAAATCGTCAAATCCCTGCCGGCTGAGCGCTTCGAGGTGACCTCCGGATTTCTCAGTGGGCGCCCGCTGCCCGGCCAGCCCCTGAGCGTGGCCGAGCACTCCCATTATTTCGAGCTGCCGGAGAAGTCCCTCAAGGGCATTCGCTTTGGCGCCATGTGGCAGATCTACAAGTACTGCCGCGAGCAGAAGTTCGACGTGGTCATCTGTAACCGCTTCAAGTCGGTGAACATGATGCTGTCGCTCAACCGCTGGTTGAAGATCCCGCTGTGCATCGGCATCTCCCACGGCTTTGGCGAGTATGCCCGTGGTTACCGTCGACGTCAGACCCAGCGCTGGGTCAGCCCGGCGTGGCGTTTTGTCGGGGTGTCCGAAGCGGTCAAGGACTACCTGGTAGACCTCAATTGCGGGTTCACCCCTGAGAACACCACCTACGTCACCAATGCGATCGACATTCCCCAGGCAGAGGCTTTGCAGCTGTCCCGTGAAGACGCACGCAAGGCCCTGGGCCTGCCGATGGATGCACGGATGATCGGCGCCCTGGGCCGCCTCGTGCCGATCAAAGGCCATACCCATCTGCTGCAGGCCTTCGCCACGCTCAAGGACAAATACCCTGAGGCGCAGGTGGGGATTATTGGTTCTGGCCGTGCCGAAGCCGACCTGCGTGCCGACATCGAGCGCCTCGGCCTGACCGGCCGTGCGCACTTGCTGGGCTTTCGCGAAGACGGCATGAAGTACGTGCGCGGCTTCGATATCTGGACCATGCCGTCGCTGTTCGAAGGCCTGGGCCTGGCCTTGCTGGAAGGCATGAGCGGCCACCTTCCGGTGATCGCCTCCAACGGCCCGGCGATGCTGCCACTGGTGCAGGGTGCGGGCGGCTTGTCCCATGATCCAGGCAATGTCGAACAATTGGCTGCGGCCCTGGACACTTACCTGGCCTTGAGCGATGAACAATTGCGCGCCAAGGGGGAGGAGGTGTTCCGCTATCTGGAGGCCAACCACACCCTCGACGAGTTCAAGCACAAGTACCTGACCCTGATTGAAACCGGTTTGCGTGAAGTAGGTAGAGCATGAATCAGCAACAACCCCTGGTCTCGGTGATCATCGCTTCCTACAACCATGGTCAGTACATCGAGCAAAGCATTCTTAGCGTGCTGGGGCAGACCTACCCCAATATCGAGCTGTTGGTAGTCGACGACGGCTCCAAGGATGACAGCGTCGAACGCATCCAGCGCTTGCAGGCCGAGCACGGCTTTGATTTCCAGGTGCAGCAGAACCAAGGGCTCAGCGCGACCTTGAACGGTGCGATCGCTCGCGCCAAGGGTAGCCTGATCGCACCGTTCGGCTCGGATGACATCATGTTGCCGGACCGTATTGCCACCCAGGTGGCGTATATGGACGGCAAGCCGAAGGTGGGCATGTGTGCTGGCAATATCGAGCTGATCGACGGGGATGGCAACCTGCACCCGGAGAAGAAACAGCGTCGCGACGTGCCGTTTCGACGTCTGGACTTCGATGACCTGTTCCTGGACCGCAAGCCGTTTCCACCGGCGCCGACCATGCTGATTCGTCGCGAAGTGCTGGAGGAGGTCGGTGGTTTCGACCCGCAGATTCCCCTGGAAGACTTGCTGATCCAACTGAAGATCACGGCGGCGGGCTACACCATCGACGCCCTTGACGTGGTGATGGCCAAGTATCGCCAGCACGCCAGCAACACGTACAAGAATCACCGCTACATGATCCAGAACATCCTCAAGACCTACGCCAAGTTCAGCGAGCACCCGGCCTATGACGCGGTTCGCTACAACTTCCTGAACTCGATGTTTCTCAAGACCGCCGACCGCGACCGCCCGTTGGCGCGGGAGGTGCTCAAGCAGATCCCTTTGAAGTTCTGGGGGCGCAAGACCTTGCGCGGGCTGGTGCGGTTGTATCTGGCGCCGCTCAAGAACTGAACCAACGCCGCACCCTGTAGGAGGGAGCTTGCTCGCGAAAAACGTCAACGATAACGCGTACTTCCTGAATAAACGCGGCACCGGTGAGTTTTTCGCGAGCAAGCTCGCTCCTACAGGTGTTTACAGGCTTTGGACCTGCTCGCGGATTTTCGCAGTGGCGGCTGGGCTCGCCTCCGAGGCGTAACCCTTGAGCAGTTGTTCGAAGTGCGTTTCGAACAGCCAGTTGCGATCCTGAGGATAACGTTGCATGTGGCGCAGGTTACGTTGGCGCAAGGCGTAACGCAGTGAAGACGGGTAGATGCGCAGGTCAGCCACGTCGATCAGGGCGAACTCACCGTCGTCCATCAACAACACGTTACCCAAGTGCAGCGAGCGGAAGTACACGCCGCGCTCGTGCAGTTGCGCCATGAACCGTCCAAAGCGCTCAACCAGTGATTCACGCAGGCTGCTGTCGAGGCTTTGCAGCGCTTGGCGCAACGTCAGGCCGGGCAACGGCGTGTAGCGCACTGCGCTGCTGGCATCGCTCAGGCGGTAGAGCCCGAGGATGTGCGGCGTAGGAATGCCCAAGGTGCGCAGTTGCTCGCTGTTGCTGGCAAAGCGCTCGGAGTACGGGTTGAAGCTGCCGGAGGTGTACCAGCGGCGTGTTCGGAACAGCTTCAGGAAACTGCCGTCCTCCAGGCGCAGGACTTTGGGACCCAGGCCATCGGCTTCAATCACATGGGCGTTGCTGCAAAGTTGTTCAAACGCTGCGGGCTTGAGGTTCTGCACCGGCATGCGCAGCAGGCTGCGATGGCGCTGGGCGAGGCTCAGGCCGGTGATAATTGCCAACGGAATCCACAGCAGGAACCAGTGCTCCTTAGGGCGCGACAGAATGCCGCCGCCCTCGGTCAGGCCCGCACCGATGCCGTAGGCCAGCAGTGACGAAGCCAGGATGAACAGCGGCTGGGCGCGTTGCTGCAGGCCTTTGTATAAGCCCCAAACGAGCATGAAGGCCCATGGGATGAAACCGATGATGCCGACGTAATAGAGCACGCCGAGGGCGAAGCTGTGGGTTTCGCGTAGTTGAAGGCCATCCGACACTGTGAGAAACAGCTCCGAGTCATAGCTATGCCCGATCCATGGGTGTTCGGCGATAAGCTGCAGAGACATGCTCCACAGTTCGAAGCGAAACGAGCTGCCGCGTTTGGTGATCAATTCGGGGTGGAGCAACAGGAGTCCGGCAGCACCCAGGGCCATGCCGATAATGAGCAGTGCCGCACGGCGGTTGCGGCTTACGAAACTCATCCACAGGATGGCCAGCGTCAGCGCCACCAGTGGCGTGCGTGAGCCGGTCGCCAGCACCGCAGTGGTCATGACCGCCAGGGCCGGAACGCTGAACCACAGTACCTTGAGACGCTGGGTATTCATGCAGACATACAGCCAGTACACCGTGAAAAAGCCAAACAGATGCGAGCTGAGCAGTGGGTTGTCGAGGGCGCCCAGGCCGCCGATCATGCGCATGCCGGGCGAATAACCCTTGGCGAACGCCACCAGGTTACCCAGGCTGACCACCAGCGCAATCACCGCAGCGCTGAAGAAGATCGGCTTGAACAATTCGTTGCGGTAATGCAGCAGCAGACCGCAGCCGCCAAACAGCATGAAGGTATTCAATGGTCGCTTGAACAGGTCAGTATCGGAACTGGGCGCCGGGCTCCAGAGCAGACTGGTCAACGCCCAGGCGGAGAACGCCAGGAACGCGATTGCCAGGGGCTCGCGCAGCAGGTCCTTGAATTCCCGAGGGCGCATGCACAACAGAAACAAGGTCGGTACGCTGAACAGGATGTAGACAATGCGGTGCAGTACATTGCGATTGCCGACAAAGAACAGTGCACTCAGGAGCAGCAGCAAGCCAACAGGCAAAATCCATAGGACCAGGAAGTCGAAAACGCGATTTGAGCCATAGGTAAGGCGCTTGGAGTGCATACAGTAAAGCCATTCCAGAAATAGAAAGCCGACCATCTTAAGCTAGTGGCTAAGTAATGTCGCCGGTAGGATCCAACCGGGCCGCGGCTTACGCCGGGTGCAAGTACAACAGAGAAGCTGTGCTAAAGTCAGCCTCCTTTTTCAAAACGCCGCGTGATATGACCGACTCCAGTCCGAGCGCAAGCCCTTCGAGCTTGAAAATATACTTCCGCCTGCTCAGTTACGTTAAGCCCTATATGGGCTTGTTCGCGTTGAGTATCCTTGGATTTCTGATTTTCGCGTCGACCCAACCGATGCTGGGTTACATCCTCAAGTACTTTGTCGACGGTCTCTCCAATCCGGAAGCTGTGCTGTTCCCGACCGTGCCCTTTTTGCGCGACCTGCAATTGCTGCAGGCAGTGCCGCTGCTGATCATCCTGATCGCGGCCTGGCAGGGCCTTGGTTCGTTCCTGGGCAACTACCTGTTGGCCAAGGTCTCCCTGGGTCTGGTCCACGACTTGCGGGTGCAACTGTTCAACAACCTGCTGACGCTGCCCAACCGCTACTTCGATAATCACAACTCCGGGCATCTGATTTCCCGCATCACCTTCAACGTGACCATGGTCACGGGGGCCGCGACCGATGCTATCAAGGTGGTGATCCGCGAAGGCATGACGGTGATCTTCCTGTTCGCCTCCTTGCTGTACATGAACTGGCGCCTCACGTTGGTAATGATCGCGATCCTGCCGTTGATTGCCGTGATGGTCAGTACCGCCAGCAAGAAATTCCGTAAGCAGAGCAAGAAGATCCAGGTGGCCATGGGCGACGTGACCCACGTGGCCTCGGAGACCATCCAGGGCTACCGCGTGGTGCGCAGCTTCGGCGGCGAAGTCTACGAACAGAAGCGCTTTTTCAAGGCCAGCCAGAGCAACACCAACAAGCAACTGCGCATGACCCGCACCGGGGCGATCTACACCCCGGCGCTGCAATTGGTGATCTACTCCGCCATGGCCGTGTTGATGTTCCTGGTGCTGTACCTGCGTGGCGACGCCTCGGCGGGTGACATGGTGGCCTACATCACCCTGGCGGGCTTGCTGCCCAAGCCGATCCGCCAGCTCTCGGAGGTCAGCTCGACTATTCAGAAAGGTGTGGCGGGCGCCGAAAGTATCTTCGAACAGCTGGACGAAGACGTTGAGGTCGACCACGGCACTCTCGAACGCGACAAGGTCAGCGGTCGCCTGGAAGTGCGTCACCTGAACTTCACCTACCCTGGCACCGATCGCCATGTGCTCAAGGACATCAGCTTCACCGCCGAGCCTGGGCAGATGATTGCGCTGGTGGGGCGTTCGGGCAGTGGCAAGTCGACCCTGGCCAGCCTGATCCCGCGCTTTTACCATCATGAAAGCGGTGAAATCCTGCTCGATGGCATCGAGATTGAAGACTACAAGTTGCTCAACCTGCGCAAACACATTGCCCAGGTCACCCAGCATGTGACCCTGTTCAGCGACACTGTGACCAACAACATCGCCTACGGCGACCTGGCCGGTGCACCTCGTGCCGATGTGGAAGCGGCGGCAGCGGATGCCAACGCCAAGGACTTCATCGATCAGTTGCCCAAGGGCTTCGATACCCAGGTGGGTGAGAACGGTGTGCTGTTGTCCGGCGGCCAGCGCCAGCGCTTGGCGATTGCCCGTGCATTGCTCAAGAACGCGCCGTTGCTGATCCTCGACGAGGCCACCTCGGCCCTCGATACCGAGTCCGAGCGGCATATCCAGGCGGCACTCGATAAGGTCATGCAAGGCCGCACGACCCTGGTGATCGCGCACCGTTTGTCCACCATCGAGAAGGCTGACCTGATCCTGGTGATGGACGACGGGCGGATTGTCGAGCGTGGTACCCATGGCGAGTTGTTGGCGCAGAACGGTTACTACGCCCGCCTGCATGCCATGGGTCTGGATGCACCGGTGCAGGCTGATATCACCTGATCCAACCGGCATCACGGTGTAAAGGAAATGTAGGAGCGAGCTCGCTCGCGAAAAACCTCAACGATAAACCGCGCTTCCTGAATAAACGCGGCGTCTGTGAGTTTTTCGCGAGCAAGCTCGCTCCTACAGAGAGCAAATCCCCTCCCACATTTGCCCTGCGGTGGTCGCAAGCCATCGCAAACCCTGTGCTAATATCGCGCCCCTGTTCATTTTGTATGTGGGTTGCTCCATGAAGTTGTCCATGCCGCGATTCAATCAAGCCGCTGTCTTGGTGGTCGGCGATGTCATGCTCGACCGTTACTGGCATGGTGGTACCTCACGGATTTCCCCTGAGGCTCCGGTGCCGGTCGTCAAGGTCGAGCAAATCGAAGACCGCCCAGGTGGCGCTGCCAACGTCGCGCTCAATATTGCCGCCCTCGGCGCCCCGGCCTCCCTGGTGGGTGTGACCGGCGACGACGAAGCGGCCGAAAGTCTGGCCAACAGCCTGCAGGGTGCCGGCGTGCATGCGTTGTTCCAGCGCATCGCTCATCAGCCGACGATCGTCAAGCTGCGGGTCATGAGCCGTCACCAGCAGTTGCTGCGTATCGATTTCGAAGAACCCTTCGCCACCGACGCCCTGGCCCTGGGCGACCAGGTCGACGCGCTGCTCGACGGTATCAAGGTGCTGGTGTTGTCCGACTACGGCAAAGGCGCCTTGCAGAATCACCAGGTGTTGATCCAGGCCGCCAAGGCTCGCAACATTCCGGTGTTGGCCGATCCCAAGGGCAAGGACTTCTCGGTTTACCGAGGCGCCAGCCTGCTCACGCCCAACCTCAGTGAGTTCGAAACCATCGTCGGCGGTTGCGCTGATGAGCACGAACTGGTGAGCAAGGGCGCGGCGCTGATGGCCGATCTCGACCTGGGCGCCTTGCTGGTGACCCGTGGCGAGCACGGCATGACCCTGTTGCGTCCGGGTCACCCGGCGATGCACCTGCCGGCGCGTGCCCGTGAAGTGTTTGACGTTACGGGCGCCGGTGACACGGTAATCTCTACTCTGGCTGCGTCTATCGCGGCTGGCGAGGAACTGCCCCACGCCGTGGCCTTGGCTAACCTGGCCGCGGGCATTGTGGTGGGCAAGCTGGGTACTGCAGCCATCAGCGCACCTGAGTTGCGCCGTGCGATCCAGCGTTCCGAAGGCTCGGAGCGCGGTGTGCTGGGCCTGGAGCAGTTGCTGCTGGCAATTGACGATGCTCGAGCTCACAACGAAAGCATTGTGTTCACCAACGGCTGCTTTGACATCCTGCACGCCGGGCATGTGACGTACCTGGAGCAGGCAAGCGCCCAAGGCGATCGCTTGATCGTTGCGGTCAACGATGACGCTTCGGTCAGCCGCTTGAAAGGTCCTGGCCGCCCGATCAACAGTGTTGACCGGCGCATGGCGGTACTCGCGGGCCTGGGCGCGGTGGACTGGGTGATCAGCTTCTCCGAAGGCACCCCGGAAAACCTGTTGGCCCAGGTCAAGCCCGACGTGCTGGTCAAGGGTGGTGACTACACTGTCGATCAGGTAGTCGGTGCGGACATCGTCAGCGCCTACGGCGGCACGGTCAAAGTGCTGGGGTTGGTTGAAAACAGCTCCACCACTGCGATTGTCGAGAAGATCCGCAACAACGAGTGATACCCCGTGGGGCGAGCCTGCTCGCCCCTAGCTTTTCTTCGGCACGATCTTGCGCAGCATCTGCCGTGCCTTGCCGGTCAAGCGCTTGAGCTTGGAGTCTTTTTCCGGTTGTGCCAGGCCCTGCTGCCTGAGCCAATCCTTCCAACGAATCCGCTCATCGCGCACCAGCCATCCCTCTTGCTGGGCAAAACTTTCCGCCAGATAGAGGCCGCGCGTGCTGGCCGGGTACAGTTGGTCTTTCTTGACCGTGTACAACTCTGCCAGTGGCTCGCCATCTTTGAGCGGCATCAAGTACAGGTCCGGGCGCTGACGGTCCAGGCGCGCCACCAGTTGGTCACCCTCCAAACGCTCATCCACATGAAACAAGCTGAGGGACTTGGCTTCCTTCGGCACTTCCAGGCGCAGGTCATAAATCAATTGCAGCGAGGCGGTCGGCAGGTGCACGTAGGCCCGTGGCCGCTCGATCAGTTGCATGGTGGCGCAGCGCACCGGGCGTGCGGCCCCAGACAAAGGGCTCAGGCGAAACGGCAGGGCCTCGCGGTAATGCAAAGCTGCGGAGTAGGGCGCCGGCAGCCAGGTGTCGTTGAAGCGCCCGCCGAGCCAGCCTTCTGGGGTTTCGAGCAGACACTCTTCGGCAATTTCCTGGATGGCGGTGTGCAGCGGCAGGTTCAGTTCATGGGCCGGGACGTAGCCGGAGATCAGCTTGAGCACAACATCGCCACGGTCCTGGCGGCGTTGGCGCACCAGCACCCAGTAGTCCTTGTTTTGCCAGTGCAGGGTCAGGCGTACCGAGACGCCGAGGTTCGCCAGTTCCAGGGCGAAGCGCTCGGGATCTGACACCTCGACCGGCTTGCGCCGCTGCAAGGTCTGGGCGAAGTTGAGCGGCATGCCGACGCTCTGGTAGCTCAGGCCTTCGGGGGTGGCTTCGACGTGCAGCGGCAGTGTCTTGAAGTTGCTGGGGTTCTTTCTTATTAGCGTACGCGGCATGTCGGCTCCTTCTTGCGACGGGGTCGGCCGCGTGGGCGGCATCAGAGTTGACGAATGACCCGGGCAGCAGTTGCTACGTTATGGGCCAGGTGCAGCGGATTAATGGTCCCGACAATAGCACTGGCGACGCCCGTTTGCGCGAACAACAAGGTGAAACTGGCCTGAATTGGATCCATTCCCGGTTCCAGGCATACGTGGCCGCTGGCCAGCGCCTTTTTCACCAGGATGCCCTTGCCGTGGGCGGCCGCATAGTCGATCACGGCCTTCTCAGCCTGTTCGTTGAGGTTGTAGGTAACCATCGCACAGTCGCCCTGCTCCAGCGCTTTCACCCCGCCTTCGACGGTTTTGCCGGAGAAGCCGAAACCGCGGATCTTGCCGTCTTTCTTCAGCTGCGCCAGGGTCTGGTAAACCTCGCAATCATTGAGGATATGCAAGTCGTTGCCGTCGGAGTGCACCAGCACCAGGTCGATAAAATCCGTTTCAAGTCGTTTCAGGCTGCGTTCAATCGACATTCGCGTATGGGCCGCGCTGAAATCGTGGTGGGACACGCCATTGGCAAACTCTTCGCCAACCTTGCTGACGATTACCCAGTCCTTGCGCTGGTCACGCAGCAGCGGCCCCAGGCGCTCTTCGCTCATGCCGTAGGCCGGCGCGGTGTCGATCAGGTTGATGCCCAGCTCGCGGGCCTGGCGCAACAACATGCGGGCGTCGTCGTCGCCAGGGATCTGAAAGCCGTTGGGATATTTCACCCCTTGGTCGCGGCCCAACTTGACGGTGCCCAGGCCCAGGGGCGACACCAGCAGGCCGGTGCTGCCCAGGGGGCGATGCAGGTCGTGCAGGGTTGGCAGGCTCATGGCAACAGTTGCTCCCAGGCGGGTTGGCCGATTGCCGGCGCTGGCAGCTCGGGCAGCGGGGTATTGGCGCCTGGGCGGATGCCGTCGCGCTCCAGAGCGTGGAGTACGCGGTCGGCGAAGTCCGGCGCCAGGGCCAGTTTGGTGGGCCAGCCCACCAGCAGACGGCCGTCTTCGGCAAGGAACGCGTTATCGGGACGGCTCAGCCCCGATTGCAGCGGCTCGGCGCGATCCACCCGCAGGGTGGCCCACTGGGTCTGGCTCATGTCGATCCAGGGCAGCAGTTGCGCCAGCTCTTTCTGCGCGGTGGCGATCTGTTCTTCAGGCGTACGCCCCACACCGTCAGCCTCGGCGATATCACCGCCCATGTACCAAACCCAATTGCCATCCGCGGCCGGGTGGGTGGTCACGGTGAGACGCGGCTTGGTGCCGCCGCCCAGGCAGTGGGCGTACAGCGGCTTGAGGCCTGGGCCTTTGGCGATGATCATGTGCAGCGGGCGTTTTTGCATGGCCGGCTGGCTATGGCCCAAGGCGGCGAGCAAGTCTGCCGTGCCGCCGCCAGCGCTCAGGACTATGCGCTGGGCGCGGATCTCACGACCATCGACCTTCAAGCCCACCAGGGTGTCACCCTCCAGCAACGGTTCGATGTGCTGACCAGCGAGCAGACCGTCACCGGCCAGTTGCGCCAGGCGGTTGATCAGGCTGGGCACGTCCACCACCAGCTCGGCCAGGCGATAGACCTTGCCTTTGAAGCGACGGTCCTGCAGCGCCAGGGGCAGTTCGTCGCCCTTGACCTGATCGACGCGGCCACGCACGGCCTTGCTGGCGAAAAAGCTGGTGAGGTTGCCGGCAATCGTGCCGGGCGACCACAAGTAATGCGCCTGGGACAGCACGCGCACACCGGACAGGTCCAGCTCGCCGCTGCCGGCCAGGGCTTCACGCCAGCGGCGCGGCATATCGGCAATGGCTTCGGAGGCGCCGGTGAGGGCGCCATGCAGGGCGTATTTCGCACCGCCGTGAATGATCCCCTGGGACTTCAGGCTTTGCCCGCCGCCCAGGGTGGCGTTTTCCACCAGTACCGTGGAGAACCCCTGGCCGCGCAGGCGCGCATTGAGCCAGAGGCCGGCAACCCCGGCGCCGACAATCAGAACGTCGGTGGAAATAACGGATGGCATCGGCGACCTCAGTGTTCAAGACAAGAGGCGCAGTATACAGGCTGTTGAGTGGCGGTCAGTGCCCGGCGGTTTTCGAGAACAGCTGAATCACCACCACGCCCAGCACAATCAGGCCCATCCCCAGCATCGCCGGCACATCCAGCTTCTGCCCATAGATTAACAACGCCGCGATGCTGACCATCACGATGCCCATCCCGGCCCACACCGCGTATGCCACGCCGACCGGCACGGTGCGTACCACTAGGGTCAGCATCCAGAACGCCACGCCGTAACCGACGATCACCAGCAGCAACGGGATAGGGGTGCTCCAGCCTTTGATGGCTTTCATGGAAACGGTGGCGATCACTTCCGAGCAGATGGCGATGGCCAAGTAGTAGTAGGCGGCATTCATGGGGCAATCCTCGACGTGATGCGCATTTGATAAGGTCGGCATTCTAGAGGTTCGCCAGATGGGGTAAAGTCATTACCTATCTGGAATTGAGATGGGTTGAGCCATGAGCGTGCAATGGGATCTGGAGCAGATGCGGCTGTTTGTCAGCGTCGCCGAGCAGCGTTCGTTTTCTGCCGTGGCCCGTGGGCAGCGCAAGGCGCAATCGGCGGTCAGCAGTGGCATTGCCCTGCTGGAGGCTGACTTGGGCGTTGTCCTGTTCGAACGTAGCAGCGGCCGGCAACCGCGCCTGACCGAGGCCGGCAGTGTGTTGTTGGAGGAAGCGCGTGAGGTGCTGCGCCAGTGTGAGCGCCTCACGGGCCGGGCGTTGTCGTTGACCCGCGGCGAGGAAGCCTGCCTGCGCCTGGCTCAGGATGAGGCGATGTTGTTCCAGCCTGTGCTCGACAGCCTGGAGGCGCTGGCGGTGCACTACCCGCTTTTAGAGGTGCAGTTGTCCAGCGCGGCCCAGGGGGATGTGGCGCGCAAGCTGGTGGAGCGCAAGGCGGACCTGGGGCTGTTGTTCTATCACGACCAGATTCCCGAAGCCCTGGAGCGAAGGGTGGTGGGCAGTGTGGAAATGGTCACGGTGTGCGGAGTCAATCACCCGTTGGCCAAGGAGCAGTACGTGACGTGCCAACACCTGGCCCAGTTTCGGCAGTTGCTGATGTCGACCCAGACCAGCGTCTACCCCGGCAGCGAGGCGGCCAGCCCCTTGGTATGGCGTGCCGACAGCTTCTACGTATTGGCCGAATGGCTGATGAGTGGCCTGGGCTGGGCCTGGCTGCCTCGGCATATCGTGCAATACCCGACCTACCAGCAACAGATGGTCGAATTGGCCAGCGAATGGACCCCGCCCGCCCTGGTGGTGGAACTGGTGTGGCGCCGCGACGAGCACCTGGGGCCCGCCGCTCGCTTCTTGGCCAAACGTTTTGCCGAGTGCTTGCAGGCGATCGACTGAAAAAGCCGATAAACTCCGCCGCCATGAATAGAACTCTCTACAGCTGTCTGTTTTACCTGGCGCTGCCGTTGGTGGCTTTACGCTTGTGGTTGCGTGCGCGCAAAGCGCCGGCCTATGCCAAGCGGGTGGGCGAGCGGTTTTCCTATGGCTTGCCGGTGATGCGGCCCGGCGGGATCTGGGTGCACGCGGTGTCGGTCGGCGAAAGCATTGCCGCCGCCCCGATGATTCGCGGCTTATTGGAGCGTTATCCACAGCTGCCGATGACTGTCACCTGCATGACACCCACAGGTTCCGAGCGTATCCAGGCGCTATTTGCCAACGAACCGCGCATCCAGCACTGCTATTTGCCGTACGACTTGCCCTGCGCCGCCAAGCGTTTTCTCGACCGCGTGCAGCCTACGCTGGCGGTGATCATGGAAACCGAGCTGTGGCCCAACCATATCCATGCCTGCGCCCAGCGCGGTATCCCGGTGGCGCTGGCCAATGCGCGGCTGTCGGCGCGTTCGGCCAAGGGGTATGCGCGATTTGCCAAGCTGACGGCGCCGATGCTGGCAGAAATGAGCTTGCTCGCGGTACAGACCGAGACAGAGGCCGAGCGTTTTCGCAGCCTGGGCGCACGGCCTGAAACCGTGGAAGTGACCGGCTCGATCAAGTTCGACCTGAGCATCGACCCTCAGTTGACGGCCCGCGCCGCCGCCCTGCGTGAACAATGGGGCGCCAGCGAGCGTCCGGTCTGGATCGCCGCCAGTACCCACGAAGGTGAAGACGACGTGGTGCTGGCAGCTCATCGCCAGTTGCTGGCGAACTATCCCAATGCACTGCTGATTCTGGTGCCCCGTCATCAGGAGCGCTTTGGCCCGACGTTTGATCGCTGCGTGCAGCAAGGGTTTGCCACCGTGCGTCGCTCCAGCGGTGAGCCGGTCACCGAGCAAACCTCGGTGCTGCTTGGCGACACCATGGGCGAATTGCTGTTTCTTTACGCCCTGGCCGGCAGCGCATTTGTCGGCGGCAGCCTGGTGCCGACTGGCGGGCACAACCCGCTGGAACCGGCGGCGCTGGGTAAACCGGTGATCATGGGCCCGCATGTCTTCAACTTCCTCGACATCACCGCGATGATGCGCGACGCCGGGGCTTTGCGAGAGGTGGACGATGCCGATGGGCTGGCCGAAGCGGTGCGACAGTTGTTTGAGTTGCCCCAGGATGCACGCAAGATGGCGCAGGCTGGGCTCAAGGTGATGCAGGCCAACCAGGGCGCGTTAAAGCGTTTACTGGATGGCTTGGACAAACTGATCAAACACTGACCACACCAACCCAATGTGGGAGCTGGCTTGCCTGCGATAGCATCACCTCGGTGTACCTGATGTACCGAGGTGTCTGCATCGCAGGCAAGCCAGCTCCCACATGAGTTCGGCGGTGCGCTTAATAGCCGGGGCGGGCCTTCAGCTGTTCGGCAGCGGCTTTGGCCAGGTCCGGCGGCAGGAAGTCTTTGTCTGGGTTGTAATCGGCCTTGAGATAGCGCGCCAGATCCTGCAAATCCCCCGGGTTGAGCGTGCCCGCCGCCTGCTTCAAGCGCAGGTTGTCGAGGATGTAGTCGTAGCGGCTGTTGTTGTAGTTGCGCACTGACGCGTACAGCTGGCGCTGTGAGTCCAGCACGTCGACGATGTTGCGCGTACCCACCTGATAGCCGATTTCCGTGGCTTCCACCGCGCTCTGGTTGGAGATGATCGACTGACGGCGTGCCTGTACCTGCTCCACATCGGTGTTGACTGCACGGTGCAGGTTGCGGGTGTTTTCCACTACCTGGCGGCGCAGGCCTTCGCGCTGTTGTTCGGTCTGGTCGAGGCGCGAATAGGATTCGCGCACTTGCGAACTGGTGAGGCCGCCGCTGTAGATCGGGATGTTCAAGCGCAGGCCGAGGGTGCGTTGCGACACATCGCCACCGTACGGGATGGGCAACTGATTCGGGTTGCTGAAGCCCAGGGCGTCGTTGTCGCCTTTTTCGTATTGCGCAACCGCATCGAGCGTCGGCAAGTGGCCGGCCTTGCGCTGCCGGAGGGTCTCTTCGGCGGCGGTTACCGCGTAATTGCTGGCGAGCAGGTTAAGGTTCTGGCGCCCGGCAGTTTCGACCCAGGCCTTGGCGTCGTTCGGTGCCGGCGGCAGCACCGGCAGCGTGTGGACGATACCCTGAATCGAGTTGTATTGGCGGTTGGTCAGGGTGATCAGCGCTTCGAAAGCGTCGTCCACCTGACGCTGGGCCAGGATGCGGTTGGCCCGGGCAGTGTCGTAGCTGGCTTGTGATTGCAGCACATCGGTCTTGTCCGACAGGCCCACATCGAAGCGTTCGTTGGACTGGTCGAGCTGGCGCTTGAAGGCATTTTCTTCGGCCTTGGTCGACGCAAGGTTGTCCTGGGCACGCAGCACGGCGAAGTAGCTCTCGGCACTTTGCAAAATCAGGTTCTGCTCGGAGGCCGACAGTTGCAGCGAGGCTTGCTCGTTAACGGCTTGGGCGGCTTGCAGCTGGAACCAGCGGTCGGCACGGAACAGCGGCTGGCTCAGGGTGGCCCGCCAGGAGTGGGCGTCACGGTTGGCCGTGGCGGCCGGTTGGTCGATCTGGGTACGTACGTTATTGCTGTCGGCGCCGGCCGACAGATTCGGCAGCAAACCTGCGCGGGCCTGGGGCACTACTTCTTTTTGCGCGCCGTACTGCGCACGGGCAGCGGCCAGGTCGGCGTTGTTGTTCGCCGCTTCCTGATAGACGCTGACCAGGTCGGTATTGGCGGACAAGGGCGCTTCAGCTGCCCAGACCAGTCCGTTGGTCGCACAAGACACGGCAACAGCCAGTGAGAGTTTGCGCAGCATGAGGCGATCCCTAGTAAGAATATTACGGTGATAATTCAGCGCCCAAGGCTAAGGCTGGCCATGCCTGGCGTCAAGCCTTGAGGCCGTGCCCGAGTGTAGTGGCCGTACCGTCACACAACAATCCCACGATCACGCCATTCATCACGCTGAATGCACCGCTATTGGCAATTTGCCCACGCCATGGTCTAGACTGGCCGCGTTCTTGTCGGGGTGCCTTGTTGGAAGGCTGAGATCGGTAAATACCGGATCCCGTTGAACCTGATCAGGTTAGCGCCTGCGTAGGGAACAAGATTTCTCGTCACCCGGCGAGTCCTCTTGTGCTTCGTCCGGGATGTTGTTCGACAATCGAACAGCCCTCGTGCGCCAAGCACAGCACTGGTTCCAGTGCGTCCGTCCGTCACAGGTTCGCTCCGACAAAAATCCACCGCCTGGATAAGTTGGAGAGCCTGTGATGAGTACAAAACTAAAAAATACCGTGCACCTGAGTGAATCGGCCAAGGTCGACTCCGGCTCCGTGCAGCCATTTACCCGCTCGCAAAAAATCTACGTGCAGGGCTCCCGCCCGGATATTCGCGTGCCGATGCGTGAAATCAGCCTGGACGTGACCCCCACTGAGTTTGGTGGCGAAATCAACGCCCCTGTAGTGGTCTACGATACCTCCGGCCCCTATACCGACCCCAATGTCATCATCGACGTGCGCAAAGGCTTGGCCGATGTGCGCTCGCCGTGGATCGAAGAGCGTGGCGACACCGAGCGGCTGGCCTGCTTGAGTTCACGCTACGGCCAGGAACGTCTGGATAACCCCGACCTGGCCTACCTGCGCTTTGCCCACCTGCAAAACCCGCGTCGGGCCAAGGCCGGCGCCAACGTCAGCCAGATGCACTACGCGCGCAAAGGCATCATCACGCCAGAAATGGAATACGTGGCCATCCGCGAAAATATGAAGCTTGAGGAAGCTCGCGCCAGCGGCCTGCTCAAGCAACAACATGCCGGGCACAGCTTCGGCGCCAGTATTCCGAAAATCATCACGCCCGAGTTCGTGCGCGAAGAAATCGCTCGCGGCCGCGCAATCATCCCGGCCAACATCAACCACACCGAGCTGGAACCGATGATTATCGGCCGTAACTTCCTGGTGAAGATCAACGGCAACATCGGCAACAGCGCCCTGGGTTCGTCCATTGAAGAAGAAGTGGCGAAGATGACCTGGGGCATTCGCTGGGGCTCGGACAACATCATGGACCTGTCCACTGGCAAGCATATCCATGAAACCCGCGAGTGGATTATCCGTAATTCGCCCGTGCCGATCGGCACCGTGCCTATCTACCAGGCCCTGGAAAAAGTCGACGGCGTTGCCGAAGACCTGACCTGGGAGCTGTTCCGCGACACCCTGATCGAACAGGCCGAGCAAGGCGTGGACTACTTCACCATTCACGCCGGCGTACTGCTGCGCTACGTGCCGCTGACCGCCAATCGCGTCACCGGCATTGTCAGCCGTGGCGGCGCGATCATGGCCAAGTGGTGCTTGGCCCATCACAAGGAAAACTTCGCCTACACGCACTTCGAAGAGATCTGCGAAATCATGAAGGCCTATGACGTCAGCTTCTCCCTGGGGGATGGCCTGCGCCCGGGGTCGGTGGCCGATGCCAACGACGCTGCGCAATTCGGTGAACTGGAGACTCTGGGCGAGCTGACCAAGATCGCCTGGAAGCACGACGTACAAACCATGATCGAAGGCCCCGGCCATGTGCCGATGCAACTGATCAAAGAGAACATGGACAAGCAGCTGGAGTGCTGCGACGAGGCGCCGTTCTACACCCTCGGCCCGCTGACCACTGATATTGCGCCGGGCTACGACCACATCACCTCGGGTATCGGTGCGGCGATGATCGGCTGGTTCGGTTGCGCCATGCTCTGCTACGTCACGCCCAAGGAGCACTTGGGGCTGCCGAACAAGGATGACGTGAAGACCGGGATCATCACCTACAAGATTGCGGCCCACGCGGCCGACCTTGCCAAAGGCCACCCTGGCGCGCAGATTCGCGATAACGCCCTGAGCAAGGCGCGCTTCGAATTCCGCTGGGAAGACCAGTTCAACCTCGGCCTGGACCCGGACACCGCACGGGCATTCCACGACGAGACGTTGCCCAAGGAATCGGCCAAGGTCGCGCATTTCTGCTCCATGTGTGGGCCTAAATTCTGCTCGATGAAGGTCACCCATGAGGTGCGTGAGTACGCGGCCAACCAGCGCATCGATGCGGTGGATGTGGACGTGGCCAAGGGCTTGGCCGAGCAGGCTGAGCGTTTCAAACAGGAAGGTAGCCAGCTCTACAAGAAGGTCTGATCCCTAGGCGGCGGTGTCTGCACCGCCGTCATCGCGGGCAAGCCCGGCTCCCACAGTTGGCCTAAGTGGACACAGATTTTGTGTTCACAGCCGATCCCCTGTGGGAGTCGGGCTTGCCCGCGATAGCGATCCGACGAACACCCAATCTCCCTCTGCAATAACACCCTTGAACCACCAACCGATCAACGGCGTGCGGGCACCAGCTCAGGCTTGATCACGCCGGTGAGGCGCGTATAGGGCAGGGTGATTTCGATCAGCCCCTGTGCGTAAGGGGCGATGGTGCTGACGTTGTACTTGAGCACCACACCGCCGCTGGTCAGGGCCACGTTCGGGGTTTTCTGGAATGGCCAGCTCTTCACGAACTCCGGATCGCGGTCCATCTTGGTGCCGATCAACCAACTGTTGTGGGCAACTTTCGCGGTATTCCAGAAGGCCTGCTCCTGGCCGGGCAACAGCATGTCGGCCAGGGTCAGTTCCTTATGCAGAATCCGTGAATAGTTGATAAACCCCCGGCCTGGCTCGCCGTGGGCGACGCCGGTGTCCAGGTAACTGGACACTTCAACGATCACCAGTCCGTCATGCTGGTCACGTACCTTGGCTTGCAAGTACATACCATGGCGGTCCGGCGACTCACGCAGGAAGGTGTTCCGGTAGGCGTTCAGGCTCGCCGGTACGCTGGCGCCAGGCGTGGTGCGGGTCATTTGCAGCAAACGCTGTTCCACCAGGCTGTCGAGTTGTGGCTCGGTGGGGAAATGCACGGTGTCGATGTTCACCAGCGGGCAGGCCGGGCTGTCACAGCCGGGCTTGATCTGCTCCGATTTGTCGGTGGTAACGTCCAGCGGCTTGAGATAGGCCGGTTGGAACAGGCTCTGGCAAGCACCCAGGGTCAAGGCAATACAGGCCACGGAGGCGATTTTTAAAAGCGACATGTGTGTCCTTCGTAAAGCGATGGAAAGCGAAAAGAGTAGCGCTTGGACTGCCAACGTGGCCGCCAGTTCGCCACTAAACTGATTGCAGCGAGTTTGACGCTCGCCGCCTCTCCCGGCAACCGCAAAGGGGCTGCATCAACGGGCGTCGGCGCGTTAGGATGGCGCCCATTGCACGAGCTTAACGAGGGACACCATGACGGATATCGCGAAGTCGACGCCGAACAAGATCGAGATTGTTCAGCGTGACAATGCCTATAAAGGCTTCTACAAGCTCGATCGCGTGCAACTGCGCCACGAAAAATTCGACGGCGGCATGAGCCGGGTGATCAACCGCGAGGTGTTCGTGCGTCATGACGCCGTGTGCGTGCTGCCCTACGACCCGCTGCGCGATGAGGTGGTGTTGATCGAACAGTTCCGCGTCGGCGCCATGGGCCGCGCCGACAACCCCTGGCTGGTGGAGATGGTCGCCGGCCTGATTGACAAGGATGAGCAACCCGAGGAGGTTGCACACCGCGAGGCCGAGGAGGAAGCTGGGCTGACATTCTCCGCGCTGTGGCCGATCACCAAGTATTTCCCGTCGCCGGGCGGCAGTACTGAATTTGTCCACCTGTACCTGGGCCGATGCGACAGCTCGGGCGCGGGTGGTGTCCATGGATTGGAAGAAGAAGCAGAAGACATCCGCGTCACCGTCTGGGCATTCGAAGATGCCTTGCAGGCGGTGCGCGATGGCAAGATTTCCAACGCAGCCAGCATTATCGCCCTGCAATGGCTTGCGCTTAATCGCGCGGAAGTGAGGGGGTTATGGCAGTAAAGGCACGGGAACGTTATCGAGTTGACCTGATCGGGCTGCAAGCGGCCTGCGAGGCCAACTATGCGCGGCTGATGCGCCTGCTCCCGGACATGCGCCACGCCCCGCAGGCGCGGCGCATTGCTGTCACCCATGGCGATCAGATGCTCGGTGTGCTGACCCTGGAAGTCATTCTGACCTGCCCGTACACCACCACCCTGCGGGTGCGCCAGGAGCACAGCCTGCCGTGGTTGCCGGTGCCGCAACTGGAAGTACAGGTGTACCACGACGCGCGTATGGCCGAAGTGATCAGTGCCGAGCACGCACGACGCTTTCGCAGCATCTATCCTTACCCGAATGTGTTCATGCACCAGCCCGATGAGAAAGCACAGCTCAATGTGTTCCTCGGCGAATGGCTCAGCCACTGCCTGGCCTTGGGCCATGAGTTTGAAGTGGTGCGGTAGATGTGAACTGTGCCTGCTTCCTTGGGTTTCCTCTTTGTGTCCTGCCCCAGCATAATCGCGCCAAATGTCCATTCCTGTAGTTGCCAGGGAGAGCGCCTTGCCGAGCGTATCCGCCGTGAATCCTGATGCCGTGTTGCTGGTGCAGTTGTCCGACAGCCACCTGTTCGCCGACGCTGACGCCACGTTGCTGGGCATGAATACCCGTGAAAGCCTGCAGCGGGTGGTCGAGCTGGTGCGTGCGCAACAGCCGGCCATCGACCTGATACTGGCGACCGGCGACTTGTCTCAGGACGGCACGCTGGCGTCCTATCAGCAGTTTCGCGATTTGACCGCTCCCCTTGGCGCCCCGGCGCGCTGGATTCCCGGCAACCACGACGAACCGCAGGTCATGGCCCAGGCCGCCATGCACAGTGATTTGCTCGAACCGGTGGTGGATATCGGCAACTGGCGTATCACCCTGCTGGATTCGGCGGTACCCGGTTCGGTGCCGGGCTACTTGCAAGACGAGCAACTGCAACGGCTGGCGCAGGCCTTGAGCGAAGCGCCGGACCGCCATCACCTGGTTTGTTTCCACCATCATCCGGTGCCCATCGGTTGTGCGTGGATGGAGCCTATCGGCCTGCGCAACCCCGAGGCGCTGTTTGCCGTGCTTGAGCGCTTCCCGCAGACCAAGGCATTGCTTTGGGGCCATGTGCATCAGGAGATCGACGGCGAGCGCAACGGGGTGCGACTGCTGGCTTCGCCGTCCACCTGTATCCAGTTCGCGCCGGGAAGTGAGGATTTCCAGGTCAGCGAGCAGGCGCCGGGTTATCGCTGGTTGCGTTTGCATGGCGACGGACGGTTGGAGACGGGGGTGGAGCGTTTGGTGGGCTTCGCATTCACCGTCGATTACGGCAGCAACGGCTATTAAGACCTGCAAACACTGATCAAAGGGTGGGAGCTGGCTTGCCTGCGATGGCGGTGTACCTGGCGCTGACTCGTTGACTGAATCGCCGCCATCGCAGGCAAGCCAGCTCCCACATTGGTCCGCTTCTGCCTGCATTCCCTGTAAACTGCGCCTCTTTGGCCCCAGCACGGAGAGCCCGGCATGTCCGCTTCGATCCTGTATATCCACGGTTTCAACAGTGCGCCGGCTTCCAACAAGGCCAGCCAGTTGACCACTGTGATGGGCACCCTCGGCCTGTCCGACCAGCTACGTGTACCGGCGCTGCATCACCACCCTCGTCAGGCGATTCTTCAATTGGAGCAAGCGATTGCGCAACTGGGCCGGCCACTGCTGGTCGGCAGCTCACTCGGCGGCTACTATGCAACCCATCTTGCAGAACGCCATGGTCTCAAGGCGTTGCTGGTCAACCCGGCGGTCAGTCCCCATCGGATGTTCGACGGTTACCTGGGCACCCAGAAGAACCTCTACACCGATGAGACCTGGGAGTTGACACAGGACCACGTCACGGCCCTGGCCGAGCTGGAAGTACCGGCGCCCCAGGATGCCGCGCGTTATCAGGTGTGGTTGCAGACCGGGGACGAAACCCTGGATTATCGCCTGGCCCAACAGTATTACCGGGCCTGCGCCTTGCGCATCCAGGCCGGTGGCGACCATGGCTACCAGGGGTTCGCCCAGCAATTGCCGGCACTGTTGTGTTTTGCCGGCATTGGCGCAGATCAGTTTCAATCCTTCGATTTTTCGTCACTGTAAAAAATCGCAGGTCACTTTTTAATCGAACGACTCACGACGAGACCCCATGGCCACTCCCAGCGCTAGCTCTTATAACGCCGACGCCATCGAAGTCCTCTCGGGCCTCGACCCGGTGCGCAAACGCCCCGGCATGTATACCGACACCAGTCGGCCGAACCACCTTGCCCAGGAAGTCATCGACAACAGCGTCGACGAAGCCTTGGCCGGGCACGCCAAGTCGGTGCAAGTCATCCTTCACGCCGACCATTCCCTGGAAGTGTCCGACGATGGTCGTGGCATGCCGGTGGACATTCACCCCGAAGAGGGTGTGCCGGGCGTCGAGCTGATCCTTACCAAGCTCCATGCCGGCGGCAAGTTCTCCAACAAGAACTACCAGTTCTCCGGCGGTTTGCACGGTGTGGGTATTTCCGTGGTCAACGCGCTGTCGACCCTGGTGCGGGTCAAGGTCAAGCGCGACGGCAACGAGTACCAGATGACCTTCGCCGATGGCTACAAAGCCACCGACCTGGAAGTGATCGGTACCGTTGGCAAGCGCAACACCGGCACCAGCGTGTACTTTGCGCCGGACCCCAAGTATTTCGATTCGCCCAAATTCTCCATCAGCCGCCTCAAGCACGTGCTCAAGGCCAAGGCTGTGTTGTGCCCGGGCCTGCTGGTCAGCTTTGAAGACAAAGGCACCGGCGAGAAGGTCGAGTGGCACTACGAAGACGGCCTGCGTTCCTACCTGGAAGACTCGGTCAGCGACTTCGAACGCCTGCCCAACGAGCCGTTCTGCGGCAGCCTGTCGGGTAATAAAGAAGCGGTGGACTGGGCGCTGCTGTGGTTGCCCGAAGGTGGCGACAGCGTGCAGGAAAGCTACGTCAACCTGATCCCCACGGCCCAGGGCGGCACCCACGTCAACGGTTTGCGCCAAGGCTTGCTGGATGCCATGCGTGAGTTCTGCGAATACCGCAGCCTGTTGCCGCGCGGCGTCAAGCTGGCGCCGGAAGACGTGTGGGAACGCATCGCGTTCGTGCTGTCGATGAAGATGCAGGAACCGCAATTTTCCGGCCAGACCAAGGAGCGCCTGTCGTCCCGCGAGGCAGCGGCGTTTGTCTCTGGCGTGGTCAAGGACGCCTTCAGCCTGTGGCTCAACGAGCATCCCGAGCTGGGCCTGGCCCTGGCGGAGCTGGCGATCAACAACGCCGGCCGGCGCTTGAAGGCCAGCAAAAAGGTCGAGCGCAAGCGCATCACCCAGGGCCCGGCACTTCCGGGCAAGCTGGCCGATTGCGCCGGGCAAGACCCGATGCGTTCTGAGCTGTTCCTGGTCGAAGGTGACTCCGCCGGCGGTTCCGCCAAGCAAGCGCGGGACAAGGAGTTCCAGGCGATCCTGCCGCTGCGCGGCAAGATCCTCAACACCTGGGAAGTCGACGGCAGCGAAGTGCTGGCCAGCCAGGAAGTGCACAACATCGCCGTGGCCATCGGGGTCGACCCGGGTGCAGCGGACATGAGCCAGCTGCGCTATGGCAAGATCTGTATTCTCGCCGACGCCGACTCCGACGGCCTGCACATCGCTACCTTGCTGTGCGCGTTGTTTGTGCAGCACTTCCGCCCATTGGTGGATGCCGGTCACGTCTACGTCGCCATGCCGCCGCTGTACCGCATCGACCTGGGCAAGGAAATTTTCTACGCCCTGGACGAAGCCGAGCGCGATGGCATCCTCGACCGCCTGGTGGCCGAGAAGAAACGCGGCAAGCCACAGGTCACGCGATTCAAGGGCCTGGGTGAGATGAACCCGCCGCAACTGCGCGAAACCACCATGGACCCGAACACCCGGCGCCTGGTGCAGTTGACCCTGGAAGACTTCGCCGCTACCTCGGAAATGATGGACATGCTGCTGGCTAAGAAACGCGCTGGCGACCGCAAGACCTGGCTTGAATCCAAAGGCAACCTGGCCGAGGTTCTGGGCTGATGCGCACAGGCTTCGCCCTGGCGATCCTGATGTTGAGCGGGCTGGCGGTCACCCAGTTGGCCGCAGCCAGCGTGGCAGAGCTCAAGCTGGTCTCGGAACACCCGGTTGACGGCATGCGCGGTGGGAACCTGTCGGGCCTGGCGTTGTGTGGCAACGAGCTGTGGACGGTTTCGGACCGCGATGACGACCAGATTTACCGCCTGGATACCCGTGCGCCGACGTGGAGCGCGCAAGCGCTGAAGATCGACGTGCCGCCCGTGCCCGAGTCCGGCCTGCCTTGGGGCTTGCGTTCGCGCACCAAGGCCGCTTCGTTCATACGTGGTGGTGACCTGGACTTTGAAGGCATCAGCTGTGATGCCGCAGGCAATCGTTACATTGTCAGCGAAGCCCATGCCGCGGTGTTGCAGGTGCCCGCCACGGGCGCGCCGGAGTGGTTGAAAATCGCGCCGGGCATGGTGCGTGAAGCCAGGGCCAGTGGCATGTTGCTGCACTTTAATGCCTTGTTCGAAGGCTTGGCGGTAAACCCTGAAGGCAATCAGATCTGGCTGGCTGCCGAGCGTGAACGCCGTGGCCTGGTCTCGATCAAGCGTGGGCAGAGCGTATGGGATTGTGATGGCCGTTGTGTATTGTTGAGCGAGGCCGGCCAGGAAGTGCAACCGGCGCAGTTCCCCAACGCCAAGGCCGTGTCCAAGGACTTTGCCGACTTGTCGCTGTTCAACGGCAAGCTGTTTACCCTGGAGCGCAATGCGTTCCAGATCTGCCGGCGCGACCCGCTCACGGCCAAGGTTGAGCTGTGCTGGTCGTTTGCCGACGACACCCTGACGCCACAGCGACGTTACCCACAGTCGTATGGCCTGGCTGAGGCCCTGTTGGTGGATGCTGACGGTGCCTGGGTTGGGATCGACAACAATTTCGGCCCGCGTGCCGATGGTGAAAAACGTCCGATGGTCTATCGTTTTGCCGCTCCGGATGGCGGCTGGAGTGCCCAGCCATGAGTCGAGATTTTTTTGAATTGAATCAGCGCAGCGGCAGTTCCGCTGCGCCTTACCCCATGATGAGGCCCGCATGAGTGACATCCTCGCAGACAGCTTAGATGGCGTAGAACGCCGGTCGCTGGCTGAATTCACCGAAAATGCCTACCTCAACTACTCCATGTACGTGATCATGGACCGTGCCTTGCCGCATATCGGCGACGGCCTGAAGCCCGTGCAACGGCGCATCATCTACGCCATGAGTGAGTTGGGCCTGGACGCCGATTCCAAGCACAAGAAATCGGCGCGTACCGTCGGTGACGTGCTGGGTAAATTCCACCCCCACGGTGATTCGGCTTGCTATGAAGCCATGGTGCTGATGGCTCAGCCGTTCAGCTACCGCTATACCTTGGTGGACGGCCAGGGTAACTGGGGTGCACCGGATGACCCCAAATCTTTCGCCGCCATGCGTTACACCGAGGCGCGGCTGTCGCGTTATTCCGAAGTGCTGCTCAGCGAGCTGGGCCAGGGCACTGCCGACTGGGGGCCGAACTTTGACGGCACCCTCGACGAACCCCTGGTGTTGCCGGCGCGTTTGCCGAATATCCTGCTCAATGGCACCACCGGTATCGCGGTCGGCATGGCCACCGACGTGCCGCCGCACAACCTGCGCGAAGTCGCCACCGCCTGCGTGCGCTTGCTCGATGAGCCCAAGGCTACGGTCGAGCAGCTCTGCGAGCATATCCAGGGCCCGGATTACCCGACCGAAGCAGAGATCATCACGCCGCGCGCCGACCTGCTGAAGATGTACGAAACGGGCAAGGGCTCGGTGCGTATGCGTGCCGTGTACCACATTGAGGACGGCGACATTATTGTGACCGCGCTTCCGCACCAGGTATCGGGTGCCAAGGTGCTGGAGCAGATCGCCGCGTTGATGCAGGCCAAGCCGTCGAAATTGCCGCAAGTGGCCGACCTGCGTGACGAGTCCGACCATGAGAACCCGTGCCGTATCGTGATCATCCCGACCAACAGCCGGGTGGATCATGAAGTGTTGATGCAGCATTTGTTTGCCAGCACCGACCTGGAGTCCAGCTATCGGGTCAACGTCAATATCATCGGCCTGGACGGCAAGCCGCAGTTGAAGAACCTGCGCAATCTGCTGGTGGAATGGCTGGAGTTCCGCGTACAAACCGTGCGCCGCCGCCTGCAATTCCGCCTCGACAAGGTCGAGCGCCGCTTGCATCTGTTGGACGGTTTGCTGATCGCCTACCTCAACCTGGATGAAGTGATCCATATCATCCGTACCGCCGAGCATCCGAAGGCCGAGCTGATCGCGCGTTTCGAGCTGAGCGAAATCCAGGCGGACTACATCCTCGACACCCGCTTGCGCCAGTTGGCACGCCTGGAAGAAATGAAACTGCGCGATGAGCAGGATGCCCTGCTCAAGGAACAAGCCAAGCTGCAAGCCCTGCTGGGCAGCGAAGCCAAGCTCAAGAAGCTGGTGCGCAGTGAGCTGCTCAAAGATGCGGAAACCTATGGCGATGACCGTCGCTCGCCTATCGTCGAGCGCGCTGAAGCCAAGGCCCTGACCGAAACCGAGCTGTTGCCCAACGAGAAAATTACCGTCGTTCTGTCGGAAAAGGGTTGGGTTCGCTCCGCCAAAGGGCATGATATTGACGCAACCGGCCTTTCGTACAAAGCCGGTGATGGCTTCAAGACCGCTGCCGCCGGGCGTTCCAATCAGTTCGCGGTGTTTATCGACTCGACCGGGCGCAGTTATTCGGTGCCGGCCCACACCCTGCCGTCTGCACGGGGGCAGGGCGAGCCGTTGACCGGGCGCCTCACGCCGCCGCCGGGGGCGAATTTCGAGTGCGTGCTGTTGCCGGACGATGATTCGCTGTATGTCATCGCCTCCGACGCCGGTTACGGTTTCGTGGTCAAGGGTGAAGACCTGCAGGCCAAGAACAAGGCGGGCAAGGCGCTGTTGAGCCTACCGAACAACGCCAAGGTGATTCTGCCGAGGCCGGTGGAGGATCGTGAAAGCAACTGGCTGGCGTCGGTGACCACCGAAGGGCGCTTGCTGGTGTTCAAGATCAGCGACTTGCCGCAGTTGGGCAAGGGTAAAGGCAACAAGATCATCGGGATTCCCGGTGACCGGGTGGCCAGTCGCGAGGAGTATGTGACTGACATCGCCGTGGTCCCGGAAGGCTCTACCCTGGTGCTCCAGGCCGGCAAGCGCACGTTGTCATTGCGCCCTGACGACCTTGAACACTACAAGGGTGAGCGTGGCCGGCGAGGTAACAAACTGCCACGAGGCTTCCAGCGAGTGGATGCCTTGCTGGTCGAAACGCCGGTTTAAGCGGTACTAGAGGCCTCGATCTACGATTTAACGCGTAGATCGATGCTTTCGCGCTGGAGTCATGGCGCATATTCACGGATGATATGGCCTTTCCAGCGCCGGCGTGGCCGAGCGTGTTCAGGTTATTTTTAGTATTACATTGTGGTTCGCCTTGTGGCAGCCACTTGGATGGGATGATGACTGCTCCACGCCTTCCTCTATTTTTGATGCTCGCTGGCCTTTTGGGGTTGGCGGGTTGCAGCACACATCAACCGGTGTCGCTGTACCAGCTGGACAGCGGAAGTCCGGCTCAGCCAGCCCAAACCGCTGGCATGGCAGTATTGCTGGGGCCGGTAGTCGTTGCCGATTACCTGCAACGCGAAACCCTGCTTCAACGTCAGAACGACGGCAGCCTGCAAGGTTCCACAGATGGTCGTTGGGCCGGTAGCCTGTCGTCGGATATCAACCAGTTGATGTTGCGTCAGGTCGCCGGCCAGTTAGACAGCCAGCGAGTAGTCCTGGCGCCGGGACCCTCCGGGTTCACCCCGGATGTACAGGTGTTGCTGACCATTACGCGGCTGGATTCCGGCAAGTCGCAACCGGCGATCCTGGATGCACAGTGGCGCCTGATCGACCGTCGCGGGCAGGTGCGGGACAACCGCATTGTGCACCTGCAGGAAGAACACGCCGGCACCACTGCGTCCCAGGTCCAGGCCCAGGGTGTGCTGTTGCAGCACTTGGCACAGCAGTTGTCGGTGGCGCTCAAACCACTGGCCAACCAGCCGCCGATTGCCGAAGCGCAGCCGCGTAAACAGGCCCCTGCCCAGGCCAAGCCTGCGGCCCCGGAAAAGCCGAAGATGCCGATGGCCACGCCGATTCGTACGGATCTGGAAGTGTTCAGGTTCTGATCTGAAATTTATTTTTGAAAAAGCCCGCCAAGCCCGCGGGCTTTTTCATGCCTGCTGTAAAACGCCAGCGCCTAATTCTGCGTACCTGTTAATTCTGACAGTATCCAGCTGCGCATAAGGTCTCTAGTGTGATTTCAGTCCTATCTCTTAAGGTACTGAACTCATGAAAAAAATATCGATCTTCCTCGCTTGGTTTTTTTGTAGTGCATTAAGTGTTGCTCTCATGGGCTGTAGCCATGAAGTTAATCGTGAATTTGGCGGCCTTGAAAATGATGAACTTCCGCCCGCCGAAGGTGAACTGTCAAGCTTGAGTCAGATAATCCGCCCTGTGACGGGCACCAAGAGGATGCTGGTCACGGTAACCCATTGGCAGGGAGAGCGAGTGTTGGACAGGGATCAGGTGGAGTTGCATACGCTGTCTACTGATCCTAATTCATTACGCTCTTATATTCTGGCTGCGTCCGGTGGAAAGCTGAAGTTGGAGGGGCGGGTAGTGGAGGCGACGTCTGGACCGAAGCCTGAGGGATGCTCTATGTCCACGTCTATCGCGGAGGGTCGCAAGACTGCCGAAAAGAATGGCCTTAATCCCGATGATTTCGACTATGAAATTAACATCGTTAACTGTGGCGGTGGCGCCTTGGCCTTTACCCCCGGTAGGCATGTTGGAGTGTTTGGCAAGGCAGGCTCACCGCATGTTTACAAGCACGAGCTTGGTCATAATTTAGGCTTTCGTCATGGGGGAAGCCTCATAGGCTGCCCCCGCAATGGCGCGTCTGTGAGTGCGCCTGTTGATTGCACTTACGTTGAGTATGGAGACACTGGTGACTCAGTGTCAGGTGGTGGCACGCTTTATCCTGCGGTCAGCCGCCGCTATGCCGGCTGGCTGGATGATGGCCAGGCGACGACTATCACGCGCACCGGCCTTTACAGTTTGAAGGTGTTGGGACGCGAAGGCCCGCAGCTGTACCTGATCAAGATCCCTGAAACCCATTCGCCCGGTGGGGCCTACTACCCGTTGTTGTCGCTCGAATACAGGAAACCTACGGTCTTTGATAACTTTCCGGAGAATGACAACCGGGTCAATGGCGTGTGGATGCGTTATGCGAGGGAGCAAGGCGTGCAGAATGTGCAGATTGATGCCACGCCAGAGACGCCAAGAACCAACGATCCTACCTTACTTACGGGGCAGACATTTGAGGACTCTTCCGGCAAGGTTAAAGTGTTTGTGTGCAGCGCCGGGGCGGACGAGGCGATAGTCGCGGTCGCGCTTGATGGGGCGGGTTTTCCTTACTGTACAACCACGGTCCCCGCTCCCGTCATTGCGGTCCCTCTCGAGGGGGCCAGCACCGGTAAACAGCCAGTATTTGCCGGCACTGCCTGGCCTGGCGCACGTATTGAAATAGTAAATGCTTCCAAGCCCGAGGAGGTCGTGGGCACTGCCATTGCCGATGGCAACGGCAACTGGTCGGTGTACTCGCTGTCAGTGCATGATGTTGGCAGTTATTCTTATACTGCCCGACAAACTTTTGGGGGAAGAACCTCGGTGTTATCTGGCAATCGCAGCTTCAAGGTGGCTGAACTGAGCGTGCCTGCGGCAATAATCGAGACCCCCGCCCAAAATGTCGAAGTTGGCCGCCTGCCGCAAGTGTCAGGTACCGGTGTTCCTGGTGCTACTGTGGTGTTGCTTAAATCCTACGATCCTTACAACCCGCTGGCCACTACTAGGGTCGATGGCTATGGCCGCTGGTCAGTGCGCATAGAGCGCCCTCTACCGATAAGTCCACCCGCCTTTACCATGACCGGCTATCAAACCCTTGATGGAAAACGTTCGGGTTGGCTGGCGAACAGGACACTCAAGGTTGTTGATGTACCTGACCCGGCGATTATCCAAACGCCGGCCCAAAGCGTCAGAACGGGCCGCCGGCCTTTTGTGACCGGTACGGGTGTAGCAGGTGCTACTGTTGTGTTGATGCAGTCGTACAAACCTGAAAATATTTTAGCCACTACTACCGTCGATGGTTATGGGCGATGGGCCACGCAGGTTGATAATCCGCTGCCGATAAGCCCACCCGCCTTTACCATGACTGGATATCAGTCGATTGAGGGGAAAAGATCCGGTTGGTTGGCCAATAGAACTATCCAGGTTGTCGATGCTCCCGATCTGGCGATTATCGAAACCCCTGCACAAGGTGTGAAAACAGGACGTCGGCCAGTTGTGTCAGGTAGTGGTATTGCGGGCGCGACCGTCGTGTTGCTCAAATCGGGTGACCCGTATAACGCCTTGGCGACCACCACTGTCGATGGCTATGGACGCTGGTCGGTGCAGGTTGATCAGCCTCTGCCGGTCACAAACTCCTTTGTCATGACGGGCTATCAGCAGCTTGACGGTAAAATCGCCCGCTGGTTGGCGAATAGGACCTTCCAGGTAGTGCAGGTTCCCGATGCTCCGGTTATCGAAACCCCTGCCGAAAACCAGACCGTTGGCCGCCAGCCTCTTGTAAAAGGCACTGGCGTTGTGGGGGCCGTGGTTGAGTTGAATCAGGAGAACAGGCCCGGAGTTCCACTTGGGTACGCGGTTGTCGATGGTTTTGGACAATGGTCTGTCCAGATAGAAAGGCCGCTACCCGTCGGGTCCAACTTTAAAATGAGTGGGTATCAGCTTTTGGACCAGGTCAGGTCAGGCTGGATTCCACGCCGAACCATAAATGTCGTGGATAGCAAGAAAATCAAATAGTACTAGAAAGCCCGCAGGTGTTTGTTCTCTGCGGGCTTGTGATCATCAATGCATTAGTCTTGGAGTCGACCCTTGTTGCGGGTCTCATGCATCCGCGCCAACTGCCGCTCCAGCATCGATGGATACGGCTCCATCAACCGCTCCACACAGCTGGCCCCTTCAGGGCTGGCAATCGGGCGGATACGTGCGCGTTGGCGGATCAACGTGTCTTCACTGATCTTGCGCTCCACCAACAGCAGGTTACGGCTGTGCTGGGACAAGGCCAGGGCATCCTGGGCGATTTCGGTCAGCAGCAGGTCGATCTGGCTGATGCCAAACAGGTCGTCACCCACGGTTAGACCCAGCTGCAGTTGCAGGGTAATGCCGCTGTCGGCCACTTCGATCTGCAGGGCATGGCCCAGGGCGCGCAACAGCTCGCCGCAGCAGATGGCATTGGTCAGGTAGTCCTCGCCGCTGTCTTCGCTGTGGAACAGCATCAGCGTGCTGCCATCGTTCAGGGTGTGCAGTTCGCTCTGGTAGAGCGAAGCGGCCTGGTCGAGGCAGTCGCGGTAGCGTTCGAGCAGTTCGGTCAGGCGGGCACGGGGCAGGCGGCGCAGTTGCTCCTGGGCGCCCAGTTGCACGGCGAGTACGGCACTGTGCTGTGGCTCGGCGTTCTTGACCGCAACGGGTTTGGGCGCAGCGACTGGGGCGGCTGCCGAGGTGTCGCGCAGGTCGGCGAACGGGTCTTCGTCGTCCAGCTCGTCTTCCTCGGCCTTGATCACATGGCGCGGCGCAGGCTTGAGGCCGGCCACCGGGGCGCTTTCGTCGAAGCCTGGGTCGCGCAGGTCGCGCACTTCAAACTCAGGCTCGTCATTGTAGTCCTCGGTGTCGTCGTACTCAGGCTCGGGCTCGACTTCAGGCGCTTTTGGCTCCGGGGCAAAGCTGGCGTGGAGCTGACGCGCGAGGTCGCCGATTTCGTCCTGGCGATCGGTGGCCGGGGTGTGTTCGTCGATATCCCGCAGCCAGATGCGCAGTTGCATCAACGGTGTGGAGATATGCCGGCCCAGGCGCAGGCTCAAGGCCAGGGCCAAGGCCAGTAGGATCGCGCTCAGAATGCCCATGCTTTGCAGGCTGATGGTCATCGGCTGCTGGAACTGTTGCATATCAAGGCTGATACGCAGTTGGCCGGCCTTCACGTCCTGGAACGTAATATTACTCTGATACAGGCCTTCGGCCTCACCGAGCAGACCGTTTTTCGGGCGTTGCCCGGCCTCGGCCATGATCCGGTTGTCCACGCTATAGATAGCGGCGTGGGCCACGAGCGGGTTCTTGGTCAGGTTGTTGAGCAACACGTTGAGGCTGAGGATGTCGTTGGACACCAACAACTCAGTCGCCGAAGTGGCAGTCTGGGTTGTCAGGCTCGCGCCCAGGGCGTCAGCTTGCTCGTGCATGGCCTGCTTGAACTGCAAACCCATCACGCAGGCGTAGATCACCAGGGCCAGAGCGACCAGGATCACGTTATGGCTGGCGATGCGCAATGCAATCGGTACACGGCGATGGCGCAGTGCCCGGAAGATCAGCAGGAAGAAGTTATCGGTTTTTACTGGCGTGGGCCGGTTCACTTGCGCTCGGCTCTTGGTCCGTGAAGTTGACGCGCAGTATAGCGACAGGCCCATGGCCGGCAAAGCGCTGGCTGTGCCCGATGGTCACTGAAAGTGGGTAGAATGCGGTTTTTTTCCAGCCTGGGGGTGCGCTTTGCGCGAAATTGTCCTGATCAACATCACGGGTGAAGACCGGCCGGGTCTCACCGCAGCCATTACCGGCGTCCTGGCCCAGGGTGGTGTGAACATTCTCGACATCGGCCAGGCGGTGATCCACGACACCTTGTCGTTCGGCATCCTGGTGGAGATCCCTAGCACCGAACAGGCCTCCTCGGTACTCAAGGACATCCTGTTTACGGCGTATAAGCTCGATCAACAGGTACGTTTCACCCCGGTGTCCGAAGCTGACTACCAGCACTGGGTCGAAGGCCAGGGTAAAAAGCGCCATATCGTCACCCTGTTGACCCGCAAGGTAACGGCTGAGCAGTTGCAGCGCGTCAGTTCGATCACCGCGCAATACGGATTGAATATCGACCATATCGACCGTCTGTCGGGTCGCATGCCCTTGGACACTCCGGCTGACAAAGGCAAGGGCTGCATCGAGTTCTCCGTGCGCGGTGAACCGGCTGACGCGCAAGCGCTACGCGCCGATTTCCTGAGCGTGGCCCAGGAACTGAATGTCGATATCGCCTTCCAGGAAGACTCCCTGTTCCGTCGCAATCGCCGCTTGGCGGTGTTCGACATGGACTCCACCTTGATCGAAGCCGAAGTCATCGACGAGCTGGCCAAGGCGGCCGGTGTGGGCGAGCAAGTCTCGGAGATTACCGAGCGCGCGATGGCCGGCGAGCTGGATTTTCGTGCCAGCTTCAAGGAGCGTCTGGCGCTGCTCAAAGGCTTGGACGTTGGCGTGCTGGATTCGATCGGCGCGTCGCTGCGCCTGACTGAAGGCGCCGAAACCCTGTTCGCCGAACTCAAGCGCCTGGGCTACAAGACCGCCATCCTGTCCGGCGGCTTCACTTACTTTGCCAAGCAGTTGCAGGCCAAGCTGGGCATTGACTATGTATTCGCCAACGAGCTGGAAGTGGTGGATGGCAAAGTGACTGGCGTCGCGGTGGAGCCGATTGTCGACGCCCAGCGCAAGGCCGACCTGCTCAAGGAATTGGCCCATAAGGAAGGCTTGCGCCTGGAGCAGACCATTGCGGTCGGCGACGGCGCCAATGACTTGCCGATGCTGGCGATTGCCGGGTTGGGCGTGGCCTTTCGCGCCAAACCCTTGGTCAAGCAGTCAGCCAAGCAGGCGATTTCGACCTTGGGGTTGGATGGCGTGTTGTATCTGCTGGGCCTGCGTGACCGAGACGGTCAGCTATAAGCCGATCTCACTGTCACTGATCGTTCCCACGCTCCGCGTGGGAGCGCCTCCAGTGACGCTCTGCGTCACGCTTTGGGCGCAGAGCGCCTCGGGCTGCATTCCCACGCGGAGCGTGGGAGCGATCAACTGCAATATCAGGCTTTAGCAGCGGCGATACCCTGGCCCATCTGCACCGGCGTACCCGCTGCCAGTTCTTCAGCCCACTTCACCTGGTCCGGCCCGAACAACACGATGGCGGTCGATCCCAGTTTGAAGCGACCCAGCTCCGCACCTTTCTCCAGATGAATCGGCGCGCGGGCCGCTTCGTCGTAGCGGAAGGTTTTCAGCTCGCGTTTCGGCGGCGTTACCAAACCGGCCCACACGGTTTCAATCGACGCAACGATCATCGCACCTACCAACACCACGGCCATCGGGCCGCGTTCGGTGTCGAACAAGCAGACAACGCGCTCGTTACGGGCAAACAGTTCCGGCACGTTTTCGGCGGTGGTCTGGTTGACCGAGAAAATCCGCCCTGGCACATACACCATCTCGCGCAGGGTACCGGCCAGTGGCATATGTACCCGGTGGTAGTCCTTGGGCGACAGGTAAATAGTCGCGAAGTCGCCGCCCATGAACGGCGCAGCCATTGCCGCATCGCCACCGAGCAGTTCCAGCACGCTGAAGCTGTGGCCCTTGGCCTGGAAGATACGACCATGTTCGATCGGGCCTAGCTGGCTAACCGCGCCATCGGCAGGGCTCAGCACTGCGCATGGGGTTGGATCCAACGGACGGGCGCCGTCTTTCAGCGCGCGGGTGAAGAAGGCGTTGAAGTGCTCGTAGGCGGTCAGGTCTTCCACCAGGGCCTGGGACATGTCCACCTGGTAGCGCTTGGCGAACCAGGCAGTGAATGCGTTCTTGAACCAGCGCACGCGGCACTCGGCGATACAGCCGGCCAGGCGCGACAGCAAGTGGTGCGGCAGCAAGTACTGGCTGAGGATAAACAACTGCTTTTTCATAACTGTCCTTAAACCTTAAATCTCAACGGGGGTGTCGGGGTGGTTGCCCCATTCGCCCCAGGAACCGGCATAACCTTTGACTCGCGGATAACCGAGCGCCTTGGCCACCAGGTAGGTGAAGCCAGAGCGGTGGTGAGTCTGGCAGTGGGTGATGATTTCTTTGTCTTTGGTCAGCCCGAGGTCTTCGAGGATTTGCGGCATGTCACGGCGGATACGCAGGCTGCGCGCCTTGTCCATGCCGGCGGTCCATTCGAAGTTCACCGCGCCGGGAATGTGGCCGCCCTTGGCTGCGAGCACTTTCTCGCCGGAATACTCCAGCGGGCCACGAGCGTCCCAGATCCCCAGGTCGGCCGCGCCGAGGCGGCTTTGCAGGTATTCGCGGGTGGCTGTGGGGCCGTCGTGCAGCGTAAGGCTGACCGGGCCGCCGGCTGCTGGGGGCACATCGGTGGAAAGCGGGTGCCCTTCCTCCAGCCAAGCCAGCAGGCCACCGTCGAGGTAGTGATATTTCTGGTGGCCGATCACGTCGAGCATCCAGATAAAACGCCCGGCCCAACCGCCGCCTTCGTCGTCGTAGACCACATAGGTGGCGTCCGGGGTGTGGCCCAGTTCGCCGAACAGTTTTTCCAGGTCGGCCTTGCTTGGTAGCAGGCCGGGTGCCGGTGGCTGTCCCAGTTGGGTGCGCTTGGGGTCAACGAAATGCGCGCCGGGGATATGCCCTTCGGCGTAGCGGGCGATACTGGTGAGGTCTACCAGTATCAAGTGCTTGGAATCGAGGCGACCCAACAGGTCGGCGGATTCGATCACCAGCGGCAAGCCAGAGAAGTCAGGCATGTGAGGTCTCCTGGGCACAAATGTTGGCGATAAAGGCCGGTGATTGTAGCGCAAGCATCAGGCGCTGCGGTTGGTAAAGCTGTGCAGGGCTTTCTCGATGCATTGGGCGGTTTTGCCGAACGCCTGCACGGTGGTTTCCGAGAACGGCCCGCCGCCCTGGTCCGCCACGATCAGCATGACCACACGGCCGTTGCAGCTTAGTGAGCGCAGCAGCAGATGCTCGCCAATAAACAGACGATGCAGGATCGGTGGCAGCAATGCGGAAAACTGCGCATGGTTGTCGGGGTTCAGGCGTACCTGGGCGGACTTTTCCAGCAGGCGTTGCAGCAGTGTGCTATTGACCACATCCAGGCTCAGGTGAGCCGCGTCCTTGGGCAGGCCGTCGGCTTGGTGTACACGCAAGGTGCTCAAGGCGCGATCTGCCATGAATATCAGTACCCGCTGCATGCCACTTGCCACCAGGGCTTCCTTGGCGCAAGTGGTCAGGTGCATGGCGTTGGCAAAGCGGCTCGGCTCCACCAGCAACTCGGTGCAACGCGTGCGCCACACGGCCAAGGCTTCGGCAGTGGGCGGTGGTGCAGGCAGCAAGCCGCGATGGACTTTCTGTACGTGCCACGGCCAGATCAGCGACAGCGCCGGGTGCCAGAGGTCGGGCATCAAGGTGGTACGAGCACTGGTCACCGCTTGTTGGTGGGCTTGCTGTTGCACATCGCTTAACGGCGTTTGCAGGTACAGCGCCGTCAGGTATTGCCAGCGCTCAGTGTGCGGGCAGGTCCAGGATTCCTGGGCCGACATCGCCAGGCCGTTGGCCAGCAACACGGTGTTGGCCGGCTGGTTCAGCCAGCGTCGCAGGTTGGGCTCGGCATCGAGCAATTGCTGGTGGCGCAGGGCATCGTCTTGACGGGCAATGTGCAGCGCCTTGACCAGCAGGCGTTGCTCGGCCAACAGCAACTTGTAGCCCTGTGAAACCCAGATCGGCAGGTGCCAGGCTTCGGTCAGGCCCAGGCACAGGTCAAGCAAACGCACGCCGAACAGCTGTTGCTCGACCTGGCGCGCCGATTGGCCTTTATGGATCACCCGCAACTCCCACTCCTCCAGGAGCTTGGGGTAGGCGACGGCCATCGGCCACAGCGGCGACAGAAACAGCAGGCTGCCCCAGTGGATGTCCTGCCACAGCCGCGCCAGGCGACTGCCGAACAAACCGTTGGCTTGCTGGGATGCGTGCTGACTGATCAGCAGCAGTTGACGCAAGGCCACGGGGATTTCCCGGGCGGGTACCGAAGGCAGGCGCGCCAACAACTCTTCGGCACGTTTGAGGCCAAGACGGTTAAGTGCGACTTCAAGGTTTTCTGCAGGTTCGGTCAGGCTGCCGTGGGCGTGGCTGTTGGCTTCGCGCATCACGCTCAGCACAAGGGCCGGACTGTTTTGCATCAGCTCAGCAATTTCTCGCAATGAACTGCGGCTATCGCGAATGGCTTTACACACACGTTCATGGCTGGCCTGGGGCACGGGCAGCAGCACGTCGTCCAGGCACTTGATCCAAGCGGCGAGGGTAGTGGGGCGGTTTGTTGGGACTGTCGTTTCAATTGCCATGATTGGGGCGCGATCATCACTTGCGTTCAACACGCCCGGAACGGGCCGAATTGGCTTTTCGCCTTAACGGGCTATAGTCTGGCGCAGTTTTGCCGATAAGTAGAACAAGAGTTTTCTGCTGCACCCCATATGTCCATGAACCCGACGGCGCAAGTACCCCTCTCCTATGGCTAAAATTATCGGCATCATTGTCGTCATCGCAAGTGTGCTCGGAGGGTACGTCCTCTCCCACGGTAAAATCGCCGCACTGATCCAGCCTTTCGAAGTGCTGATTATCGGCGGTGCCGCGTTCGGCGCATTTTTGCAGGCCAACCCAGGCTATATGACCATGCACGTGGTCAAGAAGTCCCTGGGCATGTTCAGTTCGCGCTTCTCCCACACGTTTTATCTGGAAGTGCTGGGGCTGATCTACGAGATCCTCAACAAAAGCCGCCGCGAAGGCATGATGGCGATCGAAGGCGATATCGAAGACGCCGCGGCCAGCCCGATTTTTGCCAAGTACCCGGCCGTGCTCAAAGACGAGCGCATGACCGCGTATATCTGTGATTACCTGCGCATCATGTCCTCCGGCAACATGGCGCCTCACGAGCTGGAAGGCCTGTTCGACATGGAGTTGTTCAGCCTCAAGGAAGAGCTGGAGCATCCTTCCCACGCCGTGACCGGCATTGCCGACGGTATGCCCGGTTTTGGTATTGTCGCGGCGGTACTGGGGATCGTGGTGACCATGGCGTCCCTGGGCGAGGGCGATCAGGCGGCCATCGGCATGCACGTAGGTGCGGCGCTGGTCGGCACCTTCTTCGGTATTCTCGCCGCCTATGGTTTCTTCGGCCCGCTCGCCACCTCCCTGGCCCACGATGCCAAGGAAGAGATCAACCTCTACGAAGCGATCAAGGCGTGCCTGGTGGCATCGGCGTCGGGCATGCCGCCGTCGTTGGCCGTGGAGTTCGGGCGCAAGGTGTTGTACCCGAAACACCGCCCAAGTTTCTCCGAGCTGGAACAAGCGGTTCGCGGTCGCTAAGCCATGGAAAACAACCAGCCGATCATCATCAAGCGCGTCAAGCGCTTCGCTGCGGGGCACCATGGCGGTGCCTGGAAAATCGCCTTCGCCGACTTTGCCACGGCGATGATGGCGTTCTTCCTGGTGTTGTGGCTGATGTCCACCGCTACGCCAGAACAGAAAATCGCCATCGCCGGCTACTTCAAGGACCCGATTGGCTTTTCGGAAAGCGGTACGCCGTTTGTCATTGACCTGGGCGGCTCGCCGGAACTGGCGCCCGAGCGCACCATCAACCCGGAAGTGCAAACTGAATCGCCTCAGGAAAAAATCCCGATTGAGCGCGACACTGTCGAATCCATGGCCGAGCAGGTCGAACAGGAGCGACTGGAACTGTTGCTGCAGGAATTGCAGAACAAGGTTGAAGAAAACCCACAGTTGCTGAAGTTCAAGGACCAGATTTCCTTCGAGATCACCCCCGAGGGGCTGCGCATCCAGATTACCGATGCGGCCAACCGGCCGATGTTCGACTCTGGCAGTGCGCGGTTGAAGCCGTACTTTGAAGACATCCTGCTGGCCATGGCTGACACCATCAAGGCGGTGCCGAACAAAATCAGCATCAGCGGGCATACCGACGCCAAGCCCTACGCGGGCCAGGGTGATTTCGGCAACTGGGAACTCTCGGCCAACCGCGCCAATGCTGCCCGGCGTGCGCTGGTGGCCGGCAGCTACCCGGACCCGCAAGTGGCGCGGGTAGTGGGTTTTGCCTCCTCGCAACTGTTTGATCCCAAAGACCCGTTCAACCCGGTCAACCGCCGTATCGACATCGTGGTGCTGACCAAAAAAGCCCAGCGTGCGATTGAAGGCGATCAACCCCCGCCACCGGTACCGACCCAGGGCGACGGTGCGCCAGGCGAAGTGCCGGCCGACCCCAACGCGCTACCGCCGGAGCAGGAACCGCTGCCAGCCCATGAGCTGCGCCAGAAGCTGAACCTGTTTGATGATGGGGGCGTCAAGGATCCTACGACGCCTGCGCCGAAGCCGTAAGTTCCAGATACAACGAGGCCGCGATAATCGCGGCCTTGTTGTATCTGCGCTGTCATAGATATCTACACAATTTTGGGGCGACGCTGGGCCTGTGGCGAGGGAGCTTGCTCCCGTGACGGCCTGACAGCCGGCGCCTATCTACCTGACGCCCTCAATCCAAATGTGGGAGCTGGCTTGCCTGCGATGGCGATTTGCCGATGTACATATCCATTCCTGCGGTAACGGCCACCGATACCGATGCTGCATTGTAGGAGCGAGCTTGCTCGCGAAAAACGTCAACGATAACGCGTGTATCCAGGATGCCCGCGTTGCGCTTGAGGTCTTCGCGAGCAAGCTCGCTCCTACAGAGGTGGGGGCTGCTTAGTAGCTGCTCTCGGGCAAGCTCGCAATAATCGACCGATAGCTGTTCATCCGCTGCTGCTGCACGCGCCCATCTTCCAGTGCCTTGAGCAGCGCACAGCCCGGCTCGCGGTCGTGTTTGCAGTCGCGGAAGCGGCAGGTGCCGATCAGGTCGTTGAACTCAATAAAGCCGGCTTCCACATCGCTACGGCTGACGTGGCCCAAGCCAAATTCACGGATACCCGGCGAGTCGATCAACTCGCCGCCGCCCGGGAAGTGGAACAGCCGTGCGGTGGTGGTGGTGTGGGTGCCTTGGCCGGACAGCTCCGACAGCGGGCCCACGCGGGTTTCGACTTCCGGCAACAGGCTGTTGACCAGCGACGACTTGCCCACGCCAGACTGGCCGACGAACACGCTGATCCGCCCGTCCAACTGCTGTTGCAGCTGTTCCATGCCGTTGCCGTGGTGAGCCGACACTTCCAGCACCGGGTAGCCCAGGGTGCGGTAGACCGCCAGCAATGCGTTGAGCGCCGGGGCGTTCTGCTCGTCGATCAGGTCGAATTTGTTCAGCAGCAGCAACGGGCGGATGCCAGCATGCTCAGCCGCGACCAGGTAACGGTCGATCAGGTTGGCATGGGGCTCGGGCAGTGGCGCGAACACGATCACGATCATGTCGACGTTGGCCGCCACCGGCTTGAGCTGCCCACGGCTGTCGGGGCGGCGCAGTTCGGTGCTGCGTGGCAACTGGGCGACGATGACGCCGATGCCTTGGTTGCCGGCACGCCACACCACCTTGTCGCCGGTGACCAGCGCGGGCAGGTTGGCGCGCAAGTGGCAACGGAACACCTGGCCTGCGAGTTCGCCTTCGAGCGCCTCGACTTCGACCTGCACACCAAAGTGCGCGATCACCAGGCCCGTTTGTTCGGGGCCCAGGTCGCCGCCCTCGAGCGCTTCCACGGCGGAGGATTCACGTTTGGCGGCGCGGGCGGCGCGTTCACCTTGAATCTTTTCGATGCGCCAGTTTTGGCGACGGTTGAGCTGGCGTTTGGCCATTGGTGTTCCGTGTCGATAATGCAAAAGTTGGGTAAAACGGTCGCGAGTCTAGCACGCCCCCGCCTGCTAAACTGCCCGGCTACGCCAAGGTGCCAAGAGAATCAAGCCATGCAAAACCCACAGAACCTGATTTGGATCGATCTGGAAATGACCGGTCTGAACCCCGACACCGACGTCATCATCGAGATGGCGACCATTGTCACCGACAGCAACCTCAACACCTTGGCCGAAGGCCCGGTGATCGCCATCCACCACAGCGACGCCGTACTCGCCACCATGGACGAGTGGAACACCCGCACCCACGGTAACTCCGGGCTGACCCAGCGCGTGCGCGACAGCCGCATCAGCATGGCCGAAGCCGAGGCCGAAACTATCGCCTTCCTGGAAAAATGGGTGCCCAAGGGCAAGTCGCCAATCTGCGGCAATAGCATCTGCCAGGATCGCCGCTTCCTTTATACGCACATGAAGGGGCTGGAAAGTTACTTCCACTACCGCAACCTGGACGTGTCGACCTTGAAGGAACTGGCTGCGCGTTGGGCGCCGGAAGTCAAAGACAGCTTCCATAAAGGCAGCACGCACCTGGCGCTGGACGATATTCGTGAGTCGATTGCCGAGTTGCAGCATTACCGCAAGCATTTCATCAAGGCTTGATTCTGCGGCGCCAGTGAGTGCGCTATCGCAGGCAAGCCAGCTCCCACATTTGACTGCATTCGCAAATTCAAAGTGTGGGAGCTGGCTTGCCTGCGATACAGGCGACGCGGTTTATCGCCAAGCGCCCCCTTTTGGTGCCCTCGGCAAATGATTAGACTGCCGGCCTCTCTGTCAGGATCGCCATCATGTTGCTGATGCTCTACCTCGTCGCCATCACCGCCGAAGCCATGACTGGCGCCCTGTCCGCGGGTCGGCGTGGCATGGACTGGTTTGGCGTGGTGCTGATCGCTTGCGTGACAGCCCTGGGCGGCGGTTCGGTGCGCGATGTGTTGCTCGGCCACTACCCGCTGACCTGGGTCAAACACCCGGAATACTTGGTGCTGACCTCTGTTGCAGCATTGGTGACGATCTTTATCGCGCCCTTGATGCGCCACCTGCGCTCGCTGTTCCTGGCGCTGGATGCGGTGGGGTTGGTGGCCTTCACCCTGATCGGCTGCATGACCGCCCTGGAAATGGGCCACGGCATGTTGGTGGCGTCGGTCAGCGGGGTCATCACCGGGGTATTCGGCGGCATCCTGCGGGATATCTTCTGTAACGACATCCCGCTGATCTTCCGCCGCGAGCTGTATGCCAGCGTGTCGTTCCTGGCTGCCTGGTTCTACTTGCTGTGCCTGTACCTGGAGCTGCCCAGCGAGCAAGCAATTCTGCTGACGCTGTTCAGTGGTTTCCTGTTACGCCTGCTGGCGATCCGGTTTCACTGGGAAATGCCCAAGTTCGTCTACAACGACGATGTGCACTAGCGCGCAGCGTGTTGCTCCAGCGCCCATTCCACGTGTTCGCGTACCAACTCCGACGGGTAGTCCCGCCGCGCCTTCAAGGCTTCCAGCACTGGAATGCTGGAGGGCGCATTACCCAGGCCCACCGCCAGGTTGCGTAACCAGCGCTCGTAACCGGCGCGACGCAGGGGCGAGCCCTCGGTGCTGCTGAGGAATTTATCCTCGTCCCACATAAACAATTCGGCCAGTTCTGCGTTATCCAGATTGTGCCGTGGCTTGAAATCGCTTTCGGCGGTAGGTCGAGCGAAACGATTCCACGGGCAAACGATCTGACAGTCATCGCAGCCAAATACCCGGTTACCAATCAGTGGGCGCAGGTCTTCGGGGATAGCGCTCTTGAGTTCGATGGTCAGGTACGAAATGCAGCGTCGCGCGTCCAGCACGTAAGGGCCGACGAAGGCGTTGGTGGGGCAGATGTCCAGGCACGCCGTGCAGCGGCCGCAGTGTTCTGTGGCGTGGGGTGGGTCTACCGGCAACGGTAGATCGACAAACAGTTCGCTCAGGAAGAAATAACTGCCGGCCTTGCGGTTGAGAACCAGGGTGTTTTTACCGATCCAGCCCAGGCCCGCTTGCTCGGCAATGGCTTTTTCCAGGACGGGCGCGCTGTCGACGAAGGCGCGAAAGCCGAACGGCCCGATCTGCGCCTGGATGCGGTCGGCCAGTTGCTGCACGCGCTTGCGGATCAGCTTGTGGTAATCGCGGCCCAGGGCGTAGCGCGAGATGTAGGCTTTTTCTGGTTGGGCCAGCAATTGCGCCATCTGGGTGTCGCCAGGTAGGTAGTCCATGCGCAGTGAAACCACGCGCAGGGTGCCGGGCACCAGCTCTTCGGGGTGGGAGCGTTTGCTGCCGTGGGCGCCCATGTACTCCATCTCGCCGTGGTAACCCGCGTCGAGCCAGCGTTGCAGGTGCTGTTCATGCTCAGCCAGGTCGAGGCCGCTGATGCCCACTTGTTGAAAGCCCAGCTCGCGACCCCAGTCTTTGATCGATTGGGCGAGGGCGGGCAGATCGGAGGTAATAGCAGGCATGAGACAGGGGAAACCACAGGTTAGATGCGTATAATTCTGCCAGACATCGGAGCTTGAAGACGCATGCCTCAGACAAAACACCCAATTACCGACGTTCAGCTGTTGTTGCCCGGCCATTTGCCGCAACTGGCTGCGCGTTCCCCGGACGCCCATAAGGGCCAGTTCGGCCACCTGTTGGTCATCGGTGGTGACCGTGGCTTTGGCGGCGCAGCGTTGCTGAGCAGCGAAAGTGCCTTGCGCAGCGGCACCGGCATGGTCTCGCTGGCGACGCGGCCGGAACACGTGCCGGCCGCTCTGGCTCGGCTGCCGGAGGTCATGGCCGTCGGCGTGAGCTCGGCCAACCAGTTGATGGGCCTGCTGGAAAAAATCTCGGTGATCGTCATTGGCCCAGGCCTGGGCGATGACGCCTGGGGCAAGAGCCTGTTGTCGGTCGCGGCCAATGCCAGCGTGCCGCAGGTGTGGGATGCCGACGCGCTCAATCAACTGGCCACTGGCAGCGTCGAGCTGCCGGCCAACTGTGTGATTACCCCTCATCCGGGCGAAGCTGCGCGTTTGTTGGGGCTATCGACAGCCGAGGTTCAGGCAGATCGCCTTAAGGTGGCGCGCGCGTTGAGTCAGAAATTCAATGCAGTGGCTATCCTCAAGGGTGCTGGCAGTTTGATTGCAAGTCCGGATGGACGGCTTGCCCGTTGTGATCAAGGCCATCCGGCGATGGCGACGGCGGGGCTCGGTGATGTCTTGGCCGGTCTGGTCGGGGCACTATTGGCTCAGGGGATGCCCGCGTACGAAGCGAGCTGCCTGGCCGTGTGGTTGCACGCGACCGCCGGAGACCGCCAGGGTAGTTTTGGTCGCGGCTTGGCTGCCAGCGACCTGATCCCCGCCATTCGTCAATTGCTGGAGGAGCAGTCGCCGTGCCTGAAGTAATTCTTTTCCTGGCAGATGAAGAGGCCATGGTCGCGTTGGGCCAGCGTATTTCACAGGTCACGCAAGGGGCCGGGTTGATCTTTCTCGAGGGTGACCTGGGCGCAGGCAAAACCACACTGTCCCGAGGGATTATTCGCGGCCTTGGCCATGCCGGCGCGGTAAAAAGCCCGACCTTCACGTTGGTCGAGCCCTACGAGATCGGCGACGTGCGTGCTTTCCACTTCGACCTCTATCGCCTGGTCGATCCGGAAGAGTTGGAGTTCATGGGCATCCGTGATTACTTCGACGATGATGCGCTGTGCCTGATCGAGTGGCCAAATAAAGGCACAGGCTTTTTGCCAAAGCCGGACCTGACCATTACCATTACCCCGCATGAGCACGGACGTCAGCTGAAGTTGTTGCCCCAGAGCCCACGCGCTGAGTCGTGGTGTGCTGCTCTGGCATTGGAATTCAAATAATTGGTGGGGTTAGGTATGCGCTTTCGCGCGTTGGTTGCTGTCGTGGGGGTGTTGCTTGCGGCAATGACTGTCAATGCTCTGGCTGCTTCACAGGTGAAAAGTGTTCGCCTGTGGCGAGCGCCGGATAACACGCGACTGGTGTTCGACCTGTCTGGCCCGGTCCAGCACAGCGTCTTTACCTTGACGGCGCCTGATCGCCTGGTGATCGATATCAACGGTGCCAGCCTGGCCGCGCCGCTGAAAGTCTCCACCGCCAACACGCCCATCACCGCCATGCGCTCTGCCCAGCGTACGCCGACCGACCTGCGTGTGGTCATTGACCTGAAAAAGGCCGTGACCCCCAAAAGCTTCTCCCTGGCCCCCAACGCCCAGTACGGCAACCGCCTGGTGGTCGACTTGTTCGACAACCCCGCCGACGCCGCACCGCCGCCTGCGCCAACGCCAAGCGTGGCGACGGTGCCTGCGGTGCCGGTCAACCCTTCGCAACCCCAAGTCAAGCTGCCACCGCCGCCGCCTGCACCGGCAGGCAAGCGCGACATTATCGTGGTGATCGACGCCGGCCACGGTGGCGAAGACCCGGGGGCTTCCGGCTCACGCGGCCAGCACGAGAAGGACGTGGTACTGGCCATCGCTCGTGAGCTGCAACGCCAGGTCAATGGCATGAAAGGCTACCGCGCCGAGCTGACCCGTACCGGTGACTACTTCATTCCGCTGCGTGGCCGTACTGAAATTGCCCGTAAGAAGGGCGCGGATCTGTTTGTGTCCATTCACGCCGACGCCGCGCCTTCAACCGCTGCCTTTGGCGCCTCGGTATTTGCCCTGTCGGATCGCGGCGCCACCTCCGAGACTGCGCGCTGGCTGGCCGACAGTGAAAACCGTTCAGACTTGATCGGCGGGGCCGGCAACGTTTCCCTTGATGACAAGGACAAGATGCTTGCCGGGGTGCTGCTCGACCTGTCGATGACGGCCTCGCTGACTTCCAGTCTTAACGTCGGGCAGAAAGTGCTGAGTAATATCGGTCGCGTGACGTCGCTGCATAAACAGCGTGTGGAACAAGCCGGGTTCATGGTGTTGAAGTCGCCGGACATCCCGTCGATCCTGGTGGAAACCGGGTTTATCTCCAACGCCAACGAAGCGTCGAAACTGGCCAGCGCCAGTCATCAGCAAGCGCTGGCGCGCTCGATCAGCGCCGGTGTGCGGCAGTTCTTCCAGCAAAACCCGCCGCCGGGCACCTATATCGCCTGGTTGCGCGACTCCGGCAAAATCGCCCAAGGCCCGCGTGACCATCGTGTGCAACCCGGTGATACCGTTGCCATGCTGGCGGTCCGTTTCCAGGTCACGCCTGCTGCCTTGCGCAGCGCCAATAACCTGAAAACCGACGAGTTGAAGATAGGCCAGGTGTTGACCATCCCCGGCACTTCATTGGCGGCGCAGTGATGAGCGAATCCACCTTGAACAGCGGCTCGCGCATTGAATTGCTCAGCCCGCGCCTTGCCAACCAGATCGCCGCGGGTGAGGTGGTTGAACGCCCGGCGTCGGTAATCAAGGAGTTGCTGGAAAACAGCATCGACTCCGGTGCCAAACGCATTGATGTCGATGTGGAGCAGGGCGGCGTCAAGCTGCTGCGGGTACGTGACGATGGCAGCGGCATCTCTTCGGATGACCTGCCCCTGGCCCTGGCCCGTCACGCCACCAGCAAGATCCGCGACCTGGAAGACCTGGAGCGGGTCATGAGCCTGGGCTTTCGAGGCGAGGCCCTGGCCTCCATCAGCTCCGTGGCCCGCCTGACCCTGACCTCCCGCACCCGTAGCGCCGAGCAAGCCTGGCAGGTGGAAACCGAAGGCCGCGACATGGCGCCTCGGGTCCAGCCGGCGGCGCATCCGGTGGGCACCTCGGTGGAAGTGCGCGACCTGTTCTTCAATACCCCGGCGCGGCGCAAATTCCTCAAGGCCGAGAAAACCGAATTCGATCACCTGCAAGAAGTCATCAAGCGCCTGGCCTTGGCGCGTTTCGATGTGGCGTTTCACCTGCGCCACAATGGCAAGACCATCCTCAGCCTGCACGAAGCCAACGACGACGCCGCGCGTGCTCGGCGGGTGGCAGCGGTGTGTGGCAGCGGGTTCCTGGAACAGGCGCTGCCGATTGAGATCGAGCGCAATGGCTTGAGGTTGTGGGGCTGGGTCGGGTTGCCGACGTTCTCCCGCAGCCAGGCCGACTTGCAGTATTTCTTTGTGAACGGCCGGGCGGTACGCGACAAGCTGGTGGCCCACGCGGTGCGCCAGGCTTATCGCGATGTGCTGTTCAACGGGCGACACCCGACCTTTGTGCTGTTCTTTGAGGTTGACCCTTCGGTGGTCGACGTCAATGTGCACCCGACCAAGCATGAGGTGCGCTTCCGTGACGGGCGCATGGTGCATGACTTCCTGTATGGCACGCTGCACCGTGCCCTGGGTGATGTGCGCCCGGATGATCAATTGTCGGCGCCGATCGTCACCGCGGTGGTGCGCCCGAGCGGTCCCGAGGCCGGTGAGTTCGGGCCGCAAGGTGAAATGAGCCTGGCGGCCAACCTGCTGCAATCGCCGCAGGCGCAGCCAGCCTACACGGCGCCGAATTCGGGTGCCGGTGCGGGTTATCAGTATCAATACACACCGCGCCCGCAATCGACGGTGCCGGTGGCCGAGGCCCAGGCGGCGTACCGTGAGTTTTTCGCGCCGCTGCCGGGTGCCGAGTCGGGTGCTGCTGTGGCGTTGCCCGAAGGCGGCGGTGATATTCCGCCGCTGGGTTATGCCCTGGCGCAGCTCAAAGGCATTTATATCCTCGCCGAAAACGCCCATGGCCTGGTGCTGGTGGACATGCACGCTGCCCATGAACGGATCATGTACGAGCGCCTGAAGATCGCCATGGCCAGCGAAGGCCTGAGCGGCCAGCCGCTGCTGGTGCCCGAATCCCTGGCGGTGAGCCAGCGTGAAGCCGACTGCGCAGAAGAACATCACAGTGTGTTCCAGAAGCTGGGCTTCGAACTGCAACGCCTGGGCCCGGAAACCCTGGCGATCCGCCAGATTCCCGCGCTGCTCAAGCAGGCCGAGGCCAACCGCCTGGTGGCCGACGTACTGGCAGACCTGATGGAGTACGGCACCAGTGACCGTATCCAGGCGCATATCAACGAATTGCTCGGCACCATGGCCTGCCACGGCGCCATCCGCGCCAACCGCCGCCTGGCCCTGCCGGAAATGAACGGCCTGCTGCGCGACATGGAAAACACCGAGCGCAGCGGCCAATGCAACCATGGCCGACCGACCTGGACCCAGATGGGCCTGGATGATCTGGACAAACTGTTCTTGCGCGGCCGCTGATGAGTGCCTTGCCCCCCGCCATTTTCCTGATGGGCCCCACGGCCGCCGGCAAGACCGACCTGGCCATCGAGCTGACCAAGGTGCTGCCCTGTGAGTTGATCAGCGTCGACTCTGCCCTGGTTTACCGGGACATGGATATCGGTACGGCCAAGCCGTCGAAGGCGCTGTTGGCCCAATATCCGCACAAGTTGATCGACATCATCGACCCCGCGCAGAGCTATTCGGCGGCGGACTTTCGCACCGACGCCCTGGCGGCCATGGCCGAGATCACCGCGCGCGGCAATATCCCGCTGCTGGTGGGCGGCACCATGCTCTATTACAAGGCGTTGCAGGAAGGCTTGGCCGATATGCCGCCTGCCGATGCCCAGGTGCGCGCCGAACTTGAAGATGAGGCTGCGCGCCTTGGCTGGCAGGCCCTTCACGACCAGTTGGCGGCGGTAGACCCGGTGTCTGCGGAACGTATTCACCCCAATGACCCCCAGCGGCTCACACGCGCCCTGGAAGTCTGGCGCGTCAGTGGCCAGACCATGACTGAACATCGCCTGAAACAAACTGCGCAAAGTACTGATGCAGGCGCATCTGGACAGTCACAATTGCCCTATACTGTGGCGAATCTGGCCATCGCTCCGGCAAACCGCCAGGTGTTGCATGAACGAATTGCACAAAGATTCACAATAATGTTGGAACAGGGGTTTGTGGACGAGGTCGTAGCATTGCGTTCAAGAGGCGACCTGCATGCAGGGCTGCCTTCGATACGTGCTGTAGGCTACCGCCAAGTCTGGGATCATCTGGATGGCAAGCTGACGTCCGCCGAAATGCAGGAGCGCGGCATCATTGCCACGCGCCAATTGGCGAAGCGCCAGTTCACCTGGCTGCGCAGCTGGAGCGATTTGCACTGGTTGGACAGCCTGGACAGCGACAATCTGTCACGCGCCTTGAAATACTTGGGAACGGTCTCCATATTGAGCTGAGTCCTTGCAATTGCCGTCTATCCTTGGGGGTGTGACGGCCATAAGCTATCTATTTTCCGATTTTTTATTATTGATCCTTAAAGGAGTGCGGCACATGTCAAAAGGGCATTCGCTACAAGACCCTTACTTGAATACTTTACGTAAAGAGAAAGTTGGGGTTTCCATCTATCTGGTCAACGGCATCAAGCTGCAAGGTACGATCGAGTCGTTCGACCAATTCGTTATCCTGCTGAAAAACACCGTCAGCCAGATGGTTTACAAGCACGCTATCTCGACAGTCGTTCCAGTTCGTCCAATCCGTCTGCCTAGCGCAGCAGGTGATGAACAGGGTGACGCTGAGCCAGGTAACGCCTGATAGGAGTCTCCTTTGTTCTTTGAGCGCCACGGTGGTGGTGAGCGAGTAATCCTCGTTCACTTGGATGGACAGGACCCTGAGGCGCGCGAAGATCCGCAGGAGTTTCAGGAGTTGGCAAATTCGGCCGGCGCCGAGACCGTTGCGTTTTTTAACGTACCGCGTCATCGGCCAACCGCCAAATATCTGATTGGCAGCGGCAAGGTCGAGGAACTGCGCGACCTGGTTCATGCCGAAGAAGCCGATCTGGTGATCTTCAATCACACCCTCACGCCCAGTCAGGAACGTAACCTCGAACGTGTTTTCGAGTGTCGCGTGATCGACCGTACCGGTCTGATTCTCGATATTTTCGCCCAGCGCGCCCGCACCCATGAAGGCAAGCTCCAGGTTGAACTGGCCCAGCTTGACCACATGAGCACCCGCCTGGTTCGCGGCTGGACTCACCTTGAACGTCAGGGTGGCGGTATCGGCATGCGTGGCCCGGGTGAAACCCAGTTGGAAACCGACCGGCGTCTGCTACGGGTTCGCCTGCGTCAGATCAAGGGCCGCCTCGAAAAAGTGCGCAGCCAGCGTGAACAGTCGCGACGTGGCCGTTCCCGTGCGGATATCCCGACCGTGTCCCTGGTGGGGTACACCAACGCCGGCAAGTCCACGTTGTTCAATAACGTGACCAAGTCGGATGTGTACGCGGCCGACCAACTGTTCGCCACCCTCGACCCGACCCTGCGGCGTCTGGACATCGACGACCTGGGGCCGATTGTGCTGGCCGATACTGTGGGTTTCATTCGTCACCTGCCCCACAAGCTCGTCGAGGCATTTCGGTCTACGCTCGAAGAGTCGAGCAATTCCGACCTGCTGTTGCACGTGATCGATGCGGCCGAACCGGATCGTATGTTGCAGATTGAACAGGTCATGGTGGTGCTGGGCGAGATTGGTGCCCAGGACTTGCCGATCCTCGAGGTCTATAACAAACTCGATTTGCTTGAAGGCGTTGAGCCACAGATCCAGCGCGACGAGAACGGCAAGCCCCAGCGGGTCTGGTTGTCGGCGCGAGATGGCAGTGGCTTGGAGTTGCTGGAACAAGCCATTGCCGAATTGCTCGGCAGCGATTTGTTCGTCGGCACCTTGCGCTTGCCGCAGCGTTTTGCTCGACTGCGTGCACAGTTTTTCGAGTTGGGCGCGGTACAGAAAGAAGAACACGACGAAGAAGGTGTCAGCTTGCTGGCCGTTCGATTGCCACGCTCGGAACTCAATCGGCTGGTCAGCCGAGAGGGTGTTGTACCGGCAGAGTTCATCGAACAACACACTTTGCAATAAAAGCCTGAGAAAGCGGTTGTGCCGCAGTAGCAGGCATTCTGTAGCATTGGTCGGCGCGCCGTGGGTGCGTCTTTGCTTTATCAGATGGAGAGCGCTATGGCTTGGAATGAGCCGGGTGGCAACTCGAATAATCAGGATCCTTGGGGTGGTAAGCGCCGCAATAATGGCGACCGCAAGGGGCCACCGGATCTCGACGAGGCCTTCCGAAAGCTGCAGGAAAGCCTGAATGGGTTGTTCGGTGGTGGAAAAAAACGTGGTGGTGACGACGGCGGTCGCACAAGCAAGGGCGGTGGCTATGGCCTGCTGGGCCTGGGTCTTGTCGTGCTCGCGGCCGTATGGCTGTACAGCGCGGTCTACGTGGTGGACGAGCAGGAGCAAGCCGTGGTGCTGCGCTTCGGCAAGTACTACGAGACTGTCGGGCCAGGCCTGAACATCTATTTCCCGCCGATCGACAAGAAGTACATGGAGAACGTGACGCGTGAGCGTGCGTACACCAAGCAGGGCCAGATGCTGACCGAAGACGAGAACATCGTCGAAGTGCCGCTGACCGTGCAGTACAAGATCAGCAACCTGCAAGACTTCGTGCTGAACGTTGATCAGCCGGAAATCAGCCTGCAACACGCAACCGAAAGTGCCCTGCGCCACGTGGTGGGTTCCACCGCCATGGACCAGGTGCTCACCGAAGGTCGTGAGTTGATGGCCAGCGAAATCAAGGAGCGTCTGCAACGCTTCCTCGACACTTACCGCACCGGTATCACCGTTACCCAGGTGAACGTACAGAGCGCAGCGGCACCGCGTGAAGTGCAGGAAGCCTTTGACGACGTGATCCGTGCACGTGAAGACGAGCAGCGTTCGCGCAACCAGGCTGAAACCTATGCCAACGGCGTTGTGCCGGAAGCCCGTGGTCAGGCCCAGCGCATCCTTGAAGATGCCAACGGTTACCGCGATGAGGTGGTCTCCCGCGCCAAGGGTGAGGCAGATCGTTTCACCAAGCTGGTCGCCGAGTACCGCAAGGCTCCTGAAGTGACCCGCGAGCGTCTGTATCTGGACACCATGCAGGAAGTCTTCAGCAACACCAGCAAGGTTCTCGTGACCGGCAGCAAAGGTGGGCAGAACAACCTGCTGTACCTGCCGCTGGACAAGATGATCGAAGGTGGTCGTAGCGGCGCCAGTGCACCGTCCACCGGTTCGAATGCCGCTGCCAACGAAGCGAGCGCCCGTGCGGCCGCTGACTTGCTGCAACAGCAAACACGTACCAGGGAGAGCCGTTGATGAGCAATAAATCGCTGACCGCCCTGATTGTGGGCGTCGTCGTGGTCATCGCTGCCTGGAACTGCTTCTACATCGTCGCTCAGACCGAGCGTGCGGTGCTGCTGCAATTCGGTCGCGTGGTCCAGGCGGATGTCCAGCCGGGCCTGCATGTGAAAGTCCCCTACGTCAACCAGGTGCGCAAGTTCGACGCCCGCCTGATGACCCTGGATGCACCGACACAGCGCTTCCTGACCCTGGAAAAGAAAGCCGTGATGGTTGACGCCTACGCCAAGTGGCGCGTCAAGGATGCCGAGCGCTTCTACACTGCGACTTCCGGCCTCAAGCAGATTGCCGACGAGCGTTTGTCCCGTCGTCTGGAATCGGGCCTGCGTGACCAGTTTGGTAAGCGCACCCTGCACGAGGTGGTATCCGGTGAACGTGATGCGCTGATGGCTGACATCACCCGTTCGCTGAACACCATGGCGGAAAAAGAGCTGGGTATTGAAGTGGTCGACGTTCGCGTCAAGGCCATTGACCTGCCCAAGGAAGTGAACCGCAGCGTGTTCGAGCGTATGAGCACCGAGCGTGAGCGTGAAGCGCGTGAGCACCGCGCCAAGGGTAACGAGTTGGCTGAAGGTATCCGTGCCGATGCCGACCGTCAGCGTCGTGTACTGCTGGCAGAAGCCTATCGTGAGTCTGAAGAGGCTCGTGGTGACGGCGATGCTCAAGCCGCGGCGATCTACGCCAAGGCCTACGGCCAGGACCAGGAGTTCTACGCGTTCTACCGTAGCCTGCGCGCTTACCGTGAAAGCTTCGCGAACAAAACCGACGTACTGGTGTTGGACCCAAGCAGCGACTTCTTCCGCTACCTGGAAAAGTCCAAGTAACCAGCCCGTGATTCTGTAAGGCGCACTCCGTCGGGCGGCTAAAATGCCTGGCGGGGTGATCCTTTCAGAAAACGGGTGTATGATGCGGCAGCCGGGAAATTCCCGGCTTTTTTGCGTCTGCATGTTTGATTCGGCAGGCGTGACAGGTTTTTCGAGGAAAGTGCCCGACGAGGCCGTTTGCAGGCCGTTCGTCACGTCGCTCTTGCGCGTGGTTTATGCAAGGGGCGGGTATTTTCTGCTTCACTCAAGGCTCGGCCGAGGGCTGGCCGCCCGGATCAAAGGGGAATGGCGTAATGGCAACGGTAGACCGCTGGCTGCTGCCAGATGGCATCGAAGAAGTACTGCCACCAGAAGCTGCGCGCATTGAAGTAGCGCGTCGCCAGGTGTTGGATCTGTTCCAGAGCTGGGGTTACGAGTTTGTCGTGACTCCCCATATCGAGTACCTGGAATCCCTGCTGACCGGCGCGGGCCAGGACCTGGATCTGCGCACCTTCAAGGTCATCGACCCGCAATCGGGCCGGCAAATGGGGTTCCGTGCCGACATCACGCCACAAGTGGCGCGCATCGATGCGCACACCCTGCGTCGTGAAGGCCCGAGCCGCCTGTGCTACGCCGGCAGCGTACTGCATGCCCAGCCGCGCGCCTTGTCGTCTTCCCGTAGCCCGATCCAGTTGGGCGCCGAGTTGTACGGCGACGCCAGCCCGAGCAGCGATGTGGAAGTGATCAGCCTGATGCTGGCCATGCTGCAACTGGCGGATGTGCCGGACGTGCACATGGACCTGGGCCACGTCGGTATCTACCGTGGCCTGGCGCGTGCTGCCGGGTTGTCCGGTGAAGTGGAGCAACAGTTGTTCGATGCCCTGCAGCGCAAGGCGATCGATGAAGTGATCGCTCTCACCGAGGGTGTGCCTGCTGAGCTGGCTGGCATGCTGCGGGCGCTGGTAAATCTGTGCGGCGGCCGTGAAGTGCTGGTGGCTGCGCGTGAGCGCCTGGCCAATGCTCCGGCACCGGTATTGGCGGCACTGGACGATGTGCTGGCAATTGCCGAGCGCCTGTCGGCACGGTTCCCGGAGCTGCCGCTGTATTTTGATCTGGGTGAATTGCGCGGCTACCACTACCACACCGGTGTGGTGTTCGCGGTATTCGTCCCGGGTGTTGGCCAGGCCATCGCCCAAGGTGGTCGCTATGACGATATCGGCGCCGACTTCGGTCGTGCGCGTCCGGCCACTGGTTTTTCCACCGATTTGAAAACCCTGGTGACCCTGGGGCGTGCTGAGGTCGAGCTGCCGTCTGGTGGCATCTGGATGCCCGACAGTACGGACGCAGCGCTCTGGCAGCAGGTTTGCCAGTTACGCCGTGAGGGTCAGCGTGTAGTCCAGGCCTTGCCTGGGCAGCCATTGGCCGCCGCCCGTGAAGCGGACTGCGACCGGCAATTGATTCAGCAGAACGGGCTTTGGCAAGTATCGCCACTGGCTTCTTGAGTTTTCCTGCCGGCCATCGCCGGCACCAAGTTTGCGCGAATGAGGACAAGTGTTATGGGTAAGAATGTCGTAGTCCTGGGCACCCAATGGGGTGATGAGGGCAAAGGCAAGATCGTTGATCTGCTGACCGAACATGCTGCCGCCGTAGTGCGCTACCAAGGTGGCCACAACGCTGGCCACACCCTGGTCATCGATGGCGAAAAAACCGTCTTGCACCTGATCCCGTCGGGTGTTCTGCGCGAAGGCGTGCAGTGCCTGATCGGCAACGGCGTGGTGGTTGCGCCTGACGCCCTGCTGCGCGAGATCACCAAGCTGGAAGAAAAAGGCGTACCGGTGCGCGAGCGCCTGCGTATCAGCCCGTCCTGCCCGCTGATCCTGTCCTTCCACGTTGCGCTGGACCAAGCCCGTGAAAAGGCGCGTGGCGAGCTGAAGATCGGCACCACCGGTCGCGGCATCGGCCCGGCCTACGAAGACAAGGTTGCACGTCGTGGCCTGCGTGTGGGCGACCTGCTCAACATGCCGCGCTTTGAAGACAAGCTGCGTGAACTTGTGGATTACCACAACTTCATGCTGGTCGGTTACTACAAAGAGCCAGCCATCGAGTTTGAAAAGACCCTGGCCGAGTGCAAGGAATACGCTGAGCTGCTCAAGCCGCTGATGCTGGACGTGACGGCCGAGCTGCACGACCTGCGTCGCGCTGGCAAGGACATCATGTTCGAAGGTGCCCAGGGTTCGTTGCTGGACATCGACCACGGTACCTACCCGTACGTGACCAGCTCCAACACTACTGCTGGCGGCGTTGCCACCGGCTCGGGCGTTGGCCCGATGTTCCTGGACTACATCCTGGGCATCACCAAGGCTTACACCACCCGTGTAGGTTCGGGCCCGTTCCCGACTGAGCTGTTCGACGACGTCGGCGCGCACCTGGCCAAGCAAGGCCACGAATTCGGCGCCACCACTGGCCGTGCTCGTCGTTGCGGCTGGTTCGATGCCGTTATCCTGCGTCGCGCTATCGATGTGAACAGCATCTCGGGCATCTGCCTGACCAAGCTGGACGTACTCGACGGTCTGGAAGCCATCAACATCTGCGTCGGCTACAAAGACGCCCAAGGCAACGATGTTGCCCCGACTGACGCTGACAGCTACGTGGGCCTGCAGCCTGTGTACGAAGAAGTGCCAGGCTGGACCGAATCGACCGTGGGCGCCAAGACCCTGGAAGAACTGCCAGCCAACGCCCGCGCCTACATCAAGCGTGTGGAAGAGCTGATCGGTGCACCGATCGACATTATTTCGACCGGCCCGGACCGCAACGAGACCATCGTTCTGCGTCACCCGTTCGCGTAATAAGTTGTTGATGTAAAAAGCAAAGGGCTCCTTCGGGAGCCCTTTGTCGTTTCTGCCTGGCAAGCGGCACGACCCTTGCTGTGTTTCCCTCTTTCGAGGTGCTATCAAATTAATGGCACCCGTGGTGGAGGGATTTCCAGTGTCTGCCGTTCTCTCGTTGTTACAAAGCCGTCTGTTGCGGCCGGTGTTCGTTACCCTTGGTATCGCTCTTTTGGTGCAAGTGCTGGTGGCCGTCGCGCTGACGCGGAGCACGGTGACGGCGCTGGAAGCCGATTTGGGCAATCGCCTGGGCATAGATAGCCAGAAGTTGTCTGGTGAACTGGCCCAGGCTGGCAAGGAAGTCACGTCCAGCCTGGACAGCCTCTCCGCCAGCACGCGCCAGCGCCTCACAGCCGGGCTTTCCACGCGCTTGCAGGAAGAGCAAAAGCAGTTGCGTGCGACGCTGGAAAAAGACCTGCAGGACTCCGCCAATGACATGGCGCAACTGCTGGCCTCGGTCGCGCCCCGTGCCATGTGGGACAGTGACGTGCCGACTCTTTCAGAGTTTGCCCGCCGGGCCCAGCGCAATCCCAATGTGCTGTTCGTGGTGTATGACGACGCCGCAGGCGAGCACCTGACGCGTTATCTGAACCGTGAGAACCCGATCAACCAGGCGTTGCTGGCAAAAGGCGCGGGTGAGCGTGCTCTGGATAAGGTACTGGACGCGGCCAAGACTGACCCTTCCGTGTACTACGTTGAAGCCTCCATCAGCCCCAACGGTGTGGAAATCGGCAAGGTGCGCATGGGCGTGTCGACCGCTGCGGTTGAGGCCGACCTGCAAGCCTTGGATAAGCGCTTTGCCGCGCTGATCGCCAGCGGTGATCAACTGGTGGGTGATAGCCTCAAGGGAGCCGCCGCTGACAGCGCCAACGCGATGGGTGCCCGGCTGCAATCGGCACAAGCCACTGCCACGCAAATGACGGCCAACACCGCCGCCGCCGTGCAAGACGCGGCGGGCACCCTGCGCTGGCGCATCGGCATGGGGCTGGCACTGGTGGGGCTTGGGGTATTGCTGCTGATCGCCATTGTGCTGGGGCGACGCGTGGTCAATCGCCTGAAGTTGCTGATTGCCGCGATGGATGATTTGGCGGCCGGCGAGGGCGACCTCACCAAGCGCGTGCAGATCAACAGCAAGGATGAAATCGGCGATATGGCCTCGGCGGTCAATCGCTTTGTGGATAAGTTGCAGCCCATCGTGCGCGAGGCGGGCGACGTGGCCCAGCGTACTGGCGTGGAAATCGGCGCCATGACGTTGCGCAATGCTGGCGCCGATGCGGCGGCGGGCTTGCAGCGTGATGAAGTGGCCGAGAGTTTGCGCGCTTTGTCGCAAATGGCCGACGAGGCCCAGGCCGAAAGCCACGCTATGCAGGCGGCCTTGCAGCAGGTGGTGGATATTCGCCAGGCCACGGATGAAAACTCACGAACCTCGGCTGAAGTCGGTAGCTTGATCGAGGCGTTGGCGGGGCAGGTGCAGGCCGGTTCCCAAGTGATCGAACGGCTGGCGCAGCAAAGCGAGCAAATCGAGGTCGTGCTCACCGTGATTCACGGCATCGCCGAGCAAACCAACCTGCTCGCTCTCAACGCGGCCATCGAGGCGGCACGGGCTGGCGAGACTGGGCGCGGCTTTGCGGTGGTGGCCGATGAAGTGCGTGCGCTGGCGAGCAAGACTCAAAGCTCCACCGGCGATATCCAGGCGCATATCGTGGCATTGCAGCAGGGCGCGCGTGAGGCGGTGGAAACCATCGGCAAGGCGGGGCGCCAGGCCAATGAGGGCTTGCTGGTGCTGCGCGACAGCGTGCGCTTGCAGCAGACGGTGCAGGCTTCTGTGGAGCAGGTGCATGCGGCGATTGGCCTGGCGACGCGCGCGGCCGAGCATCAAGCCCAGGGCGCGCATGCGGTGCGTGGGCGCGTGGAGGTGATCCATGCCCAGGCCGAGCGTGCGGCGCAAGCGGTGGTGGAGACGACGGCCAGTGGGAAGGTGCTGGATGGGTTGGCGGCGCAGTTGAAGGCGAGCTTGGGGCAGTTCAGGGCGTGAGGTTGTCTGGACGGGCTTCATCGCAGGCAAGCCAGCTCCCACATTCAACTGCATTCCAAAGTTGGAACTCGGTCACTGTGGGAGCTGGCTTGCCTGCGATAACTGTTTCAGCGGCTCAAATACATCCGCGTCGTAAGTAGATACACCGGCAACCCCGACACCAGAATCAACAACGCTGCATACGGCGCCGCCGCCGCAAATTCCACATTAGAGGTATGCGCCCAGACGGCCGTCGCCAAGGTATTCAGCCCGGTCGGGCTCAGCAGCAATGTCGCCGTCAATTCCTTCATCGCATCCAGGAACACCAAGGCAAACGCCGCCCCCAGCGCCGGAAAGATAATTGGCAACGTCACCCGGCAAAACGCACTGAAGGACGATGCGCCTAACGTGCGCGCAGCCTCTTCCAACTGTGGCGCCGCCTTGTTCAGTGCTGTACGAATCGGCGCCTGCGCCAATGGCAAAAACAGCAGCGCATAAGCAATCAGCAGCAATGCCGAGGTCTGGTACAGCGCTGGCACGTAATGCAGGGCGAAATACACCAGGGTCAACGCAATCACCAGGCCGGGCAGGGCATGCAGTAAGTACGGCAAGCGTTCGGCCCATAGCGCCAGTTGCCCTTTGTAGCGCACCACCAGCAAACCAACCGGTACTGCCAGTACCAGGCACAGTGCGGCGCCGCCCAGCGAGAGCGCCAGGGAAGACAGCAGCGCCTCACCGATCTCGGCCATCGGAAACGCTGCCGACGAACCGACTGCCAACCAATACCCGAGCATTCCCAGTGGGATGCCACTGCCAATGATCGCCAGCGCCAGGCAATACACCTGGCCCAATGGCGCCCACTTGCCCAGTCGAACCTGCTCGGCGTGCCGCGCCGCGCCCTGGCCGATGCGCACGTGCCGGCCTTTGCCGCGTACGCGCAGTTCCAGCCATAGCAGGGTCAGGCACATCACCAGCAGCACTGCCGAGAGCATTGCCGCATTGGCATTGCTGAACTCCAGTTCGAACTGCTGGTAGATCGCGGTGGTGAAGGTCTGCAGCCCAATGATCGACAGCGCGCCGAATTCCACCAGCATGTGCAGTGCGATCAATAGTGAGCCGGCCAGCAGCGATGGCCACAGCAGCGGCAAGGTGATGCGAAAGAACACGCCCCAGCGGTTGAGCCCCAGCGTGCGGGCCGATTCTTCCAGGGAGGGGTCAAGATTGCGTAGCGTTGCCGCCACCGGCAGAAATACCAGCGGGTATTTGGACAGGCTCATCACCAGGATCGCGCCGCCAAGCCCCTCGAACTGGGCGCTCAGCGACACCCAGGTAAAACTGCTGACGAACGCCGGCACCGCAAACGGCAGGCACAGGATCACACCCCAGATGCGCCGCCCTGGCAGGTTGCTGCGTTCCAGCAGCCAGGCCAGGGACAGGCCGATCACGCCGCAGGTCAGGGTCACGCCGACCATCAGCGCCAGGGTGTTGCGCAGCAGTCCGAACACATAAGGCCGCCACAGTAGATGCATCGCCTCCGTCCAGCCCGCCTGCCAGGCTTTGAGCCCGACGTAGGCGAGCGGCAACAGGCTCAGGCCAACCAGCAACAGCACAGGTAGCAGCAGCCAGATCGACGGGCGTTTGCGACGGGGGGTGAACCCCGCGACGGAAAGCGATGGGTTCATCAGTTCAGGCCAACGTCACGTTCCAGTTCCAGGGCTTCTTCGGCGTTACCCAGGTCTGCGGGGGTGACCTTTGGTGGCTGCAGTTCGCTGAATGGCTTGAGGCCGCGGTTCGATTCCATGCCCTTGCGCAGCGGGTACTCGGCCGACGTGTTGGTGATCACGCGCTGGCCTTCTTCGCTGGCCATGAATGCCAGCAATTGCTGAGCTTCTTTGGGATGCTTGCTGGATTTGAGTGCGGCAGCGGAGGATACGGTGATCAGGCCGCCAGCATCACCATCGGTGAAGTAGTGCAGTTGGGAATCCAGATTGGTTTTTTCCTTTTTCAGGGCAAACCAGTAGTAGTTATTCACCAGCACGGTGGCTACTTCGCCTTTTTCCACGGCCTTGAGGGCAACCATATTGTTGCTGTACACCTTGCCGAAGGCGCGCAGGCCGGTCAGCCATTCTTCTGCGGCTTCGCGACCGTGCAGCTTGATGATCGCCACGGCTTGCTCCTGGAACGCGCCGCTGGTGGGAACGAAGCCGACTTTGCCTTGCCACTCGGGGCCGGCAAAATCCAGTACCGACTTGGGCAGGTCTTTTTCGGCAATCAGTTTGGGGTTGAAGGCTACGACGCGGGTGCGTGCGGTCACGCCCATCCAGTCGCCGTTTTTGCCCACGTAATCCTTGGGCAGGACATCGAGGGTGCTGGCATCGATTTTTGCCAACAGGCCTTGCTCGCCGAGTTTGTTCAGGGGCGGTGATTCTTCGGTGTAGATGACGTCTGCAGGGGAGCGCTCACCTTCTTCGACGACCTGGCTGGCCAGCTGGTTGCTGCTACCTTTGCGCACGTTGACGTGGATGCCGGTCTTGGCTTCGAAGGCCTTGGCGAGTTCATCGCCGACTTCTTTGTGTTGGCCGTTGTATAAGGTCAGGGAGACCTTGTCGGCAGAATGGGCGGCGGGCGAGAGCAGGGTCAGGCTGAGTAGGGTGAGGGTCAGGCCGCGCAGAAGGGATGTCTTGAGTCGGTTGTCACGGATCATCATCCGAAGTGTTCCTCGCTTATATGCAACAAATCATTGCAAGGATAAACGATAAATCTTCTCAAGTGCGGATGAGGGGGAAATCACTGGGGAAGTTTTCAAACCCCGGAAACGAAAAAACCCGCTTTCGCGGGTTTGATCTGAATTTGGTGCCCAGGAGAAGACTCGAACTTCCACGACCTTGCGATCACCAGCACCTGAAGCTGGCGTGTCTACCAATTTCACCACCTGGGCATTATCTAACAACGTTGCCGCTGTTGATGGGGCGAACTATACGGCGGGGCTTTTGATCTGTAAACCCCTGATTCGAAAAATATAAATCAATTTTTCCGTTAAAAATCAGAGGCCTGAAACGAAAAAACCCGCTTTCGCGGGTTTGATCTGAATTTGGTGCCCAGGAGAAGACTCGAACTTCCACGACCTTGCGATCACCAGCACCTGAAGCTGGCGTGTCTACCAATTTCACCACCTGGGCAGCATCAACAACGTTGCCGTCGTCGATGGCGCGCACTATACGGAGCGATATTTGAGCTGTAAACCCCTGCCATGAAAAAAGCCTGGAAAATTTCGCCAGTGGTCGTGCAAGGTGCGCTCCGGGGGCCGCAAAGGGCTTTTAAACGCTTGTTGATACCTGAAATTTCCCGTTTCAATACGCGTATGCCAAACTAACCCGCATATAGACAAGGTGAAAACTCTCTAATGGCCGATTGGCAGTCCCTCGATCCCGAGGCCGCTCGTGAAGCGGAAAAATATGAAAACCCTATTCCTAGCCGCGAACTGATCCTGGCGCACCTCGCCGATCGTGGTTCGCCTGCTAGCCGTGAGCAACTGGTTGAAGAATTCGGTCTGACCACCGAAGACCAGCTCGAAGCCCTGCGCCGCCGTCTGCGTGCGATGGAGCGCGATGCTCAATTGATCTACACCCGTCGTGGCACTTACGCGCCGGTCGACAAGCTGGACCTGATCCTGGGTCGCATTGCCGGCCACCGTGACGGCTTCGGCTTCCTGATCCCGGACGATGGCAGTGACGACCTGTTCATGAGCCCGGCGCAAATGCGTCTGGTGTTCGATGGCGACCGTGCCCTGGCGCGGGTTTCTGGCCTCGACCGCCGTGGTCGTCGTGAAGGCGTGATCGTCGAAGTGGTGTCCCGCGCCCACGAATCCATCGTCGGCCGTTACTTCGAAGAAGGCGGCATCGGCTTCGTTGTGCCGGATAACCCGAAGGTCCAGCAGGAAGTGCTGATCACCCCGGGCCGTAATGGCGCCGCCAAGGTCGGCCAGTTCGTCGAGGTGAAAATCACCCACTGGCCAACGGCGCGCTTCCAGCCCCAGGGCGATATCGTTGAAGTGGTCGGCAACTACATGGCGCCGGGCATGGAAATCGACGTTGCCTTGCGCACCTACGATATCCCTCACGTCTGGCCTGAGGCCGTGCTCAAGGAAGCCGCCAAGCTCAAGCCGGAAGTCGAAGAGAAAGACAAAGAAAAACGCATCGACCTGCGTCATCTGCCGTTTGTCACGATTGACGGTGAAGATGCCCGCGACTTCGACGATGCGGTCTACTGCGAAGCCAAGCCTGGCAAGCTGCGCCTGTTCTCCGGCGGCTGGAAGTTGTACGTCGCGATTGCCGACGTGTCCAGCTACGTGAAGATCGGTTCGGCCCCGGATAACGAAGCCCAGGTGCGCGGCAACTCCGTGTACTTCCCAGAGCGCGTGATCCCGATGCTGCCCGAGCAGCTGTCCAACGGCCTGTGCTCCCTGAACCCGAAAGTCGACCGTTTGGCCATGGTGTGCGAGATGACCATCTCCAAAACCGGCGAAATGACCGACTACCAGTTCTACGAAGCGGTGATCCACTCCCAGGCACGCCTGACCTACAACAAGGTCAGCACCATCCTGGAAACGCCGAAGACCAGCGAAGCCAAGGCCCTGCGTACCGAGTACGCTGGCGTGGTGCCGCACCTCAAGCAGCTGTACTCGCTGTACAAGGTGTTGCTGGGTGCCCGTCATACCCGTGGCGCGATCGATTTCGAAACCCAGGAAACCCGCATTGTCTTCGGCTCCGAGCGCAAGATTGCGGCGATCACCCCGACCACCCGTAACGACGCGCACAAGCTGATCGAGGAGTGCATGCTGGCGGCCAACGTGGCCACTGCCGAGTTCCTCAAGAAGCACGAAATTCCTGCGTTGTACCGTGTGCACGACGGCCCCCCGCCGGAGCGCCTGGAAAAACTTCGCGCCTTCCTCGGCGAACTCGGCCTGTCCCTGCACAAAGGCAAGGACGGCCCGACGCCGAAGGATTACCAGGCCCTGCTGGCCAGCATCAAGGACCGTCCGGATTACCACGTGATCCAGACCGTGATGCTGCGCTCGCTGAGCCAGGCGGTGTACAGCGCCGATAACCAGGGCCACTTCGGCCTGAATTACGAGGCGTACACCCACTTCACTTCGCCAATTCGCCGCTACCCGGACTTGCTCACGCACCGTGCGATCCGCAGCGTGATCCATTCCAAGCAGAACACCCCGCACGTCAAGCGCGCCGGTGCCATGACCATTCCGAAAGCACGGATCTACCCGTACGACGAAGCGGCCCTGGAACAACTGGGCGAGCAGTGCTCCATGAGCGAACGCCGCGCCGACGAAGCCACCCGCGACGTGGTGAACTGGCTCAAGTGCGAGTTCATGAAGGATCGCGTGGGCGAGTCGTTCCCGGGTGTCATCACCGCCGTGACCGGCTTTGGCCTGTTCGTCGAGCTGACCGACATCTACGTCGAGGGCCTGGTGCACGTCACCGCCTTGCCGGGTGACTACTACCACTTCGATCCTGTGCATCACCGCCTGGCGGGCGAGCGCACCGGTCGCAGCTTCCGCTTGGGCGATACCGTTGAAGTGCAGGTCATGCGTGTCGATCTCGACGAGCGCAAGATCGACTTCGGCATGCCTGACAAGCCGGCAGAGCCTGCGGGTCGTAAAAAACGTGGTGAAACCACGGCGCCTGCGTCCAAAGGCAAAGCGGCCACCCCAAAAACCACGGCCGAGCCTGCACCTGCCAAGACTGGTCGTCGTTCTTCCGCCAAGGACAAGGCCCCTGAAGCCTACCGCCCAAGCGACGCGGCGGCGAAAAACGCCGAGCTGCGCAAGAGCCGCGAGTTGAAGCAGCAGTTGCTCAACGAAGCCAAAAGCGGTGGTAAAGCGGCGTCTGGGGGAAAGTCCCACGGGGCGGAAAAGCCGTCGAGCAAGCCAAGTAAACACCGTAAAGGCCCGCCAAAAGCGGGTTCGGCTCCCGCAAAAAGCGGCGGGTCGCGCAAACCTAAGGCCAAGTCATGAGTCTGGAAAAAATCTACGGCGTGCACGCCGTAGAAGCACTGCTGCGTCACCATCCCAAGCGCGTCAAGCAGGTGTGGTTGGCCGAAGGTCGCAGCGAGCCGCGCGTACAGGCGCTGGTCGAGTTGGCTACGCAGAATAAGGTTGCCATCGGCCAGGCCGAGCGTCGTGAAATGGACGTGTGGGTCGAAGGCGTTCACCAAGGCGTGGTGGCTGACGTCAGTCCGAGCCAGGTGTGGGGCGAGGCGATGCTCGACGAGCTGCTCGACCGTACCGAAGGTGCACCGTTGCTCTTGGTGCTGGACGGCGTGACCGACCCGCACAACCTCGGCGCCTGCCTGCGTTCGGCGGATGCTGCCGGTGCGCTGGCAGTGATCGTGCCCAAGGACAAGTCCGCGACCCTGACGCCGGTGGTGCGCAAGGTCGCCTGCGGTGCGGCGGAAGTGATTCCGCTGGTGGCCGTGACCAACCTGGCGCGTACCCTCGAGAAGCTCCAGCAGCGCGGCCTGTGGGTCGTGGGCACGGCGGGGGAGGCTGAGGTCAGCATTTATGACCAGGACCTTACCGGCCCTACGATCCTGATCATGGGCGCCGAAGGCAAAGGCATGCGCCGCCTGACCCGTGAGCATTGCGATTATCTGGTGCACCTGCCGATGGCCGGTAGTGTCAGCAGCCTCAATGTGTCGGTGGCGACGGGCGTGTGCCTGTTTGAAGCCCAGCGTCAGCGTGGTGCGAAGGCTAAGGCCAAGCCCAAGAAGTAATCACCATGTGGGGCTTGCCCCAATCCTGATGTAGGAGCGAGCTTGCTCGCGAAAAACGTCAACGATAACGCGGGCTTCCTGAATGAGCGCGGTGTCTGTGAGTTTTTCGCGAGCAAGCTCGCTCCTACATTTGTGTTTGTGGTGCTTGGGGTTGTTCAAATAATCACCAATTGCCTTGCGCCGCTTCTCCCCCTTCTCTACAATTGCGCCCCTTGCCTTCCTGGCAGGCACCGATGTGCCTCCCCTGCGGCAAGATCCATAAGTGTCATTCACTCCTTGTCTGACCGTTTTTGAGCGGCAGGCTACAACCCGTAAGGAGCATTCATGCGTCATTACGAAATCATCTTTTTGGTCCACCCGGATCAAAGCGAGCAAGTCGGCGGCATGGTTGAGCGTTACACCAAGCTGATCGAAGAAGACGGCGGCAAAATCCACCGTCTGGAAGATTGGGGCCGTCGTCAACTGGCCTACGCAATCAACAATGTTCACAAGGCTCACTACGTGATGCTGAACGTTGAGTGCACTGGCAAGGCCCTGGCCGAGCTGGAAGACAACTTCCGCTACAACGATGCTGTGATCCGTAACCTGGTCATCCGTCGCGAAGAAGCCGTTACTGGCCAATCCGAGATGCTCAAGGCTGAAGAAAACCGCAGTGAGCGCCGTGAGCGTCGCGACCGTCCTGAGCACGAAGGCGCTGATAGCGCTGATAGTGATGACAGCGACAACAGCGATAACGCTGACGAGTAATCCACGGACCTTTTAAGGAGCCTATCAAATGGCACGTTTCTTCCGTCGTCGTAAATTCTGCCGCTTCACCGCTGAAGACGTGAAAGAGATCGATTACAAAGATCTCAACACTCTGAAAGCCTACGTATCCGAGACCGGCAAAATCGTTCCAAGCCGTATCACCGGTACCAAAGCACGTTATCAGCGTCAGCTGGCCACCGCTATCAAGCGCGCCCGCTTCCTGGCCCTGCTGGCCTACACCGACAGCCACGGCCGCTGAGACCGGGCAGTCGACAAGTAGTAAGGGATTGAATGCATGCGCGCCTTAGCTGAGTTCATCATGCGCGGTCGCGTGCAGGCCACTCTGGTAGTGGCTGGATGTGCGGCATTGCCGTTGCTTTATTGGTTGGGTGCTGCCGCAGGTTGCCTTGTGCTACTGCGGCGCGGTTTGAAGGACGCCCTTGGCGTTCTTGCCCTGGGTTTGTTGCCGGCCTTGATCTGGTGGCTGCAAATGGGTGATCCACGGGTACTTCTGGTACTGCTGGGGTCATCGAGCCTTGCGTTGGTTTTGCGCGCAAGTGAGTCCTGGGTCCGCACGCTGCTGGTCAGCGTGGCATTGGGGTTGGTGTACTCAGTGATGCTTGGCGCGGCTTTCCGCCCGCAGATCGAGGCGCTGGCGCAGGAGATCGTCAAGATCCTGCCGTTGGCCCTCGGGGATCTCTACCAGCATTTGTCGGTAGATGAGCGAGCGCGGTTTGCGTCACTGATTGCCCCGGTCCTGACCGGCCTTATTGCGGCTTTGTTGCAGGTCGTCAGCGTGCTGAGCCTGATTCTTGGGCGTTATTGGCAGGCGTTGTTGTACAACCCGGGTGGTTTTGGTCGCGAGTTTCGCAGTATCAGAATCCCAGCGGGGCCGGCGATGTTGCTGCTGGCGTGCATGGTTGTCGGGCCGAACTTCGGCCCACAGATGGCCTTGCTGGCGCCGATTTGCAGCGTACCGCTGGTGTTTGCCGGGCTGGCCCTGATTCATGGGCTTGCCGCGCAAAAGCGACTGGCCAGGTTTTGGCTGGTGGGGTTGTACGTCACGCTGTTGCTGTTCATGCAGCTGATCTATCCGTTACTCGTGGTCTTGGCCATTGTTGACAGCCTGATTGATTTTCGCGGTCGTCTGGCGTCGAAAGACGCCGATAACGCGAACGGTGAAGGTTAAAAGTTAGAGGATTTTCACATGCAACTGATCCTTCTGGAAAAAGTCGCCAACCTGGGCAACCTGGGCGACAAAGTGAACGTTAAGGCCGGCTACGGTCGTAACTACCTGCTGCCATACGGCAAAGCCACCGCTGCAACCGCTGCCAACCTGGCTGCGTTTGAAGAGCGTCGTGCTGAGCTGGAAAAAGCCGCAGCAGACAAAAAAGCGTCGGCCGAAACTCGCGCTGCCCAACTGGCTGAGCTGGAAGTGACTATCACTGCCACCGCTGGTGACGAAGGCAAGCTGTTCGGTTCGATCGGTACCCACGACATCGCTGATGCACTGACCGCCTCCGGCGTTGAAGTGCAGAAGAGCGAAGTTCGTCTGCCGAACGGCACCATCCGCAACGTAGGCGAATTCGACGTAGCCGTGCACCTGCACGCCGAAGTTGAAGCCACCGTACGCGTTGTCGTGGTAGCAGCTTAAGTCGCACCTAACTGACTGGCACCTCGCGTGCCAGCCGGTTAACATCGGGCACGATCCTGTTTACAGGTCGTGCCTTTTGTTTTTCTACACACCCCAAATTCCAAGTGGCCATGAACGAAATCTCTGCTCCTGAGCAATACGATCTGCAAACCGCTGCCCTGAAGGTGCCGCCGCATTCCATCGAGGCCGAACAGGCCGTGCTCGGTGGCTTGATGCTGGACAACAACGCCTGGGAACGCGTGCTGGATCAAGTCTCGGACGGTGACTTCTATCGTCATGACCACCGCCTGATCTTCCGCGCCATCGCCAAGCTGGCCGACCAGAACTCACCGATCGACGTGGTAACCCTGGCCGAGCAGTTGGACAAGGAAGGCCAGACCTCCCAAGTGGGTGGTCTGGGCTACCTCGGTGAGCTGGCAAAAAACACGCCGTCCGTCGCCAACATCAAGGCCTATGCCCAGATCGTCCGCGAGCGCGCCACGTTGCGCCAGTTGATCGGCATCAGCACCGAAATCGCCGACAGCGCCTTCAACCCCGAAGGCCGCACCGCTGCCGAGATCCTTGACGAAGCCGAGCGCCAGATCTTCCAGATCGCCGAGGCCCGTCCGAAAACCGGCGGCCCGGTCAGCGTCAACGACCTGCTGACCAAAGCCATCGACCGCATCGACACCCTGTTCAACACCGATGCCGCGATTACCGGTATTTCCACCGGTTACACCGACCTCGACGAAAAGACCAGCGGCCTGCAGCCGTCCGACTTGATCATCGTCGCCGGTCGTCCGTCCATGGGTAAGACCACCTTCGCGATGAACCTGGTGGAAAACGCCGTGTTACGCAGCGACAAGGCGGTGCTGGTGTACTCCCTCGAGATGCCAGGCGAATCGTTGATCATGCGTATGCTCTCGTCGCTTGGCCGTATCGACCAGACCAAGGTGCGTTCCGGCCAGCTTGAAGACGACGACTGGCCGCGCCTGACCTCCGCGGTCAACCTGCTCAACGACCGCAAGCTGTTCATCGATGACACTGCCGGTATCAGCCCGTCCGAAATGCGCGCGCGTACCCGGCGCCTGGTGCGTGAGCATGGCGACATCGCCCTGATCATGATCGACTACCTGCAGTTGATGCAGATCCCCGGTTCCAGTGGCGACAACCGTACCAACGAGATTTCTGAAATCTCTCGTTCCTTGAAGGCCCTGGCCAAGGAATTCAACTGCCCGGTGGTGGCGTTGTCCCAGCTCAACCGTTCCCTGGAACAACGTCCCAACAAGCGTCCGGTGAACTCCGACTTGCGGGAATCCGGAGCGATCGAGCAGGACGCCGACGTGATCATGTTCGTGTACCGCGACGAGGTGTACCACCCCGAGACGGAACACAAGGGCATTGCCGAAATCATCATCGGCAAGCAGCGGAACGGCCCGATCGGGTTTATCCGGTTGGCGTTCATCGGCAAGTACACGCGTTTCGAGAACCTGGCGCCGGGTAGCTACAACTTCGACGACGACGAGTAGTTTCAAGCGCCTGCGATGGGGCCACCACAATTCCGACTACTACCGTCGGAATTGGTCAAAATTTGTGCTATATTCCGCGCCCGCGATTTTTCATCTTCACACCGGTCACCGTCATGCAAACAGCCAAGCCGTTATTTGACTATCCCAAGTACTGGGCCGAATGTTTCGGTCCTGCGCCATTCCTGCCGATGAGCAGGGAGGAGATGGATCAGCTTGGCTGGGATTCGTGCGACATCATCATCGTCACCGGTGATGCCTATGTTGACCACCCATCGTTCGGCATGGCGATCATCGGCCGGCTGCTGGAGTCCCAGGGCTTTCGCGTCGGGATCATCGCGCAACCGAACTGGCAGTCCAAAGACGACTTCATGAAGCTCGGCGAGCCGAACCTGTTCTTCGGCGTCGCGGCCGGCAACATGGACTCGATGATCAACCGCTACACCGCGGACAAGAAAATCCGCTCCGACGACGCCTATACCCCTGGCGGCATGGCCGGCAAACGTCCCGACCGTGCAAGCCTGGTGTACAGCCAGCGTTGCAAGGAAGCCTACAAGAACGTGCCGATCGTGCTTGGCGGCATCGAAGCTTCCCTGCGTCGTATCGCCCACTACGACTACTGGCAGGACCGCGTGCGCAACTCGATCCTGATCGACGCCACCGCCGATATCCTGCTGTACGGCAACGCCGAGCGGGCCATCGTCGAAGTTGCCCAGCGTTTGTCGTGGGGCCACAAGATCGAAGACATCACCGATGTGCGCGGTACCGCGTTCATCCGCCGTGATACGCCGGCCGGTTGGTACGAAGTGGATTCCACGCGCATCGACCGTCCGGGCAAGATCGACAAGATCATCAACCCGTACGTCAACACCCAGGACACCCAGGCCTGCGCCATCGAGCAGGAAAAGGGGCCGGTGGATGATCCGGAAGAAGCCAAGGTTGTGCAGATCCTGGCCAGCCCGCGCATGACCCGTGACAAGACCGTGATCCGCCTGCCATCGGTGGAAAAAGTCCGCGGCGACGCGGTGCTCTATGCCCACGCCAACCGCGTGTTGCACCTGGAAACCAACCCAGGCAACGCTCGCGCCCTGGTGCAGAAGCACGGTGAAGTGGACGTATGGTTCAACCCGCCGCCCATTCCCATGACTACCGAAGAAATGGACTACGTGTTCGGCATGCCGTACGCCCGCGTACCGCACCCGGCGTATGGCAAGGAGAAGATCCCGGCCTACGACATGATCCGTTTCTCGGTGAATATCATGCGTGGCTGCTTCGGCGGCTGCACCTTCTGCTCGATCACCGAGCACGAAGGCCGCATCATCCAGAACCGTTCCGAAGAGTCGATCATTCGCGAGATCGAAGAGATCCGCGACAAAGTGCCGGGCTTCACCGGCGTGATCTCCGACCTCGGCGGCCCGACGGCGAACATGTACCGCATCGCCTGCAAAAGCCCGGAAATCGAATCCGCGTGCCGCAAGCCGTCGTGCGTGTTCCCTGGCATCTGCCCTAACCTGAACACCGACCACTCGTCGTTGATCCAGCTGTACCGCAGCGCCCGTGCGTTGCCGGGTGTGAAGAAGATCCTGATCGCTTCCGGCCTGCGCTACGACCTGGCCGTCGAGTCGCCGGAATACGTCAAAGAGCTGGTCACCCACCACGTCGGTGGTTACCTCAAGATCGCCCCGGAACACACCGAGGAAGGTCCGCTCAACCAGATGATGAAGCCGGGCATTGGCAGCTATGACAAGTTCAAGCGCATGTTCGAGAAGTACACCAAGGAAGCGGGCAAGGAGCAGTACCTGATCCCGTACTTCATCGCCGCCCACCCGGGTACCACCGATGAAGACATGATGAACCTGGCCCTGTGGCTCAAGGGCAACGGCTTCCGTGCCGACCAGGTGCAGGCGTTCTACCCGTCGCCGATGGCCACCGCCACCGCGATGTACCACTCGGGCAAAAACCCGTTGCGCAAGGTCACCTACAAGAGCGACGCGGTGACCATCGTCAAGAGCGAGGAGCAGCGCCGCCTGCACAAGGCGTTCCTGCGTTACCACGACCCGAAGGGCTGGCCGATGCTGCGTGAAGCATTGACCCGCATGGGCCGTGCCGACCTGATCGGGTCGGGCAAGGACCAGTTGATCCCGCTGCACCAGCCGTCCACCGACAGCTACCAGAGCGCCCGGCGCAAGAACTCGACGCCGGCCGGCAGCCATAAGGTCGCCAAGGAAACCACCACCAGGATCCTCACCCAGCACACCGGCCTGCCACCCCGTGGCAGCGACGGCAGCAACCCGTGGGACAAGCGCGAGCAAGCCAAGGCTGCGGCCCAGGCGCGCAATAAGCAGGCGGCCAAAGAGCGCAGCGATGCGGCCAAGGGCAAGGGCGGCAAGCCTACGCGCAAGCCGGTTGTACCGCGGTGATCGACGCCTGAAATGCAAAACGCCAGCCTCGTGCTGGCGTTTTGCTTTCTGGTCGGTGGTGAGTCTGTTTGGTAAGGTGGCGCCCATTAGATTGCTATCGCAGGCAAGCCAGCTCCCACAGGAGAATGTATTTCAAGCGTGGGAGCTGGCTTGCCTGCGATGAGGCCGGTCTGGGCACTCTCGATTTCAAGGAAGAACACTTATGGGCAACCCCTTGCTCAACATCGGCATGGACTCCAACCGCTCCCAATTCATGGCGCGCCAGCGCATTGAGAGCCAGATCAACCTGCCGCGGCTGTTCGCCGTCATTGACGCCGACCCCAGCATCGTCGGCGCTGGCGTGGTGTACATCGACGCCGACTTCAACGTGATCACCCTGCGCGAATTCAAACCCATCTGCAGCATCAAACCCAAGCGCGTCATTTTGCGCGAGGCGCAGAAGTACATCTCGCCGGCGCAGTTTGTCGAGCAGGTGAAGACCGACCCCCGTGAAGGGCGCCTCCAGAAGGAGGCCTTTGACATGGGGCTTTCCTGTGGGGCGGCGGTGATCGGCTGGATCGTGGTGTTCAGTGGCAGCGTCGCCGTACCGTTCACCGCCGGTGCCAGTGCTTTTGTGGTGGGTATCGGTGTCACGGCGGCGCTGGCCAGCAGCGCTCAGTGCGGGTTTGGCGTGGCCCGGACCTATAACGAGATCCTTGACCCAGATGCCAACGACCGCATGGACGACGCCCAGTGGTATGGCGCGGTGTCACCGATTCTCGATGCCGCGTCGTTGGTCGGGATCGGAACGGGAGCCTTCACCACATTAAGGCTGCTCAAGGCCAAAAAAGCCGCTGCGTTGGGCAAGAGCTGGTATGAATTGCTCAAGGGCTTGAATCGCCAGGAGCGCAAGAAGTTGACCCAGGAATTGCTCAGTCTCAAAGACCCAAGCCTGACCCCCAAGTTGCTCAAGTTGCAGCAGCGCGCCGGCACGTTGCCCAAGCGCTACAGCTCCACGGAAATTCGTCATGCCACGCTCACCCAGCTCAAGGACGCCTTGGGCGGCATGTTGGGTATCTGGGGCAGCTATCGAACCGGTCACGTCGGCTCGGCGTCGACGCTTGCCATTGGCCTGTATGAGGAACTGACGGAATGAAGGGGTTTCCCGATAGGCGCAGTTTCCTTGCGCGTTATTTTCCGGTGTTCATGGGCACCATCTTCATGGCGATTTTCTCTGGTTCGGTGGCTGTCTCCACGGCGGGCGTAACCTATTTGCGCGGGGTTGAACCGGCGCTCAAGGCCAACTACTCCGGGGCTGCAATACTGGTGCTGGTAGCGGTACTGGTGTTTGGTAATGTGATGATTGCACGCGGGTACCCCTGGGCGACCCGGCTGGTGGCGGGCTATCTGGTGTGTTGCCTGCTGTTCGTTTTGCCGATGATTCAATACGGCCTCAATACCCTGGTGTACGGTTCGGCGGTGCTGTTTCCGCTGCTGGGTTTGCTGCTGCTCAACAGCAAGCGCCATCGTGAAATGCGTCAGCGATTACTCGAAATACGTCACCTGCGTCGGGCGGCGATTGCGCAACGCAAGACCCGTTGATTAGATAGGTTTATTGGCGGTAGGTGGCCTGTTTGTTAGGGGGGCGCTCATCAGATTGCTATCGCAGGCAAGCCAGCTCCCACAGGGGAATGCATTTCAAGTGTGGGCGCTGGCTTGCCTGCGATGAGGCCGGTCTGGGCACTTTCAATTTCAAGGAAGAACACTTATGGGCAGCTCCTTGTTCAACATCGGCATGGATTCCAACCGCTCTCAATTTATGGCGCGCCAGCGTATCGAGAGCCTGATCAACCTGCCACGGCTGTTCGCCGCCATCGATGCAGACCCCGCCATTGTCGGTGCAGGTGTTGTGTATATCGATGCCGATTTCAACGTTGTCACCCTGCGCGAATTTCAGCCCATCTGCAGCATCGCACCCAAGCGTTTGATCCTGCGTGAGGCGCAGAAGTACATCGCACCAACGCAATTCGCTCAGCAGGTGCAAGACAATCCGCGTGAGTCCCGCTTGGTGGGCGAAGCGGTCAATACCACGCTATCGTGTGCCGGCGCGGTTATCGGTTGGATCGTGGTGCTCAGTGGTTCCGTCGCAGTTCCGTTTTCGGCGGGGGCCAGTTCGGTGGTCGTGGCGCTCGGCTATACGGCCGCGGCAGCCAGTTCTGTGCAGTGCTTTGCCAGCGGCTATCGCACCGTCAATGAGATCCGCAACCCCGCGCGCAATGATCAGCTCGACAGTGAGGAGTGGTACCAATACACCATGATTGCCCTGGATGCGGCGTCGTTGGTTGGGGTGGGTTCATCGGCATTGGCAACGGTCAAGCTGGTGCGGCTGAATAAGGCCTCTACCGGGAAAAGTGTGAGAGAGGTACTCAGGGGCCTGAATCGACAGGAGCGCGCCAAGCTGACCAAAGAGCTGCTGAGCATCAACGACCCACGCTTGACGTCCAAGATGATCAAGTTAAAGCAGTTGTCGGGCGAGTTGCCTAAGCGGTTCACGCCCACCGAGGTCAAGCATGCAACGGTCACGCAGATCAAGGACGCGTTGGGCGCAGCCATCGGTTTTACCGGTAGTGCGGTGTCAGGGAACGTACGCACAATTGCCATAGGTCTGTATGAGGAGGCCGAACAATGAACGAGCTGCCTAGCATTCGCAGTTTTCTGTCGACGTATTTCCCCGTCTTTATGGGGGCGATATTCGTCTGCATTTTCACCCTCGTGTTTGCGGTTCCGGTGTTCTTCGATAGCTATATGCCAAGCCTGTCCATGGCAGATAATGCCAAATACTCCTTCCTGGCGGGTATCGCACTCACGCTAGTCATTGTGCACTGCAATTTCATGATCGCACGCGGGCGTCCCCAATGGATTTGGCCGCTAGTGTTGCTGCTGGGGGTATGCTTTCTGGGTGTATTGCCAACACTCAATGATCAACCGAACGGGGTGGTATATGCCTTGAGCCTGGTGTTTCCATTAATTGGGCTATTGCTGTTCAACAGCAAACGCCACCGTGAAATGCGCCAGAAACTGGTCGAAGTCCGCTGCCTGCGCCAGGCCATGATTGCCCAACACAAACACCACTGATTGGGTAGATTCACCACCTGCCCTCAGCCCGGCGCTACAAATGTGTGCAGCGCCTGCACCATAGCCACAACGTTGGCGCCGTTTTGGTGCTGTACTGCACCGGGCCTGACGTTTTAGTGCAATGACTGCTGCTGTGGCATAAGTCTTGCGCGCGTTGTGCTTATGCCCTGGCTCGCAGGAGGCCGCCGTGTCGATTCATGTCGCGTTGCACCACGTTACGCATTACCGCTACGACCGTGCTGTCGAACTCGGCCCACAGATCGTTCGGCTACGTCCGGCAGCCCATAGCCGTACGCGAATACTGTCCTACGCGCTGAAGGTGTTGCCCGAGCAGCATTTCATCAACTGGCAGCAAGACCCCCAGGGCAATTATCTGGCGCGCCTGGTGTTCCCGGAAAAGACTGACGAGTTGCGCATTGAGGTCGACCTGGTCGCCGAGATGGCGGTGTTCAATCCGTTCGATTTTTTCCTCGAGCCCTACGCCGAAAAAATCCCGTTCAGCTACGCCGCCGATGAGCAGCGCGAGCTGGCGCCGTATCTGGAAACCTTGCCGCTGACGCCAAGGTTGGCTGCGTACCTGGCCGGTATCGACCGCACGCCGCTGCCTGCTGTGGATTTCTTGGTCGGCCTCAACCAGCGCCTGGCCGCCGATATCGGTTACCTGATTCGCATGGAGCCGGGTGTGCAAACCCCGGAATTTACCCTGGAAAACGCGTCCGGCTCCTGCCGCGACTCGGCCTGGTTGTTGGTGCAATTGCTGCGCAACCTCGGGTTGGCGGCGCGATTTGTCTCTGGTTATCTGATTCAACTGACCGCCGACGTCAAAGCCCTCGACGGCCCGTCCGGTACCGAGGTGGACTTCACCGACCTGCACGCCTGGTGCGAAGTGTATCTGCCCGGCGCTGGCTGGATTGGCCTGGATGCCACGTCCGGGTTGTTCGCCGGTGAAGGGCATATCCCCTTGGCCTGCAGCCCCGATCCATCGTCTGCCGCGCCCATCAGTGGGTTGGTTGAGCCGTGCGAATGCGAGTTCACCCATGAGATGTCGGTGGAGCGCATCTGGGAAGCGCCACGGGTGACCAAGCCCTACACCGAAGCACAATGGTTGGCGATCCAGGCCCTGGGCCGGCAGATCGACGGCGACCTGCTCAAGGACGACGTACGCCTGACCATGGGCGGCGAGCCGACCTTCGTCTCTATTGACGACCCAGACGGCGCCGAATGGAACACCGCAGCCCTGGGCCCGGACAAGCGTCGCCTGTCGGCCGAGCTGTTCCAGCGCCTGCGCCAGCACTATGCGCCCAAGGGCCTGGTGCATTTCGGCCAAGGCAAGTGGTACCCCGGCGAGCAACTGCCGCGCTGGTCGCTCAATTGCTACTGGCGCCGCGACGGCGTGCCGATCTGGCACAACAGCGCACTGATCGCCGATGAGCAAGAAGACTACGGCGCCGATGGGGTGATGGCCGGGCGTTTCCTGGCCAGCGTCGCCGAGCGCCTGAAACTGCCGGCGCGCTTTGTGTTCCCGGCGTTCGAGGACAATTTCTACTACCTGTGGCGCGAAGGGGCGCTGCCCCAGAACGTCACCGCTCAGGACCCGCGTCTGAGCGACGACCTGGAGCGTGAACGCCTGCGTAAAGTGTTCAGCCAGGGCCTGGATAAAGTCATCGGCCAGGTGCTGCCGCTGGCACGTACTGCGGCCAATGACCGCTGGCAGAGTGGGCGTTGGTACCTGCGCGACAACCATTGCCGGTTGGTGCCGGGTGATTCGCCGCTGGGTTACCGGCTGCCCTTGGCTTCCCAGCCCTGGGTGACGGCGGCTGAGTATCCGTTCATACACCCCACCGACCCGAACCAGGACCAGCCCGAGCTTCCCACTGCGGCGCAATTGCGCAGCCATGGCGAGCCGGCCCCGGACGACGAGCGTGTGCCCAAGGTCGACGAGTCCGCCGACTGGCTGACCCGTACCGCGCTGTGCGCCGAAGCACGGGAAGGCCGCCTGTACCTGTTTATGCCGCCGCTGGAGCGCATCGAGGATTACCTGGAGCTGGTGACTGCCATTGAGGCCACCGCCGAAGAGCTGCATTGCCCGGTACTGCTGGAGGGCTACGAGCCGCCAGCGGATACGCGCCTGAGCAATTTCCGGGTCACGCCAGATCCCGGTGTCATCGAGGTCAACGTACAGCCGTCCGCCACCTGGGACGAGTTGGTAGAACGCACCGAATTCCTCTACGAAGAGGCTCGGCAAACCCGCCTGACCACCGAGAAGTTCATGATCGATGGGCGCCATACCGGCACCGGTGGCGGTAACCACTTCGTGCTCGGCGGCGCGACGCCCAAGGATTCGCCCTTCCTGCGCCGACCGGACCTGCTGCGCAGCCTGATCAGCTACTGGCATAACCACCCGTCGTTGTCCTATTTGTTCTCCGGCCTGTTTATCGGCCCCACCTCCCAGGCACCCCGGGTGGATGAGGCGCGCAACGATGCGCTGTATGAACTGGAAATCGCCTTCGCGCAGATGCCGGCACCGGGCGAGGACTGCCCGCCATGGTTGGTGGATCGCCTGTTGCGCAACCTGCTGATCGACGTGACGGGTAATACCCATCGCGCCGAATTCTGTATCGACAAACTTTACTCACCCGACGGCGCCACTGGCCGCCTGGGGCTGCTGGAATTGCGCGCCTTTGAAATGCCGCCCCATGCGCGCATGAGCCTGACCCAGCAGTTGTTGCTGCGGGCGCTGGTCGCGCGGTTCTGGCGCGAGCCCTATGCGCCGCCGAAGCTGGCGCGCTGGGGCACTGAACTGCATGACCGTTTCCTGTTGCCGCACTTTATCGAGCAGGACTTTGCCGACGTGATCGTCGAGCTGAACGCGGCCGGCTACCCGCTGCGTGCCGAATGGTTCGCGGCGCATCTGGAGTTTCGTTTCCCCAAGGTGGGCGACTACGCCGTCAGCGGTATCGAACTGGAACTGCGCCAGGCCTTGGAGCCTTGGCATGTGCTGGGCGAGGAGGGCGCAGTGGGTGGCACGGTGCGGTATGTGGATTCGTCCCTGGAGCGCCTGCAAGTGAAGTTGAGCGGGTTGCCACCGCAACGCTACCTGCTGACCTGCAATGGCGTGCCGGTGCCGCTGCAACCAACCGGCCGCGTCGGCGAGTTCGTGGCGGGCGTGCGTTACCGTGCCTGGCAACCGGCCAACTGCTTGCAACCGACCATCCCCGTGCATGCGCCGCTGGTATTTGACCTGCTCGACACCTGGATGCAGCGTTCGTTGGGTGGCTGCCAATACCATGTGGCGCACCCGGGCGGGCGCAATTACGACAGCCTGCCGGTGAACGCCAATGAGGCGGAGAGCCGGCGCATGGCGCGGTTTTTCCGCTTGGGGCATAGCCCGGGCAAGCTGCCAGTGCCGGCTGTAACGGTAAACGATGAGTTGCCAATGACCCTGGATTTGCGGCGCTTCACAAAAAATAAGGAATGAACATGATCCAAGTGTGGGAGGGCTTTTGTGGCGAGGGAGCTTGCTCCCGCTGGGGTGCGAAGCGCCCCCAATAGCAGGCGACTGCTGCGCAGTCGAGCGGGAGCAAGCTCCCTCGCCACAACAAGCCAGCTCCCACATTGGATCGTAGTGAATTTGAGTTAACCTGACTTCCCTTGCCTCTGCCGAGCGTTCCATGTCCGACTTGCTCGACCGTTACCCGCTCACCGCGGGCACCTATCACGAACTGCTGGACGCCAGCGGCGCGGTGCGTGCCCATTGGCGACGCTTGTTCGATCACCTGCAACGCAGCACGCCCGCACAACTGGCCCAGCGCCAGGCGTTGTTGACGCGTCAGATCCAGGAAAACGGCGTCACCTATAACGTCTACGCCGACCCCAAGGGCGCCGACCGCCCCTGGGAACTGGACCTGCTGCCTCATGTGCTGGCGGCCGAGGAGTGGCAGCAACTGTCGGCCGGCATCGCCCAGCGTGCGCGCCTGCTCAATGCGGTGCTGGCCGACCTGTATGGCCCGCAGCGCCTGATCAAGGAAGGCTTGCTGCCGGCCGAACTGGTGTTCGGGCATAACAATTTTCTGTGGCCGTGCCAGGGCATCCAGCCGCCCGACGGTGCGTTCCTGCATCTGTACGCGGTCGACCTGGCGCGCACGCCGGACGGCCGCTGGTGGGTCACCGCCGACCGTACCCAAGCCCCATCGGGCGCCGGCTACGCCCTGGAAAACCGCACCATCGTGTCCCGCGCCTTCCCGGACCTGTACCGGGATATGCAGGTGCAGCACCTCACCGGTTTCTTTCGCACGCTGCAGGAAACCCTGGCGCGTCAGGCCCCTGGCGATGACCAGCCGCCACTGATCGTGCTGCTCACGCCGGGGCGTTTCAACGAAAGCTATTTCGAACACCTGTACCTGGCGCGCCAGCTCGGCTACCCCTTGGTAGAGGGCGGCGACCTCACCGTGCGCGACAGCACCGTGTTCCTGAAAACCCTTAGCGGCCTGCGCCGGGTGCACGCGATCATGCGTCGCCTTGATGATGATTTCTGCGACCCGCTGGAGTTGCGCACCGACTCCGCGCTCGGCGTGCCGGGCCTGCTCGACGCCGTACGCCAAGGCAATGTGCTGGTGGCCAATGCCTTGGGCAGCGGCGTGCTGGAGTCCCCGGGGTTGCTGGGCTTTTTGCCCAAGATCAACGAGTTTTTGTTCGGTGAAGCCTTGATCCTGCCGTCGATTGCCACCTGGTGGTGCGGCGAAGCGCCGGTGCTTGCCGAAGCCTTGGAAAAACTCCCGGAGCTGCTGATCAAGCCGGCATTTCCCTCACAAAGTTTCGCCCCGGTGTTTGGTCGCGAACTTGACGACGAACAGCGCCAGGCCCTGGCTGAACGCATGCGTGCGCGGCCCTATGCCTATGTCGCTCAAGAGCTGGCGCAACTGTCTCAGGCGCCGGTATGGCACACCGTGGATGACCACCTGCAACACCGTGCCATTGGTATGCGTGTCTACGCCGTGGCCAGTGAAGACGGTTATCGGGTACTGCCCGGCGGCCTGACTCGCGTGGCGGCCGACGCCGATGCCGAGGTGGTGTCGATGCAGCGCGGCGGGGCGAGCAAGGACACCTGGGTACTCGGCGAACGTGTGCCGGGTGGCGAGCAGTGGCGCGCCCAACGCACCATTGGCGCCTATGACCTGGTGCGCCGCGATCCCTATCTGCCCTCGCGCGTGGTGGAAAACCTCTTCTGGTTCGGTCGTTACTGCGAGCGCTGCGACGACAGTGCGCGCTGGCTGCGCATTGTGCTGGCGCGGTATGTCGATGGCGACGATCCGCTGGCGTTGCAGGCCGCCGTCGAACTGGGCGAAAGCCTGCGCCTGTTGCCTGAGGAGGGCGAGCTGCCTGAGCGCCTGCTCGCCGCTTTGCTGGGTGATGACTGGCCTTCAAGTCTGCGCGCCAACCTGCAGCGTCTGCAGTGGGCGGCGTCCCAGGTGCGCGGCAAGTTGTCCAGGGAAAACTGGCAGGCCCTGGTGGAGCTGCAACGCGAAGCCATGGAACTGGAAAGCGACACTGCAGACTTTGGCGAGCTGCTCGACTTTCTCAACCGCCTGGTGATGTCCCTGGCGGCACTGTCCGGTTTTGCCCTGGACGACATGACCCGCGATGAAGGCTGGCGCTTCTTGATGATGGGCCGGCGCATCGAGCGTCTGCAATTTCTGAGCAGCAGCCTTGCGGCATTCCTGCGCGGCGTGGCGGTGTTCGATCAGGCCGGGCTGGAATGGTTGCTGGAGCTGGGCAACAGCAGTATCACCTACCGCTCGCGCTACCTGGCGGTGCCGCAGTTGATCCCGGTGCTCGACCTGCTGCTGCTCGACGAGCAGAACCCCCATGCGGTGCTGTTCCAGCTCAAGTTGGTGAGCCGCACCCTGCGCCGTCTCAATGATGATTTTGGCGTGCCCCGTGAAACCGGGCTGGTGCCTTTGGTCGAGTGCCTGGCGCGTTTTGACCTGGGCTGCCTGGAGAACGGCCTGTTTGGCGAAACCAGCGTGCGTGCCGCGCTGGACGGCCTGGCCGACCTGTTGCAAGCGGTGGCCGATGAAAGCGGGCAAGTGTCGGATCGCCTGGCGCTGCGCCATTTTGCCCACGTGGATGATGTCAGCCAGCAAACGGTGTCGGTGTAATGAGCGCGCGCTACCAGATTTTCCACGATACCCATTACCACTATGACAGCCCGGTGTCCCTGGCCCAGCAACTGGCGCACCTCTGGCCAAGGCCGTGCGCCTGGCAGAAGTGCACCTGGCAGCAGTTGGATATCAGCCCGGAACCCACCTCGCGCCGCGACGAACTGGACGTATTCGGCAACCCGATCACTCGCCTGGCGTTCGAACGGCCCCATGATGAATTGCTGGTGAACGCCGGGCTCACCGTGGAAGTGCTGGCGCGACCCGCTCTGGACTTCCAGCGGTCGCCGCCCTGGGACCACACCCGCGACAGCCTGACTTACAGCAGCCAGGCATTGAGCGCCGAACTGATCGAAGCCTGTCGTTATCGCTTCGAGTCGCCCTATGTCCATCTGAAGAAAACTTTCGTCGAGTTCTCCGAAAGCTGCTTCCCGCCCGGCGAGCCTTTACTGCTGGGCACGCAGGTATTGATGGAGAAGATCTTCAGCGAATTTACCTTCGATGCCGAAGCCACCCAGGTCGCCACGCCGCTGGTTGAAGTGCTGGAGCGCCGTCGCGGCGTGTGCCAGGACTTCGCTCACCTGATGCTTGCCTGCCTGCGTTCGCGGGGCCTGGCGGCGCGCTATATCAGCGGCTACCTGCTGACCCAGCCACCGCCCGGCCAGCCACGGCTGATTGGCGCGGATGCGTCCCATGCGTGGGTCTCGGTGTTTTGCCCGGTATCAGGCTGGGTGGATTTTGACCCGACCAACAATGTGCAGCCGGCGCTGGAGCACATCACCCTGGCCTGGGGCCGGGATTTCTCCGATGTGTCGCCGTTGCGTGGGGTGATTCTGGGGGGAGGCAGCCACGACCCGGAGGTGCGGGTGACGGTGATGCCGCTGGAATGAAAAACGATCATTCCCACGCTCTGCGTGGGAATGCCTGCTGTGACGCTCTGCGTCACCCTTGCGCTGGCTTCAAGCCTGGTGCGGGACGCGGAGCGTCCGGGGCTGCATTCCCACGCGGAGCGTGGGAACGATCATTCAGTTGGAGCTTTCGGGGTTTCGGTCTCGTCAGGTGCCGCTTCACCTTCGGCATCCGGGTTCAGCGCGCCGGCTTCTTCCTCAGCAGCGGCTTTCTTGCGTTGCAGCTTTTCCTCTTTCTTCTGTTCCTTGGCCAAGTCTCTCTGACGTTTGGCGAAGGAGTAATTAGGTTTGGCCATGGGCGATCCTCTAGGGTCGAAGGTGAGGGTGGGCGGCGCGCAGCTGCCTCGGGTCGTCATGGTAGCAGCTTCGGGGGGGCGTTTGCTTTCACTTACCGCAGGCGTAGGCAGCCAGGAGGCCGTTGAACAGGTGATTGAGGTGCATGGCATGAACTCCCGTGAGTGATGGGCCGATCATAATCAGGGTGCGGCAGTTTGGCTGGTTGATTGTGTTGATGAAGCTGATAGCCTAAAGTTGTATACAATCTGTTGATTCAGATCATAAGAACTCAAGCCTGATTGAGGCACCCTTACCGCAATCCGCGTTTTTAAAACCCTGCCTTGGAGATTCACATGTTTGCCAAACTCGTTGCTGTTTCCCTGCTGACTCTGGCGAGCGGCCAGTTGCTTGCTGCAGAGTGCAAGGTCACTGTCGACTCCACCGACCAAATGTCGTTCAACACTAAAGAAATCACCATCGACAAGAGCTGCAAGCAGTTCACCGTTGAGCTGACTCACTCGGGTAACCTGCCCAAGAACGTGATGGGCCATAACTGGGTGCTGACTACCGAAGCCAATATGCAACCGGTGGCAACCGACGGCATGGCTGCGGGGATCGACAAGGATTACCTGAAAGCCGGTGATGAGCGCATCATCGCCCACACCAAGATCATCGGTGCCGGCGAGAAAGACTCGGTGACCTTCGACGTCTCCAAGCTGAAGGCCGATGAGAAATACAGCTTCTTCTGCTCGTTCCCAGGCCACATCTCGATGATGAAAGGTGCTGTGGTCCTGAAGTAAGACCGCGTTACCGTTCATCGCAGGCAAGACAGCTCCCACATTCGACCGCATTCCCATGTTGGAATCCGGTCAAGTGTGGGAGCTGGCTTGCCTGCGATGGCGATCTGACAATCAATGCAAAACCATCGGGTTCACCTCAAGGCGCAAACGGCATCACCCGCTTGTGCTCAGTCTTGCGATAGGTCTCGCAGATAATCCTGAACGCCTCCTCACGCACCGGCTCCCCCTGCAGGAACGCATCGATCTCGGCATAGGTCACCCCATGTGACGCCTCGTCCGGCTTGCCCGGCGACAGGTCTTCGAGGTCAGCGGTCGGCACCTTCTCCACCAACGATTCCGGCGCACCAAAGTGACGGGCAATGGCCCGCACCTGATGCTTCACCAGCCCGCTCAACGGTGCCAGATCGCACGCGCCATCACCGAACTTGGTATAGAAGCCCATCACCGCTTCCGCCGCATGGTCGGTGCCGATCACCAGGCCACCGGCCGCGCCAGCGATGGTGTACTGCGCCACCATACGCATGCGCGCCTTGGTGTTGCCCAGCACGAAGTCACGGGACGCCGCGGCCTTGCCTTCAAAGGCGGCCACTTCATTGGCCAGGGCTTTAACCGCCGGGCCGATGTTCACGGTGTGACGTTCATCCGGCTCGATAAAGTCCACCGAGGCCTGGGCGTCGTGCTCGTCGAACTGGGTTTCGTAGGGCAGGCGCACGGCGATAAAGCGGTACGCCTCATCGCCGGTGCTGGCGCGCAGTTCCTGCACCGCACGTTGGGCCAAGAGGCCTGCGGTCAGGGAGTCGACACCACCACTGATGCCGAGCACCAGGGTCTTGAGCCCGGAATTGCGCAGGCAGTCCTGGATAAAGGCCACGCGCCGGGCAACCTCGGCTTCGAGTGCGGCCTGGTCCTTGAACGGGGCTTGCACCTTGAGCTGTTGTGCAATCTCACGCTGTACGGCTTGCATGATTCACTCCTTGCTGGATAGGGCAGGTACTTTGAAAACGTGACGCAAATAGGCGACAAAATTCGGGTCGGTGCAATGGGTCTTGCCCGCTTCATCGGAGATCTTCGCGACGGGCTGGCCATTGCAGGCGGTCATTTTAAGCACGATGCTCATCGGTTCCACCCCTGGAATATCACAGGTCAGGTTGGTGCCGATGCCAAAGCTCACATTAATGCGACCGCGCAACGCCCGGAATATTTCCAAGGCTTTGGGCAATGTCAGACTGTCGGAGAACACCAGGGTCTTGCTCATCGGTTCGATGCCCAGCTTGTGGTAGTGAGCGATGGCTTTTTCTGCCCACTGGATCGGATCACCGGAGTCATGGCGCAGGCCGTCGAACAGCTTGGCGAAGTACAAGTCGAAGTCGCCGAGGAAGGCGTCGGTAGTGATGCAATCGGTGAGGGCGATACCCAGCAGGCCACGGTACTCGCGTACCCAGCAATCAAGGGCGGCGATCTGGCTGTCGATCAGGCGCGGGCCGAGTTGCTGGTGGGCCATGATCCACTCATGGGCCATGGTGCCCAGCGGCTTCATATCGAATTCGCGCGCCAGGTGCACGTTGCTGGTGCCGACAAAGCGCCCAGGGAAATCGTGCTTGAGCACGCTGACCACTTCCTCCTGCACCCGGTAGGAAAAACGCCGGCGCGTGCCGAAGTCCGCCACTTGCAGCTCCGACAGCTCATCGCTGCTGGCGTTGGCGGTCAACCAGTCGAACTTGCGATACAGCTGCTCGCGGGCCTGTTCAAGGATCACGGTCTGGTAGCGGTAGCGGTTACGCACCTCGCTGACGATGGCCAGCATTGGCACTTCAAACAGGATCACATGCAGCCACGGTCCGCGCAGGCGGATAAACAACTCGCCGTTCTCGATGCCGGTTTGCACATACCGCAGGTTGAAGCGAAACAGCCCGAGGAAGCGCAGAAAATCCGGTTTCATAAAACTGATGCGTTCCAGGAAACCCAATTGATCGGGGCTCAGGCTCAGCTCGGCGAGGCGCTCGATCTGGTAACGAATCTCCGCCAGGTAAGGGCGCAGGTCTTCACTGTTACGGCAACGAAACTCCCATTCAACTTCCACGTTCGGGTAGTTGTGCAGCACCGCCTGCATCATGGTCAGCTTGTAGAAGTCGGTGTCGAGCAGGTTCTGCACGATGCGATCGGCAAACACACTCTCGCTCATAACGGGAATCTCCAGACGGGTCGGCGATGGAGGCCGGCCTTTACGCACAATTGAGGAAGGGGGTTAGTGGCGCATAGACTTGTGGGGTTTTGCCAGTGATTTTTTCAGTAAGGCCACTGGCGCCATTGCAGGCAAGCCAGCTCCCACATTTGAAGTGCATTCCAAACGGTGGGAGCTGGCTTGCCTGCGATGGCGATTCTCCAGGCGCTAAAGCACCTGCTCCATCATCCACTTCACAAACTCGCGCACCTTGGGCACCTCTGCCGAATGCTCAGGATACGCCAGGTAGTAAGCATCCTGGCTCGGCATCGCATGTTGCCAGGGGATCACCAACTTGCCCTCGGCCAATTCCTCCTCCACCAGAAAACGCGGCAACAGCGCCACGCCGCATCCCACCTGCGCCGCACGAATACACATATAAAACGTGTCGAACCGCGGCCCATGGTAGCTGTGCTCGGTATGGAAACCCTGGCTGGCGAACCAGTCATGCCAGCCTTGGGGCCGTGACGCGTTTTGCAGCAGCACCAGCTCGCTCAGTTGTGTGGGGTCGGTGAAGGGCTGGGCGGGCAGGCTGTCGGGCGAACACACCGGTACCAGCTCTTCACTGAACAATTTCAGGCTCTCGGTGCCGGGGCGTGCGCCCTGGCCGAAATAGAACGCCATGTCGGCCTTGCCTTGCAGTAACTCGTCCGGGTCCTGTTCGTTGCACAGGTCCAGGTGGATCTGCGGGTGGCGCAAACGCCAACCCTTGAGGCGCGGCACCAGCCAGCGTGCGCCAAAAGTGTAGGGCGTGGACACGCGCAGCACTTCGGTTTCACCGCCGTAGGAGCGCAGGTAGTGGGTGGACATTTCCACTTGGGTGAGGATCTTGCGCACTTCCACCAGGTACAGGTCGCCCGCCGGGGTCATCTGCAAGCGGCGGCGCACGCGGCGAAACAGCAAGTGTTGTAACAGCTCTTCCAGCTGCGCTACTTGTTTGCTCACCGCGCTTTGGGTGAGGTTCAGTTCCTCGGCGGCGCGGGTGAAGCTCAGGTGGCGGGTGGCCGCTTCGAAACACTGCAGGGCGGTGATCGAGGGCAAATATCTTTTGTTCAGCACGGCATGCCTCTTTTTATTCTTTGCATGAATAAAGGGAATGATATCTCGCCTAATCGTCGTTTGTTGGCAAGTCTTGGGCCAGCTACAAATAGGCTCAGGATCGCCGTGCAAGCAGCGGCGCGATTTTTCTACGCAGATTTGAAGGAGCGACCCATGGTTGCCGCATTGCTTGATCGTCTCGGGGTAAACCCGGCGCTGTACCAGGCGGGGAAACAACCTGTGCATTCACCGATTGATGGCAGCCGTATCGGCAGTGTCCATTGGGAAGGTGCCGCCGAGGTGGAGCAACAGGTCAGTCGCGCCGAGCATGCATTCGAAGCCTGGCGCAAAGTGCCGGCGCCGCGACGTGGCGAGCTGGTGCGCCAGTTCGGCGACGTATTGCGCGAGTACAAGGCCGACCTGGGCGAACTCGTTTCCTGGGAAGCCGGCAAGATCACCCAGGAAGGCTTGGGTGAAGTGCAGGAAATGATCGACATCTGCGACTTCGCCGTCGGCCTGTCGCGCCAGTTGTACGGCTTGACCATCGCCTCCGAGCGCCCAGGCCACCATATGCGTGAAACCTGGCACCCGCTGGGCGTGGTCGGCGTGATCAGCGCCTTCAACTTCCCGGTGGCTGTGTGGGCGTGGAACACTGCGCTGGCCTTGGTGTGCGGCAACGCGGTGATCTGGAAACCGTCGGAAAAGACCCCGCTCACCGCACTGGCCTGCCAGGCCTTGTTCGAGCGCGTACTGAAAAAATTCGACGGTGCCCCCGAGTACCTCAGCCAAGTGATCATCGGCGGCCGCGACGCCGGCGCTGCGCTGGTGGATGACCCGCGCGTTGCCCTGATCAGCGCCACCGGCAGCACGCGTATGGGCCGTGAAGTGGCACCCAAAGTCGCCGCGCGTTTCGCCCGCAGCATCCTTGAGCTGGGCGGCAACAACGCGATGATCCTCGGCCCAAGCGCCGACCTGGACATGGCCGTACGCGCTATCCTGTTCAGCGCAGTGGGCACAGCCGGCCAACGCTGCACCACCCTGCGCCGGCTGATCGCCCATGAGTCGGTCAAGGAAGAAATCGTCACCCGCCTCAAGGCCGCCTATTCGAAAGTGCGCATCGGCCACCCTCTGGAAGGCAATCTGATCGGCCCGCTGATCGACAAGCACAGTTTCGACAACATGCAGGACGCCCTTGAGCAAGCCTTGAGCGAAGGCGGCAAGGTGTTCGGCGGCAAGCGCCAACTGCAAGACAAATTCCCCAACGCCTACTACGTATCGCCGGCCATCGTGGAAATGCCCGAGCAAAGCGACGTAGTGTGCAGCGAAACCTTCGCGCCGATTCTTTACGTGGTCGGCTACACCGACTTCGCCGAAGCCCTGCGCCTGAACAACGCCGTGCCACAAGGCTTGTCATCCTGCATCTTCACCACTGACGTGCGTGAAGCCGAGCAGTTCATGTCGGCGGTGGGCAGCGACTGTGGCATTGCCAACGTCAACATCGGCCCGAGCGGCGCGGAGATCGGTGGCGCGTTCGGGGGTGAAAAAGAAACCGGCGGCGGGCGTGAATCGGGCTCGGATGCGTGGCGCGGGTATATGCGCAGGCAGACCAATACCGTGAACTACTCGCTGGAGTTGCCGTTGGCACAAGGCATCACGTTCGACTGAGCCTCAGGTCGGAGTGAGATCAATGTGGGAGCAGGCAAGCCAGCCCCCACAGGTGATACTGATCGTTCCCACGCTCTGCGTGGGAACGCATCCTGTGACGCTCCGCGTCACGACAATGCGGACGCGGAGCGTCCAAGGCTACATTCCCACGCAGAGCGCGGGAACGAGCGGTGGTGAATTCATCCCGGAGTCTGGCAATGGCACTGCGCGAAACATGTTTATGGGAACACCTCACCCCAGGCCGGCCGGACCGGGCCACGCTCAAGGGCGCGGTCAAGGTGGATGTGTGCGTGATCGGCGCCGGCATCACCGGTTTGTCGGCGGCCATTCATTTGCTGGAACAGGGTAAAAGCGTCGCCGTACTGGAGGCCCATCGCACCGGCCACGGTGGTTCGGGGCGCAACGTCGGGCTGGTCAACGCCGGCCTGTGGATTCCACCGGACGAGATCGAGGCCGGTTTCGGCACGGCGGTGGGCAGCCAACTCAACCGCATGTTGGGTGCGGCGCCGTCCCTGGTGTTCAGCCTGATCGACAAGTACAACATCGACTGCCAATTGCGCCGTGAAGGCACCTTGCACATGGCGCACAACGCCCGTGGCGAGGCGGATTTGCGCAGCCGTGAGGAGCAGTGGAAACGCCGTGGCGCACCGGTTGAGTTACTCACCGGCCAGGCCTGCGAGCAGGCCACCGGTACCCGGAAAATCGCCGCCGCGTTGCTGGATCGGCGCGCCGGCACCTTGAACCCCATGGCCTACACCACTGGGTTGGCGAATGCCGCCGCAGCGTTGGGCGGGCAGTTGTTCGATCATTCCCCGGTCACCCAGCTTGAACGCCAAGGCGCCGATTGGTCGGTGCAGACCGCCGAGGGCGCGGTGCAGGCCGCGCAGGTGGTGATCGCCTCCAACGCCTACACCGAAGGCGAATGGACCGAACTGCGGCGTAACTTCTTCCCCGGCTATTACTATCAGGTGGCCTCGGCGCCGCTGACCGATGACGCGGCCAAGCAGATCCTCCCCGGCGGCCAGGGTTCGTGGGACACGCGCCAGGTCCTGAGCAGCATTCGCCGCGATGCCGATGGCCGCCTGTTGCTGGGCAGCCTGGGTAACGGCAACCAGAAACCGGCGTGGTTCCTCAAGGCGTGGGCCGATCGGGTGCAGCAACACTACTTCCCGTACCTCAAACCGGTGCAGTGGGAATACACCTGGACCGGCTGCATCGCATTCACTCCCGACCACTTGATGCGCCTGTTCGAACCGGCCCCCGGCCTGGTGGCGGTTACCGGTTATAACGGACGCGGGGTGACCACCGGCAGCGTGGTGGGCAAGGCGTTTGCCGACTACCTGTGTCACCAGGACACCCAAGCCTTGCCGATCCCTTTTACGCCCATGCAACCCTTGGCCGCGGTGGGCTTGCGCAGCTGCCTGTATGAAGCCGGCTTCTCGCTCTATCACGCCGGGCAATGCCTGAGGATCGTGATCTGATCAGCGAAATACCCCTCAAAAGCCTGCGTTTTCTTAGCAGGCTACCCATCTGTATTGGTGCAAGTCGTAGCAATCACGCACTGTAAATGTGCAGTTCCGTTACGCACATTGTTACAGCTGCAGGAACTGTCGTTTATGCCTGTGGTTGCAGGTGCGACCTGCCAGGGTTGTACTTTTTTGAAGTGTTGGTTGCACCTCTAGACGCTAGACGGTTGCACGTCCTGGCAAAAGGCGTCGAAACGCCTGTAATAACAATGACACCGTGTCTTTTTGAAGAATAAAAAAGTAATGGCACGCGGCTTGCTCTGAGCTTTCGGTGAAAGGTTTGAATGCAAGTTGTCGTGCCAAAAATCAAAAATATCGGAGCACCACTCATGTCCCAGACGTTTTACAAGAAAGGTTTTCTGGCCCTCGCCGTTGCTGCGGCGCTGGGTGTTTCTACGTTTGTTCAAGCTGATGTGAAAATTGGTGTGGCGGGCCCGATGACGGGTGCCAACGCCGCTTTCGGTGAGCAGTACATGAAGGGTGCCCAGGCGGCAGCCGACGTTATTAACAAGGCCGGCGGCATCAACGGCGAGCAGATCAAACTGGTGGCGGGCGATGACGCCTGCGAGCCCAAGCAGGCCGTGGCCGTGGCCAACCGCCTGGCCGACCAGGACAAAGTGATCGGTGTGGTCGGGCACTTCTGCTCATCCAACACCATCCCGGCGTCTGAGGTTTACGACGAAGCAGGCATCATCGCCATCACCCCAGGCTCCACCAACCCACAAGTGACCGAACGCGGCCTGGGCGCCATGTTCCGTATGTGCGGGCGTGACGACCAGCAAGGCATCGTCGCCGGCGACTACATCGTCGACGTGCTCAAGGGCAAGAAAGTCGCGGTGATCAACGACAAGGACACCTACGGCAAAGGCCTGGCCGACGCCACCGCCGCCCAGTTGACCAAGCGCGGCGTCAAGCCGGTGCTGGAAGAGGGCCTGACCCGTGGCGAGAAAGACTTCAGCGCCCTGGTCACCAAGATCCGCTCCCTGGGCGCCGACGTCGTGTACTTCGGCGGCCTGCATCCGGAAGCCGGCCCACTGGTGCGCCAGATCCGTGAAGCGGGCTTGAAAGACGTCAAGTTCATGTCCGATGACGGCGTGGTCACCGACGAGTTGGTGTCCACCGCAGGTGGTGCGCAGTACGTCGATGGCGTGTACATGACCTTCGGCGCCGACCCGCGCCTGCTGCCGGACAGCAAGACGGTCGTGGAAGAGTTCCGCAAGAACGGCACCGAGCCTGAAGGCTACACCCTGTACGCCTACGCTTCGATCCAGGCCTTGGCCGCCGGCTTCAACGGTGCCAAGTCCAACAAGGGCGAAGACGCTGCCAAGTGGCTCAAGGCCAACCCGGTTAAAACCGTCATGGGCGAAAAAGCCTGGGATACCAAGGGCGACCTGAAAGTCTCTGACTACGTGGTTTACCAGTGGGACAAAGACGGCAAATACCATCAGCTGGAAAAGCAGAAGTAAGTACAAGCACCACGGGCCTAAGGTTAGGGGGGCTTGCTGTGGCGAGGGAGCTTGCTCCCGCTGGAGTGCGTAGCACTCCCAACCGCTTACCGAAATACATCTGATGTATCTCGATTGCCCAGTTTGGGGCTGCTTCGCAGCCCAGCGGGAGCAAGCTCCCTCGCCACATAAGCCAGCTCCCACAGAGGGCGTGGTTGCCTGCTCCATTGCAACAAACCTGTCTTTTCCTCCAGAAGCGCCGCACACCCACCGGTGTGCAGGTGCTCACCGCGTGAGATTGCGTTATGGATGGTATTTTCCTGCAGCAACTGGTCAACGGCCTGACCCTCGGGTCGGTCTATGGCCTGATCGCCATCGGCTACACAATGGTCTATGGCATCATTGGCATGATCAACTTCGCCCACGGCGAGGTTTATATGATTTCCGCTTACCTCGCGGCGATCAGTCTGGCACTGCTGGCTTACTTCGGCATCGAATCCTTCCCGCTGCTCATTCTCGGTACCTTGATCTTCACCGTGGTCGTCACCGGCGTGTACGGTTGGGTGATTGAGCGTGTCGCCTACAAACCCCTGCGTAACTCCACCCGCCTGGCACCGCTGATCAGCGCCATCGGTATCTCCCTGATCCTGCAGAACTACGCGCAGATCGCCCAGGGCGCCAAGCAACAAGGCATTCCCACCCTGCTGGCCGGCGCCTGGCGCGTCGATATCGGCACCGGGTTCGTGCAACTGACCTACACCAAAGTGTTCATCCTGGTCGCCGCTTTTGCCGGCATGGCCTTGCTCACCTACATCATCAAATACACCAAGCTCGGCCGCATGTGCCGCGCTACCCAGCAAGACCGCAAGATGGCCTCGATCCTGGGCATCAACACCGACCGCGTGATCTCCTACGTGTTTGTCATCGGTGCCGCCATGGCCGCCCTGGCCGGCGTGCTCATCACCCTCAACTACGGCACCTTCGACTTCTATGCCGGCTTCATCATCGGCATCAAGGCGTTTACCGCGGCGGTACTCGGCGGCATCGGCTCCCTGCCTGGGGCGATGCTGGGCGGGATCATCCTCGGTATCTCCGAGTCGCTGTTCGCGGGGTTGATCAACTCTGACTACAAAGACGTGTTCAGTTTCTCCCTGCTGGTGGTGATTCTGATTTTCCGTCCCCAGGGCCTGCTTGGTCGCCCACTCGTGGCGAAGGTGTAAACATGTCTGCTGCCAAATCCATTGATATCAAGAAAAGTGTGGTCGATACGGTACTCGCGGGGCTGATTTCGCTGATCGTGTTCGGCCCGATTGTCGGCGTGGTGCTCGACGGCTACAGCTTCAACCTGGAACCTGCGCGGGTTGCCGTGCTGGTCGCCATCGTAATGGCCGGGCGCTTTGCCCTCAGCCTGTTCCTGCAAACACCCAAGGGCGTGAAGATCCTGCAGGGGTTCGAGAGCAGCGGCTCCGGCGTGCACGTGCTGCCACCGGATTACAAGTCGCGGCTGCGCTGGATCATCCCGGCGCTGATCGTGATCGCCATCGTGTTTCCGATCTTCGCCAACAAATACCTGCTCACCGTGGTGATCCTGGGGCTGATCTACGTGTTGCTCGGCCTGGGCCTGAACATCGTGGTGGGCCTGGCGGGCCTGCTCGACCTGGGTTATGTGGCCTTCTACGCCATCGGTGCCTACGGCCTGGCGCTGGGTTATCAATACCTGGGCCTGGGCTTCTGGACGGTCCTGCCACTGGCGGCCATCGCGGCGGCGTTGGCGGGTTGCATACTCGGCTTCCCGGTGCTGCGAATGCACGGTGACTACCTGGCCATCGTGACCCTGGGTTTTGGTGAAATCATTCGCCTGGTGCTCAACAACTGGCTGTCGTTCACCGGTGGCCCCAACGGTATGCCCGTGCCGTCACCGACCTTTCTGGGCCTGGAGTTCGGCAAGCGTGCGAAGGATGGCGGCATTCCGTTTCACGAGTTTTTCGGCATCGATTACAACCCCAACATCAAGTTCATGTTCATCTACATCGTGCTGTTTCTGGTGGTGCTGGCCGTGCTGTACATCAAGCATCGCCTGACGCGCATGCCGGTCGGCCGCGCCTGGGAAGCCCTGCGCGAAGATGAAATCGCCTGCCGTTCCATGGGCCTGAACCATGTGCTGGTCAAACTCTCAGCCTTCACCATCGGCGCGTCCACCGCCGGTTTGGCCGGGGTGTTCTTTGCCAGCTACCAGGGCTTCGTCAACCCGTCGTCGTTTACCTTCTTCGAGTCGGCGTTGATCCTCGCCATTGTGGTGTTGGGCGGCATGGGCTCGACGGTTGGCGTGGTGATCGCAGCGTTCGTGTTGACCGTGGCGCCGGAACTGCTGCGTAGTTTTTCCGAGTACCGCGTGCTGCTGTTTGGGGTGTTGATGGTGGTGATGATGATCTGGCGACCGCGTGGCTTGATTCGGATTAGCCGTACCGGTGTGACGCCACGCAAAGGGGTAGCGCCATGAGCAAGGAAGTCGTGCTGTCCGTCGAACACCTGATGATGCACTTCGGTGGTATCAAAGCCTTGAGCGATGTAAGCCTCAAGGTTGAACGCAACTCGATCTTCGCCCTGATCGGCCCCAACGGCGCCGGCAAGACCACGGTGTTCAACTGCCTCACCGGCTTCTACAAAGCCAGTGGCGGCAAGATCGAGCTCAACGTGCGCGGCAAGCAAACCAACGTGATCCAACTGCTCGGCGAGCGCTTTGAGGCCACCGACTTCGTGTCGCCCAAAAGCTTCCTCAGCCGCGTGTACTACAAGATGTTCGGCGGCACCCACCTGGTAAACCGTGCCGGGCTGGCTCGCACCTTTCAGAACATTCGCCTGTTCAAGGAAATGTCGGTGCTGGAAAACCTGCTGGTGGCCCAGCACATGTGGGTCAACCGCAACATGCTTGCCGGCATCCTCAACACCAAGGGCTACCGCAAGGCCGAAAGCGATGCGCTGGACTGCGCGTTCTACTGGCTGGAAGTGGTCGACCTGGTGGACTGCGCCAACCGTCTGGCCGGCGAGCTCTCCTACGGCCAGCAGCGCCGCCTGGAGATCGCCCGCGCCATGTGCACGCGGCCGCAGATCATCTGCCTGGACGAACCGGCAGCCGGCCTCAACCCGCAGGAAACCGAAGCCCTCAGCGCGATGATTCGCCTGCTGCGCGACGAACACGACCTTACGGTGGTGCTGATCGAACACGACATGGGCATGGTGATGAGTATTTCCGACCACATTGTGGTGCTGGACCACGGCAACGTGATCGCCGAAGGCGGCCCGGATGCGATCCGCAACGACCCGAAAGTGATCGCCGCCTACCTGGGCGCGGACGAAGAGGAGCTGGTATGAGCGCACCTATCCTCGAAATGAAGGACCTGGACGTGTTCTACGGCCCGATCCAGGCCCTGAAAAAAGTCTCGCTGCACATCAACGAAGGCGAAACCGTCAGCCTGATCGGCTCCAATGGCGCGGGTAAGTCCACGTTGCTGATGTCGATCTTCGGTCAGCCTCGGGCCGAGTCGGGACAGATCCTCTACAACGGCGTCGACATTACTCACAAGTCGTCCCACTACATCGCTTCCAACGGCATTGCGCAGTCGCCGGAAGGGCGGCGGGTGTTCCCCGACATGACCGTCGAGGAAAACCTGCTGATGGGCACCATCCCCATTGGCGACAAGTTCGCCAGCGAGGACATGCAACGCATGTTCGAGCTGTTCCCCAGGCTCAAGGAGCGACGCAACCAGCGGGCGATGACCATGTCCGGTGGTGAGCAACAAATGCTCGCCATCGCCCGTGCGCTGATGAGCCGGCCCAAGATGTTGCTGCTCGATGAGCCAAGCTTGGGGTTGGCGCCGATTGTGGTGAAGCAGATCTTTTCCACCCTGCGCGAGCTGGCGTCCACCGGGATGACCATTTTCCTGGTGGAACAGAACGCCAACCATGCGCTGCGCCTGTCGGACCGGGCGTATGTGATGGTCAATGGTGAGATTCGCCTGACAGGCACCGGCAAGGAGTTGCTGGTGAACGAGGAAGTGCGCAACGCCTACCTGGGCGGTCACTGACCCAAGATCCAGGCGCATCAACCCTGTGGGAACCGGGCCTTATGTGGGAGCCGGGCTTGCCCGCGATAGCATCACCTCGGTTTAGCTGACATACCGAGGTGGCCGCATCGCAGGCAAGCCAGCGCCCACCCAAAGCCGGTTCCCACATTTGTTTTTGCGGTGTCAACAAGCCCTCCACCAAATTGTGGAAAACAAATCCAGCCCACCTCAAAAGCGCGACATATAGCCGCCGCAAATCCCTGTTTTGTCACAGTTTTGACTTGTCCCCATCCACTGTGGAACCGGCTGTGGGTAACGTGGGAGTAGCTGGCTGAAAGCCTTTAACCACGTGGCTTGTAGCGTGTTGGTTGTTTTTCGATCAGGGTATTTTTCGCGACCGTCTCAAGGGTTTGTCAACCTGTTTAAAGACACAGGTATATGAACGAAATAAGTCCTTCCAGCCTGTGGATAAGTCTGTGACTAAACTCTGGAAAGACTTGCGCAGGGGCCGGAATGACTGGCCTGGAGCCATCGTTGTGTTTTTCTGCATTTGTCAGCGGCTACATAGGCGCTCGCCCAGGTCAAGCAAAAAACTTTATAAAACCGCCTGCAACCCTTGTACACAGCGGCTTTGAGCCGTTTGCACTTGCCCCCAAAGACTGTGGGCGCAGTTGTGGATAACCTGCGCGTATATGGCTGCAAGCTACGGTTTATACGGCTTTGCGAAGATTGGTTAAAAAATGATCAGTCAGGCATGCGTGTGTGTGCACAGCGGTTGCCGCAAACGCGGCGTAAGGGCATTCTGCTGGCTGTTTTTTTCCCCGATGCCCGCAAGGAGAACACCATGTCCGACACGCTGTTTATCACTGGCGCTACTTCAGGTTTCGGCGAAGCCTGTGCCCGTCGCTTTGCCGAGGCCGGTTGGAAACTGGTGCTCACTGGTCGTCGTGCCGAGCGCTTGAACGCCTTGGTCGAAGAGCTTTCCAAGCAGACCGAAGTGCATGGCCTGGTGGTGGATGTGCGCGACCGCAAAGGCATGGAGGAGGCCATCGCCAACCTGCCGGCGTCGTTCGCCACGCTGCGCGGCCTGATCAACAACGCCGGCCTGGCCGTGGGCACCGACCCTGCGCCCAAGTGCGACCTCGACGATTGGGAAACCATGGTCGATACCAACATCAAGGGCCTGCTGACCACCACTAACCTGCTGTTGCCGCGCCTGATTGCCCATGGCCGCGGTGCCGGGATCATCAACCTGGGCTCCATCGCCGGTAACTACCCGTACCCGGGCAGCCATGTATATGGCGGCTCCAAGGCGTTCGTGAAGCAGTTTTCGTTGAACCTGCGCTGCGACCTGCAAGGCACCGGCGTGCGCGTGACCAATATCGAGCCGGGCTTGTGTGAAAGCGAGTTCTCCCTGGTGCGCTTCGGCGGTGACCAGGCGCGTTATGACGCCACCTACGCAGGTGCGGAGCCGATCCAGCCGCAGGACATTGCCGATACGATTTTCTGGGTGATGAACACCCCGGCGCACGTGAACATCAACCGCCTGGAGCTGATGCCGGTGAGCCAGACCTGGGCTGGGTTTGCGATTGAGCGTGGGGCCAAGGGCTAAGCGCCTGCGCCACACACGCTGATCGTTCCCACGCTCCGCGTGGTAATGCCGCCGGGGGCGCTCTGCGCCCCGCTTTCTGCTGGTGACGCAGAGCGTCACGCGATGCATTCCCACGCGGAGCGTGGGAACGATCAGTGGCGGCAAATCGGTCAAAATGCGGCATAAGGTACACTGCCCGCCTGAAAACCCCACCGCACCCAGCGGTTTAAAGGTTTTGACAGGAGGCAATGTGAGTAACCGAGGTGAGCAGGCACTGCTCAAACAATCGACTATCCTGATGTTCGCAGTCGCGATCGCAGGGATTGTCACGGGTGTGATATCCGGCGCCCAATCCATTCTGTTCGACGGCTTTTTCTCGCTGATCGCCACCGCCATCAAGGTGCTGATGCTGATCACGGCCAAGCTGATCGCCAAGAAAAGCAACGAGCGTTTCCAATTCGGCTATTGGCACCTGGAGCCGATGGTGCTGCTGATAGAAGGCAGTTTCCTGCTGCTGATCGCCATCTACGCGTTCCTCAATGGCGTGTTCGGCATTATCAATGGCGGGCGCGAAATCGAGTTGGGGCTGGTGATCATTTATGCGGCGGTATTTACGGTCGTGGAGTTCGCGTACTTCTTTTATGTGCGCTACCGCAATCGCACACTCAAATCGTCATTGATCCAGTTCGACAACATCAGCTGGCTGGTGGACGCGATGCTGTCGGTGGGCTTGCTGATCAGCTTCCTGGCGGCGCTGTTGCTCAAGTCCCAGGGCTATGGCGAGTGGGCGGTCTACGTGGACCCGTTGATCCTGATCCTGCTGGCCCTGAGCATGCTGGCGCCGGCGTTCAAGATCCTGCGCCCGGCGCTGCGCGAAGTGTTGGGGATCGCGCCGGATCACTTGGACGACAAGGTCCGCGAGGTGATGGACGCGGCGCAGGCCAAGCATGGTTTCGACGACTACGTGTCCTATGTGCAGAAGCACGGGCGGGCGCGGTTTATCGAGATTCATGTGGTGCTGCCAGCGGATTACCCGGTGGATAACGTCGCCACCCTCGATGGGCTGCGTGAAGAGATATCCACAGGGCTGGGGGCGGCGGATGCGGCGCGGTGGTTGACGATCAGTTTTACGGGCGACCGCAAGTGGATTGCCTAAAGTCTGTTAGAGCGAGGTGAGGCTATCGCAGGCAAGCCAGCTCCCACATTTAAATGTGCGAACACAATCAACTGTGGGAGCTGGCTTGCCTGCGATGGAGCCCTGCAGGTCAGCCCAGATACTGGACCAAACCCTGATAGCAAGTCGCCAAATGATAGGGCGTAGTCGAAGGCATATCCCGCCGGCTCACCTTACCCTCGCCATCCAGGCATTCATGCCAACCCTTGGCATGCAAAAAGCGCTGTTGCAGCGCCTGCAACTGACGCTGCAGCATCGCCTCGCTGCCTGGCCGCAAAGTCAGTGCCCGCAGGTACTCCGCCTGAGCCCAGATCCGTTGGGTACCGTCGCGCACCGTGCCATCCAGCGCCAGCATGCCGCTGACCGCACCGCTTAACTTATCCACACCCTTTTGCTCGGCATAGGCAAATGCCCGTGTCAGCGACTCATGCAGTGCAGTGCCGCGCAGCACAGCTGAAGATTCCAGCAAAAAGAACCATTCGAACTGGTGCCCCGGCTCAAACCAGTTATCCACAGCGCCCAAAGGTTTCTCCATCATCACGCCGTGCTCGCGGTCGATGAAGCGTTGCTGCATGGCCGTCGCCAGTGCCAGCAGGGCCGCTTGTACCTGGGCGTCCTCACGCACCGCGAGGGTGGCGAGGAAGCCTTCAGCCAGGTGCATCAACGGGTTTTGCAACGGGCCGGAGTCGAGCGAGGCCCAGTTGCGCTCCAGTACGGCCTCGTACAAGCCGTCACCGGTGGCAAAGCGTTGGGCGACGACTTCCAGGGCAGCGTTGAGTACCGACTCGACCAACGGCTCACGCACCTTGGCCCAGTAATGGGCGCAGGCAAAGATAATGAAGGCGTGGGTGTAGAGGTCTTTGCGCTCGTCCAGCGGCTGGCCGGCGGGGTCGATGCTGTAGAACCAGCCACCGTGTTCGGCATCATGAAAGTGCCGTTGCAGGGAGCGAAACAGCGCCGCCGCACGTTCTTCGGCGAAAGCCGCGCCGGGTTCGCCGATCAGGCTGGCGAACAGGTACAACTGCCGGGCGCAAGCCATGGCGCGATAGCGCTGGGGGGGCAGTGGCTGGTGATCGGCATCCAGTGCCTCAAAGGGCAGTGCCAGGTCGGCATTCCAGCCCGGGCCTTGCCAGAGAGGCACGATCAGGTCATGGAAGTGCGTGAGCACAGGCGTCAGGGAAGAGGGGGAAGCGATGGGCATTGGCTGGCGTCGTCACGGCAGGGGTGTAGGCGCGCATGGTAGCAGGCTGATCGTTCCCACGCTCTGCGTGGGAATGCATTTTATGACGCTCTGCGTCATGCTTTGGGACGCAGAGCGTCCTAGGCTGCATTCCCACGCGGAGCGTGGGAACGATCTTTTCCTCAGCCCGCCAGCAACCACACCCCAGTCGCCGCCGAAGCAGCCCCGGCCACTCGCACCAAGGGTGCCGCAGCTGCCGGCAAAAAGCGCACCACTGCATAACCCGCAGCGTGCAACACGGCTGTTGCCCCCACGAACCCAGCCGCATACGCCCAAGGGCTGGTCATATCCGGCAGTTCCAGGCCATGGGCCACGCCGTGAAACAGCGCAAACAACGCCGTGGCGCCCACGGCCACGAACAGCGGCGGCCGGACCGCCAACGCTACCGCCAGGCCCAAGGCCAGCACCGATGCAGCAATCCCGCTTTCCAGCGCCGGCAATTGCAGCCCTTCGAAACCCAACACCCCGCCGATCAGCATGGTGCCGACAAAGGTGCACGGCAGCGCCCAACGCGCGGCGCCTTTTTGCTGGGCCGCCCAGAGGCCCACCGCAAGCATGGCCAGCAAGTGATCGAGGCCGCCCAAGGGGTGGCTGATACCGGCCACCAGGCCATTGTCGCCATGGCCCGGATGGGCGAAGGCCAAGGCAGGGGCGAGCAGCAGCGCGGCGGCGGCGAAAAGTCTGTTGAGTCTCACGGACAGGTTCCTTATAAGTTGATCAGGCGGCGGTCAGCAGGCCCTGGCGTTCGATGAAGGCGACGATGTCGTCCAGGCCGACCCCGGTCTTCTGGTTGCTGAACACAAAGGGTTTGCCGTTGCGCATGCGCTGGGTGTCGCTGTTCATCAGTTCCAGCGAGGCACCCACCAGCGGGGCCAGGTCAATCTTGTTGATCACCAGCAGGTCGGATTTGCAAATACCGGGCCCGCCCTTGCGCGGCAGTTTGTCGCCCGCAGAGACATCAATCACATAGATGGTCAGGTCCGACAGTTCCGGGCTGAAGGTGGCCGACAGGTTGTCGCCGCCGGACTCCACCAGAATCAGGTCCAGGCCGGGAAAACGGCGGTTGAGTTGGTCCACGGCCTCCAGGTTGATCGAGGCATCTTCGCGAATCGCCGTGTGTGGGCAGCCACCGGTTTCCACGCCGATGATGCGCTCCGGCGCCAGGGCCTGGTTACGCACCAGGAAGTCGGCGTCTTCACGGGTGTAGATGTCGTTGGTGACCACCGCCAGGTTGTAGCGATCGCGCAGCGCCAGGCACAGGGCCAGGGTCAGGGCGGTCTTGCCCGAGCCTACCGGGCCGCCGATACCGACGCGCAGGGGTTGTGTGTTCATGTGCTTCTCCAGAATCAGGAACGGAACAGGCGGCTGTACTGGCGCTCGTGGGCCATGCACGCCAGGGACAGGCCAAAAGCGGCGCTGCCCAAATGGTTAGGGTTAATGCGTTCGGCATCCTGCTGTGCTTGTTGCAGCAGCGGCAGCAGTTCGCTGGTCAACCGCTGGGCCGCTTGCTGGCCCAATGGCAGGGTTTTCATCAGTACCGCCAGTTGGTTTTCCAGCCAGCTCCATAGCCAGGCGGCAAGAGCATCGCCGGGGTTGATGTGCCAGGCGCGCGCGGCCAAGGCCCAGCCCAGGGCCAGATGCGGTTCGTCGCGTTGTGCAAGAAAATCACGGGCGCTGTCGTCCAGTTCCGGCAAGCCGTTGAGCAGTTGTTGCAGGGAATAGCCCATCTGACGACTCTCCTGATACAGCTCCCGGGTCTCACGGCTGGCGCGATGCTCGTCGCACCACTGCGCCAATTGGGCCCAGTCCTGTTCGACGGCTGCGCGGCAGTGGGCGAGCAGCAGCGGGGCTTCGAAACGCGCCAGGTTGAGCAGCAACTGGTCACTGATCCAGCGCCGGGAGCTCGCGGCATCCTGCACGCGGCCGTTGTCCACCGCCATTTCCAGGCCTTGGGAATAGCTGTAGCCGCCAATCGGCAGTTGCGGACTGGCCAGGCGCAGCAGCGCCCAGGCTGGGTTCATAGACGCACGCCGAACTGATGCAGCTTGGGCGCGTAGTTGAAGTCTTCATCACCATGCCGTGAATGATGATGGCCGCCGCCATAGGCGCCGTGCTCAGGTTGAAACGGCGCCTCTAGGGTCTGCGCATCGGCACCCATTTGCTCGAGCATGGCCTTGAGCACGTAGTCATCGAGCAGGCGCAGCCAGCCGTCACCGACTTGCAGGGCCACATGGCGGTTGCCCAGATGATACGCGGCACGGGTGAGCTCGAAGGCGTTGCGGCAGGTGACGTGCAGCAGTTGTTCAGGGCGGGCGCATACCCGTACGACGCGTCCGTCTTCTGCCTGCAGGAATTCACCATCGTGCAAGGGCGGCTGGCCCCGCTCCAAAAACAGGCCGACGTCTTCACCGTCGGCACTGAAACAGCGCAGGCGGCTTTTGCTGCGGGCTTCGAAGTTGAGCAGCAACTCGGCGGCCCAGAGGGCTTGGGGGGCGATTCGGCGGTGTATCACCAGCATCAGAGAGCTTCCAACTGTGAGCGATGAAAGACCTAGAGCAAGGGGCTTGCCAATCACGGAATCGAGTAGGAATTCCCTGTAGTCAGGCAGGCATGCTGCTCAATAGGGCGTCGGATGATTTCCGCGCATGTATCAATTTGGTGCGTGCCGAGGTTTATAGCACCGGGGAAGGGCATTCTGCGTTGATGGCGCCGCTCAGTTTGATGAAGTTTCTTTCATCTTTTTCTTTGTGGGTGTTTTTTAGGATTTTTCCTACGAGTCATCAGGATTTGGAGCTCATGAGATTACCTGCGGGTTCTTTACGCTATGCGGCCTGTTTAATTCCACCGCGACGTTCATCATGCTTCGATCAATTTTTTGTGTATGCCTTGTCAGCCTGACCTGCTTTATTTCATCGGCAAAGGCCAATTTCCAACCCCGCGCCACCTTCAGCTCTTCGCTGCAAAGCATCAAGCCGGCCTCTATCGACGATGTCATTGACCGCGCCCATGAGTTGCTGGGTACGCCCTATAAGTGGGGCGGCACATCGGCAGAGCAGGGCTTCGATTGCAGTAGCTTCCTGGTGTACTTGTTCAAGACCCAAGCCAATATCCAGCTACCCCGCACCACTGCCGCCATGCACCGTTCATCGGCGACAACCATCAAACGCAGTGCTTTAAAGCCAGGGGATGCAGTGTTTTTCAAAGGCAACGGGCGGGGTCAGGTCAGCCATGTCGGCCTTTATATCGGCCAGGGCAAATTCATCCATTCGCCGCGTACCGGCAAAACCATCCGTATCGATTCATTGAGCAATAGCTACTGGAACAAGCACTACACCACCGCCAAACGGTTCCACACGGCGGGTTGATTGACTTACTCGGTACTGCCCAGCCCTTGCCAATGTTTAAGGCCGATAAAGATAAAGCGCAGCTGCTGGGTGATTTTCGCCTGGGGCGTAAGGTGGGCCGGCAAGGCGTGGGCCGGTGGGTCGATGATGTCGGGCAGGGTGGCGAACACACTCTTGACGATCAGGTCGGCCATCACGTGCAAACCTTCGGCATCCAAGTGCTGAAGTTTGGGCATCAGTGTCAGGTCGGCGGCCAGGTCGCGAGTGATGTCTTCGCGCAGGGCGGCGATGGCTTGGCGCACGGCCAGGCAGCCGCCGTACTGTTCGCGAGCCAGGAACAGGAACTGAGAACGGTTGGCCGAAACCACATCGAGAAATATGCGCACCGAGGCATCAATGATGCCGCCCATCACGAATTCGTTGTGGCGCACCAGGCGGATCGTGGCGCGAAAGGTCTGGCCGACCTCGCTTACCAGTACCAGCCCAAGTTGGTCCATGTCGGCGAAATGGCGATAGAAACCGGTGGGCACGATACCCGCGGTCTTGGCCACTTCGCGCAAACTCAGGCTGCCAAACCCACGGCCACACTCCATCAGATGGCGGGCTGCGTCCATCAGGGCGAGGCGGGTCTGTTGCTTCTGTTCGGCGCGGGGCAGCATGAGCGGATGAGCTTTGTCGGCAAGTACAGCGACGCACTCTAGCAAAAGCGCTTTGCCGGCGTCGAACTTGGCAGGGGCGGGGCGTGATGCGTTCTATATAAAAGCAAAAGCCCGATCGGCAGATCGGGCTTTTTTCTGGGCCACCACAGGCTTAGCTCTGTGCTTGATGCAGTTCTTGCAGACGGTCGGCACCGCCTTCAGCAACGCCTTCGGTGTAGGCGCGTTTGTTGGCTTGTTCAGCACCGCCTTCGACCAGACCTTTTTCTTGCAGGCGGTTGTAGCCATTTTCAGCTACCGCGCCTTTGGCGTAATCACGGTTTTCGTCTTCTTGCGAACCGCTGCGAGCCACGGTTTGGCTGGTTTGCACGGCTTGAGCTTTGTTCTGCGGGGTGGCCTGTTCGGCAGCTGGCAGGGCAAAAGCGCTGGAAGCCAGGACAGATAACAGAACGGTAGCGAGTAATTGGCGTTTCATGATGGTTGCTCCTAGGGAGGGCGATAAAGTGGGTACAGGGCTAATGTTACCCTTGATAAGTCGATATAAAAGTTCATAAACACAATGGTAATAATCAACAGAATTGATTGTTCTCGCCGGAGGCTCTAGATCGAGCCTCTCAAGCCCGCGGCTTTGCACCGATGTGGGTATTTTCGACACGAACCTGGGTAACAATGGTGCGTCGTCGATGGGGAAAATTGTCTGGTTGATCAGGAAAATCGCTTTTTTCGGTTAAATCCGCGGTTGCGTTAAACCCCCAGGCACTTTGCCAGTCGTAGTCCTATAAGCTGTTTAAAAGGCTGTTGCCCAGCCAGTCGTATTCAGGAGTCCTGTGCAATGACGCGCACTCGTAAAATTCTCGCTTGGAGCTGCGCCAGCTTCGTTCTGTTGATTGCCATCGTGGTACTGGTGTTGGTGTTCTTCGACTGGAACCGCATCAAGCCGCCCCTCAATGCCAAGGTCTCCGAAGAACTGCATCGTCCGTTCGCCATCAACGGCAACCTCGCCGTGGTGTGGCAGCGTGAGCCCGATGAAGGCGGCTGGCGCGCCTGGGTGCCGTGGCCCCATGTGATTGCCGAAGACCTGACTCTGGGGAACCCCGATTGGTCGAAACAACCGCAGATGGTCACGCTCAAGAAGGTTGAGCTGCGCATTTCGCCCCTGGCCTTGCTGGTGCAGCGTGTGGTGATCCCGCGCATCGACCTCACCGAACCCAGTGCCCAGTTGCAGCGCCTGGCTGATGGCCGCGCCAACTGGACGTTCAAGTTCGACCCCAAGGACCCCAACGCCGAACCGTCCAATTGGGTGGTGGATATTGGCGCCATCGGCTTTGACAAAGGCCATGTGACCCTTGACGATCAAAGCCTCAAGACCCAGTTGGATGTGATCATCGACCCGCTGGGCAAGCCGATTCCCTTCGGTGAAATCGTCGGCGATGCCGACGCCAAAAAAGCCCTGGAAAAAGGCTCGGCGCCCCAGGATTACGCGTTCGGCCTCAAGGTCAAAGGCCAGTACCACGGCCAGAAACTCGCGGGCACGGGCAAGATCGGTGGCTTGCTGGCCTTGCAGGACGCGGCCAAGCCGTTCCCGCTGCAAGCCCAAGTCAAGATCGCGGACACCAGCATCGCCCTGGCCGGCACCCTGACCGACCCGCTGAACCTAGGTGCCCTGGACCTGCGCCTGAAACTGTCGGGCAGCAGCCTGGGCAACCTGTATCCGCTGACCGGCGTGACCCTGCCGGATTCGCCGGCCTATTCCACCGACGGCCACCTGATCGCCAAACTGCATGAGGCCAGCGGCGCCTCCTTTCGCTACGAGAACTTCAACGGCAAGATTGGCAACAGCGACATCCACGGCGACCTGGCCTATGTTGCCAGCCAGCCACGGCCCAAGCTCAGCGGCGCGCTGGTGTCCAACCAACTGCTGATGGATGACCTGGCGCCGCTGATTGGCGCAGATTCCAATGCCGAGCAAAAAGCCCGTGGCGGTGAAAGCAAGCAACCGGCGACCAAAGTGCTGCCGGTTGAAGAGTTCCGCACCGAACGCTGGCGCGAGATGGATGCCGATGTGGAGTTCACCGGCAAGCGTATCGTGCACAGTGCCGACTTGCCCTTTACCGACCTCTACACCCACCTGGTGCTCAACGACGGCCAACTGAGCCTTGAACCCCTGCGCTTTGGCGTGGCCGGTGGGAAGCTTGATGCGCAGATTCGCTTGAACGGCCGCACTACGCCGATGGAGGGCCGCGCCAAGCTGACGGCGCGCAACTTCAAGCTCAAGCAGCTGTTCCCGACTTTCGAACCGATGAAAACCAGCTTCGGTGAACTCAACGGCGATGCCGATATTTCCGGGCGCGGCAACTCGGTGGCCGCACTGTTGGGCACGTCCAACGGTGACCTGAAGATGCTCATCAACGATGGCGCCATCAGCCGAAGCCTGATGGAAATCGCAGGGCTCAACGTGGGCAACTACGTGGTGGGCCGTCTGTTCGGCGACGAGGAAGTGAAGATTAACTGCGCAGCGGCGGACTTCGGCATCAAGACGGGCCTGGCGACCACGCGGCTGTTTGTGTTCGATACCGAGAACGCGATCATCTACATCGACGGCACCGCAAATATGGCCACCGAGCAGTTGGACCTGACCATCACGCCGGAATCCAAGGGCTTTCGCCTGTTCTCCCTGCGTTCACCGCTCTACGTCAATGGACCTTTCATCAAGCCCAATGCTGGCGTGAAAGCCATTCCGTTGGCGCTACGCGGTGCGGGCATGGTCGCCCTCGGCGTGATCGCCGGGCCTGCTGCTGGCTTGCTCGCCTTGGTTGCCCCAAGCGGTGGCGAGCCCAATGAGTGCGCACCGTTGCTGCAACAGATGAAGGAAGGCAAGGCGCCCAAGACCGTGAAGTAACTGTGGGAGCGGGCTTGCTCGCGATAGCGGAGTATCAGTCAAAGATTTATCAACTGATCCAACGCTATCGCGAGCAAGCCCGCTCCCACAGGGGGATGTTGCGGTGTTAGTTATTACAGATCCTGCAGAATATCCGCCATATCGTCGGCGTGTTCTTCTTCCTGAGCCAGGATGTCTTCGAAGATGCGACGGGTAGTCGGGTCTTTGTCACCGATGTACTGGATGATCTCGCGGTAGCTGTCTACCGCGATCCGCTCGGCCACCAGGTCTTCGTAGACCATTTCCTTCAAGGTGTTGCCCGCCACGTATTGCGCATGGGAGTTTTTCGACAGCAGGTCGGGGTTGAACTCCGGCTCGCCGCCCAGTTGCACGATACGCTCGGCCAGTTTGTCAGCGTGCTCGGCTTCCTGGGTCGCATGTTCCAGGAACTCATCAGCAGCCACGCTGGCCTTGAGGCCGTTGGCCATGAAGTAGTGACGCTTGTAGCGCAACACGCAGACCAGTTCGGTGGCCAGCGACTCGTTGAGCAGGCGGATGATTTCTTCGCGGTCGGCGTCATAGCCTTCGGTCACGGCGCCGTTTTCGACGTTCTGGCGGGCGCGGCTGCGCAGGGTTGCAACGTCAGTCAATCGTGCTTCAGTCATTTCAATCTCCTGGGGCTAATCCGGTTGTACGCCACGCTCTGCCGGCGTGATCGCTATTGGTTGTGAGTCCCGGGCCAGGCGAAAAGTTTTATCGGATTTAACAGGATGTGTCCTGAGGGCGTCTGACCGGTGTGGTCCAACGCTCTGACAGAATTACTCCACCCAGGGTCAGCAAGCCCCCCACCAAGTGATACAGCGCCAACTCCTCCTTCAGCACCACGGCTGCAATCAGTGCGGTAATCAAAGGCAGCAGGTTGAAAAACAGTGTGGTACGGCTTGGCCCCAGGGTCTTGACCGAGTGCATCCACGCCAGCGGTGCCAGCATCGAAGCCAGCAGGCAGGCATATAGCACCAGCGGAATATTCGCCCAGCCCAAACCGGCCTTGGCCGAGAACAGATACAGCGGCAGCAGCACCACCACCGCGACCAGCACCTGCAAATACAGCAGCACCAACGGCGGCAGGCGCAGTTGCCATTTTTTCAGCAGGGTGCTGTAGACCGCATAAGCCAGGGTCGCCACCAGCATCATGCCGTCGCCCAGGTTGACCCCATGTTGCAGCAACGCGCCCAGGCTGCCGGCCGACACGACCACTACCACGCCTGCGAACGACAGCACCGCGCCGGTCAGCGCGCCAAAGGTCAGGCGTTGGCCGAGGCTGATAATCGCGGCGGTCAACGCCATCAGTGGCATCAGCGAGAGGATGATGCCCATGTTGGTGGCACTGGTCAGCGTTGCGGCGTAGTAGGCCAGGCTTTGATACACCGCCATGCCGAGTACGCCGAGGATAAAGATCTTGCCCAGGTTGGGGCGGATCTGCGGCCAGTGGGCGATCACCGGCTTGAGCATGAACGGCGTGAACAGCAACGCAGCGAACAGCCAGCGGTAAAAGCCGATTTCAGCCGGGAAGATCGAGCCCACGGCCAATTTGTTGACCACGGTGTTGCCGGCCCAGATAAAGATAGCCAGCAGCGGATACGCGTATTGCATTGAAAAGAAACCCAGAGTGTTGACGAGGCAGGATTATCCTCTGTCTGGATCGAAGCCTATACTGCGATCCAGACAACTAAGCGTTGAATCCAGACAATATGTCCCGACATACCGTGCGCCTGCCCGATTTTGCCCGCCTGCCAAGCCCGGTGTACTTTCGGTATTCCGATTTTGCCCCGGACACCGAATGCACCCCGCACCAGCACACCTGGGGCTCGCTGGATTACTCGGCCAGCGGTGTGATGCGCATGGAAGTGGCGGGCAATCGCTTCATGTCGCCACCGCAATACGCGGTGTGGGTGCCGCCGCATACCGAGCACAGCTCCTACAATGCCGAGGCGATTGTCTACCACTCCGTAGGGCTGGCGCCGCAGCTGTGCGAGCAGTTGCCGCAGCAGCCTTGCACCCTGGCGATCAGCGACATTCTCAAGGCGATCCTCAAGGATTTCGCCCTGCGCGATGTCAATGCACCGCGCACCGACGCCGACATCCGCCTGGCCCAGGTGCTGGTGGACCAGCTCAGGCAGGCGCCGGTCCACGACTGCTTCCTGCCCTACGCCCGCCACCCGGGATTGCTTGGGGTCTTGGAGGGCATGCAGGCAGAGCCGGGAGACAACCGGCCACTGGCGCAATGGGCCGAGCAGGTGCATGTGAGCGAGCGCACCCTGGCGCGCCAGTTTGTGCGCGAGCTGGGCATGAGCTTTGGCGAATGGCGCCAGCGCCTGCGCTACCTGGCGGCCATCGAGGCACTGGACAGCGACCGCAGTGTGCAACACGTGGCGTTTGATCTGGGCTACAGCACCGCCTCGGCGTTTATCGCCATGTTCCAACGCCACGCCGGCTGTACGCCGGAGCAATACCGGCGGGCGAATATTCGTGGCCGGTGAAGTTGTAACAGGTTTTGACTACACTGCGCTGTAGGCCGTGCCCGTCGGCACGGTAACAGGGAGAAAACTCCATGAAGATGCTGCGTATTCCGTTGTTGATGATGGGCCTGCTGATGTGTGCCCAGGGTTTTGCCGCCACTGCCCAGCAGAACAAAATGACCACCTGCAATGCCGAGGCCACCACCAAGACGCTCAAGGGCGATGACCGTAAGGCCTTCATGAAGACCTGCCTGTCGGCACCTGCCGCCAACGACGCCAAGACCCTGACCCCGCAGCAGCAGAAGATGAAAGACTGCAATGCGTCGGCGAAAACCAAGGCGTTGACCGGTGATGCGCGCAAGACATTCATGAGCACCTGCCTCAAGGGCTGATCGCGAGTTCACGAATGCTGCAGAACCCCTGTGGGAGCTGGCTTGCCTGCGATTGCGTCGCCTCGGTATGACGGATACACCGAGGTGCCCGTATCGCAGGCAAGCCAGCTCCCACACCTGATCGTATTCACAACACCCGCTCTCGCTTGATTCCCTCAAGGCTGGCAGACTGCCCATCCTTCAACGCCGTTTGTTTTGAGGCTGTATGCCAACGTTTTCTCAGCGTCATGTGTTGTTGCTGTCCAGCTACATCATCATTTTCGGCGGGTTGCTGCTGGTACTGCCGCTGAAATTGCTGCCCAGCCTGCTGGCCGGCCTGTTGGTCTATGAACTGGTCAACATGCTCACCCCTCAACTGCAACGCCTGATCGAAGGCCGGCGCGCGCGTTGGCTGGCGGTGGCCTTGCTGGGCACCTTGATCGTCAGCGTGTTGGCCTTGATCTTCGCTGGCGCCATCAGCTTCCTGCTCCACGAAGCGGAAAACCCGGGGGCTTCCCTGGACAAATTCATGGGCGTGGTCGACCGCGCGCGCGGTCAATTACCGCCGTCCATCGACGCCTATTTGCCCGCCAGCGCCGCGGAGTTTCGCGTGGCCATTGGCGATTGGCTAAGCAAGCACTTGAGCGAACTGCAACTGGTCGGCAAAGACGCCGCCCACATGTTCGTCACCTTGCTGATCGGCATGGTGCTGGGTGCGATCATCGCCTTGCAGCGCGTGCCCGACCTGACCAAGCGCAAACCCTTGGCCGCCGCGCTGTTCGACCGCCTGCACCTGCTGGTCCAGGCGTTTCGCAATATCGTGTTCGCCCAGATCAAGATCGCCGCGCTCAACACCGCCTTCACCGCGGTGTTCCTGGCAGTGGTGCTGCCGTTATGCGGCATTCACCTGCCGTTGACCAAGACCCTGATCGTGCTGACCTTCCTGCTCGGTCTGCTGCCAGTGATTGGCAACCTGATCTCCAACACCCTGATCACCATCGTGGCGCTGTCGCTGTCGATCTGGGTGGCGGTGGCGGCACTGGGGTATTTGATCGTGATCCACAAGGTCGAGTACTTCCTCAACGCGCGAATCGTCGGCGGGCAGATCAGTGCCAAGTCATGGGAGTTGTTGTTGGCGATGCTGGTGTTTGAGGCAGCGTTCGGCCTGCCGGGGGTGGTGGCGGGGCCGATTTACTATGCCTATCTGAAAAGCGAGCTGAAGCTGGGTGGGATGGTTTAAGCCTTGTGTCGCCTGGGCTGACGCCATCGCCGGCAAGCCCGCTCCTACATTGAAATGCGATCATCTGTGGGAGCTGGCTTGCCTGCGATGACGGCCTGCAGCCGAAGCCTATCTACCTGACGCAACCCGATCAAATTGTGGGAGCTGGCTTGCCTGCGATGACGGCCTCACAGCCGGCCCCTATCTATCTGACGCCCCGCGATCAAACTGTGGGAGCGGGCTTGCTCGCGAAGGCGGCCTGACTGCCGACCGGGATCTTGGATTTGACCGCGTACATATCCGTTATTTAGGTAACGGCCGCTTAGGGTTACGCCCTGACGGCGTCTCACTTTTGAGAAGCGCAAAAGTAAGCAAAACGCTCTTGCCCCACCACTCGGCACCTCGCTTGGGCTCGGTGTGCCCGTAATCCGCCAGTGATTTAGGGGGCCGCCGCCACGCGCCATCCATGGCGCGGGGCGGCTAAACCGGCATCCCTGCCGGTTTACCCCCCAAATCCCTGTCGAATTCCGGCCAGCGTGGTTTAACGGGGCGCCTAAGATCAAAAGCAGATCAAGATCAAAAGCGGCTCGCTTCGCATCGTGGTTACCGTCAAGTGGGCGCGCCACGGTTTCAGCTGAAACTCAGCTGCCGTAGCGCTTGCTCGCCTCAATCGCCAAACCACTGCCAATGCTGCCGAAGATATTGCCTTCCACATGCCGCGCATTCGGCAGCATTGCAGAGATGCTGTGGCGCAGCGCCGGGATGCCGCTGGAGCCGCCGGTAAAGAACACCGTGTCCACCTGCGCCACGCTCACCGAGGCGTCGTTGAGCAACTGCGTGACGCTGCCGCGTACACGTTCCAGCAAGCTGTCGATGGACGACTCGAACAGTGCGCGGCTCAGGTCTACGCTCAGGCCCGCTTCGATGCGGTCCAGCGGCACGTGGCGGCTGTCTTGATGGGTGAGCTGGATCTTGGTTTCTTCCACTTCCATGGCAAGCCAGTGCCCGGCGCGCTGTTCGATCAGTTTGAACAGGCGGTCGATGCCGCCGGTGTCTTCGATGTCGTAGCGCATGCTGCCCAGGGCCAGCTGGGATTTTTGCGAGTACACCGAGTTGATGGTGTGCCAGGTGGCCAGGTTCATGTGGTGGCTGGTGGGCATGTAGGCGCCGCTCTTCATGCGGCTGCCGTAGCCGAACAGCGGCATCATGCCTTGCAGGCTGAGCTGTTTGTCGAAGTCGGTACCGCCGATGTGCACGCCGCCGGTGGCGAGGATGTCGCTCTGGCGATTGTCGTTGTGACGACGATCCGGCGACAGACGCACCAGGGAGAAGTCGGAGGTACCACCGCCGATGTCGACGATCAGCACCAGCTCTTCTTTCTCGATGGTCGACTCGTAGTCGAACGCCGCTGCAATCGGTTCGTACTGGAACGAGATGTCCTTGAAGCCGATCTTGCGCGCCACATCCACCAGGGTGTTTTCCGCTTCCTGGTCGGCCATCGGGTCGTCATCGACGAAGAATACCGGGCGGCCCAGTACCACTTCTTCGAATTCACGACCGGCGTTGGCTTCGGCGCGGCTCTTGAGTTGGCCGATAAACAGTGCCAGCAGGTCGGTGAAGGGCATGGCAGTGCCGAGCACGCTGGTGTCGTGCTTGATCAGCTTGGAACCCAGCAGGCTCTTGAGCGAGCGCATCAGGCGGCCTTCGTAGTTCTCCAGGTATTCGTGCAGCGCCAGGCGACCATATACCGGGCGGCGCTCCTCGAAGTTGAAGAACACCACTGACGGCAGGGTGATCTTGTCGTCCTCCAGCGCGATCAGCGTCTCCTCGCCGGGGCGGATCCAGCCGACGGTGGAGTTGGACGTGCCGAAGTCGATGCCGCAGGCACGGGCTGGAGATTCGTTTTTCATGTCTTACAGGTTCCGGGCAAAAAACGGCCGCGCAGTGTATGTCACTCGCGAGCGGATGCGTAGACCGGCGATCCGTAAATTCGCGCTATATAGCTACGTCTTGAACCGGCAGGGGCTTGGTTAGGCTCGGGTTTTACTGCCCTCACGGACGAATCGCTATGCCTGATGCAACCTTCAACGCCGACCTGCGCGGCGTGCATTACGACTTTCTCAAACAACGCGTGCCGAACTGGTTCATGGAAGGCTCGCCGCAACGCCAGCAAGAGCTAGGCACGCACGAGATGGATATTCCTGCCTGGTACCTGGCCGCCACTCACCAAGACAAAACCACTCTGGCTGCCCGGCACACGCGCTTTCGCGAAACGCTCAATGCGATTGAAGAGCACCTGGGCCAGATTGAAGACGTCCTGGCCTTCGCCGAACAGCCGCTCAAAGAGGCGATCAAGAAAGAGTTCAACCTGGAACTGGATGTGCGCAATGTATTTTTCGTGCGCAAATACGGCTCAAAAGGTGCTCGCGATGACTTCTACGGTGCCTTTGTTTTCGAGCAGCAAAACGACCCGTCACTGAGCTACAGGTATCGCGGCATTTCCCTGTTGGAAGCGGCCCTGGCCAATTTCGAGGCCGATGAAGAGCAGCCGTCGTCGTGCACCGATTGCCAACTGATCACCACCTTCAACCTAGAAAACCCCCACATCATTGCGACCTTCGCGGCCGTCCATGCACAGGCGGTGGCGATCACGCCCCATGCTTTCGCCAGGCTTTGCCGCACATTGGACCTTGGCGCGCTTTATCAGGCGCATATCAAGGCCATTGTAGAGCCCCAGGACTCGGATGAACGCCAGGCGCTTGAACAGCTGTTGGAAGAGCATCAACGCGAGCAGTTGGCACTGTGCATCGATATTGCCCGGTCGCAAAGCACCGGACCGCTCAGTGCCAACGCCTGCCAGATGCTCCAGAATGTGGTCACGGGCTCCGCCACGCCGAAACTGGCCGGGAAGCCTGTGACATACACCGCGCTCAACGTGTTCGACAGCGTATTGGTGGGGCCGCTGCTGATCGGCCCTGATCGGCAAAACACCAACCGCCCCGAGCCTCTGGTGGTGTACATCCCCGGCGACCCGCAACAGCCCCTCAAGGAGTATGCGTCCAGTGGCGAATTCATGGCCGACTTGCGTACCCGTCTGCACAGCGCATCGTACCGGCGCTTCTTCAGCCGCTTTGTGCCGGTGCGCGAACAAGGCGGGTTCTTCACCCGGTTCAACCGTCTGTACCAGCCTGCCAGTAACGGCAATGGCGGCGCGGACTACCCGTTGCGCACGCCGTTGGCGCGCTTGCCTATGCAAGAGTTCGCCCTTGCCGGTGAGCTGTGGCAGCGCAGTCGCCAGGCGCATATCAGCAAGATCCTGAGCGATGCACGCGCAGTGGCCGTGCCCACCGAAGACGAGGACCGCAAGGCCCGGCTCGAACGCCTGGAAGGCTTTTTCGAGGCGGCCGTCAGCGTATTCAATCTCGCCGCGTTCGTGGTGCCGGGGCTCGGCCCGATCATGTTGGCCGTGGGCGCATCGCAGATGTGCTACGAAGTATTTGAAGGCATTGAGGCCTACGATCAAGGCGAGCCCCGCCAGATGTGGGCGCATTTTGCATCGGTAGCCCTGAACGTAGCGTTCATCGCCACCGGGTCCAAGGTGCTGCCCGCCGTCAAATGGCAAAGCGCAGTGGATCACCTCAAACCGGTGACGCTGCCCACGGGCAAGCAGGTACTGTGGAACCCCGACCTCAGGCCCTATGCCTCTACCACCAAACCGGCGCCAGAGGTCAAGCCCAATACGTTGGGCCTGTACGATCATGCCGGTCAGCAATGGGTGTCGTTTGAGGATACGCATTACCAGGTCAAGCAAGACCCGAGCGGCCAGTACCGTATTCAGCACCCGACTCGCCCCGACGCCTATGCGCCGGAGTTGGAACACAACCATAACGGGGTGTGGACTCATGAGCTGGAAGAACCGCTGACCTGGGACGAGCCCACCTTGATCAAGCGCCTCGGGCTGGTCGAGCAGGCGGATCCGTTGCGTATCAGCGGCGTCGAAACTGACGCTCTGCGCCAGGTTGCGGTCGATCATGAACCCTTGCCGCTGTTGCTTGACGACACCATCAAGCGCTTCGAGCTGCATCAGCAACTGACTACCTTTGTCGAGCAAATCAAAAGCAGCGACCCGCTGGTCTATCAGAAGGCCGAACCGGCACTGCAGTTTGACCTGCTTCAACGCCGCGGCCTGCTGCCTGATGGCGTAGCGCTGAAAGTCATCGGCCCAACGGGCGAGGTCGTGTGGGAAAGCGCCGATGCGTCGCCCTTATTGCCCAAGCGCGTGATGGTGTTGACCGAGACCGCCATGGCCCAGGGCCGTTTACTCAGGGAGTTGCTGTACACCTTGCAAGGCGTCGACCCGCAGCTCAAGGAACTCCCCGGCAGCCCCGAAGAGTCGCTGGACGTTCGCGCCGCCAAGCTGCGCCAGTACCTTGGCGATGCCGTTGATAGCCTCAAGGGACCGCTGCTGGAGGAGCGTTACCGTGCGTTGAACCCAACGTCTGACGCCGATGTGCAGCGCGTGCTGGATGCCTACCCGGCCTTGCCGACGCTGGCCGCCGAACGCTTGCTGCAAGGCGCTGCTGTGGATGAGCTGACCGCTTTTCGCAGCAGCGGGCGCCTGCCTGACCGGTTGGCCACGCAGGCTAAATGGTGCGCGCAGGAAACCCGCGTGGCGCGCGCCTACGAAGGGCTGCACCTGGATACTCAGACCCACCTCGACAGTCAGCGCCTGGCCTTGCGCACCCTGGAAACCCTGCCGGGCTGGCACCGTGGCTCGCGGGTGGAGTTGCGTCAGTACTCGGCGGAGGGCACGCTGATGGACGCCATCGGCTCCCCCGACTTCCCGCACAAGCGCAGCCTGATACTGCTGGACAGCGGTGAGTTCCAGGCAACCATGCCCGGCGATTTCTACAGCGCCATCTGGGAGCAACTCGCGCCCGATGAGCGTCAGCGTCTCGGGTTGGGCAGCGCGGTCGAATTGAAGCAGGCGATTCAACGCAGCCCTCTTTCGCGCCAGGCGTTGCGCACGGTGCTGGAGGACCAACCGCTGCGCAAGCCCGAGTACGATCCGATGGTCCGCTTGATGGGCGGCGCTCCGGGCTTTCGGCATATGGCAAGGGTGGCGGCTAATGTGCTGCGCTCTCCAGCAGAGCGGGTACGCCGGTTGTATCCATCATTCACTGAGGAGCAAGTCACAGCGTTTATTCAGTCGCTGGGCGAAGATGTCCCAGGCGGGTTGGCCAGTCGTGAGCTGGAATACCACCACCTGAAAAAATCCTTGAAAGCGTGGGCTCGCTCCAGAGGGCCACATGCCCTGGCGTACTACAGCGCCGAATGGCGTGTGAGTGATGCAATCAAACGCTGCTGGCGTCGCGAGACCGGAAGCCAGTTGAATATCCGTCGTTCAAAAGACGAGATTCGTTGGGTGGATTTGCCGCCGCTGAAGGCCGACTTCAGTCATGTCCAGGAAGTGGCGTTATCGGGGCTCACATGGAAGGGGCACTCCAGCTCGTTGTTCCTCGAAAATTTCACGCATATCAAGAGCCTGAGCATGACTGGCGCCGAGTTGGTCGAGTTGCCGGCGGTGATCGGCGATATGAAGCAGCTCACGTCGTTGAAACTGCCCTCCAATGAACTGAAACTGAGCGAGCGTAGCGCGGCAAGCTTGAGCGCTCTGGATGCCTTGCAAGTGCTGGATCTTTCGGAAAATCCGCTGGGTACATTGCCTGATTTCGGCGGTATGCCGCATTTAAGAGCGCTGAATCTATCTTTCACCCGAATCGAGCGTTGGCCTTCGGGGTTGAGGACGCAGACTGGGCTGGAGCGCGTCGACTTACGTCACAATCGACTGCTGCAGGTACCGCAGGACAATCTTGTTCCGCCGGCAGATCAACTGGAAACGATCGTGCGGATCAATAACGTCACCTTGCTTGATGGCAATCGCTTCCCACACGATTACTGGGAAACATTCGATAAGTATTGGCAGGACGTGAACCAGTCACGCCCCGACCTTGTGTCAGGCGCTCTCGATGGCGCCTTTGACAGCAGAAATCCACGCCTGGAAATGGTGCAGCACATGTACCCCGAGTATTCCCTGCAAAAGGCCCGGGAGCTTGTCTGGAGCTGGGGCGAAGGCGCCGATACCGAGCTGGACCGGCGCTGGCAGGAGTTTTCTGTGCTGCTCAGGCAGTTGAACGCGTGGGCATTTTCAGGCGGCGGCGAGCGCCAGCGCTATGTGCGCGTGGGGGAGCGCGCCACCGATGCTGCGTCACTGCGTGATCGCAACCTGGCGCACAACCGCATCATGCGCTGCTGGCGCCGTGAAACCCCGCAACAGCTCACCAACGACGGCGAGCCCTTCGGCCTGGAGCTGGACCTCAGCGGCCTGACGCTGCCAAGCCTGCCCGACCTGGATGCGGACTTCAGCCACGTAGGCTCACTCAAGCTGAGCAACATGAACCTCAGTACTTCGCCTGAGGGGTTCCTCGCTCGCCATCAGGGCGTACGCTGGCTGGACATGTCGCGCAACCAGTTGCGTGAGTTGCCGCCGGCGCTGGGGCAGATGCATGGCCTGACCCGGCTGTCGTTGCAAAATAACCAGATACGCCTGAACCCGGAGTCGGCTGCGATGCTGGCGTCGCGCAGCACCCTCAGAGCCTTGATCCTCAATTCAAACCCCCTTGATATCGCGCCGGATTTCAGCCAGATGACGGATTTGCGTTCGCTGGGGATGGGCAACACCCATATTGAAACCTTTCCCACCGGGCTGGGGGCGCAGCCCAGCCTGGATGCGGTGTACCTGAGGGGCAGTCGGATTTCAACGCTGCCCGATGCGCTGATTGCCCCCTCGGACGAGGCGTTGGCGCAATCCCTGCGGGTAACCAGCGTCACTGACCTGGGCCTGAACCCCTTGTCCGCCGAAACTCAGGCACGAATCGCCGATTACAACCGTCGGCTTACCGACCCGGAGCGAGCGGCCAACAGGTTGGTGCGCAGCACTCTGGAGGTGGCTGTGCCGCAGGCCGTTACTGGCGACTCAGCGCCGTTTCAGCGCTGGGCCAGAGGGTTGTCAACGCAGCAGCTTGCCCAGCGCCAAAGCCAATGGTCCACCCTGCGTGCACTGCCAGGCTCGGACGGTTTTTTCGACATGCTCAGAGACCTGAACGTGGCGCCCGCTGAATATGAGGATGTGCAGCAGCGGGTGTGGGAGGTGATCGACGCGATTGCCAGCCACAGCGCCGAGTCGGAGCAGCTGCGCAAGGAGATGTTCGAATGGGCGGGCCAGGCGACGTGTTGCGACCGTGCCGCGTTGACCTTCGGTAATCTGGAAATCCTGCTGATGACCAGCAATGCCAAGGCCCAGGCGTTGGATTCGAATCAGGGCGCCGCGCTGGTGAAGCTGTCCAGGGGCTTGTTCCGTCTGGAGGAAGTGGAAAAGATCGCCCTTACGGATATCGACCAGCGCCGGACTGCGATCAATAGCCGCGAAGACCTGACGGCGACGCAGAAGGCTGACGCTCTAAGGGCTCTGGAAGAAGTGGAAATCAGGCTGGCCTATCGTTACGGCCTTAAAGAGCGGCTTGACTTGCCTGGCCAGGCGCAGCAGACCAGGTTCATTCGTTTCGGCAACGTCAGCCAGGCGATGCTGGATGCTGCGTACGATAAGGTGATCGGCCTGGATAATTCGGTGCATGAGTTTCAAGCCATGCTCGCCAGGGAATTCTGGCAAGACTACATCGCGAACAAATACCGCTCGCGGTTCGAGGCGCAGAACCAACCCCATCACGAACAAATGAATGCGTTGTTGCGCGATTTCGAGTCCGGTGCAATCTCCAAGGCGGTGTTCGACGGTGAGGCCGAAGCACTGCAGGGGCAGTTTGCAATCGAAGAAGCACAGCTGATTCAAACCCTGTCCCGCGATGAAGTGGCGCAGGCGTTGATGCCCACTGCGAGCCTTGAAGTGTTGGTGGAGCCTGTGGGTCAGGAGCTGCAACTGTCTGAGGCTAAAGCCATCGATTTCAACGGTAAACAGTATTTTGTCGCGAGCATGCCGGATGCGGGCGATGGCGAGCATTACATCTTGCGGGTGCAGGCACCCCAGAACCCGTTGGCGCTGGTCAGCAGTGGGGTGGTAGCCAAGCCCGATATCCATGGGGTCTGGAAGCGCAGGGGTTTGGCGGGTGGGATGAAGCCGCAGGGCTCCGACGATGAGTTTTTCGACGCGTCGGAGTCCATGCCGGTAACGCCCTACACGGCGGAGGAACTGCGCCATATGCGTCGCGATATCCACTTTACGGCCAGCCCCAATCGCATCGGCAGTTATAACCGTGCCAATAACGGCAAATACCCGCTCAGGGACTATCAAGGCCGGGCAATCCGCATTCGCGAATTGGAGCAAGCGGTCACGATAGATCCCGGTGTGCGCTACACCTCGGAGCAGATCAAGCCCTACATTCAATTTCAGGGCTATGAGCAGGTGGGCGCACGCTATGAAGAGAAACTCCAGCTACGTTCGTTTACGGCCCAGGACATGAAAGCGCCCGGTGAAAGCGCGTTGATAGGCCAGGCCATGGTGGTTGCCAACCGGCGTATCGCCAAGGGCGAAATCGTCGGCGTGTACGGCGGAACGGTATTGCCCATGGGGATCTTCGGACCCAGCGGGCAGACGTACACCATGAGGGTAGGAAGCAAGGAGGTCGCGCGGGGCAATACCCTGGTGGAAGAGCCGATCCACCTGTCGGGGGATAATATTATTTCCAGAATCAATACCCTCTTCGAGTATGACGCCCAGGGCAAACCGTTGCGCCAGGCCCCCAGTGGCTACAACGTTGAAGCGGTGGGCTTCAATGTCGAGGCAGACAGGTGGATGGGGGTAGGGGAGGGTGCGCGAACCAAACGCGAGAATTTGATACTGACGGCGGTATTTGCCACTGAAGACATTGCAGCGGGCGCCGAGCTGCGCATGGATTATCAGTACACTGAGGGGGCAATAAAAAACCTGTTCGCTTGATCCTACCCGAGTAAGTAACGGGTCTGTCGTCGTAAATAGCCATATCCCATCTTGAAAGGGCGGGTTTTGCCCCAATCTTGTGGGCATATCCAGGCGGTACACAGTGATTGCACTGACCCTGTGTGCCGCCGATTAACTTATGACGCGCCCTGACATCAATTCCCAGGCTGCCAGCCATGGCGTGCCGTGTGGCGGGCCGCGCGATATCGATAACGGATGGTGATGCCCCCATGGATTTCAAAGACTACTACAAGATTCTCGGTGTCGAGCCCACGGCTGATGACAAAGAGATCAAGTCGGCTTATCGCAAGCTGGCGCGCAAATATCACCCGGACGTCAGCAAGGAAAAGGACGCCGAAGCCAAGTTCAAGGATGCGTCCGAGGCCTATGAAGCGCTTAAAAGCGCCGACAAGCGCGCCGAATACGACGAACTGCGCAAGTACGGCCAGCATGGCCAGCCGTTCCAGGGCCCACCGGGCTGGCAGAGCCGTGGCGGCTTTGGTGGTGGCCAGGACGCGGGCGACTTTTCGGACTTTTTCAGTTCGATCTTCGGCTCGCGTGGTGATGCTTTCGGTGGCGGCCAGCGCCGTCCTACCGGGCGCAAGGGCCAGGATGTGGAGATGCAGCTCACGGTCTCCCTGGAGGAAACCCTGTCCACCGAGTCCAAGCAGATCAGCTTCCAGGTGCCGCAATACGATGCCTCCGGTCGGCATGTGAGCAACACCACCAAAAGCCTGAACGTGAAGATCCCGGCCGGTGTGGCCGATGGCGAGCGCATTCGCCTCAAGGCCCAGGGCGCGCCGGGCATTGGCGGCGGGGCCAATGGTGATTTGTACCTGATCATCAAGTTTGCGCCCCACCCCAGGTTCGAGGTGGACGGCGAAAACCTGATCATCAACCTGCCGCTGGCACCCTGGGAGTTGGCGCTGGGCACGGAAGTGGCCGTGCCGACCCTCACCGGCAAGATCAACCTCAAGGTGCCTGCCGGTAGCCAGAACGGCCAGCGCATGCGTGCCAAGGGCCATGGTTTGCTGAACAAGGCCGGGCAACGCGGCTATCTGTTCATCCAGCTCAAGGCCGTCATGCCCAAGGCGGCGGATGATGAGGTCAAGGCATTGTGGGAGGCCCTGGCGCAAAAGGCTGCGTTCAACCCGCGCGAGCAGTTCTGAACGGGTCATTGATTTAGTTAGCGCCAGCCGCAAAAACGGCGTGCCTAGGATGACAACCTCTTCCAAGAAAAAGGTTGTCATCCCATGCCGGACTTTCAGGTCACCGACCCCGCCACGCCGCTTCCCGGTGAGCAGGGCCAACATTACGAGCTGATCAAACAGGCGATCCCCACTTGCCTGGTCAACAGTTCGCCCTCCCGTCGCAAGGCCCTCAAAGACACGCCGCCAGCCATTCCCCGCTGGTATGACGCTGCTTCCCAGGCGCACAAAGATCAGCTCAAAGTGTTGCTGGACGCCCGTTGCGATTCGCTCAACGAACTGGAGAAAACCTTCAGTCACATACGCTCGGAGCAAGCGTTTGCCCAACCCTTGTTGGAAGCCAAGCTAAAGGCTGTCGGCCACGAGCTGGACGTCAATCAAACCTGGTTGCGCCTGTATGTACCGGTCGAAGATGCCTTTGGCGTAAAGACCAGTGGCTTCAGGGTCAAAACGTTCTCCCTGCTGCACGCTGCCCTTGGCAACTTTGAGCAACGCGAGACTCGAGAGGGCTATTTCAACAGCGCCTCAGGTTTTATTACCCAACCGGACGCGCGCGATCATTTCGAGCGCCACACCACCACCCTGAAGATTCATGCGTTCACCCAGCTGTGCCGAGACCTGGACCTGGGCAAGCAGTACCAGGCTCATCTCAAGGCACAGTTGAAACCTGACGACGCCAAGTCCCAGGCCGAACTGCGCGAGCGTTATGTCCGGCACCAGAAAGCCGCCTTCCAGGCGGCAGCGTACCTGGCGTTGCTCAAGGGCGACATTGGTGACAGCGACCACGCCTTGCTGATGCGGGTGGCGGCGGGGGAAAAACACATTCTCAGCGATGGCAAGCCTATCGGGTATCGCAGCCTGAGCCTGATGAACCTGCACCTGCATGATTGCCTGGTCATCGACGCTTGCGCCAAGCCTGGCTACAGCTGCTGGGTCATCGTTTATATTCCCGATGACCCCGACCATCCCATCAAGCGTTATGACACCTTCAATGACTTCAGCACTGCATTGACCGAGCGCCTGAGCGCGAAAACCACCCAGGAAGCTGACCGCTCTCAAGGCTGGAGGGCTACGCCGAACCAGCATTTTTTTGCCCGGTTCGTTGCCGACAAAGACCGCGCCTACTACTACAAACGGCTGACCGAACTGGTGCTGGACGCACCTCCCCAGCCGTTTGGCGCACAGGCCTTGCGATCGGAATGGGGGCGCCTGCTCACTTCTCCGTCCTTTGCCACGCCTTCGACACTGGGCGAACCACATCCCTACGTGCGCGTGCATGCCACTGCCCCTGAATTCAACATTCGCGCCCACACCCTGACGGACCTATGGCAAGTTGCAGACCTGTGGACCTATCGCCTGGGCAGCCTGCGTGCCCGCCTGTTCGAGAATGCGCGGCATCGTGCGGTGAGCACCGCCGATGTCGATGAGGCCTCGCGCTCACTGCGCGCCGCGCATTACATGAGCATTGGCCTGTTCGGTCTCAACCTGGTGGCCATGGCGGTGCCACCGCTTGGCGTGCTGATGGCCGTGGCGATGGCCGGGCAAATGCTCTACGAAGTCATCGAAGGTGTCATCGAGCTGAGCGAAGGCGATCGCGAAGAGGGCTGGGCGCACATCACCGACGTGGTGGAAAACCTAGCGACGCTGGCGGTGCAGGCAGCCGTGGTGCACTTCACCGTGTCGCCGTTTATCGAGCAGCTCAAGGCCGTCACTCTCCCCAGTGGCAAGACTCGGCTGTGGAAACCCGACTTGTCGACCTATGAGCACACCGCGTCCCTACCTTCAGTGGCGGTGGATGAGCAAGGCCTGCACCGGCACAACGGCCAGACCGCGCTGCCATTGGAGGGTAAACGCTATGCCGTGCAACAAGACCCGCTGACCGAGCAATACCGCATCCTCCATCCCACGCGCGCCGAGGCCTATCAACCGATATTGAAGAGCAACGGCGCTGGCCTCTGGAACCATGAAGTGGAACGCCCGCACACCTGGGAAGGCGCCACGTTGATGCGGCGATTGGGCCCGGTGACGGAGGGCTTCAGTGATGCCGAGTTGGAGCAGGTGCGCAGCGTTGCGGCGGTGAGTGAGGACGTGCTGCGCCGCGTGCATGTGGAAGGCGAGCCGGTACCGGCGATCCTGCTCGACACCCTGCGCCAGTTCAGGGCGTATCGCGATGCGGTGAGCGTCGCCGAGGGTATTCGCCAGGGCTCGCTCAGCAGCGCACTGTGCAGCTATGCCGCATCCCTGGCGGTGGAGTTGCCTGGATGGCCAGCGAGCAAGGCGATCGAGGCATTTTCCGGCACCGAGTTGAGCGGGCCGTCGATCAAATACGGTAATCAGCAGGCCGCGGCGGCGGACACCGTGCAGGTCCACCGCGCCGAATTGATGAGCGGCCAGTTGCCCATACGCATTATCGAAGCGTTCAGCGAACCTCAGCGCGATGCTCTGGTGGGCAGTTACACCGCCCGCACACCCGAGGCGAGAACCGAGGCCCTGCAATTGAAACTCGAACAAAGGGCCATCGAGGTGCGCGAGCGGTTGATGAAGAGTATTTACGTCGAGCAGCAGCCACTCTCCGACACCGCGATTATGCTGATCCAGCGTGACTTCAGCGGTGTGCCGACGATTTTGGCGCGCGAAGTGCTGGCGGACGCGACGCCGACCGAGCGCGACACGATGAGCCGCGCCAAGCGCATTCCCCTGCGCCTCGCTGAAAAGGCGCGCCGGGCGCAGCAGCAAATGCGCCTGACCCTCGCGTATGAAGGCTTGTACCTCGATGCGTTGGCCGGCCCAGACACCGAAACCCTGGCCCTCCACACACTGCCGGCGCTGCCCGGCTGGTCGGACAATCTGCGCCTGGAAGTGCGCGAGGGTCGGTTTGAAGGCCCATTGCGTGCCAGTTTTGGCCCTCAGGAGGCGAGCAATCGCAAGGTCCTGGCACGTATGGAGGACGGGCGTTATCAAGCCTTTGATGAGCGCGGTCAGGATCTGCATGGCCTCAATGGTTTCTATGGCGCCTTGCAGCACGCGTTGACCGACGCCCATCGCAACGCGATTGGCCTGCCCCATGTCAGCCAGGGTGAGCAATTGAAGGGGTTGATCCAGCAACATGCATTAGGCCGAGCACCGTTGCGCAAAGCCTTGGGCATGTCGCCGGAAAAGCTGCCGTTTTTTCGACCGCCGAGCGTGTTGCCGGGCGAGCGTCGCGGCTATCCATTGAGCGGGCGCGGTGGCACTGAGTGGGAAAAAATCACACGCGAGCGGGTCCGCAGCCTGTACCCGGAAATCACCCGGGACGAAATGCTCGCCCTGATCAACGAGCGCGGCGCGCTGGATCTGAGCTGGCTGCGTGCGTTGGAGCAAGAGTACAAGACCCTGCAGGCGACCTTGCACAACTGGCTGAGTACACCGCCCCAAGGCATGGAGGCGTTCGGTGACCAGCAACGTCAGGTGCTGAGGGCCAGGCGCAAGATTTATACGGCGCTGGATGACGCCTGGAGAAAGGTTGGCCCACGGCACTACGATCGAAATGGGCGCCTCTTGGGGCAGAAAATCGAATGGTTGGAAGAGGACCTGGCGCAGCAGCTCCGAACCTTGCCCGCACTGACTGCAAACTTCGACCATGTCAGCTACTTGGGCATTGTGGGAGCCGAAGGCTCGCAGCTGACGGATGCGGATGTGCAGCCACTGCTCGCTAACTTTCGCGGTCTGCGTCAATTAGGGATCGAGGCCGCTCAACTGACACGCCTGCCGTCAGCCATCGAACAGATGCCGCATTTGCAGCGGTTGCATTTGGGCGGTAACAGTATTGTCCTTACGCCTGAAGACGTCTTGCGCTTGAAAGATCGGGTGCATCTCAAAGAGTTATTTTTGGAAATGAACCCACTCGGCTTGCCACCCGATGTCGGGCGCATGCCGCGCTTACATACCTTGCTGCTCAATGAAGCAAGCCTGGTGGAGTGGCCTAGCAGTGTGTTCCGTTTGCCCAGGCCGGAAGACTTCATTCTGGATATGCGGCAGAACCCGATAGCGCGGATTCCCGAGTTCGCGCCGGGCTCGGATAAGGCATTGATTGTGGCGAAAACCTTCCTCACCCGTGAAACGCTGACGCCTGAACTGCTTGCTCAATTCAAGCGGTACATCGAGGCCGCCGGCCGCGATCCGGATCGCCAATTACCGAAAAGGGGCGCGCGCGACAGCGAGCAGTGGAAAACCGGTTATTCGGCGCAGGAATGGCCCTCCAGGCAAGTGTTATGGGACATGCTTGAAGGTTCGTTTGGCTCTGAGGGTTTTTTCAATGTTCTTCGTGCCGTCAGAAACTCCGGGGACTCGACAGTCGGGGGTGGCGTATGGTTGCCGGAACTGACCGCCAAGGTCTGGCGCATACTTGAGGCGATGGGCGAAGACGCCGAATTGCGCGAGCAGTTGTTCCTGATGGCCCGGGACCCTGCGGCCTGCGTGGACGCCGGCGCCCAGATGTTCAATGCGATGGGCGTTGCCGTGCTGCATTGGTCGGCGTACTTCAGCGAGGACGTGGCCTCTGTGCGCAAAACTGTCTTCAACCTGGCCAGGGGCAAGTGGCGGCTCGATGAGTTGGGCCGTATCGCCCATGAGCGCGTGTCCCAACTGCAGGACGACGGCGTCAAGTTTCCGGAGTACGACGCCAAAGGCGCACGCATCGATCATTACGATGCCCGCGGCAATTTGATCACCGATATCGACGAAGTCGAGATCTACCTGGCGTACACAACGCCATTGGCAACCCGTCTGGACCTGCCCTGGCAATCGCGGAGCATGATGTTCCACGAGGAATATGTGACGGAGCCCATGGTCGAGGCGGCATTCAACCGCGTACAGCTACTGGACCAAGGCGAGCTGCTGCGTGGCAACCTGCTGGAGCAGCCGATGTGGACCGACTTTCTGCAGCGGGCTCATCCAGCTGACTACGCGTCGATTGCCGCAAAGTTTGATGCACTGATTGACTATCAGGCCGCGCAGGAACAATGGGCCGCCGCAGCCAACCTCCCTGAGAGCGCGAGGCAGGCCCTGCGCCAAACCATCAGCCGGTCGGCCCAGCGCCTGGGCCGACCGGCTTCGCAAAGTGAACCGGGGCAGTTGATGTCCCAGCAAGACTACGATGGCACCTTTGGCCGCATCAATGCCGAACTGATCACCTTGAACCAGACACTGACCGATCAAGCGATCAGCGCCATCCTCTAGAACAGGAAGTACCGCTGGGCCATCGGCAACACCTCGGCCGGTTCGCACCACAGCAATTGACCGTCGGCCTTGACCTGGTAAGTCTGTGGGTCCACCTCGATATCCGGCAGGTAATCGTTGTGGATCAGGTCGGTTTTCTGCACGTCGCGGCAACCCTTGACCACCGCGATCTGCTTCTTCAGGCCCAGGGCCTCGGGCAGTCCGGCCGCCTGCGCGGCCTGGCTGATAAACGTCAGGCTGGTGGCGTGCAGGGAGCTGCCGAAGCTGGCGAACATGGGGCGGTAATGCACCGGCTGCGGCGTCGGAATCGAGGCGTTGGCGTCGCCCATCAGGCTCGAAGCAATGGCGCCGCCCTTGAGGATCAACGTGGGCTTGATGCCGAAAAACGCCGGGCGCCACAGCACCAGGTCGGCCCATTTGCCGACTTCGATGGAACCGACGATATGGCTGATACCGTGGGTGATCGCCGGGTTGATGGTGTACTTGGCGATGTAGCGTTTGGCGCGGAAGTTATCGTTGCCCACGCCGTCGCCCGGCAGGGGGCCACGCTGTTTTTTCATCTTGTCGGCGGTCTGCCAGGTGCGCGTGATCACTTCGCCAACACGGCCCATGGCCTGGCTGTCGGAGCTGATCATCGAGAACGCGCCGAGGTCGTGCAGGATGTCTTCGGCGGCGATGGTTTCGCGGCGGATGCGGCTTTCGGCGAAGGCCACGTCTTCGGCAATGCTTGGGTCCAGGTGGTGACACACCATCAACATGTCCAGGTGTTCGTCGATGGTATTACGCGTGAACGGCCGCGTCGGGTTGGTGGAGCTGGGCAGCACATTGGGGAAGCCGCAGGCCTTGATGATGTCCGGTGCATGGCCGCCACCGGCACCTTCGGTGTGGTACGTGTGGATGGTGCGGCCCTTGAGCGCGGCGAGGGTGGTTTCGACAAAGCCCGACTCATTGAGGGTGTCACTGTGGATCGCCACCTGCACGTCGTAGGCATCGGCGACGCTCAGGCAGTTGTCGATGCTCGCGGGTGTGGTGCCCCAGTCTTCATGTAGCTTCAAGCCGATCGCACCGGCCTTGACCTGCTCGATCAGCGGCTCGGGCAAACTGGCGTTGCCCTTGCCGGTAAAGCCAATGTTCATCGGGAACGAATCGCTGGCCTGCAGCATCCGCGCAAGGTGCCACGGGCCGGAGGTGCAGGTGGTAGCGTTGGTGCCGGTAGCCGGCCCCGTGCCGCCGCCGATCATGGTGGTGACGCCGCTGGTCAGGGCCTCTTCGATTTGCTGTGGGCAAATGAAATGCACGTGGGAGTCGATGCCGCCGGCGGTGAGGATCATGCCTTCACCGGCAATCACTTCGGTGCTGGCGCCGATGGCCATGGTCACCCCCGGCTGGATATCCGGGTTGCCGGCCTTGCCGATGGCGTGGATGCGACCGTTCTTCAAGCCCACGTCAGCCTTGACGATGCCCCAGTGGTCGATGATCAGCGCGTTGGTGATCAGCGTGTCGACCACTTCATGGGCGAGCAATTGGCTCTGGCCCTGGCCGTCACGGATCACCTTGCCGCCGCCGAATTTGACCTCTTCGCCGTAGACGGTGAAGTCCTGTTCGACTTCGACAAACAGCTCGGTGTCGGCCAGGCGGACCTTGTCACCGACGGTGGGGCCGTACATGTCGGCGTAGGCTTGTCTGGATATCTTCATGGGTGTGTCCTCGATCGTTCCCACGTTCGGCGTGGGAATGCATCCTGTGACGCTCTGCGTCACGACGTAAAGAGCGGACGCAGAGCGTCCCTGGCGGCGTTCCCACGCGGAGCGTGGGAACGATCTAATTGCATTCCAACGGTGGGAGCTGGCTTGCCTGCGATGAGGCCCTAAAGGTCGCCCATGACTCGCCCTGCAAACCCAAATACCCGCCGCCCACCACCCAAATCCACCAACTCCACCTCCCGACGCTGCCCCGGCTCAAACCGCACCGCCGTGCCCGCCGGAATATTCAGGCGCATGCCACGGCTGGCCGCGCGGTCGAATTCCAGCGCGTCATTGGTCTCGAAAAAGTGGTAATGCGAGCCCACCTGGATCGGCCGGTCGCCGCTGTTGGCTACGCCGAGGGTGAGGGTACGGCGGCCGACATTCAGTTCGATCTCGCCAGGCTGGATCTGATATTCACCAGGAATCATGCAGGTTGCCCCAGGGTCTTGAAGTAGATGGCGGTCGGGCTGTAACGCCCGTCCGGGCTTTGGCAATAGTCGGGCAGTTCACCGAGCTTGGTGTAGCGCAGCGACTGGTAAAAGGCTTCGGCGCCGGAGCCGGCCTCGGTGTCCAGGTACAGCAGGCCACGCTTGTGCTGGCGCGCGGCGAGTTCCAGGGTATTCATCAATTGCTGGCCCAGGCCATGGCGACGGGCGCTGCTGTGCACCAGCAACTTTTGCACCTCGGCGCGGTTCAGGCCGTTGGCTTTCTGGCACAACGCCAATTGCACGCTGGCGATCACCTGCTCGTCGCGCACCACCACCCACAGCAGCAGGCTGGTGTCCTCGACGCCGGCTTGCACGCCGGTCAGGTAGTCCCGGGCCTGGGCCTCATCGAAGTCGGCCATGAAGCCCACCGACGCGCCGTGCTGCACCGCGTCCAGCAACAGCTCAATCAAGCCCCGGCGGTAATGGGCAAAGCTTTCAGCATTGACTCGACGCAGTTGTGCAGCGCTCATCGATCTCACTCCTGGGGCGGTTCGGCGCCCGGATTCAACGTCAGTTGCATAAAGGTCAGGTCCAGCCAGCGGCCGACCTTGATGCCCACTTGCGGCATTTGCCCGGTAGTCACGAAGCCCAGGCGCTCATGCAGGCGGATCGAGGCCAGGTTGCCGCTTTCGATGGCGGCGACCATGACGTGCTTGCCGCAGTTGCGGGCGCGCTCGATCAGGGCCTGCATCAGGCTCGGGCCGAGGCCTTTGCCGCGCTGGTCATTGCGCACGTATACCGAGTGTTCGACGCTGTAGCGGAAGCCTTCGAAGGGGCGCCAGTCGCCGAATGAGGCGTAGCCGGTGACTTCGTCGTTGTCCACCGCGACCAGGATCGGGTACTGCTGCGCCTGGCGCGCACTGAACCAGGCCTGGCGGTTGGCCAGATCCACCGGTTGCTCGTTCCAGATCGCCGTGGTGTTCAACACCGCGTCGTTGTAGATGGCGCGGATCGCCGGCAGGTCGTGTTCGGTTGCATCACGAATCATGGCTGCGCCTCAGGCAATGGGCTGGTGGACGGTGACCAGCTTGGTGCCGTCGGGGAACGTGGCTTCCACCTGGATATCCGGGATCATTTCCGGGATACCTTCCATAACCTGTTCGCGGCTGAGCAGGGTGGTGCCGTAGTGCATCAGGTCGGCCACCGTGCGGCCATCGCGGGCGCCTTCCATCAGGGCGGCGGAGATATAGGCGATGGTCTCCGGGTAGTTGAGCTTCACTCCGCGTGCCAGGCGCCGTTCGGCGACCAGGCCTGCGGTGAAGATCAGCAGTTTGTCTTTTTCCCGTGGGGTCAGGTCCATGGTTCAGTCCGTAGTAAGGCAGTTAAAAAGACGAGCGCTTACCCCTGTAGGAGCGAGCTTGCTCGCGAAAAACCCGAGGGCGCCGCGTGCATTCAGGATGCCCGCGTTATCGTTAACGATTTTCGCGAGCAAGCTCGCTCCTACAAAAGGGCGCATCTTCATGTGCTCCAGATTCTTGGTGCGACTGCTTCACGCCCAAACAGCGCCGGGCGTAAAAGCCGCCATAAATCAATCAACCATCCCCGCGCCAGCAGCGCTTCACTGGCCAGGCACCGCGCCACCAGCAAACCGGGCAGTTGGGTCAGGTCACCGCGCACTGCGTGGGGCAGTGAGCGGCATTGTTCAAGCAGTTCAGGGTCGAGCTCACCGGTCACCAGCAACGTGGCAAACACCGGTTGCCCATCCAGCCCGATTGGCGAATCCAGCAATCCATCGGCGCCCACAATGCGCTGGCGTTCGTGCCAGAGCAACTGGCCGTCGCGGCGAATGTCCAGGTGCGATTGAAAGTGGCCAAGGTCGAACCGTTCGCCACTGGCCGGGCGGCCCAGAGCGACCACATCCCAGTAGAACAACCGCGCATCGCCCGACAGCTCCACTCGCGTGGTCAGTTCGGCCTGGGCGGCGCTGAATACGATGGTTTCCTGGGGCAGCCATTCCAGCGTCGCGCCGGCCTCGACGGTCAACTTGACGTGTTGAAACGCCGGGCCGCTGGCGCGGTACCACTTGGCGGCGCCGGGGCTGGTCAGTTGTGCCCAGGCACCCGTGCCCACATGGGCGCTGATGTCCAGGCGATCGCCACCGGCAATCCCGCCGGGCGGGTGCACGATGATGTGCTGGCATACCTCGGGGCCTTCGGCGTACAGGTGTTTTTGCACCCGCAGCGGGCCAAGGTGGCGGCGCAGCACCGGGCGCGTGGTGTCATTGACACGCGCGTAGCCGAGTTCCAGCTCGGCGTGCCAGCTGGGCGTGAACAGGGCAGGGGTAACGGGCAGGTTCATGGCGTGCGCTTATCGTTAGGAGGCTACAGATTAGATGGTTACCAGCCCGCGCACACCTTCGCGTTCCATATTTTCACCACGGCCCTGCTGCATGATTTCGCCACGGGACATCACCAGGTACTGGTCAGCCAGTTCAGCGGCAAAGTCATAGAACTGCTCCACCAACAGGATCGCCATATCGCCGCGCTCCGCGAGCTTCTTGATCACAGCGCCGATTTCCTTGATCACCGACGGCTGGATGCCTTCGGTGGGCTCATCGAGAATCAACAGGCGCGGGCGGCTCGCCAGGGCACGGCCAATCGCCAACTGTTGCTGCTGCCCGCCGGACAAGTCGCCGCCGCGTCGATGCTTCATTTGCAGCAACACCGGGAACAGTTCGTAGATGAAGGCCGGCACCTCTTTGGCTTCGGAACCGGGGAAACGTGACAGTCCCATCAGCAGGTTTTCTTCTACGGTCAGCCGCCCGAATATCTCCCGGCCCTGGGGCACGTAGGCGATGCCGGCATGTACGCGCTGGTGCGGCTTGAAGCCGGTGATGGCCTTGCCTTCCCAGTTCACTGCGCCCTCCTTGGCCGGCAGCAGGCCCATCAGGCACTTGAGCAGGGTGGTCTTGCCCACGCCGTTACGCCCGAGCAGGCAGGTGACTTCGCCGATCTTCACGTCAAAAGACAGCCCACGCAGGATGTGGCTACCGCCGTAGTACTGGTGCAGCTTGTCGACTTGCAGCATGTTCGATTCTCCTCAATGATCGTTCCCACGCTCTGCGTGGGAATGCATCCCGTGACGCTCTGCGTCACCGTTGCTCAGCGGGACGCGGAGCGTCCAACCTGGCATTCCCACGCGGAGCGTGGGAACGATCAGCCGTTCGTGTCAGCGTTAGCGGCCGAGGTAAACCTCGATCACCCGCTCGTTTTCCTGCACCTGTTCCAGCGACCCTTCGGCCAGCACGCTGCCCTGGTGCAACACCGTCACGTGGTCGGCAATCGAGCCGACAAACCCCATGTCATGTTCCACCACCATCAACGAGTGCTTGCCGGCCAGGCGCTTGAACAGCTCGGCGGTGAATTCGGTTTCGGCATCGGTCATGCCTGCTACCGGTTCATCCAGCAGCAACAGTTGCGGGTCTTGCATCAGCAACATGCCGATTTCCAGAAACTGCTTCTGGCCGTGGGACAGCAAACCGGCGGGGCGATGCACCGAGGCGGTTAGACGGATGGTGTCGAGCACTTCCTCGATGCGGTCCTTCTGTTCCCCGTTCAGGCGCGCCCGCAGGCTGGCCCACACCGACTTGTCGGTCTTCTGCGCCAGCTCCAGGTTTTCGAACACGCTCAAGGCTTCGAACACCGTAGGCTTCTGGAACTTGCGCCCGATGCCGGCCTGGGCGATCTGCACTTCGCTCATGCGGGTCAGGTCCAGGGTTTCGCCAAACCAGGCCTTGCCGTGGCTGGGCCGGGTCTTGCCGGTGATCACGTCCATCAGCGTGGTCTTGCCCGCGCCGTTGGGGCCGATGATGCAGCGCAATTCGCCAACACCGATGTACAGGTTCAGGTCGTTGAGGGCCTTGAAACCGTCGAAGCTGACGCTGATATCTTCCAGGGTCAGAATGGTGCCGTGCCGGGTGTTGAGCCCTTTGCCCGCGACCTGGCCGATGCCAATCGCATCGCGGCCGCTGCCTGCGTCGAAAATTGGTTCAAGCATGACGTTCCTCATTTCTTCAGCAGGCCGATAACGCCCTTGGGCAGGTACAGGGTGACGATGATGAACAGCGCGCCCAGGAAGAACAGCCAGTACTCGGGAAAGGCCACGGTAAACCAGCTCTTCATGCCATTGACCACACCAGCGCCGAGCAACGGCCCGATCAACGTGCCACGCCCGCCCAGCGCTACCCACACAGCGGCTTCGATGGAGTTGGTCGGTGACATTTCGCTGGGGTTGATGATGCCCACCTGCGGCACATACAGCGCACCGGCAAGGCCGCACAACACTGCGCTCAACACCCACACGAACAGTTTGAAACCGCGTGGGTCGTAGCCGCAGAACATCAGGCGGTTCTCGGCATCCCGCAGGGCGGTGAGCACTCGGCCGAACTTGCTTTTCGCCAGGCGCCAGCCGATGTAGAGGCTGGCCACCAGCAACAGCACCGTGGCGAAAAACAACACCGCCCGGGTGCCCGGTTCAGTGATGCCAAAACCTAAGATGCTGCGGAAGTTGGTAAAGCCGTTGTTGCCGCCGAACCCGGTCTCGTTGCGAAAGAACAACAGCATCCCCGCGAACGTCAGGGCCTGAGTCATGATCGAGAAATACACGCCCTTGATCCGCGAGCGGAAGGCGAAGAAACCGAACACCAAGGCCAGCACACCGGGGGCCAGTACCACCAGGCACAACGCCCAGAGGAAGTGGTCGGTGCCGGCCCAATACCAGGGCAATTCGGTCCAGGACAAAAAGGTCATGAATGCCGGCAACTCGCTGCCTGCCGCCTGGCGCATCAAGTACATGCCCATGGCGTAGCCGCCCAGGGCGAAGAACAAACCGTGGCCCAGGGACAACATCCCGGCGTAACCCCACACCAGGTCCAGCGCCAGGGCGACGATGGCGTAACAGAGAATCTTGCCCACCAGGGTCAAGGTGTAGGCCGACACATGCAGCGGGTTGTCCGCAGACAATAACGAACACAGGGGCAACGCCAGCAGCAGGAGCAGGATGACTGCACCGACTGCAATCGTGACTTTGGGGCCGGCTTTTTGCGTGGCCGTAAGCATTAATGGCTGGTTCATCAGTCGATCACCCGTCCTTTCAGTGCGAAGAATCCTTGCGGGCGTTTCTGGATAAACAGAATGATCAGCGCGAGGATCAGGATCTTGCCGAGCACGGCGCCGATCTGGGGTTCGAGGATTTTGTTGGCGATCCCTAAGCCAAAGGCAGCCATGACACTGCCGGCCAACTGGCCGACGCCGCCGAGCACCACCACCAGGAACGAGTCGATGATGTAGCTCTGGCCCAGGTCCGGGCCGACGTTGCCGATCTGGCTCAGCGCCACGCCGCCCAAACCTGCGATACCGGAGCCGAGGCCAAAGGCGAGCATGTCCACGCGCCCGGTGGGCACGCCGCAGCAGGCGGCCATGTTGCGGTTCTGGGTGACGGCGCGCACGTTCAGACCCAGGCGCGTCTTGTTCAGCAGCAGCCAAGTGAGCACCACCACGAACAGCGCAAAGGCAATGATCACGATGCGGTTGTAAGGCAGCACCAGGTTGGGCAGTACCTGAATGCCGCCAGACAGCCAGGCCGGGTTAGACACTTCGACGTTCTGCGCGCCGAATACCAGACGCACCAGCTGGATCAGCATCAGGCTGATGCCCCAGGTGGCGAGCAGAGTTTCCAGGGGGCGGCCATACAGGTGGCGAATCACCGTACGTTCCAGCGCCATGCCGATGGCCGCAGTGACAAAAAACGCCACCGGCAACGCGATCAACGGGTAGAACTCGATGGCCTGGGGCACATAGCGCTGCATCATCAATTGCACCACATAGGTGGAGTAGGCGCCGAGCATCAGCATCTCGCCGTGGGCCATGTTGATCACGCCGAGCAGGCCGAAGGTGATCGCCAGGCCCAGGGCCGCCAGCAGCAGGATCGAGCCCAGGGACATGCCGCTGAACGCCTGGCCGAGGATCTCACCCATCATCAGTTTGCGTTTGACCTGGGCCAGGCTGGTCTCAGCGGCAGTGTGTACGTCGGCGTCGGCTTCCACGCCTGGCGCCAGCAGCGCCTCTAGGCGCGTGCGGGCCAGCGGGTCGCCGGTGCTGCCGAGCAAGCGCACGGCCGCCAGGCGCACCACCGGGTCGGGGTCGACCAGTTGCAGGTTGGCCAGGGCCAGGCTGAGGGCGCTGTGCACCTGCTCATCCGTCTCGGCGGCGACCTGCTGGTCGAGGAATTTAAGTTGTGCAGGCACCGCGCTTTTTTGCAGGGTGCGCGCTGCGTCCAGGCGCACCTTGGGGTCGGCGGCGAGCAGTTGCTGGCTGGCTTGCACGTTATTGATCAAACCGCGCAGGCGGTTATTCAGGCGCACGGTCTTGGTTTCACCGTTGAGCGTGAGGTGGCCTTGCTCAAGGGCATCCACCAACTCGATACGCGTTGGGTCGGGGTGGGCGGCCCAGTCCTGCAGGAGTTTGGCTTGCTGCACCGGGTTGGCGGCAAGGAAGTCTTCGGCGTCGCTGGCGTGTGCGCCAAAGGGCAGCACCAGCAGCACGGCGAGGATGAGGCGGTGGAGGGCAGTGGGCATATAAAAATGTCCTGGTCATGCGGGGACAGTGTGGGAGCAGGCTGTGTGTAAGAGCTGGCTTGCCTGCGATGGCATCGCTGCGGTGTGTCAGGCACACCGAGTTGTTTGCATCGCAGGCAAGCCAGCTCCCACAGTGACCATGTCCCACATTCGAGCCGTGGGGGCGTTAGTTGCTCTTCACGGCATAGTCCGGTTTTTTGTCATTGCCCGGAATGTAAGGGCTCCACGGCTGTGCACGAATCGGCGCTTCGGTCTGCCACACCACCGAGAACTGCCCGTCGGCCTGGATCTCACCGATCATCACCGGCTTGTGCAAGTGGTGGTTGGTCTTGTCCATGGTCAGGGTGAAGCCCGACGGCGCGGCGAAGGTCTGGCCGCCCAGGGCTTCACGCACCTTGTCGACGTCGGTGGACTTGGCTTTTTCCGCCGCCTGCGCCCACATATGAATACCCACATAGGTGGCTTCCATCGGGTCGTTGGTCACGGCTTTGTCGGCGCCCGGCAGGTTGTGTTTCTTGGCGTAGGCTTTCCAGTCGGCCACGAACTTCTGGTTCACCGGGTTCTCCACCGACTGGAAGTAGTTCCAGGCCGCGAGGTTGCCCACCAGCGGCTTGGTGTCGATGCCGCGCAGTTCTTCTTCACCCACCGAGAACGCCACCACCGGTACCTCGGTGGCTTTCAAGCCCTGGTTGGCCAGTTCTTTGTAGAAGGGCACGTTGGAGTCGCCGTTCACGGTGGAGACCACCGCGGTCTTGCCACCGGCGGAGAACTTCTTGATGTTGGCGACGATGGTCTGGTAATCGGCGTGGCCGAACGGGGTGTAGACCTCCTCGATGTCTTTATCCGCCACGCCTTTGGAATGCAGGAACGAGCGCAGGATCTTGTTGGTGGTGCGCGGGTACACGTAGTCGGTGCCGAGCAGGAAGAAACGCTTGGCGCTGCCGCCTTCTTCGCTCATCAGGTATTCCACCGCCGGGATCGCCTGCTGGTTCGGGGCCGCACCGGTATAGAACACGTTGGGCGACATCTCTTCGCCTTCGTACTGCACCGGATAGAACAGCAAGCCGTTGAGTTCTTCGAACACCGGCAGTACGGATTTACGCGACACCGAGGTCCAGCAGCCGAACACCACGGCCACCTTGTCCTGGGTTAACAGTTGCCGACCTTTCTCGGCGAACAGCGGCCAGTTGGACGCCGGGTCCACCACCACCGGTTCGAGCATCTTGCCGTTCACCCCGCCCTTGGCGTTGATCTCGTCGATGGTCATCAGCGCCATGTCTTTGAGCGAGGTTTCGGAGATCGCCATGGTCCCGGACAGCGAGTGCAGGATGCCGACCTTGATGGTCTCGGCGGCCTGGACGGTCCAGGTCAAACCCATGGCGGCAATGGATGCCGACAAAGTGAAAGCCTTGATCAAGCTGCGACGCTTCATGGTGCGATCTCCGTGTACCGATAATTGTTGTGGGGCAGATACACAGGGCTTTGCAAAGGCTGTGCCTGCTACGCCAGACACGGTTTACCGGCGGGTTCGGGAGGTAAAGCCGCTCCGTGGCGCACCAGGTTGGCGCCACGGAGGCCGTTGAGTGCACGGCAGGCTTCAAAAGAGGGCGTTGCGCGACAATGCTTCAGGCGGTTGCGCTGATGCGTGACAGCAACAAGCGATCCAGCGCCCACACCAGGACCAACGAAGCCCCTACCAACGGGAAAATGATCGCCAGCCCGAGCATGATCGCCATCGCGGTTTTCCACTTGGGCAGGTCATGGCGCAGCGGCGGCACACCTAGCCCGCCTTGTGGCCGGCGCTTCCACCAGATCACCACGCCGCTGACCGCGCTGAGCAGAATCATCAGGCAGATCACCAGCACGATCAGTTGGTTGACCCAGCCGAACATCTTGCCCTCGTGCAGCATCACGCCGGTTTCGGTGGCGCGTGCGACCAGGTTGTAATGATCCCAACGTACATCGGCCAGGACCTTGCCGGTGTACTGGTCCACGTGCAGGGTGGCGTCGTTGCGCGGGTCGTCGGCGAACACCGCGACGGTGAATACACCAGTGGCGGTGGTGGGGAAGGTAATGCTGTAGCCGGGCTCGACCTTGCGTGCGTTGGCCAGGTCGACCACCTGTTGCAGACGCACCGTGGGTGCGGCCGGGCCTGCGTGCATTGCGCCGTGATTCATATGCTCGGCGTGGTCGCCGGACATTGGCATCGGCGTGTTTTCCAGGGCCCAGGGCACGGTCTGCTGGGTGGCGGTGTTGAGCACACGGGCCTGCTGGTCGGACTGCGGCACGCTGTTCCACATCGCGGCTGGGAAGGTGTTCCACAGGTCGGCGTATTGCTTGCCCCAGAAGCCGGTCCAGGTCATGCCGCTGAGCAGCATCACCAGCAGGAACGCCGCGCCCCAGAAGCCGGCGACAGCGTGCAGGTCACGCCAGAACAAGCGGCCACGGCTGCCGATGCGCGGCCATAACACGCCGGCCGAGGATTTGCCCCGCGGCCACCACAGGTACAGGCCGGACACCACCAGCATCACGCCCCAGCCAGCGGCCAATTCGATCAGGCGATCGCCAACGGTGCCGATCATCAGTTCGCCGTGCAGGGCGCGGACGATGGCTTGCAGGTTGTTGTTTGCGTCCTGCTCACCGAGGACGGTGCCGCGATAGGGGTCGATGAACACCGTCACTTCGTGGGCGTCGTTGCGCATCACGAACTGCGCGCTGCGAGTGGCGTCGGCAGGGGGCAGGTATTTGCTGATCGCGGCGTGGGGGTAGGCGGCCTGGACGCGCTGCAGTTGCTCGTCGGCGCTCAGCGCGTGTTCGGCGGCGGGCACGGTGAGCAGGTGGCCGTACATCAGCGGGTCGAGCTGGGGTTTGAACAGGTAGATGATGCCGGTGAGGGCCAGCAGCACCATGAAGGGGGCGACGAAGAGGCCGGCGTAAAAGTGCCAGCGCCAGGCCAGGTTGTAGAAGGAAATTTTTTGTGTGGTCATCGGGTGCTCCGCATAAGGCTTTTGATTTTTCTTGGTCTGTTACACCGCCATCGCAGGCAAGCCAGCTCCCACAGGGGACTGTAATCCACCTGTGGGCGCAGGCTTGCCTGCGACGCTTTTAGAAGCTCATGTCCACCTTGGTCCAGAGCGTACGCCCCGGCTCCTTGATGGCCTGCGGGTCGTTGGCTGGGTAACCGAAGCCTGCGTTACCGGCCAGATTCAGATGCTCGGCATAAGCCTTGCCGAACAGGTTGTCGACCCCGGTGCTGACCTTGAAGTGCTTGTTGACGCGGTATGCCGCGTTCAGCGAGAACACGCCGAAGCCGCCACTCTTGTCGTAGTCCTTGCCGACCACGTTGCCTTTGTTCGGGTCGATACGGTGTTGCGCTGCAACCACCCTCCACAACGCACCAGCGCTCCAATCGTCTTCGCTGTAGGTCAGGCCCAGGCGCGTGTCCAGCGGTGGCATTTGCGGCAGCGCCTTGCCGTCGCTGCTGTTCTTGCCCCAGGCATAGGCGAGGCTGGCGTCGGCTTTCCAGTGTTGGCTCAGCTTGTACGCTGCGCCCACTTCGCCGCCCATGATACGTGCGTCCACATTGCGCGCCTGGGAGGTGGTGCCCATCATGCCGGGCCTGTAGTCAAACAGGATGAAGTCGCGCACCTGGCCGACATAGCCCGAGACCCAGGCTTCCAGGTCGGCGCTCTTGTACTGGGCACCGAAGTCGAGCTGGGTGGTTTTCTCGGGCTTCACGCCGTCGAAGGCATTCACCGAACCGGCCGCGCCGGTGTTGGGGGAAAACAGCTCCCAGTAATCCGGGAAACGTTCCGCGTGGCCCAGGCCGGCATACAGCGTGGTGGGGCTGTCCGCCAGGTCGTGCTCATAACGCACAAAGCCCGAGGGCAATGTATCGGCGCGGGTGTCGCCGGCGGTCGGGTTCGGGCGCGACATCATTCCCGAGCCGGTGCGTTGACGGAAGTCCTTGGCCGAGGCGCGGTCCAGGCGTGCGCCGGTGATCAGGCGATCGTTGTCGGCGGCGTACCAGGTCAGTTCGCCGAACACACCGTAGTTGTGGAAATTGGCGTCCTTGTTGCGCGGCAGATCCTTATACGTGTCGATGCCCATGCTGCTGCGCGCACGGTGTTCATTGGTCTGTGCATCCAGGCCGCTGATCAATTGCACATCCGCCCAGCGCCAGGTGGCCTTGATGCGTGCGCCAAGGGTGCGGCGGTCGACGTTGGACGCCATGGGACCCGCCATCATGCCGGTGCCCGAAGGGACACGCAGGCTGTAGTTGTCCATCACATGGTCGGCGTAGTTGTAGTAGACCTGGGCCTCGACCTTATCCAGCACCTCGCCGATATTGGATTTCTCGAAACGCAGCCCCAGGCTTTCGCGCAGGAACTGCGAGCCGTCCATGCCGCGACCGGCGTAGCGCGCTTCACCATCGCCACGCCCGGCGGTGAGTTCCAGCAGGGTGTCGGCGTCGGGCGTGAGGCCCACAGCCACGTCACCGTTCCACTTGTCATAACGCGAGGCGACGGTGTCGTTGTTGCCGTCCTTGTAGTCGTCGGCATGGGCCTGGTTGCCGATCACGCGCACATAACCCAATGGGCCGCCAGCAGCAGCATCGATGACCTTGTCGAAACGCCCGTTGGAACCGGCCAATACGCTGGCGTTGACCCGCGTGCCCAGCTCGCCGAATTGCTCGGGTTCACGGTCGAACAGGATGGTGCCCGCTGACGCGCCCGGGCCCCAGAGCACGGTTTGCGGGCCTTTGATCACGGTGAGCTTGTCGTAGGTTTCCGGCGAAATATACGAAGTTGGCGCATCCATGCGCCCCGGGCAGGCGCCGAGCATCATGCCGCCGTTGGTGAGGATATTCAGGCGCGAGCCGAACATGCCGCGCAGCACCGGGTCGCCGTTGGTGCCGCCGTTGCGCACCAGGGCGAAGCCGGGGATGGTCTTGAGGTAGTCGCCGCCATCGCTGGCGGGCACCGGTTGGCGAGGGTCTTTGGGGTTGGTGACCACGGTCAGCGGTGAGCTGGGGGCGATCGCGGTGATGACGGTGGGGCTCAGCTCATGCTCGTCGGCGTGAGCGTGGGCAGCCAATAGTGCGCCGCATAAGGCGGTGAGCAGGGCAGTACTTCCCAAACGGGTGTCAGCAGAAAACCTGGACATGACAAATTCCATCAATCAATCGTAAACAACACGGCCAGCAGCCTGCGGCTGTCTGTCTAAAGTCGGCCGGGGTGAAGTAACGCTGTGAAGGGCTTACGAAACGACAGGCGGCGCGCGGCTGCGCGCGCCGGGGAAGATGCTCTGCCGGGCATGGCCCAGGCGCGTGGCGGGGGTGAGGGCGTTGGCGGGCGGCGGGGTGCCGAGGGTTACGTAGGAGACGCTGCCGGGCAGGGCCGGGCAACTGAACAGCAAGCTGCAATAGCCGCATTTTTCCCAGAGAACATGATGCTCGTCGGGGGCTTTGCTGTGCTGCGCAGGTTCACCATGGCAGTTGGGCATGTCCATGGTCATGGACATGCTGGCGTGATGATCCATCGGCATCGCTTGGGAAATCAGCGGACCGATAAAAATCATCAGCATGGCGAACAGGCTGATCCAACTGCCGCGCATCAGGCGGCGGTGGGGAGACAACCTGGCGCGAGGGGCGCCCATCGGGTTTGGCTTACTGGGTGTGCATATGCTCGTGGCCGGCCATTGGCGGCGCTTTGTGCACCGACACTTGCACCTGGACCTTGCCGGCGTTTTCGAAGGTCAGGGTCAGCGGGAATTGCTTGCCGTCGGCCAGCAGGCTGCGGTCTTTGAGGCCAAGCAGCATGACGTGATAGGCCATCGGCGCGAAGGTCAGTTCACCCTTGGCCGGTACGGCAACGCTGGGCACTTGTTGCATCTTCATCAAATCGCCTTGCATTACGTGCTCATGCAGCTCGGCTTTTTCGGCAACGCTGGTTTCAACGCTGAGCAGGCGATCCGGAGCCGCCCCGGTGTTATGAATTACAAAGTAGGCGGCGACGGTAGGCGCATTCGGTGGCAACTCCTGAGACCAGGGGTCGCTCACCAGCAAATCGCCGGCCTTGTAGTCTTCGGCATTGGCAGCACTGAACACCGGCAGCAGCAACGCAGCCAGAAGCAGGGAAGATTTAAGCATGGCAGTTCTCCAGAACGGTTCTAAACGCAGTTCACTTGCGAAGAAGATCAGACCGTTGGAGAAGCGCGGGGGTTAAGGCTCGGCCATTGCTGGCGCGGGGTTGGATTGCGCAATAAGCGCGGCGGCAAGTTCTGAACCGCCTCGAAGCGCGTCACATACAACTGCGGCACATGCCCCGGCAACGCCACCAACGGCGCAGAACCCGAGCAACACCAGCAATGCTGCATGGCGGAGTGATCGTCCGGCGGTGCGGGAATTTCCAGCTTGCCCAGGGCAATCGCCTTGAGGCTCGCGCCATTGGACGAACAGAACCCGCCCCACATCAGACGCTTGACCGGGTCATCGGTCTGCTGCATCGCACTGGCCAACGGCATGGCAAACGCATTGAACAGCACTGCAAGGCAGGCGATCCAGGCAATTGCAAAGCGTTGACGGGCCATGGCGGATAATCCGTAGGGTTAAACGATCAGGCGGGTATTTAGCCTGATCGGGGGGGATAAGTAAAAAGGGCGGGTGTGGTTTGGTGTCGCAGTGGTGGGTTTGAGGATAGACGAGAACGGCCGCTTGCCAATTTTGCAGAAAGGACGCGGCGCACCAGGCGGGCTGATCGTTCCCACGCTCTGCGTGGGAATGCCGCGTTGGACGCTCTGCGTCCGCTTTTAAAGCCGTGACGCGGAGCGTCACAGGATGCATTCCCACGCGGAGCGTGGGAACGATCAAGTCAGGTATAGGGCTTTTACCAGCCAATGGTTGCGCAGTTGATTGAGCTAGCGCCTTGGCTGGCTGATCTACTACCGTCATTTGATAACGCAATTCCAAAGTGTGGGAGCGAGCAAGCACGCTCCCACATTGGATAGGTGGTGTTTAGAAAAGAGTGATTGCTTGTAGCAACGCCGGCACTGCTGTGAACTCTCGATCTACGGCAGCCAACACCGGCCGCTTCAACACCAACACCGGCACCCCACGCTCACGCGCCACTTCCAGCTTTGGCTCGGTGGCGGTGCTGCCGCTGTTCTTGCTGATCAGCACATCAATCCGCCGTTCTTCGAATAACGCCCGCTCGTCCTTGATGATGAACGGTCCGCGTGCGCCGATCACCTCACAGCGCTCGTTGCCGGGATACACATCCAGCGCGCGCAAGGTCCAGAACTGCTCGGCGGGGATTTCGTCGAGGTGCTGCAAGGGTTCGCGACCCAAGGTGAACAGAGGGCGCTTGAAGGGTTTGAGCGCTTCGGCCAGTTCGGCCCAGTCGGCGACCTCGCGCCAATCATCCCCCGGCTGCGGCTGCCAGGCTGGGCGTCGCAATGCCCAGCAAGGCACATCGCTCAATTGCGCCGCTTGGGCCGCGTTTTGGCTGATCTGCGCTGCATACGGATGGGTGGCGTCAATGATCAGGCTGATACGTTCGTCACGAATAAACTGCGCTAACCCTTCAGCGCCTCCGTAACCCCCGACACGAACCTTGCAGTTCAGGTCGGTTGGTACGCGGCCCACGCCGGCCAGGCTGTAGATATGCTGCGGCCCCAGGGTACGGGCGATGGCCAGCGCTTCCGTGACCCCGCCCAGTAATAGAATCCTTTTCATAGCGGCTTGATCACTTCCAGCAACGTGATCGGCAGCGCCTGGCGCCAGGTATCGAACTCGCCCAGGGGCTGCGCCTGGGCGACGTGGATGCGGGTCAGTTCACCGCCATGCTCGGCGCGCCAGTTCATCAAGGTCATTTCGCTTTGCAGGGTCACGGCATTGGCAACCAGGCGGCCACCGGGGCGCAGGTGTTGCCAGCAGGTGTCGAGCACGCCGTCGCGGGTGACGCCGCCGCCGATGAAGATGGCGTCTGGCGTTTCCAGGCCGCTTAACGCCTCCGGCGCCTTGCCGCGAATCAGTTGCAGGCCGGGCACGCCGAGGGCGTCGCGGTTGTGTTCGATCAGGCTTTGTCGGCCTGCGTCGGCTTCGATCGCCAAGGCGCGACAGCTGGGATGGGTGCGCATCCATTCAATACCGATGGAGCCACTGCCCGCGCCCACGTCCCATAACAGTTCGCCCGGCATGGGCGCGAGGCGGGCTAGGGTCATGGCGCGCACATCGCGTTTGGTCAGTTGGCCATCGTGTTTGAAGGCCGAGTCCGGCAAGCCGGCAAGACGCGACAGACGCGGTGCGTTCGCATCCGCCAGGCAGTCGATGGCGACCAGGTTCAAATCGGCAACCGCCGTGTGCTCCCACGCTTGCGCGTGCCCGTCGATACGCCGTTCAGCCGGGCCGCCCAAATGTTCAAACACACTGATGCGGCTGGAGCCAAAACCACGCTCGACCAACAACGCGGCAATCAAAGCGGGGCTGCTGGCGTCATTGCTCAACACCAACAAGCGCACGCCACTGGCCAGATGCGCATTAAGTGCCGCCACCGGACGAGCCACTACGGATAACGTCACCACCTCCTGCAACGGCCAGCCCAGGCGCGCCGCCGCCAGGGATACCGACGATGGCGCGGGCAAAATCAACAACTCTTCAGTTGGCACTTGCCGCGCCAGGCTGGCGCCGACGCCATAGAACATCGGGTCGCCACTGGCCAAGACGCACACAGGCTCCCCACGGCGCGACAACACCGGATCCAGTGAAAACGGGCTCGGCCACAGCTGGCGCTCGCCACCAATACACTGCGGCAGCAGGTCCAACTGGCGCTGAGCACCTATAATCCGCGTGGCGCGCAACAGGGCATGCCGGGCATTCCTGCCCAGGCCCTTGAAGCCGTCTTCACCGATGCCTACAACCGTCAGCCAGAGCGACATATCAATTCCTTGAACGACATCCGACGGGCAGGCTTTTCATGCCGCCGGACAAAGCAGGCATAATACCGCGCCTTTACCCGTCAACCGGTAGCCCCGTGAACCCAACGCCCGCTGTGAATACCTTGCGCCCCTCGGCTTGTCCGGGGTTGCTGCGTATTGTCCAGGCGTTGGACGGTGGCATTTGCCGAGTCAAATTGGCGGGCGGCGCGATCACTGCCGCCCAGGCCCACGCCTTGGCGGACGCGGCCCAGGCGTATGCGGGCGGGGTGATTGAGGCGACCAACCGCGCCAACCTGCAGATCCGCGGCATCGGCGCCGAGCAGGAGGCGTTGATCGCCCGACTACTGGCGGCGGGCCTGGGCCCCAGCAACGCGGGCGGTGACGACGTGCGCAACCTGATGCTCAGCCCCAGCGCCGGCATTGACCCGCAGATGCTGTTCGACACCCGCCCACTGGCCGCGCAGATCCTCGCCACCCTGGAGAACCATCCGCGTTTCCATGAACTGTCGGCCAAGTTCGCGGTGCAACTCGATGGCGGCGAAGACCTGGCGATGCTCGAGCATCACCACGACCTGTGGTTGTCGGCCTTCGTACGCCATGGCGAAACCCTGCTCGCGTTCGGCCTGGCCGGCTGTCCGGGCCTGGATGCGCCCCTGGCCGCCGTGCCATTGGGCCAAGGCCTTGAGTTGGTAGTGGCAGTGCTGGAAGCCTTTCTGGACCTCGCCACCCCAGAGCAAACGCGCATGCGCCATTTGCCGGTGGATAACGTGCTGAACCATTTGCGCTTGCCGTTGCTGCCAGCCGACGGCTTCACACGCCCGCCCAGCGACGCGTCGCTCCAGGTGGGCACTTATCCACAAGTGCAAAAGAATCAGTTCTACGTCGCCGCCCTCGCGCCCTTGGGTCGCCTGGCCCCGGCAATGCTCAAGGGCGCCGCACAACTGGCCAGTGACTATGGGGACGGCACCTTGCGCTTCACCCCTTGGCAAGGCGTGCTGGTGCCCAACGTCGAAAAGCCTCACGCCGTGACCGAGCGCCTGGCGCAACTGGGCTTTATCTGCTCGCTCGGCCACCCGCTGGCGCGCATGATTGCCTGCACCGGTTCCAGCGGCTGCGCAAAAGGCCTGGCCGACACCAAGGCCGACGCCGTGCAACTGGCCGCTCTGCAACCGGGCGTTGAGGTGCATCTGTCCGGCTGCCCGCGCTCCTGTGCTGCCGCGCACACCGCGCCAGTCACCTTGCTGGCGGTGAGCCCCGGCCACTACGACCTCTATTTTCGCGATGCAGCCCAGCCTGGTTTTGGCCGGCTGCACGCGCGCACTCTTTCCATTGAAGCGGCGGGCGCCCTGTTGCGCGCTCGTCCACGGAGCAACATCGATGATTGATTACATCCGCGACGGTCAGGAGATCTATCGCAACTCCTTCGCCATTATTCGCGCGGAAGCCAAGTTGGACCGCATCCCGGCTGATTTGGAAAAACTCGCGGTGCGGGTGATTCATGCGTGCGGCATGGTCGAAGCCATCGACGGCCTGCAATTCTCCGAAGGGGCCGGCAAGGCCGGGCGTGACGCGTTGGCCGCTGGCGCGCCGATTCTGTGCGATGCGCGGATGGTCTCCGAAGGCGTGACCCGCGCACGCCTGCCAGCCAATAACCCAGTGATCTGCACCCTGCGCGACGACAGCGTGCCGGAGCTGGCGCGGGAGTTGGGCAACACCCGTTCGGCCGCCGCCCTTGAACTGTGGCGCCCGCACCTGGAAGGCAGTGTGGTGGTGATCGGCAACGCGCCGACCGCGTTGTTCTACCTGTTGGAAATGCTCGATGCCGGTGCGCCGAAGCCGGCGTTGATCCTGGGTTTCCCGGTGGGCTTTGTCGGCGCCGCCGAATCCAAGGCCATGCTCGCTGCTGATAGTCGTGGGGTGCCGTTCGTGATCATGCAAGGTCGCCTGGGCGGCAGCGCCATGGCTGCCGCCGCCGTCAATGCCCTGGCCACGGAGGTCGAATAATGCAGGTGCGCGGACGTTTGATCGGCCTGGGCGTCGGCCCCGGTGACCCGGAACTGATTACCCTCAAAGCCCTGCGCCTGCTGCGTGAATCGCCGGTGGTGGCGTACTTCGTGGCCAAAGGCAAGAAGGGCAACGCCTTCGGCATCATCGAGGACCACCTGGTGCCGCAACAGACCCTGATGCCGCTGGTGTACCCGGTGACCACCGAAGTGCTGCCGGCGCCGCTGTCCTACGAGCAGGTGATCAGCGACTTCTACGACAATGCCAGCCTCGACGTGGCCGCGCACCTGGACGCGGGCCGCGACGTGGCGGTGATCTGCGAAGGTGACCCGTTTTTCTACGGCTCCTACATGTACCTGCATGACCGCCTGGCCGAGCGCTACGAGGCCCAGGTGATTCCAGGTGTGTGCTCGATGCTCGGTGGTGCCTCGGTACTCGGCGCGCCGTTGGTGTATCGCAACCAGAGCTTGTCGGTGCTCTCGGGCGTATTGCCCCATGAGGATCTCAAGCGCCGCCTGGCGGATGCCGATGCCGCAGTGATCATGAAGCTGGGGCGCAACTTCCCGAAAGTGCGCCAGGTGTTGGAAGAGTTGGGTCTGGCCGAGCGGGCGTTGTACGTGGAACGCGCGACCATGGCCAACCAGAAGATCGTGCCGCTGGATCAGGTGGAGCCGATGTCGTCGCCGTATTTCTCGCTGATCATCGTGCCCGGTGAAAGGTGGCAAGGTTGATGACCCCGGCGATTGTGATTCTGGGCCAAGGCAGCCTGGCGACTGCGCGCAGGCTCCAGCAGGTTTACCCCGGCGCGTTGATCCACGGTTTGGCCACACGGGTTGAGGGGGCAGACCGTACCTACAGCGAATTCGGCGCGACCTTGCGTCAGCTCTATCAGCAGGGCACGCCACTGATTGCCCTGTGCGCCGCGGGCATTGTGATTCGCACCCTGGCACCGTTGCTGCTGGAAAAGGGCGAAGAACCCGCCGTGCTGGCCGTGGCTGAAGACGGCAGCGCTGTGGTGCCGTTGCTCGGTGGCCTGGGGGGCGTAAACCTCATGGCGCGCGATATTGCGGCAGCGCTCGGCGTGTCCGCCGCCATCACCACCAGCGGCGAGTTGCGTTTTGGCACCTGCCTGCTCAACCCGCCGGCGGGCTATCAACTGGCCGACATCGAACTGGGCAAACGCTTTGTCTGCGACCTTCTGGCCGGCGAAAGCGTGCGCATTGAAGGCGCGGCGCCATGGCTGGAGGACGCTAACCTGCCTCAGGATCAACAGGCGCGCCTGGCGATTCATGTGGGCAGTGCCGAGCGCACACCGGCAGCCAACGAGTTGCTGATTTACCCGCAGAATGTCTACGTCACCTGTCGGCCGGGTGTGCAGTTGGCCGAGCGTGTGCGCTCGGCGTTGCAGGAGGCGGGCGTGGCCGTGCAATCCCTGGCCTGCCTGCTGGCCAGCGACCTGCAGATGGCTGACGCGTCCTTGCATGAAGCCGCGTCAGCGTTGGGCGTACCGCTGCGTTTTGCCGTACTGGAACCCGTTGCGGACATCAGTATCACCGTGGCCGAGCAGCCCTTGGATCTGTCACAGGTTGGGCGCCCCCGCGGGCGTCTGGCGGTGATTGGCCTGGGCCCCGGCGCTGCTGAATTGATGGTGCCGGCGGTGAAGGCGGAACTGGCGCGTTGCACCGATGTGCTGGGGTATGAAACCTACGTGCGCATGGCCGGGCCGTTCCGGGACGACCAAGTGCAACACTGCACTGACAACCGCGAAGAAATGCAGCGCGCCCGCCACGCCTTCGAGCTAGCCGCGCAAGGCCGCTCGGTGGTGGTGGTGTCCTCTGGTGACCCGGGTGTATTCGCCATGGCCGCGGCGGTGATCGAGGCGCTGCACGAGTCCAGCGAGCCGGCCTGGCATCAGGTCGACCTGGAAATCCTGCCGGGGGTTTCCGCTTCGCTGGCCACCGCTGCCCAGGCGGGCGCGCCGCTGGGGCATGACTTCTGTGTGATGTCGCTGTCGGATAATCTCAAGCCCTGGGCGATCATCGAAAAACGCCTGGACCTGGCTTCCCAGGCCGACCTGGCCTTGGCGTTCTACAACCCGATCTCCAGGTCGCGGCCTTGGCAACTGGGACGCGCCCTGGAGATCGTCGCGCTGCATCGCACGCCGCAGACGCCGGTGGTGCTGGGCCGTGACATCGGTCGTCCAGGCCAGACGCTGCGCATCACTACCTTGGGGCAACTGACGCCCGAGCAGGTGGACATGCGCACCATGGTGCTGATCGGTTCATCCACCACCTGTGTGTTCCCGCGCGCGGGTGGCGGCGAGTGGGTGTACACACCACGTTGGTATGGCGACAAACCCAGCTCCTGAAAACAGCCCCGTTGGCTGCCGGAAAGCTCCGGATAACCCAGGGATTCCCCTGGCGTTGTTCGGGGCTTTTTCTTTTTTCTGCGATGAAAACCGCACGCCTGCCCGCCGCGCCTTGTCATTGCTGGACGCGGGTTTTAGGCGGGGCAGTCCAAGGGATGTTTATCGCATGGAAACCCCGCTGCTCCCTGGACTAGGGTGGAAGCAAGCCCCATGTGGGGTGCTTGTGGAGAACAGAAAATGGAGCGACGTCACAGAAGGATCAACAGTAAAAAAAGGCGCAAGTTGATTGCCGCCTACAAATTGCCGGGCGCACCTGCCAGGCAGGCCGCTTGCGCGCTGGATAGCGACGATGATTGCAATGCGGCCGTGGTCAACAACGGGGTGATTTCATTTGCCGAAGGCTTGTCGGCGTTGAATCGCGAATACGTACGCAAAAGCTATCTGCTGGCCAGCAGTTATGTGAGCGATGTGCTGAAGGTCCAGCGGGGCAGCGAGGCGTGGTACGAGGAATTTATCAAGGTGATGGTCAGCCTGGGGTGGCTGCCGCTGCGCAGTCGCTTTGAACGGGTCTCGCGTGCGGGCAAGGGCCTGACGGTGCAACTGGCGGCGCTGAATATCATCGCCTCGATGCTGACGTCGACGGCGCTGTTCGGGCCACTGCTTAGCGCCTTGCCAAAGCTGGCCGCCGATGCGCTGGATGCATTGAAGCGTCAGCCAGCGTCTTTCGAGCTGTTCAAGCGCAATTGCGCGGTGCATGAGGGCGGCGATTTCGGCCTGGCCTCCTGCGCTGAAACAGACGGCGAGTTGATCATGGTGCTGGTGACCTACAGCACCCATGGTGTGGATAAACAGGTGGGCCTGCCCTTCCTGGAGTGGGATAGCTCCTCGTTCGAGGCCTTCAGCGGGCAGACTTGCCTGGTGCTCAATACCTCTATGGTCAACGAGAAAACCATCCAACTGATGCGCGAAAGCGCCGGTGACAAAGTGGAAATGGCTATCGCCAAATACCGGATCTAGGGCACCAGGTAGCCGCGTACCCCGGTAAAAATGATTTGCGCGGCCAGGGCGCAGACGAACAGGCCCATCAACCGGCTGACAATCTGCAAGCCCTGGTCGCCGAGAATGCGTTCGATACGGTTGGACAGGTACAGCACCACGCCCACCGTCAGGCTGGCCAGGGCAATACTGAGGATGGCGGTAAGCTTGTCGTCCCAGTGTGGTTGGCTGACGCCCATCACCAGCAAGGCGCCGATGGTGCCGGGGCCGACGGTGAGGGGGATGGTCAGCGGCACGATGGTCACGTCCTGCTGCACGTTGTCGGTCTGTACCGCCGACTTGCCCTGGGCCATGCCCAGGGCGGAGATAAACAACACGCTGCCGGCGCCGATACGGAACGCGTCGACGGTAATGCCGAACACACTGAAAATCACCCGTCCAAACAGGTAGAGCAGCACGCTCGATACCAGGGTGGCCAGTGCAACTTTCCACGCCAGGCGCCGACGCTCCTTGCTGGAATAGCCACGGGTCAGGCTGATAAAGCAGGACAGCACAAAGAACGGGCTGTAGAGCACCAGCATCTTCAGGTAAACGCTGAATAACACATGGAGCATGAGGGCGGCTCGCGGGCGGGGAAAGTGTGGAGGAGTCTATCCGACACAGATCAAATGTGGGAGCTGGCTTGCCTGCGATAGCGGTGGGTGTGATCGTTCCCACGCTCTGCGTGGGAATACATCCAGTGACGCTCTGCGTCGCGTTCAAGCAGGACGCGAAGCGTCCCGGGCGGCATTCCCACGCGGAGCGTGGGAACGATCATCAGGAAAGGGGGCTGTGCTCAGGGCGCTGTTGGCGCTGCGCCACCCAGTAGTCCACCAGCTCGCGCATCTGCGACAGTCCACCGGCTTGGCTATACGCCCGTCCATGCCTGCCTGACTTCCCATGCCCGCAGTTGCTGCGTGGCGGTGAAGCCATCAAGGCTGGCTGATCATTCCCACGCTCTGTGTGGGAATGCATTCAGTGACGCTCTGCGTCGCGTTCAAGCAGGACGCGGAGCGTCCCGGGCAGCGTTCCCACGCGGAGCGTGGGAACGATCATCAGAACGCTGAATAACACATGGACCATGGGGGCGGCTCGCGGGCGGGGAAAGTGTGGAGGAGTCTATCCGACACAGATCAAATGTGGGAGCTGGCTTGCCTGCGATAGCGGTGGGTGTGATCGTTCCCACGCTCTGCGTGGGAATGCATCCAGTGACGCTCTGCGTCGCGTTCAAGCAGGACGCGGAGCGTCCCGGGCGGCATTCCCACGCGGAGCGTGGGAACGATCATCCGGAAAGGGTGCTGTGCTCAGGGCGCTGTTGGCGCTGCGCCACCCAGTAGTCCACCAGCTCGCGCATCTGCGACAGTTCCACCGGCTTGGCCATACGCCCGTGTGATCGTTCCCACGCTCTGCGTGGGAATGCATCCAGTGACGCTCTGCGTCGCGTTCAAGCAGGACGCGGAGCGTCCCGGGCGGCATTCCCACGCGGAGCGTGGGAACGATCATCAGGAAAGGGTGCTGTGCTCAGGGCGCTGTTGGCGCTGCGCGACCCAGTAGTCCACCAGCTCGCGCAACTGCGACAGTTCCACCGGCTTGGCCATATGCCCGTCCATGCCTGCCTGGCGTGCGCGTTCTTTGTGTTCCGACAGGATATGCGCGGTGAGCGCCACCACTGGCGTGCGCACGCGTTGGTGGCTGACTTCCCATGCCCGCAGTTGCTGTGTGGCGGAGAAGCCATCGAGAATCGGCATTTCGCAGTCCATCAATACCAGGTCATAGCGCTGGGCTTTCATCGCTTGCAGCGCTTCTTCGCCGTTGCTGGCGGTGTCCGGGTCGAGATTGAGCTTGCCGAGCATGCCGCGAATCACTTTGGTGGAAATGCTGTTGTCTTCGGCTACCAGGATGCGGAAATCGCTGGGCACGGTCATGGCTGCCGGTGCGCTGGGGGCCGGGCGTGCCACGGGGGCGCCTTTGCTGCGCTGGGCCAGTTCATCGGCCAGGGTGGTCTTGAGGGTGTAGCCAGCCACCGGTTTGGCGAGGATGCGCTTGATCCCGCAGTTGCGCGCAATGATCTTGCTCGGTGCGTTACTGATTCCGGTGAGCATGATCAGCAGGATGTCGTGGTTCAGGCTCGGGTCTTCCTTGATTTTCGCCGCCAGTTGCATGCCGGTCATGCCGGGCATGTTCTGGTCCAGCAGTACCACGTCGAAATAATCACGCAGGTGCGCCTTGGTGCGCAGCAGCGCCAGGGCCTCCTTGCCCGAAGGCACGGCGCTGACGTTCAGGCCCCAGGCCGTGCATTGTTGCACCAGGACTTTGCGGCAGGTGTCGTTGTCGTCCACCACCAGCACGCGGGCGTCCTTGAGCGGGCCGTCGAGGTCGCTGGTCGGGTGTTCCAGGCGTTCCGGGTCCAGCGGCAGGGTCAGCCACAGGGTACTGCCCTGGTGGCTCCCACTCTTGACGCCGAACTCGCCGTTCATCAACAAGATCAGCTGGCGTGCGATGACCAAGCCCAAGTGGCCGCTCAAGCGCGTCGCCGAAAGGAAGTTCTTGCTGTGCAGTTCGCTGTGCAACAGGGCGTCGCGTTCGGCAGCTTCCATGGGCACGCCGCTGTCTTGCACGGCAATGCGCAGGCGTGGCTTGGTGCTGCGCTCATCCAGGGCGACAACGATCAGCACTTCACCTTCATCGGTTTTGTGCAGGGCGTTTTCCAGAAGGCTCAGTAAAGCCTGGCGCAGTCGCGTCGGGTCACCGCTGATCACCCGTGGCACCTGGGGCTGGATAAAGCTGATCAGCTCGACATTCTGTTGCTCGGCCTTGGCGCGGAAGATGCTCAGGCAGTCGTCGATCAATGCATTGAGATCGAACTGCACATCATCGAGTTCGATCTGCCCGGATTCGAGCTTGGAAATGTCGAGAATCTCGTTGATCAGGGTGAGCAACTCATTACCGGCGCTGTGGATGGTCTGCACATAGTCGCGTTGCTTCACCGACAACGGCGTGCCCAGCAGCAACTCGGTCATGCCCAGCACACCGTTCATGGGCGTGCGGATTTCGTGGCTGATCTTCGCCAGGAACTCGGCTTTGGCGGCGATTTCGGCATTGCTGGCCGCCAGGTCGCGGCTCAGGCTGAAACGGGTTTCGACAATGGCGCGCTGGCGCTCGCCGAGGGCCAGGCTCATCAGCAGGCCACTGAGGCAGATAAAGCTCAAGAGGGTGACGATCAGCCCCTGTGGCGCCACCAGGGTAAGGCCGAGCAGTGCGGGCAGGATGATCAGCGTGCCGATGTTGAACACCACCATGGCCGCCACGAACAAGCGCGCCGGGCGGTAGCCTTTTTGCCAGTGATAGGCCGAGACAAACAGCATGCTCAGGCCCGCCAGCGCGACCAGGGCATAGGTGATGATGTTCAGCGGCAAGGTGTTGACGAACAACAGGAGCAGGCCGCACAGGATGATCAGCAGGATGTCGGCCATCAACACTTTGTTCAGCGGGTGCGGGCCCAGGGGCATGAAGAAGCGGTAGGCGAACATCAGCCCACAGGGTGCGGTCAGCAGCAGGGCCAGGTAGGCCCCCGGGGTCTGGATTGCGTGCCAGTTCGGCAGCCATGGCCCCACCAGGTTGAGCAACAGCGCCAGGCTGAGCATCAACAGGAACTCGCACGCGGCCAGCCACAGGCTGCTGCGCGAGCGGTGGTAGGCGAAGCGCGTGAGGTTGTGCAGGATCAGCATCGACAGCACGCCGAACAGCAGGCCGTAGATCAGCGTCTGGTTCTGGTTGGCGGCGGCCAGCACCGCTGGTTCCAGGGTGATGTAAGGGCGCAGCTCGTGTTCCGAGACCAGGCGCAGGTATACCTCCAGTGGCCGTTGGCTCTGAGGCATCGGCAGCATGAAGTCACTGCTGGGCAACGAGCGCTCAGCCTGGGGTTGGCGTGTGCCGGTGGTTTGTTGCTCCACCAGGGTGTCGCCGTCCAGCACATACAGGCTCAGGCTGGAGAGGTCCGGGGCGAACACCCGCAGCACTTGTTCGTGCTTGCCGGGCTGCAACCTGAAACGCACCCACAACGCACCGTCCGGCTGCGCGGCGGTGATCCGGTCCAGTTCGATGGGGCTGAATTGATTGGTATAGCGGGCGGAACGGATATCGCTCAGTTGCAGGTCGGCCTGTTCATCAAGCAATACTGCCCAGCCACTGCCTTGCGCAGCGGCCTGGGCCGGTAGCAAGCAGAGCAGGGTCAGCAGACTGATTGTGAAACCTATGGCGATCCTGAGCCAGCGCACGGCGAAATCCCTTCGGTAGGTGGATGCACGGGTTAACTATGCGCGGGGCAACAGGGTACGGCAAGGGCCAAAGGCCCTTACCTAACCGAACGGATAGCTACTGCAAGTGTAGCTGCTCAGTTGTTCTCACCGCGTTCGCGGGCAATGGCACGGTAGCCAATGTCGGTGCGGTAGAAGCAGCCCTTCCAGTCGATTTTCGCCGCCAGTTTGTATGCCTGTTGTTGCGCGGCATCGACACTGGCACCCATCGCGGTGGCGCACAACACGCGGCCACCGGCGGTTACAACTTTGCCGTCCTTGAGCGCGGTGCCTGCATGGAACACCTTGCCTTCCAGCGCAGCGGCGGCGTCGAGGCCTTCGATCACATCGCCCTTGGCGTAGTCGGCAGGGTAGCCACCGGCCGCCAGCACAATCCCAACGCTAGGACGTGGGTCCCACTGCGCTTCGACCTTGTCCAGGGCCTGGGCGAGGGCGGCTTCCACCAGCAGCACCATGCTCGATTGCAGGCGCAGCATCACCGGTTGGGTTTCCGGATCGCCGAAGCGGCAGTTGAACTCGATGACTTTGGGGTTACCGGCTTTGTCGATCATCAGGCCGGCATAGAGGAAACCGGTGTACACGTTGCCTTCATCCGCCATGCCGCGCACGGTTGGCCAGATTACCAGGTCCATGACGCGCTGGTGGACGTCGGCGGTGACAACGGGCGCCGGGGAGTAGGCACCCATGCCGCCGGTGTTCGGGCCACTGTCGCCGTTGCCGACGCGCTTGTGGTCCTGGCTGGTGGCCATCGGCAATACGTTCTTGCCGTCGACCATCACGATAAAACTGGCTTCCTCGCCGTCGAGGAACTCCTCGATGACTACGCGTGAACCGGCGTCACCAAAGGCATTGCCGGCGAGCATGTCGCGCACGGCGTCTTCGGCTTCCTGCAGGGTCATGGCGACGATCACGCCTTTGCCGGCAGCCAGGCCATCGGCCTTGATCACGATCGGTGCGCCTTTCTCACGCAGGTAAGCCAGGGCCGGTTCGATCTCGGTGAAGTTCTGGTAGTCGGCCGTCGGGATCTTGTGGCGAGCCAGGAAGTCCTTGGTAAAGGCTTTCGAGCCTTCCAGCTGGGCGGCGCCAGCGGTAGGGCCAAAGCAATCCAGGCCACGGCTGCGGAACAGATCGACGACGCCTGCTACCAGTGGCACTTCCGGGCCGACGATGGTCAGGGAAACATTCTTCTCGGCAAAATCCGCCAACTGCTCCAGGGCCAGCACGTCGATGGCGACGTTTTCACACTTGGCTTCGATGGCGGTGCCGGCGTTGCCGGGAGCAACGAAGACTTTCTGCACGCGTGGGTCCTGGGCTACTTTCCAGGCCAGGGCGTGTTCACGGCCACCGCTGCCAATGATCAAAACATTCATTTCAAAAACCTCGTTAGGATGATCGTTCCCACGCTCTGCGTGGGAATGCCTCTACGGACGCTCTGCGTCCGAGGGACGCGGAGCGTCCCTGGCTGCGTTCCCACGCGGAGCGTGGGAACGATCAATCAGTGGCGGAAGTGGCGCATGCCGGTGAAGACCATCGCAATGCCAGCTTCATCAGCAGCGGCGATGACTTCTGCATCACGCATCGAACCGCCTGGTTGGATCACGGCGGTCACGCCTGCTTTCGCGGCGTTGTCCAGGCCGTCACGGAACGGGAAGAACGCATCGGAAGCCATCACCGAGCCCACCACCTGCAAACCGGCATGTTCAGCCTTGATCGCGGCGATACGTGCCGAGTTCACGCGGCTCATCTGACCAGCGCCGACACCGATGGTCTGGCGGTTCTTGGCGTAGACGATGGCGTTGGACTTGACGTATTTGGCCACTTTCCAGGCGAAGATCAGGTCGTTGATCTCTTGCTCGGTCGGCGCGCGCTTGGTCACGACTTTCAGGTCGTCGCTGCCGATCATGCCGATGTCGCGGCTCTGTACCAGCAGGCCGCCATTGACGCGCTTGTAGTCCCAGGCCGCGGCGCGGTCTGCCGACCACTCGCCACAGGCCAGCAGGCGCACGTTGGCTTTGGCGGCGACGATGGCGCGGGCTTCTTCGCTGACGCTTGGGGCGATGATCACTTCGACGAACTGACGCTCGACGATGGCCTTGGCGGTCTCGGCATCCAGTTCGCGGTTGAAGGCAATGATGCCGCCGAATGCGGATTCGGTGTCGGTGGCGTAGGCCAGTTCGTACGCCTGGCGGATACCGCCTTCAGCGTCCGGGCTGACGGCCACGCCGCACGGGTTGGCGTGCTTGACGATCACGCAGGCCGGCTTGACGAAGCTCTTTACGCATTCCAGCGCGGCGTCAGTGTCGGCCACGTTGTTGTAGGAGAGTTCTTTGCCTTGCAGTTGAGTAGCGGTGGCGATGCCCACTTCGGCCGGCTTGGCTTCCACGTAGAACGCCGCACTCTGGTGCGGGTTCTCACCGTAGCGCATTTCCTGGGCCTTGATGAACTGGCTGTTGAAGGTGCGCGGGAACTGGCTGCGACCTTCTGTGCTCAGGGTGTCAGCCGCTTGGTTCACGGTGCCCATGTAGTTGGCGATCATGCCGTCATAGGCGGCGGTGTGTTCGAACGCCTTGAGCATCAGGTCGAAGCGCTGGGCGTAGGTCAGGCCACCGGCCTTGAGGTTTTCCAGGACGTTGGCGTAGTCGCTGGCATTGACCACGATGGCCACGTCCTTATGGTTCTTGGCCGCCGAGCGCACCATGGTCGGGCCGCCGATATCGATGTTTTCGATGGCGGTCGGCAGGTCGCAGCCTGGCTTGTTGATGGTGGCTTCGAACGGGTAGAGGTTAACGGCCACCAGGTCGATCGGCTTGATGCCGTGCTCGGTCATGATGGCGTCGTCGATGCCGCGACGGCCGAGGATGCCGCCGTGAATTTTCGGGTGCAGGGTCTTGACGCGACCGTCCATCATTTCTGCGAAACCGGTGTAGTCCGCGACTTCTACTGCGGCCACGCCGTTGTCCTGCAGCAGTTTGAAGGTCCCGCCCGTGGAGAGGATTTCCACACCCAGGGCTTCCAGCTCCCGGGCAAATTCGAGGATCCCGGTCTTGTCGGAAACACTGATCAAGGCACGGCGGATCGGCAGGCGGGTGGTCTGGTCGGTCATCTCAATTTCCATCAAAAGCAAAGGAAGTCAGCAAAAAAGGCGACCGGTTTTACGCGGGCGCCTTTCTGGTTTGATTGAATGCTTACAGCAAATCGTACTGCTTGAGCTTTTTGCGCAAGGTGCCACGGTTGAGGCCCAGCAGCTCACTGGCTTTGGTCTGGTTGCCCTTGACGTAGTTCATCACGCTTTCGAGCAAGGGCGCCTCGACTTCGGAGAGCACCAGGTTGTACACATCCGTGACGGAAGCGCCCTCAAGGTGGGCGAAATAATTGTGCAGCGCCTTCTCGACACTCCCGCGAAGGGTCTGGCCTTCTTCGCTCGGCGTGTTGAGGTGCTGTTTCAAATTGACATTGTCGCTCACGGGTGTTGTTCCACTCACTAAAGTCTCGGTCATCATCGTCATGCGGCCACCCCTTCTCCATCCCCTGTTCCCAGGCTCTTGTCGCGTCCGGCGAAGAACTCACGAACGGTGGCGACCTGTGCCTGCGTTTCATCCAAACGATTGAACTGAGCGCGGAATTCCTTGGCGCCCGGCAAGGTGGCGAGATACCAGCCGACATGCTTGCGAGCAATGCGTACTCCCATCACGTCCCCATAAAAGGCGTGCAGGGCGGCCAGATGCTCTAGCAGAATACGTTCCACCTCGACCAACTCTGGTGCCGGCAAGACTTCACCGGTACGCAGGAAATGCTCGATTTCACGAAAAATCCACGGCCGCCCCTGGGCGGCCCGGCCAATCAACAAGCCATCGGCACCGGTCGCGTGCAGCACGCGCCGGGCTTTCTCGGCACTGTCGATGTCGCCATTGGCAAAGACGGGCATCGACACGGCCTGCTTGATCGCGGCAATGGTGTCGTACTCGGCTTCACCGGTATAAAGGTCGGCGCGGGTACGGCCATGCACCGCCAGCGCTGTAATGCCTGCCTGTTCAGCGATCTTCGCCACCGTCAGGCCATTCTTGTTGTCCCGGTCCCAACCGGTACGAATCTTAAGGGTCACCGGTACATCCACTGCGCCAACAACGGCCTGCAGGATCTCGGCGACCAACTGCTCATCTTTCAACAGTGCGGAACCGGCGGCCTTGTTGCAAACCTTCTTGGCCGGGCAGCCCATGTTGATGTCGATGATCTGTGCACCCAGCTCCACATTGGCCCGTGCGGCATCCGCCAGCATCTGCGCATCGCCCCCGGCGATCTGCACCGAGCGTGGCTCGGGATCACCTTCGTGGATCATGCGCATCCGCGACTTGCGGGTGTTCCACAGACTCATGTCGCTGGTAACCATTTCAGAGACTACTAGACCCGCGCCCAAACGCTTGCACAGCTGACGAAAGGGCTGGTCGGTGACACCCGCCATCGGGGCGAGGATCAAGCCGTTTTGCAATGTGTATGGGCCGATGCGTACCGCCGACATAGGACTTCCCTGTTGTGGGGCCGGATCATTAGAGTTCGAAAAAGGGTTGGCATGATACCCGCTCTCGATGACTGGTTAAAGGCTGAATTGGATAAAATCTGAACAGTTACTTTTTTATCGCCATCGGTTTGGTTGACGGCGGTCAAGTCAATAATCCGCCGTCAAACCTCGGTGGGTACGCCGTTTTACTCGGGCGAGTGGAAGCTCAGGCTGTAGTTCACGGCTCTATTGCCCGGATCAAGAATGTCCAGGGAGATGTGGATAGGCGTCTGCGAGGGCATTTCGCTGACGCCAGCCAACTCGCCGCTGAGGTATTCGGCGGGCTTGAAGCGACGACTGGCAATCAGGCTGCCGTTCAAGTCCGCAAAGCGCAACTCCAGCAGCGGGAAGGGCTGAGAGAAGGTCGCACGGTTATAGATGATGGCATCGACCACCAGCGCCCCGGCGAATTCGGGGTGGCTGCGCACCACCAGATTGCTGCTCTTTATGTGGGTAATGTCGACCCGCGATGGCACGGTGCACCCCAGTTTCGGGCATAACGCCTGGAACCAGGGACGGTAGGCGTCCTGGCGGGCCAGGTCGTCGAATTGGTAGGCGATGTACTGGCCGGCCAGACCGGCAGCGGCGAGTACCACCAACAATATCCAGACCAGACGGCGACCCCAGCTTGACGGACGCTTCTGCGCATAGAGGTGCAGGGGGTCGTCTTCCAGGTCCTGGAGTAACTCGTCGTGTACACCAGCCTCCGTTCGCGCGCGCTTGCGGCGCGGCTGTGCGCGGTCTTCGGGTTCAGGCTCATCGTGCTCGTCGCGGGTGGGTGTCAGCGGCGGGTCGAGGTCGTCATCCACGGTAGTGGCGTGCAGAGCTGGTTCGTCATCGAGTTCGTCGACGTGGGCCGACATGGACGGTTCGGTGCGCTGTTTGGACGCAGGTGCCTTAACCGGCTCGGGCTCTTCTTCTGGTGCCTGGGCGCGCTCTTGGGGTGGCTCACTGAACAGGCTGGCCGCCCACTTTTCTTCCTCGGCCTTGACCGTATCGCGGCTGGCGCTGAAGGACTCTTCCTTTTGCCGGCGGTCGGCACCTGGCTGGCGACGTTCCGCACCCAAGGCCTGGGTATGTTGGATCTCGCGACGTTCCAGCTTGGCCAGTTCCTTGTCCAGGTTATCCAGGTCCAGCTCTTCGGCCGTCCACTGTTTCTGGCTGATGGCCCGTGGTGGCTCGGGAGGTGCTTCGCCAATCGGTTCGGGGGTTGTCGGCGCTTCAGGTTCCGGCGCAGACGCCTGGGCACGTTGCTCCAGCAACTGGCGAGCGGCGTTGAACACTTGGAGGCACGAGCCGCAACGCACCACGCCGCGGGCCACGCTCAATTGAGCGTGGTTGACGCGAAAGCGCGATTGGCAATGTGGGCACTGGGTGACGAAACTGTCGGTCATGCGGCCATCCGATTCAGGCAAGCGCTCATTCTAGCGCCGACGACCGCTGATGCGTACCCAGCCATCACGGTTGGCGATCGGGTCCAGCTCGAAGTCTTTGGCGTAGGCCGCAGCCACGTCTTCACCTTGCTCGGCGAGGATGCCCGACAGCGCCAGGCGCCCGCCCGGCTTGACCAGGCTCGACAGTTGCGGCGCCAGCGACACCAGTGGCCCGGCGAGGATATTGGCCACCAGCACATCGGCCTGAACCTGGGGCAGGTCCTCAGGCAGGTAGAGTGGGAATTTGCCTTCGGCAATGTTGTTGCGCCCGGCGTTATCGCGGGAGGCTTCCAGGGCCTGCACGTCGATATCGGTGCCCACGGCCTCCTTGGCGCCCAACAGCAGGGCGGCGATGGCCAGGATCCCCGAGCCGCAACCAAAGTCCAGTACGTTGCTGTCGGTCAGGTCCTGGCCGTCCAGCCATTCCAGGCACAGGGCGGTGGTCGGGTGCGTGCCGGTACCGAACGCAAGGCCCGGGTCCAGCAGCAGGTTGACGGCGTCTGGCTCGGGCGCGGCGTGCCAGCTTGGCACGATCCACAGGCGCTGGCCGAAACGCATGGGCTGGAAGTTATCCATCCAGCTGCGTTCCCAGTCCTGGTCTTCGATGACTTCGCTGTGATGCTCGGGCAGCGGGCTGCCGGTGAGCAGTTCCATATGGGCCAGCACGGCAGCGGCGTCGGTGCCGTCTTCGAACAGGGCCAGCAAGTGGGTGTGGGACCACAGCGGCGTGGTGTTGAGTTCCGGCTCGAAAATCGGCTGGTCTTCGGCGTCCATGAAGGTCACCGACACGGCGCCCACTTCGAGGAACGCGTCTTCGTAGGTTTCGGCTTGTTCTGGGCTGATGGCGAGACGGACTTGCAGCCAAGGCATGGCGGGCACCTTTGAAAAAAATGAATGTGCGGCGGGCAGGCCGCGAAAGCGCGCAAGTTTACGCGAGAGCAAGCCAGAAGACGACTGCGCCGACGATCGTTCCCGCGCTCGGCGTGGGAATGCCGCCTCGGACGCTCCGCGTCCCGTTGTTAAGGCGTGGCGCGGAGCGCCACAAGAGGCGTTCCCACGCCGAGCGTGGGAACGATCAGGGGTCGGTGGCCCATAAACAACAAAACCGCCCGAAGGCGGCTTTGTTGGGTGGAGCACTTACTGGTTGGCCAGCTTGTGTTCCAGGTAGTGAATGTTCACACCACCTTCGCAGAAGCCTTCATCACGAACCAGATCCCGATGCAGCGGGATGTTGGTCTTGATGCCGTCGACCACGATTTCGTCCAGGGCGTTGCGCATACGGGCCATGGCCTCGTCGCGAGTGGCACCCCAGGTGATCAGCTTGCCGATCAGCGAGTCGTAGTTGGACGGAACCTTGTAGCCGCTGTACAGGTGCGAATCCACACGTACGCCGTTGCCGCCGGGCGCGTGGAAATGCTTGACCAGGCCAGGGCTTGGGATAAAGGTTTTCGGGTCTTCGGCGTTGATGCGGCACTCCAGGGAGTGGCCGTGCATCTTCACGTCGTCCTGGGTGAAGGACAGCACGTTACCGGCTGCGATGCTCAGCATTTCCTTGACGATGTCGATACCGGTGACCATCTCCGATACCGGGTGCTCTACCTGCACACGAGTGTTCATCTCGATGAAGTAGAAGCGGCCGTTTTCGTAGAGGAACTCGAAGGTACCGGCGCCACGGTAATTGATGTCGATGCACGCCTTGACGCAGCGTGCCAGGACTTCCTGACGCGCCTTTTCATCCAGGCCCGGAGCCGGAGCTTCTTCCAGGACTTTCTGGTGGCGACGTTGCAGCGAGCAATCGCGGTCGCCCAGGTGGATAGCGTGGCCCTGGCCATCGGACAGTACCTGGACTTCCACGTGACGTGGGTTGGTCAGGTACTTCTCCAGGTAGACCATCGGGTTGCCGAACCAGGCGCCCGCTTCGGAGCGGGTCTGCTTGGCGGCTTCGATCAGGTCTTCTTCCTTGTGCACCACGCGCATGCCGCGACCACCACCGCCACCGGCGGCCTTGATGATCACCGGGTAGCCGACTTCGCGACCAATGCGCAGAGCGGTTTCCTCGTCTTCAGGCAGTGGGCCGTCGGAGCCTGGAACGGTTGGCACACCGGCCGCGATCATGGCGTCCTTGGCCGAGACCTTGTCGCCCATCAGGCGAATGGTTTCGGCTTTCGGGCCGATGAAGGCAAACCCCGATTTTTCCACTTGTTCGGCGAAGTCGGCGTTTTCCGCGAGGAAGCCGTAGCCCGGGTGGATGCCATCGGCGCCGGTCACTTCTGCCGCGGCGATGATATTCGAGACTTTCAGGTACGAGTTCGTGGCCAGTGGCGGGCCGATGCAGATGCTTTCGTCCGCCAGTTTCACGTGCATCAATTCGGTATCGGCCGTCGAGTAAACAGCGACGGTCTTGATGCCCTCTTCCTTACAGGCGCGCAGGATACGCAGCGCGATCTCGCCGCGGTTGGCGATCAGGACTTTTTGCAGTTTCTTCGCAGGTTTCAACATCGAAGGCGCTCCGCGGTTCAAACGATGGTGAACAGCGGCTGGTCGTACTCAACCGGCTGACCGTTTTCTACCAGGATGGATTCAATGACGCCGGCTTTTTCCGCGGTGATGTGGTTCATCATCTTCATCGCTTCAACGATGCAGATGGTGTCGCCCACTTTCACGGTCTTGCCCACTTCAACGAAGGCTGGCGAGGTCGGTGCCGGGGTGCGGTAGAAAGTACCGACCATTGGCGACTTGACCACGAAGCCGTTCAGCGCAGGAGCGGCTGGGGCGGCAGGTGCAGCGGCGGCGGCAGGTGCGGCAGCCGGAGCTGCAGCGGCTGGAGCCGGTGCTTGCATCTGTGGCGCGTAGAACTGTTGGGCCGGGGTCTTGCTGTGACGGCTGATCCGTACGGACTCTTCGCCTTCCTTGATTTCCAGCTCGTCGATACCGGATTCTTCCAGCAGTTCGATCAGTTTCTTAACTTTACGGATATCCATGAATCATCAACTCCCAAGGGTCGGTCAGGGGCGTTTAGCCTGTTCTTCAGTGTGTTCCAGGGCGGCCTCCAGGGCCAGTCGGTAACCGCTGGCGCCAAGGCCGCAGATCACTCCTACCGCTACGTCGGAGAAGTAAGAGTGATGGCGGAAAGCTTCGCGTTTGTGCACGTTCGATAAATGCACTTCGATGAATGGGATGCTCACCGCCAGCAGCGCGTCACGTAATGCAACGCTTGTGTGCGTAAAAGCGGCGGGATTGATCAGAATAAAGTCCACGCCTTCGCCGCGCGCGGCATGGATGCGATCAATCAATTCATACTCGGCATTGCTTTGCAGGTAGAGCAAATGGTGGCCGGCTTCACGGGCCCGCTTTTCCAGGTCGAGGTTGATCTGGTCCAGGGTCACTGCCCCGTAGACGCCCGGTTCGCGGGTGCCAAGCAGGTTCAGGTTGGGTCCGTGAAGAACCAGTAAGGTCGCCATTGGCTGTTCCTTGTTATTGGTGTGGGTGCGTCAGAACCCGGCGACTATGCCGCAAAGCCTTTGTGACTGTCCAGTTCTATGCAGTAGCCGGCACGATTAGCGAGGATTGCGCAAAATTTGTGACTGGGAGACGGCATTTGGTCAGTGTGGGAGCTGATCGCACCCACGCTCCTCGTGGGCACGCATCCAGTGACGCTCTGCGTCACGGCTTTAAAGCGGGACGCGGAGCGTCTGGGGCGACATTCCCACGCGGAGCGTGGGAACGATCAGCCACATTGCGGTCTTCATAGAGGGCCGGATCGGGTTAGACGCGGAAGGCTTGCACGGCGGTAGTCAGTTGCCCGCCCAGTACCAGCAGGTGCTCGCCCTGGCTCCGGCCCTGGCCAATACGCAGCAAATTATCCTCACCCAATTGATGAATCCGCTCACTGTTGTCGCGTATCTCGCTCACGGCGCCACTCTGCTGCGCGGTCACATCGGCAATGCGTACGGCGGTATCCGAGATGGTCTGGATCGCCCCGACGATTTCATCCAGCGCGCCATCCGCCGCCTGGGCCTGCTGGGCGGTGGCTTCGGCGTGTTCGACCTGGGCGCGCATGCCTTCTACCGACTGGTGCGCGGCGCTTTGCAGGCCGGCGATCAGGCCCTGGATTTCGGCGGTGGCGCCGGCAGTACGCTGGGCCAGGGAGCGCACTTCGTCGGCTACCACGGCGAAACCACGTCCGGCTTCACCGGCGCGGGCGGCTTCGATAGCGGCGTTGAGCGCCAGCAGGTTGGTCTGGTCGGCAATCGAGCGAATCACCGTGAGCACGCCGCCGATGGTGGCGGACTCTTCGGCAAGTTTCTCGATCATCTGCGCGTTTTGCTGCACTTCGCCTACCAGCGCATGCAGCCCGGTGAGGCTCAGGCCGATCACACGCTGGCCTTGCTCTACCGCATGGCCCGCACTGCGACTGGCCCCGGCGGCCTGGCTGGCATCCCCGGCGACTTGCTGGATGGTGGCTTCCAGTTCGCCCAGGGAATCACGGATTTGCGCGGTGTCGCCGGCCTGGCGCTCGGCGCCGTCGTGCAGGCCGCTGCTCAGTTCGGCCAGGGCGCGGCTGCTGCCTGCCACTTCTTCGGCATTGCCACGGATGGTGCCGACCAGATCCACCAGGTAGGCGCGCAGGCGGTTAAGGGAGGCCTCGATATCGTGCAGTTCACGGTTGGTCTTGCCCAGGGCAATCGGTTGGCTGAAGTCGCCTTCGGCCCAGGTCGACAAGGCGGGTGCCAGGTTGGTCAGCACGCGCGCCAGGCGGCGTTGCAGGGTATCGATCAGCAATGCGATCAGCAGGATCAGACCAATCATCACCCCCTGCATCACACGCACTTCACCCTGAATCTTCGCGTGTTGCGCGCGCACCACGGGTTCCAGGCCGGCGATGGCCTGTTGTACGTTGGTGATTTTAAGGTGGGTGCTGGCGGCGAGATCGGCGCGTTGCTGGATCTGTTCACGGGTGCGTTGGAGTTCGGCGGGGTAGCGGGTCAACAGGCTGTTGAGTTCGCGCTTGAGGTCGACGCCGGTGTCCTGGGCTTCGGTTTTTTCGGTATTTTCCAGGCCCATCAACGCGGAAAAATCATCGGTGTGGGATTCAGCGCTGGCCTTTATTCCCAATAAGGGCAGCTGCGCAAGCAGGTCGGCCTGAGTGCGCAGGTTGGTCACTTCCCGCTCGACATCCGCGGCCAACTCGGCGCGCCCGCTGCTGACTAGCTTGTCGCGGGCCAGGGACAGTTTGCCCAGGTGCTGTGAGGCTGCGAGCAATGGCGACATATAATGCGCAGCCTCCGCGGAATTGACACCGCTGGCGTACTGGCTCAATTGTTCCAGGTTCGCGCCCAGTTCACGCTCGGCTTGCAGCAACAGGGCTTGCGGGTCGCCAGCCAATTTACCGGCGGCCAACAGGTCGGTCTTGCTGAAAGTCTCCAGGTCCATGAGGCTGGGGCGCAGGTTTTGCGCCAAGTCGGGCGGCAGTTCGCCCAGCTGAAGCTGCAGGCTTTCCAGGCTCTGGGTTGCACTGCTCAGGCGCAGGGCATCGCCGCTGGCTAAGTAGTCCTCGATGTTACGGGCAGCCTGGTTTTGAAAGACCTGGGACAACCCGAGGTAGCGCTCCATCAACAAGTACGGACGCTCCAGCGCCCGTTGCGACCACCACAGTGTCGCCCCGAGGGCCAGGCACACAGCCACCAGCAGAAGGGTATTGAGATTGGTCAGCAGCTTCAGGCGCATGCGGGGTTTCAACCGACGGCAAGAGATAAGCGCCTGAATTTATTGCGTTTGTATTACAGCGTTATGACCGAATCGGTGGATTCTGGTGAAAAGATGGCACTTTGCTTTGATGTACGAGCGGCTTGCACGCGATTACGTCCGGCGTCCTTGGCGCGGTACAGCGCTTCGTCAGCCTGGGCGGCCATCATCAAGCTGTCGGAACCGTCGCACAGCTCCACCAGGCCGGCGCTGAAGGTGCACCACAAATCCTGCGGTTGGGCGGGGTAGTGGATTTCTGCAAAGCGCCGACGAATGTCGTCCAGCACTTTGCAGGCCGATTCCAGGTCGGTGTCGGGCATCACGATGGCGAACTCTTCACCGCCGTAGCGGCCGATGTAATCGGTCTTGCGCAAACGCTGCTTGAGAAACAGTGCCAGGCTCTTGATCACCCGGTCGCCCATGGGGTGGCCGTGGCTGTCATTGACGCGCTTGAAGTGGTCGATATCGAGCATGGCAAAGCTCAACGGCTTGTTCTCGCGGCGTGCGCGGAAGCTGCAATCTTCGAGCAGTTGCAGGATATGCGTGTGGTTGTACAGCCCGGTCAGGCTGTCGCGCACCATCCGTGCCTTCAAGTTGCGCGCACGTGACGCACGGTTGCGCACAGTGGTGATCAGGTGACGCGGCTTGATCGGTTTGGTGAGGAAATCGTCACCGCCCTCGCTCATCGCATCCAGCTGTTTATCCAGGTCGTCCTCGGCCGACAGGTAAATGATCGGCACACTGACGTAGCGGTCGTTGTGGCGAATCACCTTGGCCAGTTCGGTGCCGGTACAGGCAGGCATGTACATGTCGAGGATGATCAGGTCGGGCTGGAAATCCGCCAGCTCGGCCATGGCCTGGATCGGTTCGGTCAATGTGCGGGTGACAATGCCGGCACTGTTGAGCAGGCGTTCGGTGTGCAGCGCCTGGGCCCGCGAGTCGTCGATGATCAGCACTTTGTACGGTTCGTACTGGGCCGCGCAGGTTAGCACTTCGATCTTTTCCAGCAGGCTTGAGGCCTCCAGGGTGCCGGTCAGGAACTCTTCGCCGCCGGCGCGTACGGCGGCCAGGCGTGTCGGGGTGTCGGTTTCGTGCAGGCTGAAAAACAACAGCGGCAGCTTTTGCTCCAGGCCCTCCTGGGCCTCTGCCGCGAGCTTCAGGCCCAGGCCGGTGCCGCAGAAGTCCACGTCCATCACGATCGCCGACGGCAAACGCTCGGCCATGGACGCGCGAAAGGCGGCCACGCTGTCCAGGGCGTGGGCGCCCATGCCGAAGAACTCCAACTGCTTGGCCAGGCGTTCGGCGCGGTCATGGTCGGCCAGCATCACATAGATCGGCTTGCGCATCGGCGGCAGGAAGGTTTGCTCAAGCTGATCGCCCTGGCGCAGGCCGGTGCGGGACAGGCGTTGCATCAAGCGGTTGAGCTCGGTGATCAGTTGGCTGCTCAGACGGCCACGGTTCTCGTCCACAGCCTGCAAGGATTGACTGATATGCCGTGCCAGTTGTGTGTGTTCGGGCTGTTCGAAGCGTTCGGCGAAGCGTTGCAGGCGCAGGTTGGCTTCGCTGAGTTCGGAAAAGTCGGCGTTCGACCACTCGCTGCGTTGCAGGCGCTGCCAGATCTCAAGAATTTGACGTGCCTGATGAATTACCCGCTGGGCAAAGTGCTGCTTGAGACGCTCGCGGCTGGGGTCTTCTGACTCGGTCATATCCTGACTACTGTGAGGGTGCATGCTGAGGTCGACTGATGGCTCTATGCTAGCACCTCTTTTCTGATAGATGAGTGTCATACGTCAATTAAGTCTGCGTGCCTGCCATTCAGTTATTGACCAATGGGTCGCGCAGCGTAAATCGCGTGCATCCTTTATAGTCCAAGCGCGCTGGTGCGCCAGTTTCGTGTAAAAGCCCCGCACCGATGGGCACGATGGGGTAGGGTTGTGGTCGGAATGTCTGAACGCACCCGGACAATTGACGTGCATGAACTCAAGTGATTGAAAGGATATCGCCATGCTGGACTGGAAAAACCGCGAAGGCAGTGCCAAAGGCCCCGCCGCTGAGCCCAAGTCGGCCAACCGCAGCTATTTTCGCAACCTGCTGATGAGCCGGGCGTTGCTCAGCATCATCGGCTTGTACCTGCTGGTCACCGGTGGCCTGGGTTGGTACTGGAGCCAAGAGCCGGCGCTGTTTCCGGTGCAGCAAAATGCCCAGCTTGCCGCCGAGAAGGAAGGCAAGCAGATGGTGGTGGGTTACACCACCGTCGAAACCCTCAAGACCGTGGTCGGCACCTTGCTGAACAAGCCAGGCGGCTACATCTCCAACGACCGTTTCCCGCCAGGCTTGTGGATGGACAACATGCCGAGCTGGGAATACGGCGTGCTGGTGCAGGTGCGTGACCTTACCCGCGCCCTGCGTAAAGACTTCGCCCGCTCCCAGTCGCAGTCGGCTGAAGACGCTGACTTGGCCAAGGCCGAGCCGCGCTTCAACTTCGACAACAAGAGTTGGGTGCTGCCATCCAGTGAGTCGGAATACCAGGAAGGCATCAATTCCTTGAGCCGCTACGAAGCGCGCCTGTCTGACCCGAACCAGCGCGGCGCGCTTTTTTATGCGCGTGCCGACAACCTCAACAACTGGCTGGGCGATGTGGCCACACGTTTGGGCTCGCTGTCCCAGCGTCTGTCCGCCAGCGTGGGCCGGGTCAAGTTGAACACTGCGCTGAAAACCGAGACGCTGGCGCCGGGTGAAGTGCCGCAGGTCGATGAAGAAGTGGTGGAAACCCCATGGATGCAGATCGACAACGTGTTCTACGAAGCGCGCGGCCAGGCATGGGCGCTGTCCCATCTGCTGCGTGCCATCGAAGTCGATTTTGCCGACGTACTGGCCAAGAAAAATGCCACCGTCAGCGTGCGCCAGATCATTCGGGAGCTAGAGGCCTCGCAAGAACCGGTATGGAGTCCTATGATTCTTAACGGCAGTGGCTTCGGCGTACTGGCGAACCATTCGCTGGTGATGGCCAACTATATTTCCCGGGCAAACGCTGCAGTGATCGACTTGCGTCAGCTCCTCAACCAGGGTTGATGATGGACGCTACTCAAAAGGAGGCCGCACACCGAGCAGCCTCCGACGCTGAACTGATCTGCTGGGTCGACGAGCAGGACCATCTGCTCGGTCACTTGGTCAGGTCCGACCTGCGCCAGCGCGGCTTGATCGGCCGTTGCACGTTTATCTTCCTGTTCAATTCCAAAGGCGAGCTGTGTGTGCATCGGCGCACGCTGAGCAAAGCCCTGTACCCGGGGTTCTGGGATACGGCGGCGGGCGGGATGGTGGCGGCGGGAGAAAGCTATGCCCTGTCGGCACAGCGGGAATTGGCGGAAGAGCTGGGCGTGAGTGGCGTGGAGTTGGTCGAGCACGATCATTTTTACTTTGAAGATGGCGACAGCCGCCTGTGGTGTACGTCCTACTCTGCTGTATGGGACGGCCCGCTGTGTTTGCAGCCTGAAGAGGTCATGGAAGCGCGTTTTCTATCCATTGAAACGGTGCTTGCAGAGGCCGAGCAAAAGTCTTATTGCCCGGACGCCCAAGAGGGCTTGCGGCGCTATCTCGCCTCACGTCGCTAAAGTTGTATAAATTGGCGCCATTTGGCTCTTAGCAACTTGGCTTTTTGCCGTTACACTGCGCGCCTTTTCACCCGAACCGCTATTGTTTCACCCTGTAGGAGCGAGCTTGCTCGCGAAAAACGCCAAGACACCGCGTGCTGGCTGAATGCCCGCGTTATCGTTGACGATCTTCGCGAGCAAGCTCGCTCCTACAGTGGTGGTGGCCTTGACGGTTCGGTAGCGCTGCCCCTGCCTGAGTGGGGCTTCGCGGTCGGTCACCGCCTTGTGCGGCGCCGATCAGTCTTCATCCTCCCAAGAGGATTGCCGGTGGCCAAAAAAGCCGCATCCTTCGCCGCCCTTGGTGGCCTGGTATTTTCCACCGACGCAGGTCGACACTGCCCGGACTGTCGTCAGCCCGTGGATTCGTGCACCTGCAAACAGACCCTGATCCCCGAAGGCGACGGTATTGCCCGCGTGCGTCGCGAGAGCAAAGGCCGTGGCGGCAAGACGGTGACCACTATCACCGGCGTGCCCCTGGCTGAAGACGCCCTGAAGGAATTGGCCACCTCGCTGAAAAAGCGCTGTGGCACCGGTGGCGCGTTGAAAGACGGGGTTATCGAGATTCAGGGCGATCACGTCGAGTTGCTGTTGGCCGAGCTGATCAAGCTCGGGTACAAGGCCAAGAAGTCCGGCGGCTGAAAGCCTCTTCCCAACCTGTGGCTAAACTCTGTCCTGCCAGTGGGGTCTACTTCCCTTGCAGGCAAATCGTCATTTTCATTCTTTAGACTGCGCCAGCCTCCGCGAGAGGTGGCGCCTTCGCCTTCATTTATAGGGGACTTCGATGTCCGTACGACGCACACGCAAAGACGATGGCAGCCAATGGACAGTTGCGGACAGCCGCAGTGTTTACGGGATTCGCCATTGGGGGGCCGGGTATTTCGCGATCAATGAAGCCGGTCGCGTAGAAGTCCGTCCGAACGGCCCGAACAGCACGCCCGTCGACCTGTACGAGCAAGTCGATGAGTTGCGCAAAAGCGGCCTGTCGTTGCCGCTGCTGGTGCGCTTCCCCGATATCCTGCAAGACCGCGTGCGCCAATTGACCGGTGCCTTCGATGCCAACATCGAGCGCCTGGAATACCAGAGCAAGTACACCGCGCTGTACCCGATCAAGGTGAACCAGCAGGAAGCGGTGATCGAGAACATCATTGCCACCCAGAACGTTTCCATCGGCCTGGAAGCCGGCTCCAAGCCTGAGCTGCTGGCCGTGCTGGCCCTGGCGCCGAAGGGCGGCACCATCGTCTGCAACGGTTACAAAGACCGTGAGTTCATCCGCCTGGCGCTGATGGGCCAGAAGCTCGGCCACAACGTGTTCATCGTGATCGAGAAAGAGTCCGAGGTGGGGCTGGTGATCGAAGAGGCAGCGAGCCTCAAGGTCAAGCCGCAGGTGGGCCTGCGTGTGCGCCTGTCGTCCCTGGCATCGAGCAAGTGGGCGGACACCGGTGGCGAGAAATCCAAATTCGGTCTGTCGGCAGCCCAGTTGCTGTCGGTGGTCGAGCGCTTCCGCGCAGCCGGCCTGGACCAGGGAATCCGCCTGCTGCACTTCCACATGGGCTCGCAGATTGCCAACCTGGCCGACTACCAGCACGGGTTCAAGGAAGCCATTCGTTACTACGGCGAACTGCGCAACCTCGGCCTGCCGGTGGACCACATCGACGTCGGCGGTGGCCTGGGCGTGGACTACGACGGCACGCACTCGCGCAACGCCAGTTCGATCAACTACGACATGGACGACTACGCCGGCGTGGTAGTGGGCATGCTCAAGGAATTCTGCGACGCGCAGAGCCTGCCGCACCCGAACATCTTCTCCGAAAGCGGCCGCTCCCTGACCGCTCACCACGCCATGCTGGTGGTGCAGGTGACGGACGTCGAGAAGCACAACGACGAAATCCCAACCATCGAAAACAAGGAAAGCCTGCCGGAAACCGTGCAATGGCTGGTGGACCTGCTGGGCCCGACCGACATCGAGATGGTCACCGAAACCTACTGGCGCGCCACCCACTACATGAGCGACGTGGCCACCCAGTACGCCGACGGCAAGCTGACCCTGGCCGAAAAAGCCCTGGCCGAACAGTGCTACTTCGCGGTGTGCCGCCGCCTGCACAACTCGTTGAAAGCCCGCCAGCGCTCGCACCGCCAGGTGTTGGACGAACTCAACGACAAGCTGGCCGACAAATACATCTGCAACTTCTCGGTATTCCAGAGCTTGCCGGATACGTGGGCCATCGGCCAGGTCTTGCCGATCCTGCCGCTGCACCGCCTCGACGAAGAGCCGCTGCGCCGCGCCGTGCTGCAAGACCTGACCTGCGACTCCGACGGCAAGATCAAGCAATACGTCGATGAGCAGAGCATCGAAACCAGCCTGCCGGTTCACGGCTTGAACGAAGGCGAGGACTACCTGTTGGGTATCTTCCTGGTCGGCGCCTATCAGGAAATCCTGGGCGACATGCACAACCTGTTCGGTGACACCGACTCGGTGAACATCTACCAGCGTGAAGACGGTTCGGTGTACAGCGCCGGGATCGAGACTCACGACACCATCGAAGACATGCTGCGCTATGTGCACTTGTCGCCGGAAGAGTTGATGACGCACTACCGCGACAAGTGCGCGAGCGCGAAGATCTCGGCGTCCGAGCGTACCCAGTTCCTGGATGCGTTGCGTCTTGGGTTGACTCGTTCTTCTTACTTGTCTTCTTGAGTCGTGCGGCCTCACCGGAACTGAGCGAGTGTTCGTTTAGTTCCTGTGAGGCCGGCCGCATTGGCACGACGTTGATCAAGTCACCTTACGAGCAAGCATTGCGTCACTGGGCATTTGCTCTCTGAGTGAGCGTTGAGGGCTATCTGCGTTATTGTGCCCTGACTGTTGAGGCGCGACAGGAGCACCTCTTTTCCATCGATTGTCAGGTCCTTTGATTCGCCTTTGGTGATTCTGTGCTGTTCAGTCCCATGTATCACCACGAGTGTGTACTCACCGGCCATTTGATTCTCCACCCGCAGTGTCCCGGCCGGCTGCGCTGTTGAGTTCGACGGCGCCGTGCAGCCTGCGGTAGTCAGCGTGGCGATTACCCAAAGGGTGACGATGCCTGTTTGTCGTTTGATATTCATAGCGATTTTCCTTGGCGTAAGCAGGGGAGGTTGCCCATCGCTATTCAACGCTTGAAAAATCGGCTTGTAACCTGTCAGAAGTAACAGGTAGGGGCTCGTGTCAGCGGGTATCGCTCAGCCAGCGATTCTGCGTGCTCAGCCACCAGGCAATCGCCCCCAGGATCAAGCTGCGTACCGCCATGAATAGCAAAAAAGTTATCCACAGTCCGTGGTTGCCCAAGCCCTGCAAGGCCCAGGCAATTGGCAGTACCAGCATCACCGTCAGCAACATCCCATCGCGCATTTCCCGCGCCCGCGTTGCACCGATAAACAGCCCATCGAGCAAATAACTCCACACCGCAATCAACGGCAATACCGCGAGGTAGGGCAGGTAGATATCGGCGGTTTCGCGCACGCTGGGGATATCGGTTTGCATGGCGATGAACAGATGGCCGCCGAAGGTGAACAGCAGGGCGAAACCCACGCTGGCGATCAGCGACCAACCACAGGCAACCACCAATGACCGCCGTAACGCTTGCCGGTCACGTGCGCCGATGGCGTGGCCGCACAGAGCCTCGACCGCGTGAGCCAGGCCATCCAGGGCATGTGCCGTCAGTAACAGCCCATTGAGCAGCAAGGCATTGGCTGCAACTGTGGCATCTCCCAGCCTTGCGCCTTGCACCGTGATCATGAAAAACACCGACTGCAACGCCAGGCTGCGGATAAAAATGTCGCGGTTGACCGCCAGCAACGGGCGCCAGCTTTGCCACAATTTCAAGGCGGCCCAAGCGATATGCCCAGGATAGGCGCGCAGGGCTTTTTGCGTAAGCGCCAGGCCGAGCAGGGCGCCGGTCCACTCTGCGATCACCGAGGCTCGGGCGGAGCCGACCACGCCCCAGTCCAGCCCGAGGACGAACCATAGGTTAAGCGCGATGTTGACCAGGTTGGTGGTCAGCAAAATCGCCAATGGCGCTCGTGCATTCTGGGTGCCGAGGAACCAGCCGACCAGTGCATAACTGGCGAGAGCGGCGGGCAGGCCGAACAGGCGGGTGTGGAAAAACTCGCGGGTAAGTTGGTTCAGTTCGGGCGAGGGCTGCATCCATTCCAGGGCCAGATGGCTCAGGGGAATGCCCACGGTACCCAGTAACATCGCCAGCCCCAGCGCCAACAGCAAGCCTTGCAACAGGATTTGCCGCAACGCTGCACCATCGTTACGCCCGGCGGCCTGGGCGGCGAACCCGGTGGAGCCCATGCGCAGGAAACCCATGGCCCAGGCGAGGAAGGTATACAGGCTGGCGCCGACAGCCACGGCACCCAGTTGGTGGGCGTGGGGCAGGTGGCCGATGACCATGCTGTCCACCAGAGCCACCAAGGGCACTGAGATATTCGACAGGATCATCGGCGCGGCCAGGGCCCAGACGCGGCGATGGGTAGGGCGGTGGCGCCAGTCGGTCAGCAGGGCGGTCATGAAGGCTCCTTGGTGGAGCGGCATTGTAACCGTCAACCCGCCACACAGCAGAACCAATGTGGGAGCTGGCTTGCCTGCGATAGCAGTGGGTCAGCCAGTGAAGATATCGGCTGAAAGACCGCTATCGCAGGCAAGCCAGCTCCCACCGTTTGATCTCCAGTGGCTGTGGGATTTGGCTTGGCTTCATGCCCACCTAGAACCAACCGCCCCTCCGTCGGTCAATGTGACCGGCGCCGCAGCAGCTTGGTCGGCGCTGATATATAGTTCACCCCTCGGTTCCCTCTGACTATGAGTGCCCCATGCTTAACAAAGGACTGTTCCTGGCCTGCGCGCTGGCCCTGCTGAGCGCTTGCGATTCTTCCGATAAACCCGCTGCACCGCCTGCGCCCACCGTGGCGGCAGCGCCGAAGCCGGTGAAAGCGGCGGTGGACGTGGCAGCGTTGAAGCAACGCTATGCCGGGCGTGAGCTGAGCGTGGTGGATGTGTCCGAGGTGCAGTTGGATGGGGCCAGCACGCTGTCGGTGAGTTTTTCCATTCCGCTGGACCCCGATCAGAAATTCGCCGACAAGCTGCACCTGGTAGACAGCAAGTCCGGCAAGGTCGATGGCGCCTGGGAACTGTCCGATAACCTGATGGAATTGCGCCTGCGCCACCTTGAACCGCAGCGCAAATTGGTGCTGACCGTGGACGCCGGGGTGAAGGCGGTCAACGGCAACACCCTCGCCGCCGAATACAGCGCCCGCCTGGAAACCCGCGACCTGCAAGCCACCGTCGGCTTCGCCAGCCGTGGCACCCTGTTGCCGACGCGCCTGGCCGAGGGCCTGCCGGTGATCGCGTTGAATGTCGACAAGATCGACGTGGAATTCTTTCGGATCAAACCCGAATCCCTGCCGTCGTTCCTTGCGCAGTGGGGGCGTAATACCAGCCTGCAAAGCTATGAGTCCCGTGAACTGCTGCCAATGGCCGAACTGGTGTACGGCGGGCGTTTCGACCTGAACCCGGCGCGCAATACCCGCGAAACCCTGTTGCTACCGATTGCCGGCCTCAAGCAGTTGCAGCAGCCGGGCGTGTACCTGGCGGTGATGCGCGCTTCGGGCACCTACAACTATTCGCAACCGGCCACCCTGTTCACCTTGAGTGATATCGGCCTGTCGGTGCACCGCTACGCCAATCGCCTGGATGTGTTTACCCAGGCCCTGGAAGGCGGCAAGGCACTCAACGGCGTCGAACTGGAAATCCTCGATGCCGAAGGCCGCGTGCTCGGCCAGGGCAAGACCGAAGACGGTGGCCACGCCGAGTTGCCGCTGCCGAAAAAAGCCCAGGTGTTACTGGCCAAGCAGGGCGAGCAAACCAGCCTGCTGCGCCTGGACAGCGCCGCGCTGGATTTGGCGGAGTTCGATATCGGTGGGCAACCGTCCCACCCGTTGCAGTTCTTTGTGTTCGGCCCGCGTGATTTGTATCGCCCCGGCGAAACCGTGCTGCTCAACGCGCTGTTGCGTGACAAGGATGGCAAGGCGGTGAAGCCTCAGCCGGTGAGCGTCGAAGTGCGGCGCCCGGATGAACAGGTGAGCCGCAAGTTCGTGTGGGAGGCCGACGCGTCGGGCCTGTATCAATACCCGTTGCAGCTGGCTGGCGAGGCGCCGACCGGGCGCTGGCAGTTGGTGTTCGACCTCGGTGACGGCAAGCCGCAACTCTATGAATTTCTCGTCGAAGACTTTCTGCCCGAACGCCTGGCGCTGGAACTCAAGGGCAGTGACACGGCGTTGAGCCCGGCGGATAACCCGGTCATCCAGGTCAACGGTCGTTACCTCTACGGCGCGCCCGCCTCCGGTAACCGCGTCAGTGGCCAGGTGTACGTGCGGCCACTGCGTGAGGCGGTCAAATCCCTGCCGGGCTACCAGTTCGGTTCCGTCACTGAAGAAGAGCTGAGCCAGGATTTCGAACTGGACGAAAGCGTACTCGATGCCAATGGCGAGCAAGCGCTGACCCTGGAAAGCAAGTGGGCCGAGGCCAAGTCGCCGTTGCAACTGATTGTGCAAGCCAGCCTGCAGGAGTCCGGCGGTCGGCCGATCACCCGGCGCCTGGTGCAGCCGATCTGGCCGGCCGAGCAATTGCCGGGCCTGCGTGGCCTGTTTGACGGCAAGGAAACCAACGGCGATGGCCCGGTGGAATTCGAAGTGCTGGTGGCCAACCAGGACGGTCAGAAACTGGCCGCGCAAGACCTCAAGGTGCGCCTGGTGCGTGAGCGCCGCGACTACTACTGGAACTACTCGGAGAATGACGGCTGGAGCTACCACTTCAACGAGAAATTCCTCAACCTCGATGAGCAGAGCCTGAACATCAAGGCGGGCGACACCGCCAAGGTCAGCTTCCAGGTGGAGTGGGGCCCTTACCGCGTGGAGGTCGAAGACCCGCACACCGGGTTGGTCAGCAGCCTGCGTTTCTGGGCCGGCTACCAGGCCCAGGACAACACCGAAGGCGGCGCCGTGCGCCCCGACCAGGTCAAGCTGGCGTTGGACAAGCCCGCCTATGGCGATGGCGACACCGCCAACGTCACCGTCACGCCACCGGCTGCCGGTAAAGGCTACCTGTTGGTGGAGTCTGCCGAAGGCCCGCTGTGGTGGCAGGAGATCGACGTACCGGCCGAAGGCAAAAGCTTTGCGGTGAAGCTCGACCCGAAATGGTCGCGCCACGATCTGTATGTGAGCGCCCTGGTGATTCGTCCCGGCGAGCGCAAAGCCAATATCACGCCTAAACGCGCCGTGGGCTTGCTGCACCTGCCGCTGGATCGCACCCAGCGCAAACTCGGCCTGACCCTCACTGCACCTGAAAAAATGCGCCCCAAACAACCGCTGACGGTAAAGATCGCCGCCAAAAACGCCGATGGCAGTGTGCCTCAAAAGGTGCACGTACTGCTTGCGGCAGTGGACGTGGGCATCCTCAATATCACCGAATTTCCAACGCCCGATCCGTACGCCAGCCTGTTTGGCCGCAAAGCCTATGGCGTCGACCAATTCGACATCTACGGCCAGTTGATTGAAGCCGGCCAAGGGCGCCTGGCCAGTCTGGCATTTGGTGGCGACGCGGCGTTGGCCAAAGGCGGCAAACGCCCGGACACCAGCGTAACCATCGTCGCCCTGCAAAGCGCCCCGGTGACGCTGAACGACAAAGGCGAGGGCGAAGTCAGCGTCAATATCCCCGACTTCAACGGCGAACTGCGCCTGATGGCCCAAGCCTGGAGCGATGATCGCTACGGTATGGCGGAAGGCAAGACGGTGATTGCCGCCCCGCTGATTGCCGAGTTGTCGGCGCCGCGCTTCCTGGCAGGAGGCGACCAGACCACCCTGGCCCTGGACCTCTCAAACCTGTCGGGCAAGGCGCAGAAACTCGATGTGCAATTAACGACGCAAGGGCCGTTGGAACTGGTCAACAGCGACGCGCAATCGGTTGAACTCAAGCAAGGCCAGCGCACCACCCTGCGTATTCCGGTACAAGCCTGGGGCGGTTTCGGTCAGGGCAAGGTCAAGGTTACGGTCAATGGCCTGGACCTGCCGGGGGAAAACCTGCCTCCATTCAGCCGCGAATGGACCTTAGGCGTGCGCCCGGCGTACCCGGCCTTGCTCAAGCATTACCGCGCCGTGATCAAGGATCAGCCGTGGAGCTTACCGGCGGGCGCACTGGATCAGTTCGATGCCTCGGGGCGTGAGGCGCTGTTGAGCCTGTCGAGCGGGCCGCCGTTGAACCTGGGCGCGCAGATCAGTGCGCTCAAGGCGTACCCCTATGGTTGCCTAGAGCAAACCGCCAGTGGCTTGTACCCGTCGCTGTACGCCGACGACGCGCTGCTCAAGCGCCTGAGCATCAAGGGCGAGCCGGATGCCGAGCGCAAGCGCAAGATCGAGTTGGGCATCGAGCGCCTGCTGGGGATGCAGCGCTACAACGGCAGCTTCGGTTTGTGGGGCGCTGATGGCGAGGAAGAATATTGGCTGACTGCGTATGTCACCGACTTCCTGCTGCGCGCCCGCGACCAGGGTTTTGCAGTACCGCCTGAAGCCTTGAAGAAGGCCAGCGAGCGCCTGCTGCGGTATGTGCAGGAACGTAACCTGATCGAGGTGGATTACAGCGACAACGCCGAGCACACGCGTTTCGCCGTACAGGCCTACGCCGGTATGGTGCTGGCGCGCAGTCAGCAGGCGCCGTTGGGTGCGTTGCGCAGTCTGTTCGAACGGCGCAGCGACGCACGCTCCGGCTTGCCGTTGGTGCAGTTGGCCATCGCCCTGCAGAAAATGGGCGACCAGCCGCGTGCCGATCAAGCCTTGCTCGCCGGTTTGGCGGCGCAGCGCAGTGCCAAGGAGTGGCTGGCCGACTACGGCAGCCCGTTGCGCGATCAGGCGATGATTCTGGCGTTGCTGGAGGAAAATGACTTGGCCAAGGGCAAGCGTGAAGAGCGCCTGTTTACCTTGTCGGACCAGTTGGCGGCCAGCCCCTATCTGTCGACCCAGGAGCGCAACTCGTTGTTCCTGGCCGGGCGGCTGGGTTTCGCGCAGCCCGAATCGGCGTGGAAGGTGCTGTTGGATGGCAGCGACGGGGAGCATGAGCTGAACAACCAACAGTCGACGCTCAACCTGGAAGGCAAGCTGCTTTCCGGCAATTTGAGCCTGACCAATCAAAGCGATGTGCCGGTCTACCAGCAACTGACAATCTCGGGTTACCCACAAGTGCCGCCTGCCCCGGGTGGCGAGAACCTGAGTATTCGCCGCGAATACCTGGGCATGAATGGCCAGCCGTTGAATTTGCGCAGCCTCAACAGCGGCGACCTGGTGCTGGTGCACCTGGCCGTCAGTGCCAAGCAACGCGTGCCGGATGCCCTGGTGGTGGACTTGCTGCCCGCCGGCCTGGAACTGGAAAACCAGAACCTGGCACAAAGCGCAGCGAGCCTGGAGAACGCCAGTAGCCAGGTCAAGGAGTGGCGCGAGTCGATGCAGAACGCATCGCTCAAGCATCAGGAGTTCCGGGACGACCGCTATGTGGCGGCGATGAATCTGGATGGCTATGGCACCACGCACTTGTTGTACCTGGCACGGGCGGTGACACCGGGAACCTACCGCGTGCCGCCGCCGCAGGTAGAGTCGATGTATCGGCCGAACTGGCAGGCGGTGGGCGAGACGCCGGTGGATATGGTGATCAAGGGCCGCTGAAAGACACTGTAGGAGCGAGCTTGCTCGCGAAAAACGTCAACGATAACGCGTGCTTCCTGAATCAACGCGGCGTCTGTGAGTTTTTCGCGAGCAAGCTCGCTCCTACAGGAGAGGATCGAAATATCAGTGTACGACCCAGCTCAGCAACCAAAGCCCCAGCATCAGCCAGATGATCCCCACGATAATCGAGGCCCGCATAAAGGCGCGTACCGCCGAGTACAGGAAGAGCAACCCGACGATCAGAGTGATGATGCTGATGATCGAGGTGTCCATGCCCAAGGTGCGTGACAGGCCGTCGATAAAGTTGCCGCCGGCGTGGGTCAAGGCCCCGAACAAACCGCTGAGCCCGTCGACGATAAAACGGATGACGGAACCGAGCGCCTGGCCCAACCATTCGAAAAAGCTTTCTACCTGCATGTGCGTGTCCTGATGAGAAGGTGGGCGTAACTGTGCCTTTGGTTGTCGATAACGCAGGCGAGTTCCCTGCAAGCATAGAGGTTTGCCCGTTTGAGTTTTAGTTTAATCACCTGCGGATGTACGCGGCCCAATGTGGGAGCGGGCTTGCTCGCGAAGGCGGCGTGCCTGTGACATCTCTGCCAACAGACCCACCGCTTTCGCGAGCAAGCCCGCTCCCACAGTTATTGCGCTGGGCTTTGGGTTGTGTGGTGTTGGTGGTTGCCCTGCTATGGCTGGCCGATCGTATCTGGCCCTTGCCCCTGCCCCAGGATGACCTGGCCCGGGTAGTGCTGGCCGAAGATGGCACACCACTGTGGCGATTTGCCGATGCCAATGGCGTATGGCGCTACCCGGTACACACCAGCGAAGTATCGCCTTATTACCTCGACGCGTTGCTCACCTATGAAGACCGTTGGTTCTACCAGCACCCCGGCGTAAACCCGTTGGCGCTGGTGCGTGCGACCTGGCAAAACCTGAGCGGCGCGCGGGTGGTGTCCGGCGGCAGCACTTTGTCGATGCAGGTTGCGCGCCTGCTCGACCCGCACTCACGCACCCTGCACGGCAAGTTACGCCAGCTGTGGCGTACCGCGCAGTTGGAGTGGCACCTGTCCAAGGATGAAATCCTCAACCTGTACCTGAACCGCGCGCCCTTCGGCGGTACGCTGCAGGGCGTGGCGGCAGCGAGTTGGGCGTACCTGGGCAAGTCGCCATCACAACTGACTCACGCCGAAGCCGCGTTGCTCGCGGTATTGCCCCAGGCGCCGAGTCGTTTGCGCCCGGACCGTCATCCGCAGCGCGCCCAGCAGGCCCGGGACAAAGTGCTGCGCCGCCTGGCCGAGTTTCAGGTATGGCCGCAGTCGGCGGTGGATGAAGCCTTGGAAGAACCCCTGTTGCTCGCCCCACGCCTGGAACCGAGCCTGGCGCCCTTGCTCGCACGTCGCCTGAATCGTCCCGACAGCCCGCCACTGATTCGCACCACTCTGGATGCCACCTTGCAACGCCGTCTCGAAGACCTGCTGTTGGGCTGGCGCGCACGCCTGCCGGAGCACACCTCGGCAGCCATCCTGGTGGTGGAAGAAGAAAGCATGGCGGTGCGCGCTTACCTGGGGTCGGTGGATATCAACGACACCAAACGCTTTGGTCATGTGGACATGATCAGCGCGCTGCGTTCGCCCGGTTCCACCTTGAAGCCCTTCCTCTACGGGATGGCGTTGGATGACGGCCTGATTCACTCCGAATCGCTGTTGCAGGACGTGCCTCGGCGCTATGGCGATTACCGTCCAGGCAACTTTTCCATGGGTTTTACTGGCGCGGTGCCGGCGAGCACTGCGTTGTCCAGCTCGTTGAACCTGCCTGCGGTGCAACTGCTGGAAGCCTACGGGCCCAAGCGCTTTGCCGCGCAGATGCGCATCGGTGGCGTGCCGTTGGCGTTGCCGGCATTGGCCGAGCCGAACCTGGCGCTGATCCTCGGCGGTGCGGGCAGTCGCCTGGAGGACCTGGTGAGTGGCTACAGCGCCCTGGCCCGCGATGGCAAGAGCGCCACCCTGCGGTTGCAACCGGACGATACGCTCAGGGAGCGGCCGTTGCTGTCGCCCGGCGCCGCGTGGATTGTGCGGCGCATCCTCAGCGGCCAGGCGCGGCCCGACCGCGACCCGCGTGCCGAGCTGGTCCAACGCCCGGTGCTGGCGTGGAAAACCGGCACCAGTTATGGCTTTCGCGATGCCTGGGCGATTGGCGTGGGCCCGCGTTACCTGATTGGCGTATGGATCGGCCGGCCCGATGGCACGCCGGTACCGGGGCAGTTCGGCCTGGCGTCGGCAGCGCCGTTGATGTTGCAGGTGCATGACGTGCTGACCAACCGCGACAGCCAGCGCGGCATCAGTGCGCCAGTCAAACCGGTGCCTGCCAATATCGGCGTGGCAGCGATTTGTTGGCCGCTGGGCCAGCCCATGAGCCGCAGCGACCCCAATTGCCGCCGCCAGCGTTTTGCCTGGACCCTGGACAACACCACGCCGCCGACCTTGCAGGCATTGGATCAACCCTTGAGCGTGGGCTTGATGGAAAGCATCTGGGTTAACCCCAAGGGTTTGAGGGTCGATGCCCATTGCCCTGGCGCAACCCCCAAAAACATCGCGCTGTGGCCGGCGCCGCTGGAGCCCTGGTTGCCAAGGATTGAACGCCGGGAAGCGCGCATTCCTGCGTCTGACCCGGATTGCCCTCCGCCGGCGCTGGCCGCTTCATCGCCGTTGTCCATCGTGGGCGTACGCGAAGGCGACCAACTGCGCCTGCCCGCTGCCAGTCAACAAGCCTTGCGCCTGAACATCTCCGCCCTGGGCGGCAGTGGCCGGCGTTGGTGGTTTCTCAACGGTGCGCCGTTGGGCGACAGCGCGAACCAGGACAGCATCAATGCCAGTTTTGAACGGCTGGGCCGCTATCAGCTCAGCGTATTGGATGAAGCCGGTCAAACCGCCAGGCTCGAGTTCAGTGTTGTCGACTGATCGTTCCCACGCTCTGCGTGGTAACGCCGCCTGGGACGCTCCGCGTCCCGTCATCCGCGCAGGCGACGCGGAGCGTCACTGGAAGCATTCCCACGCTGAGCGTGGGAATGATCGGGTAAGCTATACCCATTCAGGAGCCCCCGCATGAACCTCGAACACCTCACCGAACGCCTGCACCGCATCCGCGATACCAACGACTGGAAGCAGTTCCACAGCCCGAAAAACCTGGCCATGGCTGCCAGCGTGGAAATGGCCGAGCTGGTGGAAATCTTCCAATGGCTCACCGAAGACCAATCCCGCCAACTGCCCGCCGATAAACTTGCCCATGCGGGTCAGGAGATCGGCGATATTGTCCTGTACCTGCTGTTGCTGTGCAGTGAACTGGGGCTGGATATGAACGAAGTGGTGCGCGCCAAGCTGGCCGATAGCGAACGGCGGTTTGCCCATGAGTGATCGTCATTTCGACCAGTTGGCCACGCGCTTTGCCGAAAAGATCTACGGCGGCGCCAAGGGCGCGATTCGCCTGGCGGTGCTCCAGGCCGACCTGGTGCAAGCCTTGCCGCAGCGGCCGTTGCGCGTATTGGATATCGGCGCAGGCCTGGGGCACATGTCGCTGTGGCTGGCCGAGCAGGGCCACGAGGTAACCTTGGCCGAACCCGCTGCGCCGATGCTTGAAGGTGCGCGCCAGCGCTTCGCCGACGCGGGCCAAAGCGCGACCTTTATTCATGCACCGTGGCAGGACTTGCTCGGCCAACTCACCGAGCCTTACGATCTGGTGCTGTGTCATGCCGTGCTGGAGTGGTTGGCCGAGCCCCACGCTATCCTGCCGGTACTGCACCAACTGACGCTGCCGGGTGGCTGGTTGTCCCTGGCGTTCTACAACCGTGATGCGTTGATCTACCGCAATCTGCTCAAAGGCCACTTCCGCAAAATGCGCAAGAACGACATGGCCGGCGAAAAGCAGAGCCTGACGCCGCAACAACCCCTGGACCCACGGGAGTTGGCGGCGCAACTCGAAGGGCTGTGGCAGGTCGAAAGCCAAAGTGGCGTGCGGGTGTTCCACGACTATATGCCGGTGGAATTCCAGGCTCGCGCCAACCTGGAGGACTTGTTGGAGATGGAGCTCGCTCACCGTCGTCACCCAAGCTTTGCCGGGCTTGGGCGATATTTGCACTGGATCTGCCGCCCGGTTTAAGCGGCCCAGCGTGGGAGGTCGACATGCGTCGTCTCGGTTTAATCCTGTTGTCTTTAGGTCTTGGGGCTTGTTCGAGCCCCAATCCTTACGTGGCCAGTTCGGCACCGATGCCGCCGGCGCCCGCCCAGGCGGCCACTACCTTTGATGCCAGCGCCTACCCCGCGCCGGTGCGCGACTATGGTGCCTACCGCAGCTGGGGTTGGTTCAACGGTCAGTTGCCGGCGGGCACGGCCTGGGCCGATTCGGCGCAGATTGCCGAGGCGGTCAGCGGCGCCCTCGATCAGCGAGGCTTGCGCCCCTTGCATGACAAGCGTGCGCCCGACCTGCTTGTGAGCGCCGATGTACGCCTGGAAAAACGCCTGCGCCAGGTCCAGGACGATTATGGTTACGGCTACGGCGGCTATAACCGCTATGGCAACGGTTACGGCATGTACAACAGCGTGCCCGTGGTGCGCACCTATGAAGTGACAGTGGCCGTGGCGCGTATCAGCCTGTTCGATGCGCGCACCCGCCAGCCGGTGTGGAGCACCAGTGCCGAAACCACCAGCCAGGGCAGCCTGAGCGAACGCGCCGATAGCTTGCGCAAGGCGATGCAGAAGGCAATGGCTGCCTATCCGCCCAGTTAGCAGCTATTCTCATTACATGCCCACGTTGTTTTTGGAGAACACCATGCTTCGTCGCATCGCTGCGCTTGCTGTTGTCATGTTGCTGGGCGGTTGCCAGAGCAACCAGGTCAACCACGATTTCGACGCCAGCCGAGACTTCGGCGCCTACCGTAATTGGGCCTGGAAAGACCCAGCGTTGCAGTACCGTCCCGATGACCCGAGGATCAAGAGCGACCTCACCGAGCAACGCATCCGCCAGGCGGTGGGCGAACAGCTGGATCAGCGCGGTTTGCGTCCTGCGGCGGCGGGTACCAAGGCTGACCTGAATGTACAGGCCTACCTGATCGTCGAAGACCGCCAGCAGCAAGTCACCACCAACTATGGCGGTGCCTGGGGCGGCCCGTGGAATGGTTACTGGGGCGCGCCGATGTACAACGAAACCCGCAATATCACCTACAAGGTCGCGACCATCCAGATCGACCTGCTCGACGGCAAGGACGGCAAGCTGGTGTGGCGCGGCAGCGACGAACAGATGATGGCCAGCACGCCGAACCCCGAGGAACGCAACAAAGCCATCCGCAGCACCGTGACCAAGATCCTTTCCAACTACCCCCCGCGCTGATCGCTCACTGTAGGAGCGAGCTTGCTCGCGAAAAACGTCAACGATAACGCGTACTTCCTGAATCAACGCGGCGTCTGTAGGTTTTTCGCGAGCAAGCTCGCTCCTACAGTATCAGGGCGTATCAGGGCATCTCCGCCAGTCGCCAATGTGGCGAGTTGCCAGCAACCTGCCGAAGCCTTGTCTACACTCCAGTGCAACGGAGAGTTAGCGCAGGAGTGCTTCGATGTCTCCCCGATTCGGCTCCAGACAGCGTGGTGCAATTGGCTTGATGGCGGCAGGCACTTTGGCCTTGGCCTTGGTGTTTACGTTGCTGGCGGTCGACAGCGGGCGCTTGTATTTGGAAAAGCGCAAGCTGCAATCCGTCGCCGATACCTCTGCGTTGGAGGCAGCCAGTCTCGGTGGCCAATGCGGTACCAACACCACCGCAAACGCCTATGCCACGCAAAATGCGGCGCGCAACGGTTTTGTGGTCGGTAATGGCAGCACCCTGGCGGTGACATGCGGCACCCTGGCGACCAATGCTCTGAACACCCGTGTGTTTACCGCTGATGCCACCAAGAGCGACGCTATCCGCGTGGTGGCTTCCCGCACTGTGATGACCAGCGTTGCCAATGGGCTGTGGAACCTGTTCAGTGGTGCGCCGATTACCCCGCAAATCAACTTGAGCGCCACCGCCGTCGCGGCGACACCACCGCCCGTGGCGCAGCTGTCGATCCGCAGCAGCCTGGCCAGCGTCGATTCAGGCAAATCCCCGCTGCTCAACCTGGTGATCGGCAACCTGCTCGGCGGCAACCTTTCGCTCACGGCGGCGGGTTGGAACGGCTTGCTGCAGACCAACGTCAACCTGCTCAGTTACCTCGACCAACTAGCGATCAACCTGAACGTGAAGGCCGGTGACTACGATGCCTTGCTCAGTACCGCGGTCTCGGCGACTCAACTGATCGACGCTGCTGTGAAGGTGTTGCAGAAAAACGGCGCGGCGGCCACGGCGGTCATCAATGACGTGATTTCGATTCAAGCCATTGCACCTAACAGCAAGCTGTTAACGGTGGGAGACCTGGTCGACATCGCCACCGGCACGCCGACAGCGGCGCTGAACAGCAACGTGCAATTGTTTCAACTGCTGGAAGCGGTAGCGCAGTTGTCCAGTAGCAAGAATGCGGTGAGTGCGGCGGCGCAGGTCGCGATTCCGCTAGTGGGCAATGTGTCGATCCAGACCAAGGTCATCGAGCCGCCGCAGCTTTCAGCGATTGGCAATCCTGTGTTGGCCAAGAAGGGCTTGCAAAATACCCCGCCGACCGATCAGATTTTTGTACGCACCGCGCAAGTGCGCACGTTGGTGACCGTGCAGGCGCCGATCATCAAGGCGGTCTCTGGCGTGGCGTCCATATTGACGGGCCTGGGCACGCCGGTGTCCCAGGTGGTCAAGGGCTTGTTGAACCTCAACCTGCCGGCGGTGGTTGGCGGTGTGTTGTGCCTGGTGGCCTGCAATGTGGCTGACGTCGATGTCACCACATCGCTGGCCATTTACATCGAAGCCGGCAGTGCGCAAACCCATGTCACGGATTTCAATTGCGACTCGCCGGCCTCCAAATCCTTGACGGTGAAAACCACTACGTCCCTGGCGTCCCTGGCGGTCGGTACAGTGGATCCGGTGGCGGCTTTTTCTTCCTCCGCAGCAGTCGATGTGCAGCCGGTCAGGCTGATCGATTTTGGCCAGCGCTACTGTGTGGTCCTGACGCTGCTGTGCAGCCCCAACCGTACACCCAATGTGGGGGGTGGTTTGCTGTTGAAAGCCAACTCCACCATTGCTGCGCAAACCAGCACGATGGTGTTTGCCCCGGTGGCCGAGATGAATGCGCCGCCCACCTACAAGTTCGCGCCGGGCACCGCCAATATCGTCGGCAGCCTGGCGGCGACCCTTAATGGCTTGCAGGTAACTTATGCACCGCCCAGCGGCAGTGTCTCCAGTGGCGCGTTGGCTGGGGTTGCCGGGCTGTTGGCGACCATTACCACGGCGGTGGTGGGGCTGATCCAGAATGTGCTGTCACCGATTCTCGACCCTGTCGTCAACACCTTGCTCAGCGCCTTGGGCATCAACCTGGGCAATGCTGAAGTCGGTGCCAACCTCACCTGTCATATGGGCAGGGCTTACCTGGTGATTTAGCTGACTCCCCGAGTTCCAAATGTGGGAGCTGGCTTGCCTGCGATGGCGGCCTGCCAGCCGACGCCTATCTACCTGACCCCCCGCGATCCAACTGTGGGAGCGGGCTTGCTCGCGAAGGCGGCCTGGCAGTCAACACAGTTGGAACGTGTACATATCCATTCCTGCGGTAACGGCCACTTAGGGTTCCGCTTTTACAGCGGCTCACTTTTGAAAAGAGCCCAAAAGTAAGCAAAAGGCTCTTGCCCCACCACTCGGCACCTCGCCTAGGCTCGGTGTGCCCGCAATCCGCCAGTGATTTGGGGGGCCGCCGCCACGCGCCATCCATGGCGCGGGGCGGCTAAACCGGCATCCCTGCCGGTTTACCCCCCAAATCACTGTCGAATTCCGGCCAGCGTGGTTTGACGGGGCGCCTAAGATCAAAAGCAGAGCAAGAGCAAGAGCAAGAGCAAGAGCGGCTCGCTTCGCATCGTGGTTAGCTGATTGAGTTCTGCGCGATGGGTAACTCGACGCAGAATTTCGCGCCGGCCTCGCCGTTGGTGACGCTCAGGCGCCCACCCATGTTTTCCACAATCCCATAGCTCACCGAGAGCCCCAATCCGGTGCCGACGCCGATTGGCTTGGTGGTAAAGAACGGTTCGAAAATCCGCTCCAACAGGCGCGGGTCGATCCCGCCGGCGTTGTCTTCAACCCAGATACGCACATGGCGGCTGTCGTGCTCGCTGTGCAGGGCAATCCAGGGGCGCAGGGCAGGGTCTTTTTCTCGCCGGCTGAGTAATGCGTCGCGGGCATTGACCATCAGGTTGATCAGCACCTGTTCCAGCTGGTCGACATAGCCTTTGACCTGCACCGAGAAGTCCGCAGGGCTGATGCGCACGTCTACACCTTTGCCGCGCAGGCCTTCGCTGAGCAGGGACAGGGTGCCCTCCAGCGCCTGCGCGGGGTCGAACGGTTGCTGCTCGATTTCCGAGCGGCGGCCGAACACGCGCATATGGTCGACCACCCGTGCCGCGCGTTGCACCTGGGCGTCGATACGCTGCAGTTTTTCCGTGAGGTAGTCGATTTGCACATCGCCATTGCCCAGGCGCTTGAGCACATTGGTGATGGCCATGTGCATCACGTTCAGCGGCTGGTTGATCTCATGGGCCAGGCCGGTGGCCATTTCGCCGAGGGTGGCCATTTTCGCGCTTTGGGTCAGTTGCTGCTGGGAGCGGCGTACTTCGGTGTTGTCGCGGCCCACGGCCTGCACTTCGATCAGGGCGCCTTGTTCATCGAAGACGCCACGGTCCGACCACACCCACCAGGCATGTTCGCGCCCCGGCAGTTGCAGGCTGATTTCCGCGGTGCTCACCGGGAATTCCGGGGTCAGTTGCTGAATGCGTTGCATAAAGGCGGCGCGCTGTTCATCCGACAGCCACTGGCCCAAGTCGATGCCTGGCAATTGGTCGGGCCGGCATTCCAGGTAATTGGCCAGCGGCGTGTTGCCGAAGGTGAGGATCAGATCGGGACGGTAGCGACAGATCATCGCTGGCGAGTCTTCCACCAGGATGCGGTAGCGCTCTTCACTTTGGCGCACCTGCTCGGCGGCCAGGGTCGCCTCGGTGACGTCCAGCCAAAGGCCCACGGCTTCCACCGGCAAGCCGAGGTCGTCGCGCAAAAGCTTGGCTTCGTCGAGCAGCCAGTGGTAGTTGCCTTGCTTGTCGCGCAGGCGGTAGCGGCTGCGCACGTTGCCTTCGCGCAGCAGTTGGCGGGTGCGTTCGAAGTAGCGTTCTCGGTCGTCGGGGTGGATCAGCGCCGCCAGGGTGTCGTGGTTGCAATCGGCCAAGGTCCAGCCCAGCAGCGGCAACAGGCTGGCGCTGAAAAACGCTGGGTGCAGCGCGCCGTTGACGTAGCGCTGCACATAGATGACGGCCGGTGAGCTGGCGATCAGGTTGTCCAGGCGCGCATGGGCGGCGGCGGCTTGCAGTTGCTGGTTCTGGATGTCGCTGATGTCGAGCATGAAGCCGATCCAGCGCCGTTCATTGCCGGCACCCAGCACTTGGCCTTGTATGCGGTACCACAGGGGCGACTGCTCAGACTCGGTGCGTTGCAGGCGCACGCTGGTCAGCAGTGGCTTGCCCAGGGCTTGCAGGTCTTGCAGGCGGCTGTCGAGGGCCTGACGGTCGGCGGGGTGGATGAGTTCGAGCCAGGTGCCGAGGGGTTGGCGGGTGGGGCCTTCGTCCAGGCTCAGGTTGCGCAGCAATTGTGGCGCCAGTTGGATTTCCTGGGTGGCGGGCAACAGTTCCCACCAGCCAGTGCCGAGCAGGCCTTGCAGGGCTTCTACCCGTTCCAGTTGCTGGTTGTGACGCTGTTCGCGCAGACGGCCCAGCAGCGGCGCGGCGAGTGCCGCGCACAGGTTCAGCCAGTCACGCTCGCCGGTGTGGTGTGCCTGGCCGTTATAGAAGCCACACAGCAGCCACGCGGCGGCGCCATGGCTGTCGCGGTACGGCACCAGGAAGCCGTCGGCATTGCCAAATACACTGTGCAGGCGCGGGTTGTCGCTGCGCCCCTGGGCAATGTCCAGGCTAAGTGGTGTGTTGCCGTTGATGCTGTCCAGGCTGGTGCCCAGGTGTTGCCCGGTCTGCCACAAGGCCGGGGCGTCGTGAGCGGCGTAGTGGCTGTAGATGCGCCAGCCCTGGTCATCTTCGTCGAGCAGTGCCATGGCGACGCAGGGGATGCGCCAACGCTGGGCCACGCTGCGCAGGTGTTCGCTGAACACCTGGGGCAGGCGGTTGGGGCTGCACACGCGCAGCTGTTCGCTCATCAGGGCGGCGAGTTGGTGGTTCTGTTCGCGTTGCTGCATCCGCACTCGGTCGGCCAGCAGGTCAGTGATGTCCAACAGGTGCAGGGCCCAGCCGTCGCCCTCCGGCTCGATCCAGCCGCGGGTATGCAGGACCTGGCCAGCAACGCCCTGGAAGTCGAGGTCCAGGCCGTGTCGTTGCCACTCCTGCGGCGTGCCCTCGACACTCCGCGCGCTGTCGGCACACAGCAAGGTCTGCAAGGGCGGGTTGGGCGCGTTGGCAAGATGCTGGGCAAGTAAAGGCTTCAAGGTGCCCGAGATGTTCAGCACCCCACCCAGGTTGTCCAGTTGCACTTGCAGGCCCGACGCGGGTGCTGCTGGCGCGTCCAAGGCCAGGGCGCTGGTGCGCCCGCGCAGGCGTGCGAACAATTTATCCCCCGTCGTCAAAACTGAAGGCTCGAGGTAGCAGTGAGGTTGGTGGGCAGGTTCGGTACAGTGCCCACCCCGGGCAATACCAGGGCCGGCAAGACCGCTTTGATATTGGCCGAGGGGTAGGTGATCTTCACTGTCAGCAAATTATTGGTGTAGGTGGCGGTGATATAGCCGGGCAAGAATTTCAATGAGCCGGGGATCCAATTCAATTGGGCCTGGGCGGCATCCTTGGCGCGTTGCACCACCAGGGCCGAATAGCCTGCGGTGCTGGGGTCCAGGGACACACTGCGGCGGACCCCTTCGGCTGCCGCTTGATGAAATGACTGCATCAACAGCAGCGGCAAGCTGTAGCTGAGCATGCCGTAGAACACTGCAAAGAAAATCACGAAGACCAAGGCAAACTCGATCGCCGCAGCGCCTTTTTGCTTTCTCGGGAGGCTCGATTTCATGACTGCGTCTACCCTGAGTCGAGTACTTGATATCAGCATAGAATCATTCAGCCAAAAGGGATGTTTTTTACGTGATCCAGACGCTAGTGATTGTGCTGTGGTTGGGCGTATGTGCTGTGCAGGATATTCGCCAGCGCCAAATTTCCAATACGCTGACCCTGGGCGTAGGCCTGCTGGCGTTGATCTACCTGCTGTGGACGGGGTCGACCTGGCTGGGCGCGCCCCGCAGCGAGGGCGGCCTGGCCTTGGCTTTGGCACTGGTACTGACCTTGCCGGGCTATGCGTTGGGCCGCTTTGGCGCGGGGGATGTGAAGTTGCTAGCCGCCTTGGGGCTGGCCTCCAATATCGACTACCTGTTGGGGGCGTTGATCGGTGCCGGCATCGTCATGGTGGCCTGGACACTTATGCATCAATGGCTTAGCTCAAATCGCGTTGAGCGGGCAGGGCAAGCGTCAACAAAACAGCCCTTTGCGCCCTTCGTTTTGACAGGTTTTGCCGGCAGCTGGTTTTGGATCCATCAGTCGCACGAGTTGATTAATGCTATGTACATAGTCGGAAAGTACGTCTACGTTTAATGAGTAGTTGTGTAGGAGTTTTCGTCAGAAAGGATAGGTCATCATTTGGCTTGCCAGGCATGGAGTAGCGCGTGAACAAGCTTACGTCTGCAGTAAAAGTGCTCGTTGTCGACGATCAACCATTGATCGTGGAGGAACTCTGTGAATTTCTTGAAAGCAGCGGGTACCGTTGTGTCCCGTGCGAGTCCAGCCAGCAAGCGGTCCAGCGTTTTGGCGAAGACCTTCAGATTGGTTTAGTGCTGTGTGACCTGCATATGCCGGACATGGACGGCATCGAACTGGTCCAGGCGCTGCAACGGATCGCCGGCAAACATCGTGCGTTCGAAGCGATCATGCTCACCGGTCGTGCCGACAAACAGGATGTGATCAAAGCCCTGCGTGCGGGCATCGCCGATTACTACCAGAAGCCGATCAACCTCGATGAATTGCTCGAAGGCCTCAAGCGCCAGGAAGCGGCGTTGGAGGAACGGCAAAAAGACCTGCAGCTGGGCACGCTCAACCAGAAGTTGCAGTACCTATCCGAATCGATCAATGACTTGTATATGGACTTGGACAAAGTGCGTCGCAACCCGACGCTCCAGGACCATGATGGGGACCCATCGGCCGATGAAGCCGGGCCGTTGGAGATCCCGGCGATTTTCAATCAGCTGTCACCGCGCCAGCTGGATGTGGCTCGCCTGGTGGGCAAGGGCCAGACCAACTATCAGATTGCCTGTGAATTGGGGATTACCGAGAACACGGTGAAGCTGTACGTGTCCCAGGTGCTGCGCCTGACCCATATGCACAATCGCACGCAGTTGGCGCTGGCGTTGTCACCGAGCAACTCGGCGATGCGCCAGCGGGTGACTGCGCACTAAAGGCCCAAGCAAACCTTGCAGGAGCCATCTTTCTGTGGCGAGGGAGCTTGCTCCCGCTCGACAGCGCAGCTGGAGTCGGCTTTTCTTGGGGGCGCTTCGCTCCCCAGCGCAAGCAAGCTTGCTCGCCACAGTAGCTTTACTTGCTTCCACTTTGCGCAGTGCCGCCTATTTTCTGATCAAAGAACTCCGGAATCGGGTGCTTGTTGCTGTCCAGCCAGCGCTTGAGCGCCTGTTCGCGTTCTGCCGGCGTGGTTTTCTGGGGGTTGGCCGAGGCTGCGCGCCCGCTCAGTTGCAGTGCCATCCAGTTTTCCGTTTCGGCCTGCCGGGGTGAAGACGGCCCCGCTTCGATGGCCGAAGCGAGGAGGGGCAGGGCCAGGCATGCAAGGCCGGCGAGGTATTGGAATTTCATCATCGACTCCTTATTTCACAGAGGCCGGCAGCGTATCGCTGACCGCCGCTACCTGATCTTTGACTGGACGCTGCGGTGCCGTGCCAGCGTCCTTGAGGTGTTGCGCCCGTGCCTGGGCTCGGGTCACCTGATCAGGGCTCAACCCGAGTTGGCCGACCACTTTCGCGGCTTGCTCCCAGTTGTCCTGATAGATCAGCAAGGTCACTAGGTTGACCGCCGCTAATTGATCGCTCTGCTTGAGTTCGATGGCGGTCATGAATTCAAAGCGCGCGTCTTCAAGGCGCCGTTGATCGAGGTACACCACGCCCAGGTCGTTGCGGATTTTTTCGTCGGTGGGCGCCAGCCGTGCTGCGCGTTGCAGGTGAGCCATGGCCTGGCCGTTGTCGCCCTTGGCCGACGCCAGTTGCCCCAGGCCGTGCTCACCGTCGGCGGCCAGGCAGGTGCCCAGCAGGCTGCGGTACAACGGCTCGGCGTCGGGACGGCCTAGCAAGCGATAGGCACGGGCCTGGCGCTGACGAACCTGGGGCAGGGCGCTGGGCAGGTTCTGCAGGTTGGCAAGGCTGGCGTGCAGCTTGCCTTCGTTGGCCATGTCATCGGCCAGGTTCAGCGACAGCTCCTGGTCCGAGCTGGGCTTGGGGCAACTGCCCGGCGCCAGCAACCCGGCCCACGGAACCTGGCCGTTGCTGGCACAGCCGCCCAGCATCAGCAGGCTCAAGGCGACGATCAGTGGTTTCATGGCAGGCTCCTCAAAAGTTATTCAAGGCTCGGGAGATGGCGATCATGGCCGGCCCCCCCAGCACGATCAGCAAGGCGGGAAACAGGAACACCATCATCACCACGGACATCTTCGCGGACATCTTCGAGATGTATTCCTGCAGGCGGGTCAGGCGGCGGTCGTCAAGCAACTGCTTGAGGGCCAGCAAGGATTTCATCGCGCCGCCGCCCTGGTGGATCAACTGCTGAAGGATGATGCAGGTGTCGGTGAACTCATCCACGGCCAACAGGCGTGCGGTCTTGCCCAGCTCTTCGGACAGTTCCAGGCCCGAGTCGACCCTTGCCAGGATCAGGCGCAGTTCATGGGTCAGGTCTGGCAGCAAGCGCTGGGCTTCGGTGCCCAACACCCGCAGCGATTGCTCAACTGCCATGCCGGATTCGAACAGGATGCGCAGCAACGGAATGAAGGTGGAAATTTCCCGAGCGATACGCTCCTGGCGGTATTTCGCACTGAGGGCGAGGATGCGTTTGGGCAGCAAGTAACCGATGCCCAGGGCAATCGCCGGGGCAATCCAGGGTGAGCCGGCATGGGGAAACAGCAGCTGTTGGCCGAGCAGGGTCAAGCCCAGCAACACGATGGGCACGCCGATCTGGAAAGCGGCAAACATGGAGCGCTGGTTGGCTTTACGCCAACTGACTCGGTTGAGCAGGGTCTGGGTTTCGTTGTCCAGGCTGACCGAGCGCTGGGCCACGGCGCTGGCGCCCAACTGGCGCATCAGGCTGCCGAGTTTGTCCTCGCGGGTCAGTTGGCCTTGCAGGCGTTGGCTGACCAGGCGTTGTCGGCGCCTTTGCTCTAGCAGGTTGCCGACGATCAAGGCGACGGCGGCGAGCGACAACAGGATGCAAATCAGGATGGCCATCTCAAATACTCCGCAACATGCGCCACATGACGAAGGTGCCCGTGATGTCGAGCGCCACCGCGGCCAGCAGCAGGTGGCGCCCGGTTCCGTCATTCCACATGCTCATCAGGTAGCCCGGGTTGACCATCAGGAAGTAGCCGACCATGACGATAGGCAAACCCGCCAGCACATAGGCGGTCATGCGCGTTTCGCCAGTCATGGCCTTGAGTTGGCGCGCACCCTGTTCGCGCTCGCGGATCATCTTGATCAGGTTTTCAAGCAGCTCGCTGGCGTTGCCGCCGTAGCGGTGGTTGACCTTCAGGCCAAGAGCAAACAGGCGGAATTCATCGCGCTCGTAAAACTCGGCAAAGTCGCTGACCGACTCCGGCAGGCTCACGCCCATTTGCACGTTGCGCTGGATGCGGCTCATGGCCTGCTTGAGCGGCGCTTCGGTGCTGTCGATCGCGCCCAGCACAGCGTCCGCCAGGGTGCGCCCAGACTTGAGGCTGCGCACGCTGTGGTCCAGCAGCTGCGGTAATTGTTCGACCATGCGCTGCACTCGCCGTTGGTAGCGCCAGGCGATATACACCCGCAGCAGCAGCGGCGGCAGGATCAGCATGGCCAACAGTCCCAGCCCGCCGGCCAGCAGATAGCCCAGCAACATGCCCAGCGCCCAGCCGCTCAGCCACAAACCCAGGCGGTCGGTGGGCTTGCCCAGGCCGGCGCGCTGGAACATGCGCTCCAGCGCGACCCAGCTGCCGTTCGGCTCCTGGGGCACCGGCTGGCCGTCGCTGAGCCGCTCCAGCACCCGGTCGGTGCCGGCCTGGCGCAACCCTCGCTGGAACAGCCAGACGGACAGGCTGATCAGCAGGATGCAAATGAGCAGCAAGACAAGTCCGGTCATGAGCCCTCTCTACAACGGCAATGCCGATTCGCGCCGCAGCTTGTCGCCGGCCGGGTTGAGCGCTTCGCGCAGAAAGCCGAAACCGGTACGGCGGTCGAGGCGGAACAGGGTGTTGGTGACATACACGTCGTCGCGCACCCCCACCACTTCCACCACCTCGCTGACGCAACGGCGCCCATCGGGCAGGCGCGTCAGTTGCACCACCACATCCAGTGCGGCACAGATCATCTGCCGCAGGGTTTTCTCCGCCACCACCCGGCCGGTCAGGCCCACCAGGGTTTCCAGGCGCAGCAACGCGTCCTGGGCATTGTTGGCGTGCACGGTGCTCATGGAACCGTCATGGCCGGTGTTCATGGCCGTCATCACGTCGAGCACTTCGACGCCACGGATCTCGCCAAGGATGATGCGGTCCGGGCGCATCCGCAGGGCGTTGCGAATCAGGTCGCTGGCCTTGACCTCGCCATGCCCCTCGGCATTGGGCGGGCGGGTTTCCAGGCGCACCACGTGGGGGTGGCCCAGTTGCAGCTCGGCGACGTCTTCGATGGTGACCAGGCGTTCGTGGGGGTTGATCAATTGGCTGAGGATATTGAGCAGCGTGGTCTTGCCGGTGCCAGTGCCGCCACTGATGAGGATATTGCAGCGCTTGCCCACCGCCTCCTGGAAGAACTCGAAGATGTTGTGGTCGATGGTTTGCATCGCCACCAGGTCGCTGCTCTTGAGCATGTCCTTGCGAAATTTACGGATCGACAGGCACGGGCCGTCCAGGGCAATCGGCGGGATGATCGCATTGACCCGGCTGCCATCCGGCAAGCGCGCATCGACCATCGGTGACGACTCATCCAGGCGCCTTCCAAGGGGCGCGAGAATGCGTTGCATCACGCGTTCTACATGGTGCGCGTCGATAAAGCGCAGGTCGCTCTGGTGGAGTACTCCGTCACGCTCGATAAACACCCGGTGTGGGCCGTTGACCAGGATCTCGGTGATCGACACATCGCGCAGCAGCACTTCCAGCGGGCCGAAGCCGGTCAGCTCATCGACGATTTCCTCGGCCAGGCGCTCCATCTCATAGCGCGAGATCGCCAGGTGCATGCGCGTGATGTATTCGGCCACTTTGTCGATGACAAATTGCGCCAGGGATTGGCGCGAGCCTTCCAGCAGGTTCTGGCCCGACTCTTCGATGGCATCGATGATGTAGCGATGCAGCACCAGTTTCAGGCCGTCGTGGTCGTTGTGCGCGGTACTTCCACGGGCCGGAGCGCCGAAGAGTTTTTCGCCGTTCATCGACTCGCTCCCAGCAGGCGTTCGAACCAGCGCGTCGAAGGTTTATCCAGTCCTTCGGTGCGTTTGGCCAGGCGCTCGCCCAGGTGGCGCAGGGCTTGGGTCAACGCTTCGCGGGGGGCCAGGGTGAACAGGCTTTGCCCCTGGTTCTTGGCGTTCAAGCGCACTTCGGGGCTCAGGGGCAGCACGGCGATGCACTCCAGGCCGAAGCTTTTTTCCAGGGCTTCGGTGCCGGGGGCGCAGCCTTTGACGTAGCGATCGACGAGCAGCTTGGCATGGTCGAGCTTCATGCCTTTTTCGCGCCACAGGTTCAGCATCGCCAGGTTACGCCGACAGTCGAGTACGCACTGGTCGGTGCACCACAACAGCTTGTCGCAGTGGCTGACAAAGGTGCGCAGGGCTTCGCTGTCCGCTTGCCCGGTGAGGTTGACCACGATGTGCTGGAAGTGCTGACGCAAGGCGCTGAGCAGCATGTACAGCTCGGCGGCGCTGGTCATTTCCAACGGGTCATCGCTGGCGGCGTAGGCGAGGATCCGCAGGCCGTCGTCGGTGCTGGTGAACGCGCTGTTGATCAGGGTGGCGTCCAGGCGTCGCAGGTGGCGCAAGGCGTCGCCGAAATTGAAGGTGCTGTCCAGGCCCAGCAGTGCCAGGCTGTCGCCCCTGGGCAGGCCGAGGTCGAGCATCAGCGTCTGCTGGCCGCTCTTTTGCACCACCATCGCCAGGTGGCTCGCCAGCAGGGCGCCATCGGTATTGCCCTGGGCACCGTAGAGCACGGTGAGGCCGCCAAGATGGGCGTTCGGCGCGCTGGGCGGCAAGCGCTTGCTCAGGCGCCGCACCAGCCCGGCCACTTCGCTGGAGCGTGAACCATAGGCGACAAAATCCCGCGCACCGGCACGCATGGCGTTGAGTACCAACTGGTTGTCCATGCCGTCGCCCAAGGCCACCACCGCCAACATCGGCTTGGCTTCCAGGGCGCCTTCGATCAAGGCGCTCTGGGCTACCAGGTGCTCGCGATCCAGGCCCACGAACACCAGGTTGGCGAAGGTCACGTCCACCAGTGCCAGCAATTCATCCAGGCTGCCGCCGCCCACGTTGATCACTTGGCCAAGAGGGGCCAGGGCACCCTGGAGCCATTCCAGGTCGGTGCTGTTACGGGTGATTGCCAGGAAGGTCTGGCTCAGGCTATCGCTCATTGGGAAAGTCCACTGCGACGGTCGAAGTTGCCGTTTTCCAGGAAGAACAGGCGGAACCAGTTCGGATCATAGGTGCGCAGTTTTTCGCCGGGCAGCGACGGCAACTGCGCATTGGCAGCCAGTGGCTGGACCAGATGCGGCGTGACAATCATCAGCAGTTCTTTCTCTTCGCTCTGGATATTGGAGTCGCGGAAAAACGCACCAAGGATCGGGATATCGCCCAGGCCCGGGAGCTTGGCGATGGTGGAGCGGTTGGTGCTGCTGATCAGGCCGCTGATCACAAAGCTTTCACCGTCGGCCAGTGACACACTGGTGTCGGTTCGCCTGACGGTCAGGGCCGGCACCTGGATATTCTGGATTCGGATCGCGTTGCTGTAATCCAGCTCGCTGACTTCCGGGGCGACTTTCAGGGCGATGCGGTTGTGGTCGATGACCGTGGGCGTGAGGGTCAGGCGAATACCGAACTCCTTGTATTCGATGGTGATGGTATCGCTGCCGGCACTGGGCACCGGAATCGGCACTTCGCCGCCGGCCAGGAAGGTCGCGCTCTGGCCGCTCATGGCCACCAGGCTCGGGCGCGCCAGGGTATAGGCGAAACCGCTGCTTTCCAGGGCGTTGATCAGTGCCTTGACCCGGCCACCGCCAAACCCGATGTTGAAGTTGTCGGCACTCACCGGCAATTTGAAGATGCCCTCTGACGGGGACAGCAAGTCGGGGCTGCCGAGGAAGAAGTTTTTACCCATGCCCAGGATCTTGGTGCTGGCTTCCTTGAGCTTGGTGCGGCTGACCTCGACAAAACGAATATCGGTCTGCACCTGGCTGGGCAGCGTCGGGTCTTCGGAGGGCGACAGCGATTGGCTGGTCAGCGCCGAAGTAGCCTTGCCCTTGACGAACACCATGCTCTGGCGCGGCGTGGTCGAGCAGCCGGTCCACACCATCAGGCTGGTAGCGCCGCTGCCGACGCCAGTGAGCAGGAAATGGCGGTCGCCGTTGACCCGCACATCGGCAATTTTCGGGTCGCCGATAGCCAGGCGCGTAATCGCTACCGGCGACTGCAGCTCGGTCTGCAAGCCTTCGCCTACCTCGATCACGGCGGGCAATTGGCCCAGGGCGTTGCAGCTGCCCGATGCGCCCATCGCCATGCCCAGGGGCAGGCACGGCAGCATCAAGGCCAAGGCCAATTGAGCGTAGCGTTGGCTCATTCAAGGCATCCTTGTTCAATCAGGGGGTAGGTTGTGCTGCCGCCGCGCCGCGAATCACTTCGATACCCCGACGCTGGCCGGTGACGGCCACCGCGGGGGTGATTTTTTTCGGCGGGCCGCTGAGGGCCAATTGGGTGAATTGGTAGAGGTCGCGGTTGGCGCTTTGCACCTTGTCCGGGGTGTCGCTTTCACCGGCCCAGTAGCGGCTGAGCAATTGTTCGTCGGCACTGCGCACGGCCAGGCGCAGCGTGCCGGCTTGGGAAGCGAGCATCAGCCGACTCAGCAATTGTTCGGGCACCGCCAGCACCACACTGCGCGCGGCGGTGCGACGTTGAGCCGCCTGGGCGCGTTCTTCGGCGGTGGCGGGTGGCGGTACTGCCGGGGTGCCGTCGTTGGCCAAACCCAGTTGGTCGCCGACGCTGAGCAGGCGAATCGCCGGGATGACCACCTGCGCCGATTGCTCGGCATTGGCATTGTCCTGGCGCAAGAACAACAAGACATCCACGTAGTCGCCGGGGCTCAACTGGCCACCGGCACCGATGACCTCGTCGACGGCGACGGCGAGCGCGCGTTCATCCGCACGAATCATGCGGGCCAGGGGGCCGCCGGCGGTGAAGCTTTCATCATTGAGCCAGGTGCCGGCACCCAGGGCCCGCAAAGGCGTACGACCGATGGCCTGGTCAACGCTGGTCAGGCTGCCTGCCGGCACGGTGCGCAGTTTTTCCACGGCTACATCGGCAGCGGTGAGGGGCACAAAAGGCGCAACCGCGTGCACCAGTACCACGACGGGCTGGCGGGTCTGGTCTTCCACGACCGCAACGGTTTTTTCCACGGAAATGACAGGTTGTGGCGAGGGTGCTACGGCAGGTGCCGGTGGACGGCTGAGCACCAGGCCCCAATACCCTGCCACCAGGGCTCCGATAAGCAGCAAGCCAGCCAGGACCATGCTGATGCGACTGTTCATGACGGCGCTCCCTATCCTGTTGCACTACTTTTATTCCCGTTAATCCAAACGAGTTAAATTCGCAACTGGGCTGTGATGAACAACTAACGATTTGGCTATTTGAAGGTAGCTCAGCTAGGACAAATTGCCATTACTGAATGAAAAATTTATCGATGTTTTTAGCATCGGGCCTTTAAACAACGGACTTGCAGGGCGCATGAAGCCACTAATACTTTATGATTAATTCATTCTTACAGTTGTGAGTGTTAAATTTGTTGACAATGCTCTAGTGGCACACGGCAATCATTGTGCGGGCCAGCTGTATCGGCGCTTTGTGGCGCATGAAGGAGATCTCAACATGATCCTTGACCTGTTCTTGAAGTTTTATGTTCACGCTCAGTTATTCCTGCGCCGCAGAGATGGGGCGTCGGCTATTGAATATGTGATTATCGTCGCGATAGTTGCGTTGGTGATCGTCGGTATTGGTACTGGGCTTGGCGATAAGATAAAAGGCATCTTCGAGCAAGTGTCCGATGCGCTGCCAGCGGCGACTTAGCCGTCATTGCGGTATTCTTTCGTTCCGGTGATTCTTTTTATCAGGTACCGCCCATGACCCACCCTTCGTCATCCCGCCAACAAATCCTATTGGTGGACGACGAGGAGGATGCGCTGGTGGAGTTGGCCGAATCCCTCGAAAACGAGGGGTTCGTCTGTTTCACCGCGACCTCCGTCACCTTCGCCTTGCAAGAATTGACACTTCACCCTGATATCGCCCTGGTCATCACCGATCTGCGCATGCCCGAGGAAAGTGGTATCTCCTTGATCAAGCGCCTGCGCGAACATACCTCACGCTCGCATTTGCCTGTGATCGTGATGTCTGGCCATGCAGAAATGGACGATGTCAGCGATATGCTGCGCTTGCAGGTGCTGGACTTGTTTCGCAAGCCGATCTACCTGGTGCGCTTGCTCGATACCCTCAACAGCCTGTTTCCCCTCTCTACACCTGGTCGGTAACGGACCTGCACCGCTTATTAAATGTGGGAGCTGGCTTGCCTGCGATGATGGCCGAACAGTCAACGACTAACTGCCTGACACTCCGAAACCCAACTGTGGGAGCGGGCTTGCTCGCGAAGGCGGTATGGCAGGTAACCGAGATATGTACTCATTCCAACCCAATTGTAGGGTCGACCCGAAGAGCGCCATCGCAGGCAAGCCCGCTCCCACATTGATTACAGGTTCCCTCGTCACAGTTGATAACTGAAGCTCAGCGTATACCGAGGCCTGCGATTGAAGCTGTCCAGGGCGATATCCGACATTGGCTTGGCCGCTTCCAGCGCGATGTTGTAGTACTTGTTGTCGCCAAAGCGTAAACCTACCGCCGCCGACGACATGTCGTTGGCCTTGACCGGCAGGTCGTTGAACCAGGATTTGGCGCGATCGACTACGACGTAGGGTTGCAGGATTTTCACCCAGTTGCCGGCGCGGTTGAAGCTGTAGTTGACCTCGTACGCCACCCCCCAGCCCTTGTCGCCCGAGCCTTGGTCGTCCGGGTAGCCGCGGCCGAAATTTTGCCCCCCGAAGGTGGCGCGTTCGCTGTCGGGCAGGGTGTTGTTGCTCCAGTACAGCGCGCCGGAAAGTACGCCTTGCCAGTTGTCGAAGAACTTGTCGCTTTGCACGCCGGAAAGGCGCAGGCGGAAGAAGTCGAGGTCGGGTTTAGCCACGTCCAGGTCACTGCGGGCCTTGGCGCCCAGGCCATCGATGCCCTGGTACAGGCCACCGCTGATGATGCGTAGGCGTCGCGCGTCGGCTTTGCGCCAATCACCTTCGAAGGCCAGGGCGCGCAGGTTGGATTCGATGTCGAAACGCAACGGGTAACCCACCAGTTTATAGCGCGTGGTCTGGTCGACCGCGTACAGGCGTGTGCCCAGGGTGAAGGACTCGGTCGGCGAGGCAATGAACGGGTGGCTCAGGCCGATGGAGTAGCGGTCGATGGACTGGTGCGGCTTGAGTTCGAAACCGCCGTCCAGTTGCACGCTGCTGCTGGGGTCGGCGCGATACCGCTCGGCGGCGAGCGCCAGTTGGGTGCCTTCGGCATTGATGAATTGGTTGTAGTCCACGCGGTAGTAATGCTCTTTGTCCTCGCCGGGTGGGAACAGGCCGCTGACGCTGAGCTGCTCGCCCATGGACGTCTGGGAATTGCTGGTGGCGCTCAGCAACGCTTGCGTGCCGCCACGGCTTTTCTGCACCAGGCTCATGCTGGTGGTGAAAGGTTTGCGGCTGGCCTGGATCTGCATGTGCGTGGCGCCATCGGTGGTGCCTGGCGGCGGTACTTGCGCTTGTACGCTGAGGCCGGGGATGCGGCTCATCAGCGTGGTATAGCGCTCGAAGGTCTTGCGAGTCAGTGGGCGTTCGGCCAGGAGCTTTTGCGCGAGTTTATCGACGTAGGCCGACACCGAACCAATGTCGCCGGTTTGTTGATAGTCCTTGATGTAGCCTTCCACCAGTACCACGCGGACCAGGCCATTTTCGAAGTTCTGTTGCGGCAGGAAGGCGTAGGACAGCAGGTAGCCATCCTCCTGATAACGGCGGGTGATGCCACGGGTCGCTTCAATCAGTTGCGCAAGGTTGGTTTCACGTCCAATCAACGGCGCATACACCTGCGCCGTCTCGGCGAGCGGGTAGACCGTTCCGCCTTCGATCTGCAACTTTCGAATAGTGACCTTGGTGTCCATCAACAGCGGCTGGCCTGCAGTCGGCGGCGCCTCGGGTACTTGGGTTTTCGACGTGGGTGGTCGGTAGGCGTCCGCGGGCAGGTTGGGTACCGGCAGGGTGCGGACAGTGTCGTTGCTGTTGAGAAAGCTGGGAAGGGTCTCGGCCTGGGCGTAAGCACTGAGGGTGAGCAATAACAACGGGGTCAACACGCGCATAGGACACTCCATGGTCAACTGCAGCAGCGCTTCGGGCCCGCCGGGTTCTGGGACTCGGTTCGGGAGGGCGGCGACTGATCACAGGTGTCGCTGCCCATAAAAAAGACGAGAGACTTATTAAAGGTCTCTCGTCTCAACCAAGCGTAGGCGCTGTAGGGGAGGCCGTCTAATCGGCCAGGTGCATTTCTATTTGCCGGTCAGGCCATTCAACAAACCGCCCAGACCGCCTGTGGCCGTAGTGCCGCCCGTGGTGGTGGCAGTGCCAGTTGCTGTGGCGGTGGTGCCGATATTCAGGCCGCCGAGCAAACCACCGCTGGTGCCGCCAGTCGCGCCGCCGGTTACCAGGCCACCCACCGAGGCGACGGTGCCGCCGACCGCTGTGACGGTGGTGCCTACCGCGTTGGTGATCGGGTTGGCATTGGCTGCCGTCAAGTTAGTGCCCACGCTGCTCACAGCGCCGCCGACTTGAGTCACCAGACCATTGACCGGAGCACCCACCCCGGTAGTGGTGCCGATGGTTTGGGTCAGGTTGGTGACGCCGCTGGTCACAGGGTTGAGCGCTGCGCCGACATTGGCCGCTACGGTGGCGACCGGTGCGGTAGCTGCGGTGTTTGCTACACCTGTGCCACCCAGCGCAGTGCCCAGCGACGCAACGGTGCCGCCGACTGCACCACCGGTCACACCCGTTGCACTGACTGTGCCGTTGGTATTGCCCACGTTCAGGCCGGTACCCACGTTAGCCACCAGGCCACCCACCAGTTCCGGAATGCCGGGAGCCGAGGTGCCACCGGTTGGGGCGACATAACCACCTGATTTATCCAGTGTGCCACCGACGCCAGTGAGTACGGTGCCGACAACACCGGTGACCGGGTTGCCCGTGCCGCCCGTGCCGCCCGTGCTGGCGACTTGAGTACCCAGGCCAGTGACAGCCGAACCGACTTTATCCAGTACGCCATTGAGTGGAGTGCCCAGGCCGGTTGCGTTACCCAGGTTGCCGGTGGTGTTTTCCACTAGCGACACCACAGGCACCACGACTTTGCTGCCCAAGGTGTTGGTCAACGAACCCAGCGGGCCGGTGGTGCTGGCCGTACTGAGGGTATCGCCGAGCATGGTGACGGTGGTGCCGACTTTATCCACGACGCCACCTACCGCAGTGCCCACTCCGCCTGTCGCGCCGCCGACCACAGGTATTCCGCCGAGAGTGGTTGACAGTGTTTGGCCGGTGGTCGAGAGGCCGCCGCCCAGGTCGGCCACGCCATTACCTACGCCTGCCACCGTGGTGCCCAAGGAGTTGGTGTTGGTGCCCAGTGAGCCCAAGCCGGTGGTCACACCTGTGCCGATGCTGTTAACAGCGGTGCCTGCCGAAGTGACCAGGCCGCCAGCGGTTGCGCCGACGATGGGTACGCCATTCAACGTCGAACCCAGGTTACCGACCGCTGTACCGACATTGCCCACAGTGGTGCCAAGGGTGCCGGCAATCTGGCCGGTGACCAGTGGGGTGGTTGTCGAACCTGTTCCGCCACCTGTTCCGCCGCCAGTACTGCCGCCGGTGCCGCCGCCAGTGCCGCCGCCAGTGCCGCCGCCAGTGCCGCCGCCGGTACCGCCGCCAGTGCCGCCGCCGGTACCGCCGCCAGTGCCGCCGCCGGTGCCGCCGCCAGTACCACCGCCAGTACCACCGCCAGTTCCGCCGTCACCACCGCCCGTGCCACCGCCGGTTCCGCCACCAGTACCGCCGTCACCGCCGCCTGTGCCACCACCGGTTCCACCGCCAGTACCGCCGTCACCGCCGCCTGTGCCACCACCGGTTCCGCCGCCAGTACCGCCGTCACCGCCGCCTGTGCCACCACCGGTACCACCGCCTGTACCGCCATCACCGCCACCAGTACCGCCTCCGGCACCTGCACCAGCATCCGGCGATGACGCCGCCACGCTGGATTTATGCCCGCCACCACCGCTGCTGCAGCCGCCCAGGCTCATTGCCAGAATCAGGGCCAGCGCGGTACTTGCTTTCCAAAACACGACTTGAGTTTTCATGATTGAGTTCCTTGCACCTGGTACAACCTTGGTTGTTTCAAACCTTCGTTACTTCTTCGGATAACGATAGGTTTGTCCGTGTGGCTATCTCAGGCGAGGGCACTCTTTCACGCAACGCTCAACTTGGTATTAACGATTTATATACATCCGGCCATCGTCGGCTTAATGACTAATACCAAAGGTGTAATGGAAGGGTGTTTCAGGATTTTTATATTAGTAAAATCAAAGTGTTGTAAATAAAGACGGACCTCGTAAGGTCCGCTATAACTTAGGGTGTATATATACAATTAATCAGGGTCTTCAGGCAGTCGGCTGCCACTGCCCCAGCATATGTTGTATATCCCCAGCGCCTTTGAGTTCCAACGTCCCGCTGGAACCGGCCGCGCTGCTCATCAATATCACTTCACTGGGCAGGCGCACCGGCTTCATGAACGCGACGTCGATTTCAATATTGGCGGCCGGTAAGTGTTCTGCCAGCGCCGCGAGAGTGCGCGCCTTGTTCCATAACCCGTGGGCGATGGCCTGGGGAAAACCGAACAACTTCGCGGTCGGGGTACTGAGGTGGATGGGGTTGTAGTCGCCAGACACTCGGGCGTAGCGTCGGCCAATATCAGGGGGGGCTTTCCAGCGCGTCAGTTCGGTGAGCGTTCCTGGAGTCTGCGATCCGCTGTCCGCAGCTTCGCCTTCAACCTTTACGCCCCGACATAGCATTTGGCTTTCGCCCTCCCACAAGAGCCCAAGGGCATCCTCGACAACCGTCACGATGTCAAAGGTGGCCCCCTTGGGATGGGTGCTGAGATTACGTGCGTAGACACCGACACTCACGTCACCCACGCCACCCAACGGCCGATGAATACGGATGCGATTGCGCAGGTGGATCAACCCCAGCAACGGAAACGGAAAGCTCTTGTCCGTCAGCAGTTGCAGTTGCAGGCCGAACGCGAGGATATGCGGATAAGTCGCCGGCAGCATCGGGCTGTCAGCAAAACCGCACACCTTGCGGTACGCGGCAACGGCGCTGAGGTTGATATTCATCCGGCAGCGCAACCCACGTTCGGGCAGTGAGCTGCCGGTGATCTTGCGCTTGAGCGCCGCACGCCAATACAGCGGCAGTAGAGGTGGGGTGCTGTCCAACGTTTGCCATTGCATTCTTACGCTCCCAGAAGACTTTGCCCACACACCCGCAGCGCTTGGCCGCTGACCGCGCCGGAACCCGGCTGGCTCAGCCAGGCGACGGCTTCGGCCACGTCCTGGGGCAAGCCACCTTGGCCCAGGGAACTCATGCGGCGCCCGGCCTCGCGCAGGGCGAAGGGAATATGCGCGGTCATCTGGGTTTCGATAAACCCTGGCGCGACGGCGTTGATGCTGATCCCACGCTCCTTCAACAGCGGCGCCCAGGCTTGAGCCAGGCCGATCAACCCGGCCTTGCTTGCGGCATAGTTGGTTTGCCCACGATTGCCGGCGATGCCACTGATAGATGCCAGCAACACCACCCGTGCATTGTCCTGCAGGGTGCCGCTGTCGAGCAGGGCCTTGGTCAGCACTTGCGCAGCCTTGAGGTTGACCGCCAGCACTGCGTCCCAGTATTCCGGGGTCATGTTGGCCAGGGTTTTGTCGCGGGTGATGCCAGCGTTGTGTACCAGGATGTCGAGCCCGTCTGGCAGGTGCTCGATCAGTTGGCGTGTGGCATCTTCGGCGCAGATATCCAGGGCCACCGTGCGTGCATTCAGGCGTGCGGCCAGGGCTTCAAGGTCGGCCTTGGCCTGGGGCACATCGAGCAGAATCACGTCTGCGCCGTCGCGGGCCAGGGTTTCGGCGATGGAGGCACCGATGCCTCGGGCGGCGCCGGTAACCAACGCCTTGCGCCCGGCCAAGGGGCGCGTCCAGTCTTGCACCGGGGTGGCGCAAGCTGACAGGCGAATCACCTGGCCCGAGATATAAGCGCTTTTGGGCGAGAGGAAAAACCGCAGCGCGCCTTCCAACTGGTCTTCGGCACCGTCGCCCACGTACAGCAATTGCAGCACGCCACCGCTGCGCAACTCCTTGGCCAAAGAGCGGCTGAACCCTTCCAGGGCGCGCTGGGCGCTGGCGGCGAACGGATCGCTGAGGCTTTCCGGCGCCCGGCCAAGGATCACCAAGTGGGCACTGTGGTCGAGGTTTTTAAGCAGTGGTTGGAAGAATTCGCGCAGCTGCTTGAGCTGGTCGGTGTGCTGCAAATCGCTGGCATCGAACACCACCGCTTTGAGCTTGGGGCCGTGTCCTGGAATCCACGCGGGTGCTGTCGAGGCTTCGGCGCCGTAGCTGTAGACGGCGTCGGTGAGTCGGTTGGCAAATGCCAGCACCTGGGTAGCCAATGCGCCACCGCCCAGCAGCAGCGCACCTTCGACCGGGCGCAGGCGCCCGGCTTGCCAGCGTTCCAGGCGTACCGGTGACGGCAGGCCAATGGCGGCGACCAGGCGATGGCCGAGGCTTGAGTTGGCGAAGTCGATATAACGGTCAGACATGGAACGCTCTCCGAAGGCTGGGGTTCAAAGGTTGACCACCCTGGGGTGGCAGTCGTTCGATTGAGCCTAGGCTAGGCTTGATGATTCCACCCACCACCACGAGGGAGCTTTCCATGACTCAATTGCGCCGTGTAGCGATCATTGGCGGTAATCGCATTCCTTTCGCCCGATCCAATGGCCCCTACGCCACGGCGAGCAACCAGGCGATGCTGACTGCCGCGCTGGAGGGCCTGATCGAGCGCTACAACCTGCACGGCCTGCGCATGGGCGAAGTGGCCGCCGGCGCGGTGCTCAAGCATTCCCGTGATTTCAACCTGACGCGTGAATGCGTGCTCGGTTCGCGCCTGTCACCGCAAACCCCTGCGTACGACATTCAGCAAGCTTGCGGCACGGGGCTTGAGGCGGCGCTGCTGGTGGCCAATAAAATTGCCCTGGGCCAGATCGAATGCGGCATTGCCGGCGGGGTGGACACCACCTCGGATGCACCGATTGGTGTGAATGAAGGGCTGCGCAAGATCCTGCTGCAAGCCAACCGCAGCAAATCCCTGGCAGATAAATTAAAACTCCTGTTACAACTTCGTCCTCATCACCTCAAGCCGGAACTGCCGCGCAACGGCGAACCGCGTACCGGTCTGTCCATGGGCCAGCACTGCGAACTGATGGCCCAGACCTGGCAGATCCCTCGTGCCGAGCAGGACCAGCTTGCGCTGGAGAGCCACCAGAAGATGGCGGCGGCCTACGCCGAAGGCTGGCACAACGATTTGCTCACGCCCTTTCTCGGCCTCACCCGCGACAACAACCTGCGCCCCGACCTGACCCTGGAAAAACTCGCCAGCCTCAAGCCGGCCTTCGAGCGCAGCGAAAAGGGCACGCTCACCGCCGGTAACTCCACACCGCTGACCGATGGTGCCTCCCTGGTATTGCTGGGCAGTGAGGCATGGGCCAAGGAGCGCGGCTTGCCGATCCTGGCTTACTTGCGCGATGGCGAAGCGGCGGCGGTGGATTTCGTCCAAGGCGCCGAGGGCCTGCTGATGGCGCCGGTGTATGCGGTACCGCGTTTGCTGGCGCGCAACGGCCTGACGTTGCAGGACTTTGATTATTACGAGATCCACGAAGCTTTCGCCGCCCAAGTGCTGTGCACGCTCAAGGCCTGGGAAGACGCCGACTATTGCAAGACCCGCCTGGGCCTGGACGCGCCGCTGGGGTCGATCGACCGCAGCCGCCTCAACGTAAAGGGCAGTTCCCTGGCGGCGGGCCATCCGTTTGCCGCCACCGGTGGGCGTATCGTCGCCAGCTTGGCTAAATTATTGGATGCAGCGGGCAAGGGCCGTGGGTTGATTTCCATCTGTGCAGCCGGTGGCCAAGGCGTGACGGCGATTATCGAACGCTGATTGCCGACAAAATTGGCCCATTGAATGCATTCTCAAGGGGTCAGAGGTCAGTAGCCTCTCCCCCCGGCGAGCCGATTGCCGTATAACGAGTTCCACACGCGTGTTTGGTAATACAGGACCCACAATAAAAGCTGATGAAGACTCCTAAACGCATTGAACCCCTGATCGAAGACGGTCTGGTCGACGAAGTGCTGCGCCCTCTGATGAGTGGTAAAGAAGCAGCTGTTTATGTGGTGCGCTGCGGCAATGAATTGCGTTGCGCCAAGGTTTACAAGGAGGCGAATAAACGAAGTTTTCGTCAGGCATCCGAATACCAGGAAGGCCGTAAGGTCCGTAACAGCCGCCAGGCGCGAGCCATGGCCAAGGGCTCCAAGTTCGGCAAGAAAGAAACCGAAGATGCCTGGCAGAACGCGGAAGTGGCGGCGCTGTTTCGCCTGGCCGGTGCGGGCGTTCGTGTGCCCCGGCCGTTCGACTTTCTCGAAGGCGTGCTGTTGATGGAACTGGTGGCCGACGAATACGGCGATGCGGCGCCGCGTCTGAATGACGTAGTGCTGGAGCCGGACCAGGCGCGCGAATACCACGCTTTCCTGATCTCCCAGATCGTGCTGATGCTGTGCACCGGCCTGGTGCACGGTGACCTTTCCGAGTTCAACGTACTGCTCACGCCTACGGGCCCGGTGATCATCGACCTGCCCCAGGCGGTGGATGCGGCGGGTAACAACCACGCGTTCAGCATGCTGGAGCGCGACGTTGGCAACATGGCTTCCTACTTCGGGCGTTTTGCCCCGGAGTTGAAGAAAACCAAGTACGCCAAGGAAATGTGGGCGCTGTATGAAGCCGGCACCTTGCACCCGGCCAGTGTATTGACCGGTGAGTTCGACGAACCGGAAGAACTGGCGGATGTGGGCGGTGTGATCCGCGAAATCGAAGCGGCGCGGCTGGATGAAGAACGTCGCCAGGCGATTCGCGCGGCGGATGATGCGCCACCAAGCAAAGTGCCGGACGAGCCACCGCCGCCGCCTTGGATGCAGTAACTCACAGCGACGCTGATCGTTCCCACGCTCTGCGTGGGAATGCATCCCTGGACGCTCTGCGTCCTAAAGCGTGACGCGGAGCGTCGAAAGCGGCATTCCCTCGCGGAGCGTGGGAACGATCATTGCGTGCTGTCTGTCAGGCGCAGCAGTTGCCCGCTGCCAACTCCTTGAGGATCGGGCAATCGGGCCGGTGATCGCCCTGGCAGTGCTCCATCAGGTCCTGCAAGGTATCGCGCAGTTGCCCCAGCTCGCGAATCTTGTGGTTCAGCTCGTCGATGTGCTGGCGCGCCAGGGCTTTTACGTCGGCGCTGGCCCGCTGGCGGTCCTCCCACAGGGTCAGCAACTTGCCGACTTCTTCCAGTGAAAACCCCAGGTCTCGCGAGCGCTTGATGAACGTCAGGGTGTGCAGGTCGTCGTGGCAGTACACCCGGTAGCCGCTGTCGGTGCGGTGGGCGGTTTTCAGCAGGCCAATGGATTCGTAGTAGCGAATCATCTTCGCGCTTAGCCCGCTGGTGCGGGCGGCTTGGCCGATGTTCATGGGCGTTGATCCTCCAAGTCCTTGGGTTTCCAGGTTTTCAACAACAGGGCGTTACTCACCACGCTGACGCTGGACAAGGCCATGGCGGCGCCAGCCAGTACCGGGTTGAGCAGGCCGAAGGCGGCCAGGGGAATGCCGATCAAGTTATACACAAAGGCCCAGAACAGATTCTGTCGAATTTTCGCGTAGGTCTTGCGGCTGATCTCCAGGGCGGCCGGCACCAGGCGCGGGTCGCCACGCATCAAGGTGATACCGGCGGCGTGCATGGCCACGTCGGTGCCGCCGCCCATGGCGATGCCGATATCGGCAGCGGCCAGGGCTGGTGCATCGTTGATACCGTCGCCGACCATGGCCACCACGCCGGTTTTTTTCAGCTCGGCCACGGCAGCGGCTTTATAGGCGGGCAGTACTTCGGCATGCACATCGTCGATGCCCAAGGCCTCGGCCACCACCCGTGCACTGCCGTGGTTATCGCCGGTGATCAGGTGGCTGCTGATGTGCTGCGCCTTGAGTTGTTGCACGGCTTGCAACGCGCCGGGCTTGAGCGTGTCGCCAAAGGCAAACAGCCCCAGCACACGGGGTTGCGCGCCTTGTTCGATCAGCCAGGACAAGGTGCGGCCTTCGGCTTCCCATTCCTTGGCTCGCGGGCCTAAATCGCCTGCGTCCAGGCCGGTCTCTTCCAGCAAGCGGCGATTACCCAGCGCCAATGGCCGACCGTCGAGCGTACCGGCAATGCCGCGCCCGGTCAGGGATTGGCTGGCGCTCACATCGGCCACGTCCAAGCCTCTGTCGCGACAAGCATCCAGCACGGCCTTGGCCAGTGGGTGCTCACTGCCGCGCTGCAGGGCGCCGGCCTGTTGCAATAACAGGGCTTCATCGCCATCCACGGCCGCCAAATGCGCAATGTTGGGCGCGCCGGAGGTGAGGGTGCCGGTCTTGTCGAACACTACGGCGCTCACGGCATGGGCGCGCTCCAGGGCTTCGGCGTCCTTGATCAGGATGCCGTGGCGTGCGGCGACGCCAGTGCCGGCCATGATTGCGGTCGGTGTGGCCAGGCCCAGGGCACAAGGGCAGGCGATCACCAATACGGCCACCGCATTGATGATGGCGGTTTCCAGGGATGCGCCATACAGCCACCAGCCCACTACGGTAATCAGCGCCAATACCAGCACGGCCGGCACGAACACCTGGCTGACTTTATCCACCAGTTTCTGAATCGGTGCCTTGGCGGCCTGGGCGTCTTCGACCAGGCGGATGATGCGCGCCAGCACGCTTTCCGCGCCCAGTGCCAGGGTGCGCACCAGCAGGCGGCCTTCACCGTTGATGGCGCCACCGGTGACCGCGTCGCCGGGTTGTTTGGGCACCGGCAGGCTTTCGCCGCTGATCAGGGCTTCATCGGCATGGCTCTGGCCTTCCACCACCTCACCGTCCACCGGGAAGCGTTCGCCGGGTTTGACCAGCACCAGGTCGCCGTGCTTCAACGCACTGATGGCGACGTCTTCTTCGCGGCCGTCCTGCACGCGAATCGCCCGCTCCGGCCGCAAGGCTTCAAGGGCGCGGATGGCGCTGGCGGTCTGGCGCTTGGCGCGGCTTTCCAGGTATTTGCCCAGCAGCACCAGGGCGATCACCACCGCCGAGGCTTCGAAGTACAGGTGCGGCGTCACGCCTGGGGCGGCGGTGAGCCATTCATAGATACTCAAGCCGTAGCCGGCACTGGTACCGATCGCCACCAGCAGGTCCATATTGCCGGCGCCGGCGCGCACGGCTTTCCACGCGGCGACATAGAAGCGCGCACCCAGGATGAATTGCACCGGCGTGGCCAGGGCAAACTGTATCCAGGCGGGGAGCATCCAGTGCAGGCCGAAGGGTTCTACCAGCATCGGCAGCACCAAGGGCAGCGCCAGCAGAATGCCCGCCACCAGCGACCAGCGCTCGCGGCGCAGGCGCCGGGCCTGATCGGCGTCGGTAGCGGTTTCGCTTTGGGGCAGGCTGGCGGTGTAGCCGGCTTTGTCGACGGCGGCGATCAACACGCTGGGGTCCATCTGGCCCTGTACTTCGATGTGCGCGCGCTCATTGGCCAGGTTGACGCTGACACGTTGCACGCCAGGCACTTTGCCCAGCGCGCGTTCGACCCGCCCGGCACAGCTGGCACAGGTCATGCCGCCGATGGGCAGGTCAAAGGTGGTGGATCCATTCATGGGGCAGTCCTCCAGAAGAAGTTGCCACTAGGATCAACCTTAACCTGTGGGGAAGGTCAAGCCCGATCGTTCCCACGCTCTGCGCCGATCGTTCCCACGCTCTGCGTGGGAATGCGGCCGTGACGCTCCGCGTCACCCTGGCGTTGAAGCAGTGCCTTGTACCCGGGACGCAGCGCGTCCGATGAGGCGTTCTCACGCAGAGCGTGGGAACGATCGTGGGGTTACTCAGTATTCCAGTTTCGCCGCTTTGAGGTACATGCCGTCCGGGCCCAGTGCAATGCGTAATTTGCGTACATCCCCGGCTTTCAAGGTGATGTTCTGCGCGGGAGGCGCGAGCATGCCTGGCAGACAGCCGGGGGCCTGACTCGGCAACACTTTCAGGCGCAGCGACACATCGCCGGGGGGAAGGTTGAAGGAGGTGGCCTGTTCCTGGAACAGACGCCCGGCCAGTTGGTCCTGGATATACAGGCCGATCTCGCAGTGGGTCGGCACTTCCAGGCGTTCGCGGGAAATAATCAGCACCGCATAATCTTCAGCTGCCAGGGCCTGGGGCGCAGCGGCAGGCAAGCTCATCAGGCCGGCAAGGGCAAAAAACGACCAGCGCATGGCGAATGCTCCATGGTTCACAGCTAGGGAGGTTGAAGCTTGGACGACGCCGCCGCCGAATACCAGCCCGGCAGAAATACTGAGAACTTGACCTTGCCATCATGGCAAGCTCGACACTGGGCTCAACCTCATCAAAGGAGTCATGTCATGCAAATATTCAGCGTTGAAGGAATGACCTGCGGCCATTGCGTTAAAGCGGTGACCCAGGCGGTACAGAGCCAGGATTCGGCAGCAAGTGTGGAGGTCGACTTGAAGGCTAAAGAAGTGCGGGTGGCAAGCAGTCTGTCCTCTGACCAAGTGATCGGCCTGATTGCCGAGGAAGGCTACAGCGTCAAGTTGGCGTGATTTTCTGATCGTTAGCCACCTAACGTAATGTTCATGGCACCCAAGCGCGGCTAGACTGTCGAGCTGCCGACTCACTTGGGTGTCTGATGAACCTTCGCATAATCCTGATTCTGGGCGCCTTGAGCGCCTTCGCGCCGTTGGCGATCGACTTTTACCTGCCGGGATTTCCGGCAATGGCCTCGGCCTTCGCCACTGACGAAAAACATATCCAGCTGACCCTGGCGGTGTATTTCGCGGGCCTGGCTATTGGCCAATTGATCTACGGGCCGCTGGCCGACCGCTTTGGCCGGCGCGTGCCGCTGCTCAGCGGCGTCACCCTGTTTACCCTCGCGTCTTTCGCTTGTGCGTATGCGCCGTCCCTGGAATGGCTGATCGGTGCACGCTTCGTGCAGGCCCTTGGCGGGTGTGCGGGCATGGTGATTTCCCGGGCGGTGGTCAGTGACAAATGCGATGCCGTGGGTTCGGCCAAGGTGTATTCGCAACTGATGCTGGTGACCGGCCTGGCCCCGATCCTGGCGCCGTTGGCCGGTGGCCTGATGGTCGGCGTGTGGGGCTGGCAGTCGATTTTCCTGGCGTTGTCGTTGTTCAGCGTGATGGCGGCCATCGCCGTGGCGGTCGGGTTGCCGGAAACCTTCCCGGCCGATCAGCCGCGTCAGCCGTTGTCGGGCTCGTTGCGCCGCTACGGCTCGCTTCTGTCAGACCGGGTGTACCTGGGCTATGCCTTGACCGGCGGTATCTCGATTGCCGGAATGTTTGCCTACATCGCCGGTTCCCCCTTCGTGTTTATCAAGCTCTATGGCGTACCGGCCGAGCATTACGGCTGGTTGTTTGGCTCCAACGCCGCGGGCTTTATCCTGGTGGCGCAACTGAACGCAAGATTGCTCGCCAAGCGCGGCCCGGCGTTTTTGTTGTCGCGTACCGTGTGGGTGTACGTGGCGGCGGCGTTGACGCTGTTGGGAATTGCCGCGTTGCGCACTGAAGCGCTATGGCCGTTGTTGGTGCCGCTGTTTATCTGTATCGCCAGTCTGGGCTGTATTTTGCCGAATACCTCGGCCTGTGCCATGAGCGGGCAGGGGGCTCGGGCCGGCAGCGCATCGGCGTTGCTCGGTTGCATTCAGTTCGGTGTGGCTGCAGGGGCGGCGTCGTTGGTTGGTGTGTTGCACGACGGCACGGCGATGCCGATGGCCATGGTCATCAGCCTCTGCGGGGTGCTGGCGGTGACCATTGCCATGGCGACCCAGCGCCTGCAACGGGCAAGGGCCGTACAGGCGCAGGTCTGAAGTTCGGTTTAGCCAGCGGAACGTTGCTGGTTGAGGGGGAAGCGATGGGGCGCCTGGATCCGGGCCTGCAGCGTGTCGGCGAAGGCGCGGGCCTCGGCTTCACTGCGAAAGGTGATGGCCTCGCCGTCGAGACGAACTTGCCATTGGCTGCCTGGGGATTTTGCTAACGCTTTTATCAGGATTTTCATTGCTGACTTCCTCACGTAAAAGAATCGTGGCAAAGGCGGCCAATATAAACCTGAACGGGCGCATAAATATGACAAGGATCAACTCTCGGACTAATGGTGTCGTCCGTTACCTACGTGGATAACAGACGACACTGACAGCCGTTTTTTCAGAACCCTTCCAGCACAATCTTGCCCTTGGCCTTGCCGCTTTCCAGTAGAGCGTGGGCGCGGCGCAGGTTCGCCGCATTGATCACGCCGAAGTGCTCGCCCACCGTGGTTTTCAGGGTGCCGGCGTCGATCAGTTCGGCCACGCGATTGAGCAGGTTGTGCTGCTCGATCATGTCTGGCGTTTCGAACATCGAACGGGTGTACATGAACTCCCAGTGCAGCGACAGGCTCTTGCGCTTGAGCTTGCTCACATCCAGGGCCTTGGGATCGTCGATCAACGCCAGCTTGCCTTGGGGTTGCAGTGCTTCGACCAGTTGGTCCAAGTGTTGCTCGGTCTGGGTCAGGCTGGCGACGTGGGTCACTTGCCCGTGCCCGGCCTGTTTCAACACTTCGCTCAGCGGCTGGCTGTGGTCGATCACCACGTGTGCTCCCAAGGCCTTGGCCCATGCGTGAGTCTCGGGGCGCGAGGCGGTGCCGATGACCTTCAACGCGGTGAGCTGGTTGGCCAACTGAGTCAGGATCGACCCCACACCACCGGCAGCGCCGACGATCAGCAGGCTCTGGCCTTGATCGTCTTTGCCTTCAGTCACCTGCAAACGTTCGAACAACAGCTCCCACGCAGTGATAGCGGTCAACGGCAATGCGGCCGCTTCGGCAAACCCCAGGCTTTGGGGCATATGGCCGACGATGCGCTCATCAACTGTGTGCAATTCGCTGTTGCCGCCTGGGCGTACCAGGGAACCGGCGTAGTACACCTTGTCGCCGGCCTTGAACAACGTCACGTCACTGCCGACCGCCTTGACCACACCCGCCACGTCCCAACCCAGCACCTTGGCGGCGCCATTTTCCGGGGCGACGTTCTGGCGCACCTTGGTGTCCACCGGGTTGACCGAGATGGCTTTGACTTCCACCAACAGGTCACGGGGGCCGGCCACGGGGGCTGGTAGTTCGATGTCTTGCAGGGATTCTGGATCGGTGATCGGCAGTGAGGCGTAGTAGGCGATGGCTTTCATGATGACTCCAAGTGAATACGGTCAAGGTAGGAGCGAGCTTGCTCGCGAAGATCGTTAACGATGACGCGGTGTTTCTGGTTTCGCGCCTCGTCGTTGGGGTTTTCGCGAGCACGCTCGTTCCTACAAAAAAGGCGGGATCAGGCGAGAAATTTCAGGCGCTTGAGTTCGAAGTGTTCGATCACATCGGCGGCCTTGGCGCGAAAGCTCTGGATATGCGCGCTCTGGTCGTGGTCGGCCAGTGCAGCGTCGTCGCTCCAGCGCTCAAGCATGTAGAAGGTCTCGGGGTGTTGCAGGTCCTGGTGCAGGTCGTACTGCTCGCAACCGGCTTCCAGGCGGGTCGGTTCCAGCAGGCCGCGCAGCAGGGTTTCCAGGGTGGCGTGCTGGCCTGGTTTGGCGATCAGCGTGGCGATGACATTAAAAGCGGTGGGCATAGTCGACTCCGGGCACGGGCTAACGGGATGGGCAGATGATTGGCTATTTCCCACGCCGATAAAAGCGGCTAAAACAGCAGGCTGTTTCAACCAAATATTGATAATGAGCGGAAATGCATGCTGCGTTTTGATGATTTGCAGTTGTTTGTGCGAGCGGCGGACTTGGGCAGCCTGTCGGCTGCGGCGCGGGTCATGGACCTGTCACCGGCGGTGGCCAGTGCCGCGCTCAAGCGTATCGAACAGCAACTGGGTACGCGCTTGCTGGCGCGCTCCACCCGCAGCCTGCGCCTGACAGCCGAAGGCGAGGGCTTCCTTGCGTACGCGCGGGCGTCACTGAGCGCGCTGGATGAAGGGCGGCGCCTATTGGCCAGTGGCCAGGATCATGTCAGTGGTGTGCTGCAATTGTCGGCACCCTCGGATTTCGGCCGCAACCAACTGTTGCCGTGGCTGGATGCGTTCCAGCAGGAGCATCCGCAACTGAACGTGCGCCTGTTGCTCGGTGATCGCATCGCCGACCTGTTCCGCCAGCCCGTGGACATTGCCCTGCGTTACGGCGAACCCGAAGACTCCAGCCTGATTGCGCTGCCCATTGCTCCGGACAATATTCGCGTACTCTGCGCCGCCCCCAGTTACCTCGCCCGGCATGGCGAGCCGCGCCATCTGGAGCAATTGGCCCAGCACAATTGCCTGCTGTACATGCTCGGCAGCCGCGTCCACGACCACTGGGGTTTTTACGATGGCAAGCGCCATGTGGGCCTGACGGTCAGCGGCGATCGCTTCAGCGATGACGCCGATGTGGTGCGCCGCTGGGCGGTGGCGGGCATGGGCATCGCCTACAAGTCCTGGCTGGATGTGAGCACCGATGTGCTGGCCGGGCGCTTGCGTCTGATCCTGCCGGAACTGCAGGGCGAGCGCACCCCGCTCAACCTGCTGTGCGCCCACCGTGCGCAATTGAGTAAACCCATCAATCTGCTGCGGGACATGCTCGTGTCCCGTTGTGCGACATTGACGGCCCAGCGACCGGGACGAATGGCTTCTCGTCAATAGCCTGCGCCACGCTCGGAAGTTTCACTCATATCTTGTCCTGATTTGCACCGTCAGACACCGGGGAACCTCCTGCCTGCGCACCTATACTTGGGCGTCAACCGCAGCAGAAAAATGGTTTAACAGGGAGTGAATACATGGGAGCAGCACCTTGCATCAGTCAGATCGCCAGCTTGCTCGCCGAGCCTAAACGCACGGCCATGCTCTGGGCCTTGATGGACGGTTCGGCGAAGACTTCCGAAGAGCTGGCGACGCTGGCCGGGCTGTCGCCGGCGTCAGCCAATGCACATTTGGCGCGGCTGTCCGGCAGCGGCCTGTTGCGGATCGAGGCGCGGCGGGGCCAGCGCCTGTTTCGTGTAGCGGCGGCCGATGTCAGTGCCGCCATTGATGCGCTGGCCAGCACCACTATGGCCAGCGCGGCCCGCAGCACACCTGATGTTTTGCCAGCGGCGCTGCGCGCACCGCCATTGCTGCGCCGTGCCCGCTGGTGCCATGGCCACCTCGGCGGCGAGCTGGCGGCGCAGTTGTATCAACGGATGCTTGAGGCCGGGTGGATCGAGCGCCATGAGCCGCGTACAGAGGTGACGCCCAATGGCGTGCAGGCGTTGGCGCAGTTGGGCATTTTTACCCAGGCATTGGCATCGCCGCTGGCCTGCGACTGTTTCGACTGGAGCCAGCAGCAACCCCACCTGGGCGGTGCGTTGGGGGCGGGCTTGATGCAACTGTTTCTGCAGGCGAACTGGATCAGCGTGATCAACGAGTCACGGGCCTTGTCGGTCAATGACCTGGGGCTTGAGCACATAGCTCGCATTGCCAAGCTGTAGGCGTCGTTCTCAGCTGTCGTCAGGTCGCATCCAGCAATAGCCGGCGCAAACGATGCCGCACACTCGCAAGGGGGATTTTTCATACGAGGGGTGTGGCATGGGTAGGCAGGGTTATAGCGCGGCGGAACGCCTGGAACGGTTGCCCATCAGCGGTTACCACCGAATCATTTTCATCATCATCGCCCTGGCGTTTTTCTTTGACTCCATGGACCTGGCGATGATGACCTTCCTGTTGGGCTCGATCAAAACCGAGTTTGGCCTGAGCACGGCCCAGGCCGGGTTGCTGGCCAGTTCGAGTTTTTTCGGCATGGTGGTGGGCGCTTCTCTGTCCGGGATGCTTGCTGATCGATTCGGTCGCAAACCGGTGTTTCAGTGGAGCATCGTCCTCTGGGGGTTGGCGAGCTACTTGTGTTCCACGGCCCAGACGGTGGAGACGCTGACGTTGTTTCGGATCCTGCTGGGCATTGGCATGGGCATGGAGTTTCCCATTGCCCAGTCGATGCTGTCGGAGCTGATCCCCGCTAAAAGACGCGGGCGCTATATCGCCTTGATGGATGGTTTCTGGCCGTTGGGCTTTGTGGCTGCGGGCGTACTGTCTTACTTCTTGTTGCCGGTGATTGGCTGGCGCGACATCTTCCTGGTGCTGGCGGTACCGGCGGTGTTCGTGCTGGCCATCCGTTTCTTTATCCCGGAGTCGCCGCGTTGGCTGGAACAGGCTGGGCGCCATGAGGCGGCGGACAAGGTCTTGCTTGGCATCGAGCAGAAGGTGCGCGATTCCCTGGGCCGTGCCGACTTGCCGGAGCCAATTGCCCTGCCACGGATCGAGAGTGCGCCGGGGACGTTTTTCTCCGCGTTCCAGCAGCTGTGGTCGGCGCAGTACCGCCAACGCACGATGATGATCTGGAGTGTGTGGTTCTTCGCCCTGCTTGGGTTCTACGGGCTGACGTCGTGGTTGAGTGCGTTGTTGCAGCAATCGGGTTTTGCCGTGACTCAGTCGGTGTATTACACGGTGATCATTTCCCTGGGCGGAATCCCAGGCTTTTTGATGGCCGCGTGGTTGGTGGAGCGCTGGGGACGCAAGCCTGTGTGCGTGGTGACCCTGCTGGGCGGCGGGGTGATGGCGTTTCTGTATGGGCAGAGCGCAGTGTTTGGCGGCAACGTGGGCCTGCTGATCACCTCGGGGTTGTTGATGCAGTTCTTCCTGTTTGGCATGTGGGCGGTGCTGTACACCTACACGCCGGAGTTGTATCCCACCTCGGCACGTGCAACCGGCTCGGGGTTTGCGTCGGCGATTGGGCGGGTTGGTTCGTTGCTGGGGCCGTTGGTGACCGGGTTGGTGTTCCCGATAACCGGGCAGGGCGGGGTATTTGCCTTGGGCGCGCTGTGCTTTGCGGTGGCGGCGCTGGTGGTGTGGCTGTTCGGGATGGAGACCAAGGGCAAGACCCTGGAAGAACTCACCCAGGCTTGAAGCTGATGGGGCCATGTGGGAGCCGGGCTTGCCCGCGATAGCGGTAGGTCAGGCAATAAGAGGCTGGCTGATACACCGCTATCGCAGGCAAGCCAGCTCCCACAGGTTGAGTCCAAGTCTATTCAGTTACGGTTTCACGAGCCGCGCATCCAGGCTGTTCTGCGCCAGGCGTTTGGCCTGGTCCTGGGTCATGCCCAGGGAGGTGTGCAGCGCGTGGAAGTTCTCGGTGACATAACCGCCGAAATAGGCAGGGTCGTCCGAGTTCACGGTGACTTTTACACCACGCTCGAGCATGTCGAGGATGTTGTGCTGGGCCATGTCGTCGAACACGCAGAGCTTGGTGTTGGACAGCGGGCATACCGTCAGCGGGATCTGTTCGTCGATGATGCGCTGCATCAGGCGTTCATCTTCAATGGCTCGCACGCCGTGGTCGATGCGCTGGATTTTCAGCAGGTCGATGGCTTCCCAGATGTACTCGGGCGGGCCTTCTTCACCGGCGTGGGCCACGGTCAGGAAGCCTTCGTGACGGGCACGGTCGAACACGCGCTGGAACTTGCTCGGTGGGTGGCCCATTTCCGAGCTGTCCAGGCCCACGGCCACGAACGCGTCACGGAACGGCAGCGCCTGGTCGAGGGTTTTCTGCGCTTCGTCTTCGCTCAGGTGGCGCAGGAAGCTGAGGATCAAACCGCTGGTGATGCCCAGTTGCTGCTCGCCGTCTTTAAGCGCAGCGGCGATGCCGTTGAGCACCACTTCGAACGGCACGCCACGATCGGTGTGGGTTTGCGGGTCGAAGAAGGGTTCGGTGTGAATCACGTTCTGGGCTTTGCAGCGCAGCAGGTAAGCCCAGGTCAGGTCGTAGAAGTCCTGGGACGTGCGCAGCACATCGGCGCCCTTGTAATACAGGTCGAGAAACTCTTGCAGGTTGTTGAAGGCGTAGGCTTTGCGCAGGGTTTCGACGTCGTTCCATGGCAGCGCAATCTTGTTGCGCTCGGCCAGGGCGAACAGCAACTCAGGCTCCAGCGAGCCTTCCAGGTGCAGGTGCAATTCAGCCTTGGGCAGGGCGTTGAGCCAATCGTACATTTTTAAAATCTCATCAGGTGCAATGGCGGCATTCTACAGGCCATGGCTGAAATAATCGGCAAAACCTGACCAGCAGGAGAGTATTTCTGTCACTCACGCAAGGGCGGCCTGAACTAAGGTGTAACGAAACGTTAGCGGCTCGGCGCAGTCTGTACCCCATCAATGACTGATTCGCTGTACGAGAAGGCCCGGAATGCTCACATCCCTCAAGCAAGAAAAATTCATGCTGCTGGCGCTGATTGCCGCCATCGCCGCCTACCCTCTGGAACACTGGATGCTCCACAGCGGCCAACTGGTTGCGTTGCTGGCCGGCTTTGCGCTGATCGCGTTTATCGTGATGGCGTCGATGCGCGTGGCCCATCACGCCGAACAGTTGGCGGAAAAAGTCGGCGACCCCTACGGCACCATGATCCTGACCCTCGCCGCGGTATTGGTGGAAGTGGTGATCCTGGCGATCATGATGAGTAACGAGCCATCGCCCACCCTGGTGCGCGACACCATCTACTCAGCGGTGATGCTCGATATCAACGGTATCCTCGGCCTGGCCGCGCTGATGGGCGGCATCAAGCATGGCGAACAGTCCTACAACGATGACTCGGCGCGCACCTACAGTGTGATGATTCTTACCGCCATGGGGGTGTCGATGGTGGTACCGGAATTTATCCCCGAAGCGGACTGGAAAATTTACTCGGCCTTCACCATTGGCGCGATGGTGGTGCTTTACACCTTGTTCCTGCGCATGCAGGTGGGGCCGCACAGTTATTTCTTCAGCTACAGCTACCCGGAGAAACGCCGTAAGAAACAGCCGGAAGACGAGCACGCGCCGTCTGTCAGCCTGACGTTTTCCATTGCGACCCTGGTGTTTGGGGTGATCGTGATTGGCGCGCTGGCCGAGGTGATGTCCAAGACCCTCGACCTGGGCCTGGAAGGCACAGGCGCACCACCAGTGATTACCGCGATTGTGGTGGCGGCTATCTCGGCCGCTCCGGAAATCCTCACGGCATTGCGCGCCGCGTTGGCCAACCGCATGCAATCGGTGGTCAACATCGCGCTGGGGGCTTCGTTGTCCACGGTGATCCTGACGGTGCCGGTGATGGAAGCCATGGCGCTCTACACCGGGCAGCCGTTCCAGATGGCGATGACGCCGGTGCAAACGGTTATGGTGTTTATCACGCTGATCGTCAGCGCGATCAACCTCAACGATGGTGAAACCAATGCGATAGAAGGGATGACGCATTTTGTGTTGTTTGCGACCTTTATCATGCTGTCGCTGTTGGGGCTGTAACCCGATTTGAAAGGCGCCGCAGACCCAATGTGGGAGCGGGCTTGCTCGCGAATGCGGTGGTTCAGTCACAGATGTACTGACTGACACACCGCATTCGCGAGCAAGCCCGCTCTCACATTTTGATTGGCGCCTGGCTTAGGTGCCCGCGATCAAATGGCGCGCGGCCTGGCTGTGATCGGCGATCAAGCCCTTGAGGTCCAGGCCTTCGACTTGACCATCGATCACCCGCCATTGACCCGCGATCATCACCCGGTCTGCACGGTCCGCACCGCACAGCAGCAGTGCGGAAATGGGGTCATGGCTGCCGGAGAAGCGCAGCTCATCGAGCTTGAACAGTGCCAGGTCCGCCTGCTTGCCGACGGCCAACTCGCCAATGTCTGTGCGCCCCAGCAACTGCGCCGAGCCCTTGGTGGCCCAGCCCAATACGCCTTCGGGGGTGATCTTTTCCGCGCCGTAGCGCAGGCGCTGGATGTACAGGGCCTGGCGGGCTTCAAGGATCATGTTCGAAGCGTCGTTGGAGGCCGAGCCGTCCACGCCCAAGCCGATCGGGGCGCCGGCGGCAAGCAGGTCCAGGGTGGGGCAGATGCCGGAGGCCAGGCGCATATTCGAGCTTGGGCAATGGCAGATGCCGGTGCCGGCTGCGCCCAGGCGCTCGATTTCGTCCGGGTTGAAGTGAATGCCGTGGGCCAGCCAGGTGCGCGGGCCGAGCCAGCCGACGCTGTCGAGGTAATCAACGGTACGCAGCCCGAAGCGTTGCAGGCAGAAATCTTCCTCATCCAGAGTTTCCGCCAAATGGGTGTGCAGGCGCACGTCCAGCTGGTTGGCCAACTCGGCGCTGGCTTGCATGATTTCGGGGGTGACGGAAAACGGCGAGCACGGCGCCAGGGCGATCTGGATCTGCGCACCGTCACCGCGCTGGTGATATTCGCGGATCAGGCGCTGGCTGTCTTCGAGAATCACCTGGCCTTGCTGCACCGTTTGCTGCGGCGGCAGGCCGCCATCGGCTTCGCCCAGGCTCATGGAACCGCGGGTGAGCATGGCGCGCATCCCCAGTTCACGCACGCTGCCTACCTGCACATCAATGGCGTTTTCCAAACCATCGGGGAACAGGTAGTGGTGATCGGCCGCCGTGGTGCAGCCCGAGAGCAGCAATTCGGCCAGGGCGACTTTGCTGGCCAGGGCGAGTTTTTCCGGGGTGAGCCGCGCCCATACCGGGTACAGGGTTTTCAGCCAGGGAAACAGCGGCTGGTTGACCACTGGGCCCCAGGCGCGGGTCAGGGTTTGATAGAAGTGGTGGTGGGTATTGATCAGCCCAGGCAGCACCACATGCTCGCGGGCATCGAACACCTGTGCGCAGGGTTGTGCAGGTGCCTGCCCTTGGGCCAGCACTTCTGTGATGACACCGTCTTGCAGCACCAGGCCGCCACGGGCATCAAGGCGATTGGCAGTGAATATCGCGAGGGGGTTTTTTAACCAGATACGGGTCGCAGGCATTGGCCGGCTCCTCTGAATGATGGGTTCAGGTTTGCCAGCTCAGTGTTGCCCTGTCTGCTGATCCAGGGTCGCCGGGGAGGGCGAGGTGGGCAGTTTACCTCTGTGGGAGCGAGCTTGCTCGCGAAAATCGTCAATGATGACGCGGGCAGTCTGGTTTAACGCAGTGCTTGGGCGTTCTTCGCGAGCAAGCTCGCTCCTACAGTTGAGGGTGGTTACCAGGTGATGGTGTCGCCCTTGTAGTCGACGAAGTGATGGCCGCCTTTGCCGGTGTAGGCATTTACCTGGTCCACCAGGCCGCGCACGCTGGTCTCGACGTCGATGTGGGCATTTTCGCCGCCCATGTCGGTCTTCACCCAACCTGGATGCAGCGACAGCACCGTCGGCTTGGGCTCGCCCAGTTGCGTGATAAAGCTATTGGTCATCGAATTGAGGGCGGCCTTGCTGGCCTTGTACAGCGCCAGGTCCGAGCCGTCGGGAATGGTCACGCTGCCCAGTACCGAACTCATGAAGGCCAGCACGCCGGTGTCTTTGCGGATCTGCCCGACAAAGCGCTGGGCCAGGTTGATTGGCGCCACGGCGTTGGTGAAGAACAACTGGCCGACTTCCGCCAGGGTCGCGTGGCCGGGCTCCTGGTTGGCCGGGCCCTTGACGCCGGCGTTGACGAACAGCAGGTCGAAGGTGTGGTCTTTCAGGCGTTGGGCCAGGGCGATCACGGCTTGCTGGTCGTCCATATCCAACTTCTCGATCTGCACCGGCCCCACGGCTTTCAGGGCATCGGCCTTGTTCGGATCGCGCACGGTGGCGGTCACGTCCCAGCCGTCCTGGAGCAGTTGCTTGACCAGGCCAAGGCCCAGCCCGCGCGAGGCGCCGATGATCAGTGCGGTTTTTGGCGTAGACATGAAAGGCTTCCTTTGAAATCGCGGTTCATGGAGTTCAGCGCATAACAGTAGCAGTTTCAGCGTTCGAGCAGGATGCGCCCACGGCTCAGGTCGGCGAGCTGGGTTTGCAGGGTGTCGATGTGCGCCTCCCCCAGGGCGAGTTGCAGCTCTACGCCGTTGGCGGTGAAGGTTTCTTCCACCACAATCCCGCCGAGTTCAGCGACGCGCAGCTTCACCAGGTTCAGCTCGGAGAAGCCACAGGCGCAGCTCAGAGGTACGCGGCTGATCAGCTCGATGCGCTCGGCATTTTGCAGGCATTTATTGGCCCCGCCGCCATAGGCGCGGGCCAAGCCACCCGTGCCCAGTTGAATGCCGCCGTACCAGCGGATCACCAATACGGCCACCTGATCAAAGCCCTGGGCCTCGATGGCCGCGAGGATCGGGCGCCCGGCTGTGCCACCGGGTTCGCCGTCATCGCTGCTGCGGTATTGATCGCCTAGCTTCCAGGCCCAGCAGTTGTGCGTGGCGTTCAGGTCGCTGTGTTGCTCGAAAAACGCTTGGGCGTCCTGCGGGCTGGTAATCGGCGCCGCCACGGTGATAAAGCGGCTCTTGCGTATTTCTTCACGAAACTCGCAAAAACCGGTGAGCGTAAAAGACATAAATCGCTTCGTTTATAGGGCTGGCTTGATGCCGCAGCCTTTGAGAATGATATGGATCAGGTTGGTGCCGGCATCTTCCATGTCCTGCTTGGTCAGCTTGGTGCGACCGGTGACGCGGCAGATCTGGGTGGCGAAGTCAGCGTAGTGCTGGGTGCTGCCCCACAGCAGGAAGATCAGATGCACGGGGTCGACGGGGTCCATTTTGCCGGCGTCGATCCACGCCTGGAACACTGCGGCACGGCCGCTGAACCAGGCCCGATAGTCCTGGCCGAAATATTCAGTGAGGCATTCGCCACCGCTGATGATCTCCATGGCGAAGATCCGCGAGGCTTGGGGTTGGCGGCGCGAGAATTCCATCTTGGTGCGGATGTAACGAGCGAGCGCCACGGCCGGGTCATCCTCGGCGGTCAGCGCGTTGAAGGTGCTGTCCCAGAGTTCGAGGATGTTGCTCAGCACTGCGATGTACAGGCCCAGCTTGTTGGTGAAGTAATAGTGCAAGTTGGCCTTGGGCAGCCCGGCGCTGGCAGCGATGGTGTTCATGCTGGTGCCTTTGTAGCCATGGCGCGCGAATTCATCTTCAGCAGCCTGGAGAATCGCTTGTTCATTCTTTTGCCGAATGCGGCTGGCGGGTTTACCGCCGTGGTTGCTGTGGGCAGGAACTTCGAGGCTCATGGAGGTTTCCGTGCTGATCGATAGAGACGACGTGTGCACAGATAACCCACCCTCAAGCCTCAGACAAGTCCTGATGCAATAAAACCGTCAAAGCGGTTCCAGGCTGTCGCGTTCCGGGGTGTGGTTTGCGGCGGTGGTACTTGCCTTGGCCTCCGGCAGTAACAGGCACAGGAGGATGGCGGTGATACCGCCGCTGGTGATGGCGGAGTCGAACAGGTTCTGCACCAGTGTCGGCATCAGGTGCAGCAGGTTAGGTTGCGCGGCGATACCCAGGCCAACACCGAACGAGGTGGCGATAATCAGCATGCTGCGTCGATCCAGCGGTGCCTGGGCGAGAATGCGCACGCCGGCCGCGGCCACACTGCCGAACATCACCAGCGTCGCGCCGCCCAGCACCGGCTTGGGGATTTGCTGCAGCACGGCGCCAATCAGCGGAAACAGGCCCAGACAGAACAGCAACACGCCGATGTATAAACCGACGTAACGGCTGGCCACGCCGGTGAGCTGGATCACACCATTGTTCTGCGCAAACGTGGTGTTGGGGAAAGCGCTGAAAGTGGCGGCGATCATGCAGCTCACCCCATCGCCGAGGACGCCGCCCTTGAGCCGGCTTATATAAGAAGGGCCGCTGATAGGCTGGCGGGCAATCATGCAATTGGCGGTGAGGTCGCCGACGGTTTCGATGCTGCTGATCAGATAAATCAGCGCAATCGGCAGGAAGGCGCTCCAGTCGAAGTTGAAACCAAAGCGGAATGGTGTAGGCAGGCTGACCAATGGCAGGTCAGGCAAAGCCTGGGGAATCAGTTTACCGCTGAACCACGCCGCGAGGCTGCCCAGGGCCAGGCCGATGATGATGGCCGACAGGCGTACCCAGGGCGTGTTCGAGCGGTTGAGCAGGATGATCGTCAGTACAACGAACAGGCCCAGCGCCAAGTTGGCGGGGGCGCCGAAGTCCGGTGCATTGAAACCGCCGCCGAGGTCGGTGATGCCCACTTTGATCAGGCTGATGCCGATCAGCGTAATCACAATGCCGGTCACCAGCGGTGTGATCACGCGGCGCAGCTGGCCGATAAAGCGGCTCAATACAATCTGTACCGCCGCGCCGAAGAAGCACACGCCGAAAATCATCGCCAGAATGTCTTCCGGGCTGCCGCCGCGTTGTTTCACCAGAAAGCCTGCAGACAACACCGCGCCGAGAAACGCAAAGCTGGTGCCTTGCAGGCAGATCATGCCGGCACCGATACCAAACGGCCTGCGTGCCTGGATGAAGGTGCCTACGCCGGAAACCATCAACGCCATGCTGATCAGGTAGGGCAAGTGGGCGGTGAGGCCGAGGGTGGAGCCAATAATCAGAGGCGGCGTGATAATGCCGACGAACGCCGCCAATACATGTTGCAGCGCCGCGAGGAGAGCCGGCAGTGGTTTCGGCCGGTCGTTGAGGCCGTAGATGAGGTCGCTGGGGCTGGAGGATTTTGGGGGCATGGCGGGTCAACTCAAGGCGGACGGTTCAAGGTCCTTGAGTCCTTGCAAAAAGCTGTCCATATGCTCAGCTTTTTGCGCGAGGCCCGAATCAGCGGGTGGCGGCCAGGCTTTCCAGGAAACTTTCCAGCACCAAATGAGGGCGACGGCCCTTGCGCGTGACCGATGCCAGGCTCAAATCGTAAAAACGTGTAGCCGGTTTCAGCGCACGCAGTCGGCCTTGTTGTACCCACAGGCTGGCGTAGTGATCGGGCAGGTAGCCGATATAACGCCCGGTGAGAATCAGGAACGCCATGCCTTCACGGTCTGACGCACTGGCGGTGCAGTTGAGCGCCTGGTAATGGGCCTGGATTTCCGCAGGTAAGCGGAAGGTGGGGGCGATGGCGTCCTGGCTGTCGACGCGCTCGTCGTCGAGTTGCTTGTTGTCGGCGTAAAACAGCGGGTGGCCGACCGCGCAATAGAGCAAGGAACGTTCGCTGTACAACGGCTGGTATTCCAGGCCCGACAGTGCGCTGGCCTGGGGCACCACACCGACGTGCAGGCGACCGTCGAGTACGCCTTGCTCCACTTCATTGGGGGCGATCATGCGGATCTGGATCTGCACGTCCGGGCCGCGTTCTTTCAACTGCGCCAATGCGTGGGTGATGCGCATATGGGGCAGAGTGACAAGGTTATCGGTGAGGCCAATGATCAACTCGCCGCGCAAATGTTGGTGCAGGCCGTTGACCTCGGTGCGAAAACTTTCCAGGGCACTCAGCAGTTGCAAGGCAGATTGATAGACCTCGCGGCCTTCTTCCGTCAGGGAAAAACCGGCGCGGCCGCGTTGGCAGAGTCGTAGCCCTAGTCGTTGCTCAAGGTCGCTCATCTGCTGGCTGATGGCCGAGCGCCCGATGCCGAGAACGGTTTCCGCTGCCGAGAAGCCGCCGCACTCCACTACGCTGCGAAAGATGCGCAGCAGGCGAATATCGAAGTCACTGACTTGGGCCAAAGGGTCGGGACGACGGCTGCTCATAGTTTAGTGAAGTCCTGACTGAAGGTTAGAAGAGTTGGATTTCACCGACTTTATCCCCGTGGCAATTTAGCTGCAACAACGCTTTTTCAATCCCGACGCTGCCTTTTGCCCTGCGAGGTTTTGCTGATGAACATGCCCGAAAACGCCCCATCGTCCCTGGCCAGCCAATTGAAGCTGGATGCGCACTGGATGCCTTACACCGCCAACCGCAACTTCCAGCGCGATCCACGCCTGATCGTGGCCGCCGAAGGTAGCTGGTTGACCGATGACAAGGGGCGCAAGGTCTATGATTCGTTGTCGGGCCTTTGGACCTGTGGCGCCGGGCATACGCGCAAGGAAATCCAGGAAGCGGTCGCCAAGCAATTGGGCACCTTGGACTACTCTCCAGGCTTCCAGTACGGTCATCCGTTGTCCTTCCAGTTGGCGGAAAAAATCACCGAGCTGACCCCAGGCAACCTGAATCATGTGTTTTTCACCGATTCGGGCTCTGAATGTGCCGATACGGCGGTGAAGATGGTGCGGGCCTACTGGCGCCTGAAAGGCCAGGCCACGAAGACCAAGATGATTGGTCGCGCCCGTGGTTACCACGGCGTGAACATTGCCGGTACCAGCCTGGGCGGTGTGAACGGTAACCGTAAGCTGTTTGGCCAGGCGATGATGGATGTTGACCATCTGCCTCACACCTTGCTGGCCAGCAACGCTTTCTCCCGGGGCATGCCGGAGCAGGGCGGTATTGCCTTGGCCGATGAGTTGCTCAAGCTGATCGAGCTGCATGACGCGTCGAACATTGCGGCCGTATTTGTCGAGCCTATGGCCGGTTCCGCTGGGGTATTGGTGCCACCGCAGGGGTATCTCAAGCGTCTGCGCGAAATTTGCGACCAGCACAATATCCTGTTGGTGTTCGACGAAGTGATCACGGGCTTTGGCCGCACCGGCTCGATGTTCGGTGCCGACAGCTTCGGCGTGACCCCGGACCTGATGTGCATTGCCAAGCAAGTCACCAACGGCGCGATCCCGATGGGCGCGGTGATTGCCAGCAGCGAGATCTACCAGACCTTCATGAACCAGGCGACGCCGGAATACGCAGTGGAATTCCCCCACGGCTACACCTACTCGGCGCACCCGGTGGCTTGCGCGGCGGGCTTGGCGGCATTGGACCTGTTGCAGAAAGAAAACCTGGTGCAGAGCGTAGCCGAAGTCGCGCCGCACTTTGAGAATGCGCTGCACGGTTTGAAGGGCAGCAAGAATGTGATCGACATTCGCAACTACGGCCTGGCCGGTGCGATTCAGATTTCCCCACGTGATGGAGATGCCATTGTGCGTCCATTCGAGGCCGGCATGGCGTTGTGGAAGGCCGGTTTCTATGTGCGTTTTGGCGGCGACACCCTGCAGTTCGGGCCAACCTTCAACAGCCAGCCGCAGGACCTGGACCGTCTGTTTGACGCGGTCGGCGAAGTGCTGAACAAGATCGACTGATTTCTCCTTCTATATAGAACAATTTTTCAGGAGCCCTGCATGAGCCTTATCCAGCATTTGATCAACGGTGAACTGGTCAACGACAGCGGTCGTAGTGCCGACGTCTATAACCCGTCTACCGGCCAGGTGATTCACCAGGTGCCTTTGGCCAGCCGTGAAACCATTCAACAGGCGATTGACTCAGCCAAGGCGGCGTTTCCGGCTTGGCGCAATACGCCGCCGGCCAAGCGTGCCCAAGTGATGTTTCGTTTCAAGCAACTGCTGGAGCAGAACGAAGCGCGGATCTCGCAGTTGATCAGCGAAGAACATGGCAAGACCCTGGAAGACGCCGCGGGTGAACTCAAGCGTGGGATCGAGAACGTGGAGTACGCGTGCTCGGCGCCGGAGATTCTCAAGGGTGAATACAGCCGCAACGTAGGGCCGAACATTGATGCGTGGTCGGACTTCCAGCCGTTGGGCGTAGTGGCGGGTATCACCCCGTTCAACTTCCCGGCGATGGTGCCGTTGTGGATGTACCCGCTGGCGATTGTCTGCGGTAACTGTTTCATCCTTAAACCTTCAGAGCGCGACCCGAGTTCGACGCTGTTGATCGCGCAGCTGTTGCAGGAAGCCGGACTGCCCAAGGGCGTGCTCAGCGTGGTGCATGGCGACAAGGGCGCGGTGGACGCATTGATCGAAGCTCCGGAAGTCAAAGCCTTGAGCTTTGTAGGTTCGACGCCGATTGCCGAGTACATCTATTCCGAAGCGACCAAACGCGGCAAGCGCGTGCAGGCGCTGGGTGGGGCGAAGAATCACGCGGTGCTGATGCCGGATGCAGACTTGGATAACGCTGTGAGTGCCCTGATGGGCGCGGCTTATGGTTCCTGCGGTGAGCGTTGCATGGCGATCTCGGTGGCTGTGTGCGTGGGCGACCAGGTAGCGGATGCGTTGATCGCCAAGCTGGCGCCTCAGGTCAAGGCGTTGAAGATTGGTGCGGGCACTTCTTGCGGGCTGGATATGGGCCCGTTGGTGACGGGGCAGGCGCGAGATAAAGTCAGTGGCTATATAGAGGACGGTGTGTCGGCGGGGGCTGAGCTGGTCGTTGACGGCCGTGGCTTGAGTGTTGCAGGGCATGAGCAAGGTTTTTTCCTCGGTGGCAGCTTGTTTGACCGTGTGACCCCTGAGATGCGTATCTATAAAGAAGAGATCTTTGGGCCGGTGCTGTGCGTAGTGCGGGTGGATAGCCTGGAAGCGGCGATGCAGCTGATCAACGATCATGAATACGGCAACGGTACTTGTATCTTCACCCGTGACGGTGAAGCGGCGCGCCTGTTCTGTGATGAGATTGAAGTCGGCATGGTGGGGGTTAACGTGCCGTTGCCTGTGCCGGTTGCGTATCACAGCTTTGGTGGCTGGAAGCGTTCGCTGTTTGGCGACTTGCATGCCTATGGGCCGGACGGGGTGCGTTTCTATACCCGTCGCAAGGCAATCACCCAGCGTTGGCCGCAACGGGCCAGCCATGAAGCGTCGCAATTCGCCTTCCCTAGCCTGTAAGGCTCGGTAGGTAAAAGGCCGGCCCCTTGGGGCCGGCCTTTGCATTATTGGGGCTTTTTTGACTTATATGACAGAAATGTGAAAAAGAAGGTTGACGGCAGATTCTGGAAGCCTATAATTCGCCGCACTTCCGGCGCAGTCGAAACGGAAAACTCCTTGGTAAACAACGAGTTACGCAGTTGTCGACAGCAAGTTGCTTCAGTTCATCGAAGCCGAAAGGGAGTTGAAAAAGAGGTATTGACAGCAGCGTGTAACGCTGTAGAATTCGCCTCCCGCTTACGAGAGATCGCAAGCGCAAGTGGTTGAAGTTGTTGAAGAAATCTTCGAAAACTTCTGAAAATAACCACTTGACAGCAAATGAGGCTGCTGTAGAATACGCGCCTCGGTTGAGACGAAAGATCTTAACCAACCGCTCTTTAACAACTGAATCAAGCAATTCGTGTGGGTGCTTGTGGAGTCAGACTGATAGTCAACAAGATTATCAGCATCACAAGTTACTCCGCGAGAAATCAAAGATGTAACCAACGATTGCTGAGC